>NZ_CAKRDI010000001.1 GCF_934309415.1 uncultured Mediterraneibacter sp.
TTGCAAACTTGACAACTGTATGAAAAACGCTTAAAATGAAATTATCAAGTTATGGAAGGGGTGAGCACGATGTTATTCGTGAAGCGCTGCGGTGGTTTCGGCTCCACACAATTTTATGAAGCAAAACATTGTGCGGAGCCTTTTCGGAAAGTCAATTTGTAAAACGGGAAGGCCAAGGTAGATATAGGCTACCTTTGGTTTTTGTACCCTTTTTACGAATTGACTTAGGCTATAAGTCTATGTAGGCCACAAACAATGTTTTGTTTGTGGCCTTTTGCTGTCTTTATTGTTAAATTTCCCAGCAGGGGGCACACAAATTTATTTGTGTTGCCCTCTTTTTTTGAAAGGATGATACTACTTGAAAAATAAAGCAATATGGCTCCTCTGTCCTATATGTGGGAATAAAACTCGTCTTAGAGTGAGGACAGATACAGAGCTTATCAATTTTCCACTGTATTGCCCGAAATGTAAACAGGAAACTTTAGTGAATGTCAAAAAATCAAAACTATCTGTCATCCGCATGGCTGACTTGATTTCTAAGGAGGATAACGAATTATGATGGACAAACAAAAAATTTATCCCAGGTCAAAAGATCGGGAAACTGTATATTTGAAAAATGTCGTTACTGATCCCAGCATCATCGTGGGCGACTACACCATGTATAACGACTTTGTAAACGATCCTGTTGATTTTCAAAAGAATAATGTTCTTTATCATTATCCCATTAACCATGATAAGCTGGTTATCGGCAAATTTTGTTCTATTGCCTGTGGCGCTCGTTTTTTGTTCAACAGCGCCAACCACAGCATGACTTCGCTTGCGACCTACCCATTCCCTATTTTCTTTGAGGAATGGGGGCTGGATGTTAGCCACATAACCGAGGCATGGGACAACAAAGGCGATATTGTTATTGGAAGTGATGTCTGGATTGGATACGAGGCCGTGATCTTCGCTGGAGTTACCATAGGGGATGGTGCCATTATTGGCACCAGAGCTGTTGTAACAAAAGATGTCCCGCCCTATACCATTGTAGGAGGTGTTCCGGCTAAACCTATCCGAAAACGCTTTTCTGATGCAACTATTTCGGCGTTGCTGACAGAGCGGTGGTGGGATTGGCCGGAAGAAAAAATTGCTCGTAATCTTGCGGCAATCCAATCGGGCCGTATCGATCAATTTAAGTAAATATTGAACGGTTATTCAAATGTTTACAGGGTTACGGACTATTTGCATCCATTTGATGGATATACGTGTCAGCCTGTAATATGCTTTGATGAATTCCGTTCATCCCTCAAATTAAAGGAAATGCTTCTGTACTGTGATATATATCCGATAGAATTGCCAAGCCGCTATGCAGACAAATTTGCCTGCTACAATAAGGTCTATATTGTTTCAAACTGGGATTTGGAAAAACAATATCCTGAGATTCAGAGAGAGGATGAAGAATCATGGAATGCGTTCCTGCGAAGAATCCATAAAGTGATTATTTATGATAAAACAGGAAAGCAGACAGAGTACAATTCTGTTAAGGAGTATCTGGATAGAAACGATGGCTTTATTGAATATACAGGAGAAGATTTACCTTTTGATTGAAAGGAGTGTCAGAAATGAAAAAGGAAATTCCAATTTGGGAGAAGTATACGCTTAATGTTGAAGAGGCGGCGTTATACTACGGTATTGGAATAAAAAGGTTGTATGAAATAATTCGAAGTAATCCCAATGCAGATTTTCTTCTTGAAATTGGTTCACACTACAGGATAAAAAGAAATTTATTTGAAAAATTTCTTGATAAAGTAAACACGGTGTAATTAACACTTTTCTATGGCAAAGAAGACTATCTGATGGTAAAATGTATTTATCCAAGATAGTCTTCTTTTTTGATGAAAGGAGACCGAATTATGAGTGAGAAAAGGAGAGATAAAAAAGGACGTATTTTACATAATGGCGAGATACAGATGTCAGATGGACGCTACAGATTTAAGTATGTTGATGAAAATAGTAATGAAAAAGCTGTTTACAGTTGGAGGCTTGACCACAACGATACAACACCTTCAGGCAAGAAAAGAACGTTATCTTTAAGAGAACTGGAGAAGCAGATACAAGCAGACTTATTTGACCATATTGTTACAAACGGTGGCAATCTTACAGTATTAGAGCTTGTAGAAAAGTATATTGAAACTAAGACAGGAGTAAGACCAACAACACAAGCTGGATATAATACGGTTGTTAATGTATTGAAAAAAGATTCTTTTGGCAAAAAAAGAATTGATACTGTTAGAATATCAGATGCAAAAACGTGGTTGATAAAACTTCAAAAGAAAGATGGACGAAGTTACAGTTCAATTCATTCAATAAGAGGAGTTTTGAGACCTGCCTTTCAGCTTGCGGTGGATGATGACTTAATTCGCAAAAATCCATTTTCATTTCAGCTTGTTGATGTAGTTGTAAATGATAGTGTAAGGCGAGAAGCAATCTCTAGGGAAGAAGAACGTAAATTTCTCAAATTTGTTAAAGAAGATGCACATTTTAGCAGATACTACGAAGGTATTTATATTCTGTTTAAGACAGGAATGAGAATATCTGAGTTCTGTGGTCTTACAGTAAGCGATATTGATTTTAAAGAACATAAAATCAATATCGACCATCAGCTTCAAAAGAAGTCGAAGATAGGCTACTACATTGAAGAAACTAAGACTGAAAGTGGTACAAGAGTTTTACCTATGACAGCGGATGTTGAGGAGTGTTTCAAAAAAATAATTGCAAACAGAAAGCCGCCTAAAGTTGAGCCTATGGTTGATGGTTATACAGGATTCCTCTATTTCGATAAAGATGGAAGTATAACCTATGCGCTTCACTGGGAGCATTACTTTAAACATATTGTTGATAAATACAACAGTATTTATAAAGTGCAGATGCCCAAAGTGACACCACATGTTTGCAGACATACTTATTGCTCAAATATGGCTAAATCGGGAATGAATCCAAAGACGCTTCAATATCTTATGGGGCATTCAGATATTAGCGTAACATTGAATGTTTATACTCATGTCAATTTTGATGATGCCAAAGCTGAAATCGCAAGATTAAAAGTTATGTAAAAAGTCCGTATTTTCGAGAAAAATTCAAGGTATAAAATGCAATATTTTATACCTTACTTTATACCTTTTGCTTGAAATAATATGCCATTTTATGCATATAATATGCCGAGTTAAGAGGTATGCAAACTTTAAGAAATGCCGAAAATACAAGGAGTTTTAACAATGATAAAAGTATTATTCATCTGCCACGGCAACGTCTGAATATTACTATAAAACGTTGAAAATACAGTACTTTTAAAAATAGTAACATCAATTTTATACCGAATTTATACTTTTTAGAAGACCCCCTTGGAATGAGTGTTGAAAGCGATAATTCAACGCTCTTTTATTTTATCCTAAATCAGTTACCATAACTTACCAGTTGATTTATACCGGTAACCTCAGATACCATAGACTCCTACAAATATTGAACAGGAGATCACTCATGGTATACGAAGGCGAGAAACATTGTCCAATATGTGCAGGGGAATTAAGACCGTATGGTCACGTACATAGAATTATTAGAGGAAAAGAGGGGAAGAAAGAAACAATCACAATCAGACGACTCAGATGTGTTAAGTGCCATACAGTACATCGTGAATTACCAAAGCGAGCTATTCCGCACTTGTATTATGATAGAAATATTATTGTCGGTGTTTCAAACGGTTGGATTACGCCAGAGACACTAGGCTTCGAAGATTACCCATGCGAGGCTACAATGAACCGCTGGCAAAGACTTCATTTTCAACCTGACTTGTTTTAACAAATTATAATGCATACGATATCATCTCTAGTGAAAGGAGATGAGAATTCAAAATGGGAACTACTATTAGAGCAGAGTTATCTAAAAACAACCCATATTGGATTGAAAAACACAGATACTATGAACTTAAACATTTTTGTCTGCAGTATCCAATATGGAAAGAAGCGTACAATTCATTAGGAGGCTTATACAGTCGATCGTTTAGTTTAACAGGTAATACCAGACACAGCGTTACAAACCCTACGGAACGTATAGCACTAGCGCGAAGCTATTATTTGGAACGAATGAACATGGTAAATCAAGCGGCTGAAGAAGCTGATCCAGAGATAGCTGAGTACGTAGTTATCGGCGTTACACAAGGAATATCGTATGACATTTTACGAGTGAATTACAATATCCCTTGTTGTAAAGATGTTTACTATGAAACGTATAGGCACTTCTTCTGGTTGCTTAATAAGATACGAGATTAGTCATCGTAGATAGGACATGAAGTTTTACATTTTGGATAAGCACTACATTCACAGCCAGCGCATCCGTTTGGTTGTAGGTCCTCAACTAGAAAAGACAGTACTTCAGAGAACGGTCCTATAGTAGCGTATTCAAGTAAATTCCATGTTCCGCCACATAATGGACATTTTACAGTATCTGTATCGCCAACTGGTTGCATAAGTTCGCCACATTCACAAGCTGGTGTTCCATTTAAGTAAGCGTCGATAATTTCTTCTTCGTCATCTACATCAATAAACATAACGGTTACCTCCTTCGCGTAAATTACTTGGTCTGTTATGAAATAAAAGAAAGGGGATGTTCACAATGGACAAAAAATTACAAACATCAATACAGGAGTTAGGAGAAGCTTATGATCAGTATTATGAACACATTAAACATTCTACTAAAGAGCAACTTGAAGCCGGATTAAATGAGTATGAAAGACTTAACTTAGAAAAACTTAAAACGTTAGGTCTAACGACAGATCAGCTTGGTAAATTAGTAGTAATGTTTCATGATGAAGCTCATTTTACCAGATCGATTATTCGACTCCGTTGTAACGACCCAGAGTAACATCTGAAATCTTTAGGGACAACTGCCTTATGACAACTGTCCCTTTTAGTTTTTACTTGATAGCTATATTTGCATAAATGTCGTCTCTCATAAATACACAAGATTTACGATCTGCAATCGCAGCGTCTAGTGACATGTTCATGTAGTCGGAACCCTTCACCTCTTCTTCAGTCCACGGATCGTTATAGTCTTCCATGGTGTCAATAAATATTGCAATTTCATTTTCTTTCATACCGTTACCTCTTTCACATTGTTTTAACATTATACCATAGTTATCTGATAGAAACTGCTGTTTATAAAACTTTAATATCCGCGAAAATAACGTCTCCTTTTATGAGATAAAAACTAAGGAGGTACAAGACTATGAAACTATTATATTTGTATTTATTAATTGGGTGTATTTATCAATTTATTATGTTGTGGATTGATATCGTAATGACAAAACAACCACCAACTTTGCTAAAGGCATTAATGTATACAATAACAAATATATTTTTATGGCCAATTGGTATATACGCAATTATTATCTTACTGAGGAGACATTAAGTCTCTTCTTTTTATTTTTGTATAGATATGGTATACTCACGGTATAGGCGAAGGAGGAATAGTTATGAAAAAGAAAATAGTAATGGTTATGTTAGCAGTGTCAATGATGACAGCAACATTTACTGGTTGTGGCGGCAACCAAAATGAATCTAAAGAGGAAACAAACCTGACGAAAAATATAAACGATTACAAAGAAATCGAATGGCCGACATCAGATCTTGCAAAATTGGTACCAGTTCCTAAGTCAAATATCGGTAGTATAATAGTAGAAGAAGAGGATGGTTTCATTATCGATATAGCAAATACATCTACGGAAGATTATGATGCTTATGTAAAAGGATGTATCGATAATGGCTTTGACGTTGACTATTATAAGAGCGATGATAGTTATATGGCGGAAGATCAAAATGGAAATTCTTTAAGCTTATCGATAGATGACAATTATGTCATGAATGTAGCTCTTAGCAAATCGTCAGATACGTCTAACGATGATGCAGAAATGAGCACTGATGACATAAACAAAGCTGCGAAAAAACTTGGAGATACACTTAATAATGTTAAGAAATCAATCGATAAGAGTACTGATTCATCCGATACATCTAATAATGAGGAAACAGAAACGAAAAACACAAGTGACGAAAACGTAGACGATAACGAAATACGTGCTGATATAAAAGAAACCATTGATAGCTACGAGTCGTTTATGAATGAATACGTTGAATTTATGAAGAAGTATAACGATTCAGATGATACAGCTTCTATGTTAGCGGACTATAGTAAAATGATGACTAAGTATGCAGATTATACACAGAAGATAGATGACCTGAGCGATAAAGATTTAACTACCGCTGAGAATGCATATCTGTTAGAAGTACAGTCTAGGGTGCTGGTGAAGATTAACGAAATACAGTAACGCGAAAAATACTCCTCCTATTAAGGAAAGGAGGTACTGTAAGATGGTTTGGAAAGTAATAAAAGAAGCTTTTAAGTGGCTATTAATAACGTTGCTTATAGGATTCTTTGTATGGTTTTTCCGTAGCATATACAGAACAATCCGTTACGGAATTAGAGGCTCTAAATAAAGGGTCTCTTTTTCTTTTTATAATATTTACATATGACACTAACTACTATATAATTACTACATACATGTGAAGAGAAAAGGGGATAAGAACATATGAAAAAGATGCGCGTAAATAATGATGACAGTGATATAGCAGAACGTGTAACCGAAATGCCGGTATATGTAAAAAGAATAATAAAATATACTATCATTGTTGTTATAAGTTTATTAATTGGTGGAATCTGTGGCTGGCGATTGAATAACTATTTAAATAAAGAAGAAATATCGACCGATTATATTAGTGCGAAATTGGAAGACGTCAGTGAACTTACAACACAAAAAATAACATATTCCGCAAGAGTTCCTGTAGATAAAGGATCTATTCCTTTTATAAACAAACGCGGGTTTATAATGGAATATAATGCGACTCTTAGAGCTGGTGTAAATATGGAAGAGGTTGATGTAAAACAACGAGGCAATACAATTATAGTAAAAATCCCACATGCTAAAGTACTTGATAAACCAAATTTAGATCCAGATTCTATTAAATTTTATGACGAAACCAAAGCATTGTTTAACTGGAGTAAGCACGAAGACGTAGCAGAGGCTATTGCGCAGGCTAAAGAAGATATAGAATCAAACCCTTCTATAGATATATCAATGCTATTAACTAGAGCTGACGAAAATGCAGAAGAGTTAATCCATACTTTACTTGATGATTCTGTAAAAGGTTGCGACGTTGAAGTTAAGTTTATAAAAGATTCGACAACTGCTGATACAAATTAAACAGCTCCTGATACGCGAAAAATACATACTCTTTTATGAAAATAATAACTTGTTTTTATAAAGGAGGAACATTTATGTTAACAACAATTTACAACAAGGTAGTAGCGATTATTGTGACGATGATTACTGGAGTAACACCAGCATCGCTGGAAGATTATCATAGAGTTGAAAACTATGCTAAATACTTTCTGGGAATGATGGGAAGTGGAGTAAAAATAGTAATCGGAGTAATAGTATTGTTATTATTATGTAGAATGGTATACATAAAGTACAAACGGAATAACAATAAATATTATAGAAGATTAGAGTCCAAATAAGGGCTCTTTTCTTTTCGCGATAATTACATATCCTTTTATGCAAAGAATTACATATTATTATGGAGGTAATGGGATATGAAGAAAACAATTATTGGAATGGTAGTAGGTATGATGATTATGATTTGTGTAGGATTTGTAGGTTTTACAGCAATATCCAAACAGCATGAAACAGACATTGCGAATCTTAAATCAGGATATGAAACACAGATTAGTGAACTTAATAAAAAGAACACTAACACTGAGAAATCATATGACGATTTGGAAGAGCAGGTTTACAACATGATGGACGGAAAAAACTATAAAATTGAAATCAATCATAAAAATGAGAAACATACATACACAAAAACCGGTAATGGTTGGTTCAGAAAACAGAAACACACAGTAACTAAGTAATTAACGATTAGGGCTTTAGAGAAAATCTAAGGCTCTTTTCTTTTTCGCATTTAAATCATACTCTGTTATGACATATATTAACACAATAGTGAAAGGAGTAATATTATGGAAGTAGTAGATATGAGAGAATTTAAACGTGAGTCTAGGAAGAGAGAAATCAAAGAAAAGATCAACACGAAAATTCAAAATGGAAAAGAGTGGTTTAACAGAAACAAAGAAGCGGTAATCACACTTACGCCAATTGTTATCGGAGGCGTTACGACTATTGTAAAAGTTGTAGGCAAACGATCTAATTTACGTAAGCAGGAAGATCTGAAAGATTTGTATTGTTATGACCGTAGTCTTGGACATTACTGGAGATTGCGTAGAGAACTTTCAAATAAGGAATGGCTTGAAATAGATAAGCGTAAAAAGAACGGAGAACGACTTTCAGATATTTTAGCGGAAATGAAAGTGTTGAAATAATATTGTCAGGAGCTTATGTCAAAAATGATGTAGGCTCTTATTTTTTTCGCGTAAAAATCATGTCCTTTTATGAAAAGAATAAGGAGGTAATGATTTATGTTAAAACCATTGATAAGCGAAAAACAGAAGAAAGAAATTGGAGCACTTGCAGTAGAACATTCAGACGCTTTAATTGCTATGGGAGCAGACTTGTATAGACAAGGTCTTATTAGAGGAGCAATCCTGGGTGGTTTGAGTGTAGCAGCAGGTATGATACTTTCACAAGTTAAAACAGCAAAAGAAATGGACGAAAAACAGAATCAGTAATTCTAAAGAGCTTAGGTCAAGAACGACTTAGGCTCTTTTCTTTTTAACCTAGATTAGAAACCAGATCCATTCAGTACTCGGGTTACTGGAATTAATGTTAGTGTTTCAGTGTGAAAAATTCCCGGATGAGATTTTTGGTAAAACAATTCTAATAGGAAGGGGGTGTTATTGTGCTCGATTATATCATTGCTTTAACTGCCGGTATTGTAATTGGTACATTGGTTACTATGTTACATTATCGTGTGAGAACTGGCTATGGATACTTTAAGCTCGAACCTGTACCAGACGAACCAGGACTTTATACGGTAAATATGCGTCTTGTGTCTGACCAGGATCTCAAACATAAAGACCAAATTACATTAACGCGAGAATAACGTAGCCTGTTATGAAAACTATAAACTTGATTTATGAAAGGAGTAAAATGATGAAAACTAAAATGATGTTAGAGGAGAGTATCCAGAAAACAATTGAAGAGGTTGACAGATTGGAAATCGGAAGCGAGGAACACAAAAAAGCAACTGATACATTGGTTAAATTACTTGATAAGTATAATCAAATGGATCAACTCGATGCGGAACTTCAGGATAAATACGATACTAGAGAAGCAGAACGTGTTATTAAGGAGAAACAGCTTGAGTTTGAGAAAAAAGATGCGCGAATCAAGAACATTTTAAATGGTGTATCAGTCATCGTTGGCGGAATCGCAGTTCCGGTATGGGCAACATTGGTAGCATTGACCTTTGAGAAAGTTGATGATGGATTATTCTCAGCTATTACGTCTAAAGACATTATTAAAAACGTCTTACCTAGAAGAAAGTAATAGGAATCAAAATGGAGTGTCTGAGTAGAAATACTTGGACTCTTCTTTTCAAAAATGTATCCAATTTATCAAGGTGAGACGACATGAGATATTTTTACGAGAAACCAAGACTTTACACTGGGTATTACGGACGCACGTATGAATGTAATCACCCCGTATACGATAAATGTACGCTATATATAATCGGTAATAAAGGATTAGCAGTAATACAACAACGGTATAACGCCATTACAAAACATACTTGGTGGGGACCTATTGACATATACCTCATAGATGACATATATTTGCATCCAAAATTCAAAGCAGTATTTGACGAAAGAGCAGGCGAGAAAACTGATGGATTGTATCCAACAATTTCTATACGACAACTTATGTGGGCTATGAAAATGAAACCATTACCGAGACAACGATGGGAAACATCGTTTGACAGAAGAGGAATCTGAATCGCGATAATTACACAGCCTATTATGAGATACTAAATAGAAAAGGAGGATATGAGAAATGATATTATTATTGATTTTAGTACTTATGTTGGCATTATTGATAGGGGTATCGATTGCTGTGATAAGTGTCACAGGAGCAATTGGTGTTATCATATTTGGTGATGTTATCGTATGTATAGTATTAATATTATGGTTTATCAAAAGAATTCTTAGAAAAAGAAAGTAGACGAGACGAGCTTAGGTCAGAAATGACTTAGGCTCTTTTCTTTTTATCATGAAAGGTGAAAAAGCATGGATGAGATGAAAATAAATATAGGCAGCAAAATATTGAAAACAATTGTATCCAAAATTATAGCCAATGCGGTATATAAGCAAATAGGTTATAGACCATTGATCGATATTAACGAATTGGAAGCTACCATGGCAGATGGAAAGATTCGTTTTCATATTAATGCGAGTGGCGAGCTGGACAAAGATGTACTTTACAAAGTCAATAGATTAATAGAATGACGCGAAAAATACACATGCTGTTATGAAAAGATTAATACAAAAGGAGAGATTATTATGAAAAAAGTATTAGTAATTTTAGGAGCAGCATTTATGATGTTATCATGTGTTGGTTGTGGAAAAGAAGAAATTAAGAATGAAGAGCAGACATCTTCTATCTATGAACAGACGATTGACGAGAGTAATGATTTTACAGAAGAGCTGTCTTCGAATATTGACGAATTGTATACGGATGTATTCAAAGAAATCTTTGGTGATGACTTTGATGCGGGCAAAGCAATCGTTGATGACGAGACGGTAACTTATGAAGGTCGTACAGTCAGTTTCGAATACATAGAGGAAGTGGTTTATAATTCAATGACGAATTCTTTATAACTGACATAATGAGAGCGGCGTAAATGCTGTTCTCTTTTTTTTTTCGCGAAAAATACACATGCTGTTATGAAAATAAAATCTAGGGAGGTATTTACAATGAAAGGATTTAAAGAATTTTGGAGTAGCATGTGGGACGTACAGAAGTACAGCATTAAATGGGTTAAGAAGCACTGGAAAGGCTATCTTGTATTTATAGGTGTGCTTACGATTCCATTGTATCTATTCTACAGACATTTATTCAAAACAGTGGATACAAAAATAGATGCAATAATGGATACAATATTGAGCGATGAGGAGTCTTAGGACTTCTCTTTTTGTTTTTCAAGAAAGGAGACAAGTATGAGAAAACACAAGTTCGACAAAGGGTCTGCTTCTATTATTCTTACCTGTTTAGGCGGAATAGGGTTAGTAGCAACAACAATAACGGCAATAAAAGCGACACCTAAAGCTTTGAAACTGATCGAAGAAGCTGAAAAAGAGAAAGGAGAGGAACTTTCAAAATGGGAAAAAGTAAAGACGACAACACTGGTGTACATTCCAACAATTATTACTGGGGCAGCAACATTAACATGCTTTATGGGCGCTACGATCATATCGCAAAAACAACAGGCCTCTTTGACCTCTGCGTACATGTTATTGGATCAGAATTACAAGAAGTACCGTCAGAAGGTAGTGGAGCTGTACGGGCCAGAAACTCATAACAAGATTGTAGAAGCTATTGCTGTAGAGGAAGCACATGACGTATATCCGTATGTTCAAAGTGGATGGGGCTGCTATGCTCAGTATTTAGAAGATGACTACAGTGAACCGCGATTGTTTTATGACGCTTACGGTCACCGATATTTCAATGTACCATTAGAACAGGTATTACAAGCTGAGTATCATCTGAATCGTATATTTGTTACGGAAGGTGGTTGTATAGATCTCAATACATTTTATGAATACTTAGGTCTGGACCCGACAGATTACGGTGAGAAAGTTGGTTGGAACATCTGTACAATTGAAGAGTATTGGATCGATTTCAATCACCGAAAAATAACACTTGACGACGGACTGGAATGCTACGTGGTGGAAACAGTTTACGAACCTACCGTTGAAGCGTTATCAGAAGAATATGAATGATTCGCGAAAAATGCAAAGCCTATTATGAGAAACAGATAGCTTAATGGGAAAGTACCAGAAGTAATTTTGGGAATGTAGGTTCGAGTCCTACGATGTTTCTCTATTCTTTTTCGCGAAAAATACACACACTATTATGAGAGAAAGAACTATTAAATGACGATGAGCTATGGGTGTATAGAACCTATCTCTGTGGGAGGTATGAAATAGGACTGATAGTTTAATAGTAAGCTATACGGACTCTCTTTTTCTTTTGCAGTACGTGGTTGACGATGGACTGCTATGTGATAGAAGCTGTTTATAAACCTACACTCGAAGCATTATCAGACGATTATGAATAATTCGCGAAGAAAACATGCTCCGTTATGAACAGAAAACAAAAATTCAAAATGGAGGTAATGGTATGAATTTAGCAACAAAAATGCAGGAAAAACTGGAAGACATTTGGAACGAAAACTGGGTATCAGATAGAAAGCGAGACAAAGTTAAAGCAGTAACAGCAGCTTTGTGTAGTGGAGCTATCGACGGCTTCGTACTTATGGGTCCGATTATGCTGGCAGGCTTATTTGCGAAAAATCATAAAATTGCAAAATTACAGAATAAGTAGTTTTTAAGGCAGAGAACTTGGTCGAAAGATTCAGGTTCTTTTGCTTTTCGCGAAAAATACACAGCCTATTATGAGAAAATAATAAGGTTACCAAACGTATAGCTGGTGCTGTCTATCTCAGACAGATTTAGAGAAACGACGGGTCTTATTAAATAGATTAATATGTTTAATAAGGTATAAACGGAGGAGTAAATAGGGGCCGTTAGGTGTTAGCGGAAGGTGTAAATAACATAGTCTTATTATTTTCTTTTGCAGTACGTGGGTGACGGTGAGATGCTGCATAATTACATAATATCTCATAACACGCGATTGAAACATATCCTGTTATGACAAAATGAAAGGAGATTGAAACTATGAAAATCAAACTTAACAGAAAGACTGCACTGACAATTGCGTCGGCATTCTTTGGTATGGGGAGCTTCGTTGTAGGAGTTCTGTCATCCAAAGACGAGACGGAGGAGATAGCGCAGAGAGCGGCAGAGATTTTAGAAGAGAAACAATCGAACGATGACGAGTAAGAGATAGAGATCTGGGTAGAAATACTTAGGTCTCTTTTCTTTTGCACAAATTTATTACGTTCATATGGAGGAAATTATCATGAACAAAAAAGATGTAACTAGACTTTTCAAAATGGTTAAATTGAAAGCGAAAAAACACGGTCCAGAGATTCTTACAGGACTTGGTATCGCTGGAATGATCACTACTACGGTACTTGCGGTAAAGGCAACTCCTAAAGCTCTGCAGTTGATTGAAGGGGCAGAAAAAGAGAAGGCACATGTATATAATGAACAGCATCCTGACAAAGATATACAAGCTACGTCATTAAGATTATCAACACCGGAGATTGTCAAAGCTGCATGGAAACAGTACATCCCTGCAGTTGCGTTAGGAGGAGCATCTGTAGCTTGTCTTATCGGAGCAAATTCAGTACATACACGTAGACATGCTGCTTTGTATTCTGCATACAAGTTAACTGAAACAGCTTATACGGAGTACAAGGACAAAGTAGAAGAAGTTGTCGGTGACAAGAAAGTAACTGAGATCAAGAAGAAACTTGCTGAGGACAAAGTAAAGAAAGTACATGAAGAAACAAAAAACACTCCGAGTGTAGTAGTTGCCGGTGATGGAGATATTTGGTTTATTGACGCTATGTCGAACCAGAGATTCCTGAGCACAAAGAATAAGCTTGATGCGGCAGCCAACAAACTGAATAAAGATATGCGTACTGATATGTATATCTCATTAAGCCAGTTCTATGACGAAGTCGGTGGTGGATTAAAGCACACGGGTAATAGCGATACTATCGGATGGCGTATTGATGCAGATTATATCGATGTTGTTACGAGTGAAACTATTGAAATGGATGGACGAATCTATGTTGTAATGGACTTCCGGGTAAGACCAGAGTATGGGTACGACATCATGTATTAAAACGCGAAAAATACATGGGCTTTTATGAGAAAATAGAAATTTTTTAAAGTTGAAAGGAGTAACTATTATGGAAAACACAAATGAGACAATGGAAACTATGGAAGAGGTAACAGTTATGGATGAACCTGAAACAACGGAAGTACTTGATTGTACATCTGACGATGATGGCGGATCTGGAAACGGTTTGAAGATTGCCTTAGCATTAGGTGGTCTTGTAGCAGCTGGAGTAATTGCAGCAAGCAAGAAACTTAAATCTAAGAAATCAGATAAACCCAAAAAGAAACGCAGACATTATAAGGTTGTACGTGTCGAGGAACCTGACGATGAGGAGGATTCAACAGTTATCGATTTGGATGATGAAGACATTGAGACTGTGGAGCCAGATGAAAGTGAAAAAGAAGAAACTGAAAAATAATTATATCTCAATAGGGAGACCTAGGTAGAAATACTTAGGTTTCTCTTTTTGTTTTTGGAAAGGAGGAATTTCTATGTTTGATTATGAACCTAATCATAAATATGCATACGACGGTCCGGTACTGGCGTTTGATAAGATCGTATCAGAACGTTGGCGAGGCGAGACTATGGCACCTACGAAAAAGAAAGCTAAAAGTAATCTTACATATCAATTCAAGAAACAAAACAACAGACTCCCAGGTACACGAATTACATTACCTGGAGAAATCAAAATGGTTAACTAAAAGGAGCAGAAAATGGCAGAATACAAGTCTAACTCATATAAAAGCAAGGCTGAAGAAGCTGAGAGAAAAACTAAAGAGGAGCAAAGAAAAGCATCTAAGGTAATCAGCGGTAAAGCTTCTACAAAACCAAATGAGGTACGTAAGATTACCAACTTATTCGTGTCTGAAGATATCGATAACATCAAATCTTATATCTTGATAGATGTTATTGTTCCTACTATTAAAGATGCATTATTGGACAGTCTTGATATGTTACTGAACGGTGGCGGTAGAAGAAACAGTACTCGTGGTCGTTCTTCAAGCAATAGACCATCGTACAGAAGCTATTACGACAGTGATCGTGACAGAAGAGATAGCCGACCGGTAGCCAGAGCATCAACTGAGTTTAACTATGACGATATTGTATACGGTACTCGTGGAGATGCGGAACGCGTGCTGGATAAGATGAGAGAATACGTAGATCAGGCTGGTGGATTAGTAACAGTAGCCGATATGTACGAATTCTCAGGATTAGCAGCACCATACACAGCAGTTAAATATGGATGGTTCAATCTTAGAACTGCAGAGGTCATTCGTGGTAGAGATGGCTACTATCTGAAACTGCCAAAAGCAATGCCGATCGATTAAATTCAAAATGGAAAATATTACATATAGAAAGGATATAAAAGATGAAAAACTTTAAACTTCCAGCAAGTACAACAAGAAAATTAAATATGTTTGCAATGAAACTTAAGAAACACAGCCCAGAGATTCTCGTAGCAGGAGGAATTGTAGGTGCTGTTGCAAGTACTGTTATGGCTTGTAAAGCAACTCTGAAAATCGACGAGGTTCTTGCACCATCAGTAGAGCAGGAGCATAAGATTAAAGGCCGCGCGGCCGACAAAGACGGTAAATTTGCAGATCAATATACAGAGAAAGATTATAAGAGAGATCTTACATTATTATACGGACAGAGAGGACTTGCGCTTGTTAAGTTATATTCTCCAGCATTAGCTCTTGGTACATTATCTATTACAGCAATTCTGGCAGGTCACAATATTACACGTAAGAGAAACGTAGCTCTGGCTGCAGCATATGCAACTGTTGACAAAGGATTTAAAGAGTATCGTGGTCGTGTTATTGATCGTTTTGGTAAAGAAATCGATAGAGAACTCAAGTACAACATTCAGAAGAAGACTGTTGAAGAGACAGTTACTGACGAGAAGACCGGTAAAGTGAAAACTGTTAAGAAAGATATCGAGGTTGCTGATTTAAGCGAACATAGTGATTACGCTCGTTTCTTTGATCAGAGTTGTGATGGATGGACAAAAGATCCGGAGTATAACCTGATGTTCCTTAAAGACCAGCAGAGATATGCAAATAATCTTTTAGAATCAAAAGGTAGTGTATTCCTGAACGAAGTGTACGATATACTTGGAATGCCAAGAACTACAGCAGGGCAGTTGGTCGGATGGATTTACGACAAAGATCATCCAAACGGAGATAACATGATCGATTTCGGAATCTATGATACATACAATACAGCAACACGTAGATTCGTAAACGGATATGAGCCAGTTATTCTGCTTGACTTCAACGTAGACGGAGAGATTTACAATAAAATCTGAACGACAGGACTGGATAGTTATTATTCAGGAAATCCATACAGAGACATGTTTGATTATCCTCAGCTTTATACAGACCATTATAGGGCTGAGGACTATACAAGAGGTGAATCAAATGAAAATTAAATTATCAGTAATATTTGCGACATTAGCAAGTATGTGTTTTGTTGGCGGTATATCAGTACTTAACGCATAAGTATACGGAAGGATGAGCTATTTATGGAAAGATTGGAACGTAACTTGGCTGTTATAGAGACCATTCTAAACAGCAGGAAAAAGCGACATATAGCAGGCGGGGTATTGTTATCTATGTCTGTATTTTTCGGTGGATTAGCGATAACTGTGATGACAATAAAACAAGAAGATATTTATGAAGAGGAGAATGAAGATGAATCAGAATTTGATCAGTAAAGTATTAGCGTTTGTAGCAGGCGCTGGAATTGGATCAGTAGTTACTTATAAAGTGGTGAAGACAAAATACAACAAGATTATTCAGGAAGAAATCGATTCAGTAAAACAGGCATATAAGAACGATAAGGATTACGGACCGGTTGAGGATACCAGCACAGGCAATACAGAAAAGTCCGATACTCCGGAAATGACTGACGAAGAGAAAGAAGCAGACATTAACCGGATTAGAGAAGTGATTAATCAAAATGGATATGCCGCAGAATCTACAGAAAAGGAGACGAAAACTATGACAGAACCGTATATGATCTCATACGAAGAGTATGGCGAAAAAGACTATGTAACTATGACATGGCACTACTGGGAAGACGGAACAGTAACAAATGAGCAGAATGAAATTATTGGTAATGCATCAGAACTCGTAGGCGATGACTTCATGAACCATTACGGAGAAAACCCTGACGATCCGGATGTGGTATATGTTCGAGACGATGACGGACAGATCGACTACGAAATTCTGAGAGAAGCAGAACCATATGATGAGGGATAATCAAAATGGTAAACGACTTAAAGAAAGACTACTTTGAATGGATGTACCATAAAGTTTGTGATGGTCGTTTTGCAAAAGAAAATTCGCACCGTAAGCTTCTGAGTTATCTTAATAGTGTTGAGTTTACTTGGATATTGGACGCAGATGCTACTCGTGCTGAAGATGGCGAGGAAGGCTTACGGCGAACGTATACATATGAAAATAACATCGAGTCGAGACGTGGATTAGACGGTCCATGCACAGTGCTTGAGTTGATACTTAATATGGCGTACCGTTGTGAGGAGATCATGGACGATGCAACTATGGGCGATCGTACGGTTCAGTGGTTCTGGCAGATGATTACTAACCTTGGACTTGGCGGTATGGCTGATAGACGATACGATCAGGAATATGTAGCAGAGACTGTTGACAGGTTTCTTAATAGAGACTTTGAACCTGACGGGCATGGCAGTCTATTCGTAATTCGTAATTGCAAAACAGACCTTAGAGATGTTCCTATCTGGACAAGTATGCTGTGGTATTTAGACACTATGGTATAGATAGGAGTATCACAATGAATAGAGAAAGTAAGACGAAAGGGGAATAACAGATGAAATGCTAGATTTTATGACAATAGCAACTCGTAGAACAAAAGCTGGAATAGAGGTCTCGCCTAAATGGATCATGAAAAAGTCTAAAGATTTAATGATTCGTGGGCGAGACTTTTATGCTATTTGGGATGATGAACGGAAACTATGGAGTGTAGAGAAGGAAGATGTCGTTCGTCTGGTTGATCTGGAGTTGACTAAATATGTGGATGAACATGCAGATCGGTTTGAAACACCCCCTATCGTCAAATATATGTGGGACTCAGATAGCGGCTCAGTTGACAGGTTTAATAAGTATTGTCAGAAACAGATGTGGGATTATTACCATCCGCTTGATGAAACGTTAGTATTTGCTAATACAGAGTTAAACAGAGAGAACTACGCAAGTAAAAAATTACCTTATCCGTTGGAAGAGGGTAGTATTGCAGCGTATGAGGAAATCGTCAGTACGTTGTATTCTGAGGAAGAGCGCCACAAGATTGAGTGGGCGATAGGTTCAATTGTATCTGGTGACTCAAAAACTAATCAGAAATTCATGGTATTATACGGTGCTGCTGGTACTGGTAAATCAACAATTCTTAATATTGTATTACAGTTGTTTAATGGTTATACATGTGCATTTGAAGCGAAAGCACTTGGTCAGTCTAATAATGCTTTTGCGTTGGAACCGTTTAAGAACAATCCTCTTGTAGCAGTACAGCAGGACGGTAACTTATCGAGAATTGAAGATAACACCAGACTTAATTCGTTAATTTCACACGAGTCTATGACCGTTAATGAGAAATTTAAAGGAATTTACGAAACAAATTTCAAATGTTTCTTATTCATGGGTACGAACAATCCGGTAAAAATCACAGACGGTAAATCCGGTTTGCTGAGACGTCTTATCGATGTACGTCCGACTGGAAAGACATTAAATAAGGCAGATTACGACCGATTGACTAAGCAGATTAAATTCGAACTTGGCGGAATTGCGTACCATTGTTTGAAAGTGTATGAGGAAGACCCTGGATATTATGACAGTTACATTCCTAAACATATGATGGCAGCATCGAACGATTTCTACAACTTTGTATGTGATTCGTATTCCGTATTCAAGAAAGAAGACGGAACAACACTGAAAGCAGCATGGGAAATGTACAAGCAGTACGTTGAAGAAGCTAAAGTTCCTACACCGTTCTCAAAACGTAAATTCAAAGAAGAGTTGAAAAACTACTTTTGGGATTACGAAGAGAAAGAAGATGGTTACAGCTTAACTAACTATTACAAAAAGTTTCGTACTGATATTTTCGAAGAGGAATTACATGCTAGAGCAAACTCAACAACTCAGGAAATTAAACTGATAGAGTTTAAGGAGCAGGAAGCTCTGTTGGATAAGATGCTGGCAGATTGTCCGGCTCAGTATGCTACGAGTGAAGAGTCTGAAAAACCTATTTCAAAATGGGCAAAAGTAAAGACAAAACTGTCAGATATTGATACATCGAAAGTCCATTACGTGCGTCCACCAGTTGAGCACATTGTAATCGACTTTGATATTAAAGATGCTGACGGAAACAAGAGCTTCGAAATGAACCTAAAAGAAGCTAGTAAATGGCCTGCAACGTATGCCGAGGTTAGTAAAGGTGGGAACGGTATACATCTGCATTATATTTATACAGGCGGAGATCCGGCGGAACTTAGTCGTGTATATAGTGAAGATATCGAGGTCAAAGTATTCACGGGCGAATCATCGCTGCGAAGACGACTTACATTATGTAATAACGTACCAGTGGCGAACATTAGCTCGGGTTTACCACTGAAAGGAGATAGCAAAAAGATGATTACTTTTGACGGCATTAAAAACGAGAAGATGCTTCGTGCGCTTCTTAAACGTCATATTAATAAAGAAATCATGACATACACCAAGCCGAGTATTGATATGATTAACAAAGTATTGGACGAAGCTTACGAAAGTGGATTCGGATACGACGTTAGCGATATGAAAAATGCGGTATACATGTTAGCTGCAAGTAGTAGCAATCAGGCTGAAACTTGTTTAAAGATTGTAGCTGACATGAAATTCCAATCGAAAGAGGTTACACCTCCTCTAGCAGATAAGGATGTTACTGGAGACCTTGTATTCTATGATATTGAGGTATTTCCGAACTTATTTCTTATATGCTATAAGATGGCAGGACTTGGTAAACCGGTTGTAAGGCTGATTAATCCGAAGCCGGATCAGATCGAGCAGCTTATTAAATTTAAACTGGTAGGGTTTAACAACAAATCTTACGATAATCACATGATCTACGGATGTCTTATGGGTTATAACAATCAGCAGCTCTACAATCTTTCAAAACGTCTTATCAATAAAGACTCGCAAATCAGTAAACAGGCAAAATTTTCAGAAGCACACAACTTATCATACAC
The DNA here is from genome assembly GCF_934309415.1 of uncultured Mediterraneibacter sp. Classification (GTDB taxonomy): domain Bacteria; phylum Bacillota; class Clostridia; order Lachnospirales; family Lachnospiraceae; genus Mediterraneibacter. Next base: position 20,331 of record NZ_CAKRDI010000001.1, read on the forward strand.
CGATATTTATGATTTTGCATCAGCCGGTAATAAGAAGAGCCTTAAGAAACTGGAAATTGAAATTAACCGACAGAGTGTTGAGGAACTTCGTAAAAAAAAGTTCTCAGATGATGAAAATGCACTCATTAAAGCAGGCGGTCATCATCAGGAGCTTGGATTGCCATGGGATGAACCAGTACCGGAAGAGTTATGGCACAAGGTTGCAGACTACTGTATCAATGACGTTATCGCTACGGAAGCAGTATTCCATTATCTGAAAGGAGACTGGGTAGCACGTCAGATTCTTGCAGACATTACGGGAATGACGGTAAACGACTCTACAAATAGTCTGTCTCAGAGAATTATATTTGGTCGTGATAAGAATCCGCAATCTCAGTTCAATTATCGTAATCTGGCTGAACCAGTTGGTAGTGATCGATATGAAGAGTACCGTGAGAAATTCGGTGAGGATTATAAATTCCGTGTATTCGATGCTGAGGGATTGCCACAATATAGAGATTACATACCTGGAGAAGTATTACCAGATGGATGGAGTATATTACCGTTCTTCCCGGGATATGAGTTTAAGAATGGTAAATCTACATATTTGGGAGAAAACATCGGTGAGGGTGGTCGTGTATATGCTGAACCAGGGTTCTACGGAGACATGTGGGACGGTGACGTAACAGGTCAGCATCCGTCAACTATTATCGCAGAGGTACTGTTTGGTGTTAAGTATACTAAGGCATTTAAAGATATTGTGGATGGACGTGTATCTATCAAGCACGAATCTTGGGAACCTATCGACGAATTGTTCGACGGTAAGCTTAAACCTTATATTCAGCAGGTTATCGATGGCAAGCTGACTGCTAAGATGTTGGCTAATGCGTTAAAGACAGTGGTTAACGCTGTATATGGTCAGACCAAAGCTAGCTATCCATGCGCATTCAAAGACCCTCGTAATAAGGATAATATCGTTGCTAAGCGTGGTGCTCTGTTCATGACACTGCTTAAGAGAGAGGTTCAGAAACTCGGCTATACGGTTGCACATATTAAGACCGATTCGATCAAAATACCAGATGCTACGCCAGAAATTCAGAAGTTTGTAATCGACTTCGGTAAAGAGTATGGATATTCATTCGAAACCGAAGCAGAGTTTGAGAAGTTCTGTATCGTAAATGACTCGGTATATATTGCAAAGACTAAAGACGGTGAATGGACTGCTACAGGAAAACAGTTCGCAGTGCCGTATGTATTCAAGACATTATTCAGCCATAAACCAATTACGTTCGATGATTTGTGTGATACATTCGCAGCAACTAATGGAGCGTTATATTTGGATATGAATGAAAAACTTACAGATGTAACCGCGTATGAAAAAGAACTTGATAGAACTAAGACCAAGTATAAGCAGGGTAAACTGTCCGATGTAATGTATGCGAGTATTCGTAATGATCTGAATGAAAAGATCAAAGAAGGTCATAACTATAAATTCGTCGGACGTGTTGGTCAGTTCTGCCCAATCAAACCAGGATTTGGCGGTGGTGTTATGTATCGCGTCGACGGTGAGAAATATTCTGCAGCATCTGGAACTAAGGGATATCGCTGGCTCGAGTCAGATATGATCCGTGACGTAAATGAAGATGCGATTGATGTTTCATATTTTACTGATCTTGTAGATAAAGCAATGGATACTATTGGTAAATATGTTGATCCAGAGTGGTTCAAGTCAGACGACCCGTATGTACCGGAAAAGAAGTTACCAGACTTTATGAATGTTCCGGAAGATTCGCCAGAAGAAGTTCCGTTTGATGAGGATACGTTACCATTTGACGTGGGGGTAGCATGATGAGTAAGCCAGCTAATTTAACAACGCAGGAATATATCGATTTCTTACAGAGGTTCATTATTGTACATTCTCATATTTATTACAATTTGAATCGTAATGTAATAAGCGACAGGGTGTATGATTCAAGAGCTAAGGAACTGACTATGTACAAAGAAGACTATCCGGAATTATGGAAGTCAAGCATGTATCACAAACAGTTCGGAGACGATTACAATGGCTGCACCGGTTTTGATTTATATGATGGGCTGGATGACGATGAGAAAAAGAAGATTCACAGAATAGCAAGTTCAGTATTACGTTGTTGTTGATTCGCGTAGAAAACATGTCCTTTTATAGGAAAGGATGTGTATATAATGATTAAAAAAATTAAGATGGAGACTGGCTAATTTAATATTATCAATCGGAGTGAAATTTTCCAAGAGAGGTAATGAGCGTGCTGACTTTAAAAGCATATGTAGAGCAATAACTTGCTTACGTTTAGCTTGGAGTATAGCACCTATGACCAACGAAGAAAGACGGCGTGCATTTAAAGAAACCGGTTGTGAGGACTTAATTAAGAAACATCAAAACATCAACTAAAAACGAGAGGAGCTTATATCAGAAATGATGTGGGCTCTTTTCTTTACGTCCATATCGTCTGGAAAGGAGGGGATGCCTATGTTTGCGAGAATTAAGAAGTGGCTAAAACGGCACATAGATTATCGAATAGTTGATGAATATTACGATACGAACGGTGATGGTCACTACTACAAGAAATACATCAGAAAATATTATTTCAAAAAATAGCAACAATTTATCCAAAGATTATAACAAGAGAAAGGGTTAAAAATTATGGAAATCACATTTGCACCAAGAAACATGTTACAGATTAATCATGCAAGAATTATCTTCAGAAACTTTAAAGGTAGAGAAACTGCATTCAATGCAGAAGGGGCTCGAAACTTTTCTTTGGTTATCAGTGGAGGAACCTTAGATAAAGGTAATGGACCTGTTGAAGTAAGCGCAGAGGAAATGGCAGAAGCTCTCCAGAACGATGTAAATGAAGATGGCGCTGGATGGAACGTAAAGATCAAAGCACCAAGAGAAGCAGGTGACGAACCGTTTATGCACCTGCCAGTTAAGTTAAGTTACAAGGGTAGAGGACCTAAAGTGTATCTGAAGTCCGGAGCAAATACAATTCCGTTAACTGAAGAGACAATTGGTATGCTGGACGATATCGACATTGCGAACGTAGATCTTGACATTAGACCGTATGACAATGTAACAGGAGGAGCGCCGCATCGTACAGCATATCTGCAGAGCATCTGGGTAGAACAGGAGCTGGATCGCTTTACTTCAAGATTTGCAGAAGAAGAATATCCAACGGAGGATTAAATATTATGAATTTTGGACAGTCACTCAATGTGGGTACCGAGCATCAACGACGTACTCGCTGAGGACTGGGAATATATTCACTAAATAAAAGACAGGGAAGATAACACAAACGAATAGGGCGACGCAGGTGTGCTGGGGAGTTATCACATAGGGAGCTGGTTACTCTCTATTTTTTTATGTTTAGGAGGTAATTCAAAATGGCAGAAATTAGAGGAACTGGAGCTCCTACAAAAAGAACAAAAGCTGCAGTTGGCGATTTATATATCGATGAGTCTACTGGTGAGCAGTATAAGTGCGTTATGGCCTACCGTACCAGTTTAAAAGAGGAATTTGAATATCAGTGGAAACTGAAAGAAGGTGCTACTAAGACGGCTACTGTTCCTATTAAAAAAGTTAGTACTGAACAGGTCAAGGATATGAAAACACCAGACTTAAGTAATGTGAAACCAGCAGAACTCAAAAGAGATCAGAAGCGTAAAAGCTACTCATCTTACAGTAAATAATAGGGAGGTGAAATCAAAATGAAAATTGTAAAGTTTATTGTAGAGGGCGGAACTATCAAGAAAGATCCGTCATCAAACACACTACACTCTGGAGATACAGATGTGCAGGCGGAATTCGTATTCTCAAGTGAATGGGATGGAATGGCTAAAGTAGCAAAGTTCATGCGCGGTGATACAGAATTTGAACCACAGATTCTGATGCATGGAGTTGCGTGTGGAATTCCGGATAAAGCTTTAACAGGTAACTTTCTTCGCATTTCTGTTCTTGGTAAGAGAAAAGGAATGTCTATGAAAACAAGCAATTCAGCATTTATTGAATTATAAGGAGGAGATAGAAATATGGGAAAAGCAGAAGCGTTATTAGCGTCTCTTAATTCAGAAGATCCAGACTTATTACCTATGGTCCCGGTTTCTCCAGAGACTGAGGAGCATATCGTAATTGGGTTAGATCACAGTATCACTGTCCCGGAGAATCTTAAAAAGATTGCTGTGCAGTATGAACATAACATGGAGAGCGTGACATTCGATATGCCGAGATACTGTGATGGCATTGATATGTCTAAGATGAAAATTTATGTGAACTATATCAGATCAGACAACATTCCAGGTTCTCATCTGGTTGAAGATGTGACCGTCGACGAAACAGACAGTGAGCTTATTCATTTCACATGGACTATTAATGGTCACGTTACAGAAGTGTCCGGCAATATCACTATGTTGGTGTGCGCTAGAGAGACAGATTCTAACGGTAAACTTACAAACCTTTGGAGTACTGAACTTAACAGTGAACTGTATGTATCACCGGGTATGAAGACCACAAGTGTTATGGTTGCTCGTTATCCGGATCTTGTTACTCAGCTTCTTCAGAGATTGGATGAGTCTGTTATTTATACTCCGTCGGTATCTGCTGAAGGCATCTTAAGTTGGACAAACGATCGCGGTTATCCGAATCCAGATCCAGTGAGTGTCGTAGGACCACGGGGAGCCAAAGGAGATAAAGGTGACAAGGGCGATAAGGGTGAAAAAGGAGATAAAGGTGACAAGGGAGCAGATGCAGAATATAATCTCACGTCTTCTATTGTTTCAGCGTTTAACCTTATGAGAGACGACAAAGTGTACACTGTTAAATACCCTTTATGGGCGACTTCTCAGGTAACAACTGGTGAGAAGTTAGATGATAACGCGGGTCTAGTGTGCTTACCGTCAACTGCAGCAGAACATCGTCAAAATGACTATGAGAACTTGCCGTTATTCAGAACATACGACTGTAATGCTCATGTTACAAAAGCGGGTGAAAGGATCATTGATCATCTGAAAGGTGATGCAGACTTTAAAGACACTGGTAAGAATGACGTGTTTGTGCTTGGTATGTCCTATTATGAGAAAACATGGGTCGAAGATGGATACTGGTATTATTCAAGAGCATCACTTCCAAGAGACGGCTATACACTGGCTAAAGAATGTATGACTCCAGACGGAGAAGATCAGGGATTTGCTGTATACGGTAAATACGTATGCGGCATTATTGATGGTGTTCCATATTCATCAAAAGGGCTTGCTCCTGCTAGACAGGCTAATAGTGCACCGTCTGGGAAATCAGCAAACGTTTCACATAACGGGGCAATTTCTTTATTTAAACAGAAGGGTGATCGTTATACAGCTGGTATGATGTGCGATTATAAATATATGACATTGTCTTCATACCTTATGTTCGGAACGTTGAGTTCACAGTCTGTCATGGCTGGTGTAAGTAACTGGAATGCTCAGAACTTAAATCTTGTTGCAGAAGCGAATACAAATCGTATTATTCTTACAAAGAGTCAGGCGGCATACTTCGAAGTTGGTACATATGTAAGTATCGGTGATAACGGATCAAGTTCATCCGCTCCTGATAGAGTTGATTGGAAGTGTCATAATCTTGCTGAGTGCGTAAAAGTGCTTGGTGTAGAAGCAGTTGACGAGAATAACTCTGCAGTAATTGTAGATGCTACATTTACTTCAACATTGACTACAAGAATCTCTACATTCCATTGGAGAAGTGGGTTCTCAGATGATGTTAAAGGTCGTACCGGTTGTCCATGTGCTACGACAGCAAGATTAACTAATGGTAAGTATCCGATTGTTCTTAACGGAATTGAAATGATGGTTGGAGGATACGAACTTGCCGGTAATGCCATCATGGATATTGTTGACGCAAAAGGTAAGCGAGAAGTATACGTTACAGACGATGCGACTAAGATGACATCAGACGTCGCTAAGATCAAGTCGACATACGTTAAGCTTGCAGAAGCAATCACTCCTACGAACCTGAATGCCTGGAATTATATCACTTCTGCATTTATCGATGTAGAAAACGGAGCACTTATTCCAGTCAACGCCGGTCAGCCGAATTCTGGTTCCAACGCCGGATTCGCAGACGGTTTATATGTAGATAACGGCACAAGCGGTCAGAGAGAAGTGTTGTTCTTTGGTTCTCTCGGGTCTACTGGGTTGGATGGCGTTCTTTGCGTTGCTGCTTATAGCGCTCTTTCTTTTGCCGGGTGGAATATCTTGTGTCGCCTGTCTATAAACGCAGTAGGGGTGAATTGATGTAGCGTAGCGAATTAAGAGGGGCGTTTCCCCTAGGAAAATATATTAAGGTTTCACTCTCGGTGTATCAAGTTGTTCTTTGGTAATCTCAGGAATACTGAGATGGATGGCGTACTTTGCGTAAATGCTAATAACGCTCTTTCTAATGCCAGGTGGAATATCTTGTGTCGCCTCATTTCTGAAAAATCTTTATGAGAGTGTTTCGTATCTAAGTAGAACAATGATAAATCATTCTTTAATATTGTAATAAAAAGCCGGTTAGTAGGATTATCGCGAAAGCCGGTATACAGCAGAAAGACAGATTCGATGAAAAGATATCTAAAAGATTATGTATTAACAGCAACTAAAGTAGAAGAAGCTATTTATGATTGTTTTAAACATAAGTGGAGACGAAAAGACGTGACATACTTCTTGGCTGAGTATCAGATGAAAGAAGGAGATGACATACATGAAGTAGCCAAAGAGATAAGAAAAACTATATATTACAAACCGACTAGATATTTAGTAAGTGACCTTATAACTAAAATTTCGTATAAGTTATATTTCGAAATAATGGGTAGGGAACTTATATTACGACCTATAAAATACGAACTGAAATATGATGCAACGTCAGACAAGGTTCGTGAAATCGGGGTCTCGTCTATAAAACAACAGATATACGATTACTTAGCCGTAAACGCTTGCTATCACATGTTTATGGCTAAGATAGGTTTTTATCAATGCGCTTCCTTAAAGAAACGTGGTCAGGTGTACGGTAAGAAAGCTATAGAACGGTGGTTAAGAAAAGACCCAGCAGGCACACGATATTTCTATAAATGTGATATAAGAAAATATTATCCGAGTGTCAATACGAAGAAACTAAAGAAGTTTTTGCGTAGAGATATTAAGAACGATGATATTCTATTCGTTATATTTACATTAATAGATACTTACAAAAGTGGGCTCTGTATTGGGTCTTACTTATCGCAGTTCCTTGCTAATTACTATTTATCCTATGCGTATCATTATATTACAGAAAATTCATTTAGTATACGTCGTGCTAAAAGCGGTGAGCACTTCAGAGTAAATAACTTAACTCATATCTTGTTCTATATGGACGATATCATAATGTTCAGCGGTAATCTTAAGTTATTAAAAAGAGGTATGAATGATTTTACACGGTATATAGAAGATGAATTAAACTTAACGATCAAACCGAATAATGGTGTATCTCGTACGAAAGTCGACAAGATTGATATGATGGGATTTGTAATAACACCTAAGATTACTATATTAAGAAAACGTATATATAGGAAGATATTCAGACTGTTCTTGCGGTTAAATCACCGCACGGAACGATTGTCGTTACATATAGCTAGGCGGGCATTGTCGTATAACGGTTGGTTAAAATACAGTGATCTATATCTCTTCATAAAACGTTATAACGTCAAAGCAATCGTAAGGCAGGCAAAAAAGGTGGTTAAATATTATGATAAACGCAACTTTTCCAGAGAAACCGAGTACGTACAGCTACTTTCCGCTTAAGGACGGTACTGCGGACGTGATCGTTCGTATTTTCGATCATGAGGAAACAACAGAAGAAGGAGCAACAATGTATGTGTGTAAAACTAATACATTTAATGTTGATCAGAGTAAAGTAACAGAAAGCATGATTGCAGAAAATCCAGAAAAGTATTTGGAGTATACTCCGGTAAAAGAAGTTACTGAGCTGGATCGTATCGAGGCACTTGAAGCAGCTATGCTTGAATTAATGGGGGTAGAAGTATGAGTAACAAAGGACGTATTAATTTCTTAACAATTCAGGTACGGTTGGGAGTCATCTCTATCGATGATGTGCCGGAAGAGTATCGTGAAGCGGTACGAAAAAATATTGAAAGATAAAATTAAATATTGAAGATATAGGAGTTCTGAAATGGCAGTCAGAACTCTTTTATATTTTATAATTACTATAATACGAAAGAAAGGGTTAATGGGTGAGATATGAGAGTTACTACATATAATACGCGGCTGACTGAGAATCGGCAAATAACGTTAATTAAAGAAGACTGCAGTAATTATCCGGGAATTGCTAACAAATTCAACCAATCAGATCTTGTAGCTCAATTTGCTACGGAATATCTGGAAATGGATAAGCTTACCGAAGAGTATATGTACATGATGTGTTTAAACTCAAAATTAGCTCTTACGTCGGTATTTAGAATCTCTCATGGAAATGTGAATACCACAATTACATCACCAAGGGAGATATTTCAAAAAGCACTGTTAGCGAATGCAGTATATATAATTCTGATGCATAATCATCCAAGTGGCGATCCTACGCCGTCTGATTCAGATTTGAGAACTACGAAGAATTTGGCGGACATAGGAGAATTACTGGATGTTATATTATTAGACCATATCATTATCGCTAGTAATGGGTATTATAGTACTTTTGATCATGAAAAAGCAGAGTCGCGAAAATAACATGTACCTTTATGGGAACAGGTAAAATGTGACAAAAGAAAGGAGTAATTACAATGGAAATTAAGATTGGAGAAAAGACAGTAACAGTTCCGCCGTTGGTAGCAACAGTGGCAGTGATTACTGTTGGAACAATTGTAGCTGATATTTGTAATGTTAGAATTTCTAATCATGATCACAAATAACAGTTTCTATGATAAAGGGCTTGGCTGAGAAATCGGTTGAGCCTTTTATATTTGTTGTCTACACAAAAAATAAAAGAAAGGAGTAAGTTATGATTCTTCAAGGACCTATATTGATATTTGACAAACCTAGTTGTAATAATTTCGTAATTCCTAAGACATGTGATATTACAATTCCAGATAAGAAGCTTCCTGTAGCATGGAGTTACGATTTCGTAAATTCAGAGATGACTTTAGGATTTGCTGAATTGGATGTAAAAGAAGATAGAATCGTTGCTACTGTAGAATCAGGGAATGAACTATTAAAGCAGATAATGAAAGATCGAAGACGGATTTGTTGTGGTGGATATTTCAACTGCGTAAAGGTCAAAACTCCATATGTAGGTTTACAGTATGTACTGAGCTGTACATTACGCGGTTTGGGATTATACGAATCTGGTGATGATTTTATATATTTAGAAGTTAAGGAGTAACAACTATGAATCCAAATATGAAAAACGAATATTCTGAGAGGTTTGATCAGCTCAGAAAAAATAGAGTGGAGACAAGTTTCTTCAAATATGGACCGGCTAAGACTAATTTTGAAGACAAGCTTGTGGATGCTTTGAAAACACACGAACTGTGTATTGAAAAGTATAAGAAGACTAAGAACACAGAATATTTAGTAGACGCGGCAAACTATCTGATGTTTGAATTTATGTATCCTCAGTTGGAAGGTGCACATTTTGAAGCAACTGATAGTTCTGGATCAGCTGGTACTGTTGGTGAGCCTATTGGAGAGTGGGGACTGAAGTAATATGGATAAATGTGAAGGATGTTTTGGAGCAGCTAACGGGGACTGTGATAGTTGCCCATATAATAAAAGTGATAAGGAGTTAACAGAAGATGACAGTATATGAACCAACGTCAGACGGTCTTGTGGTAAGTTTTGCTCTGGCTACTGGTAATGAAGACACAGCGGTACTGATTATAGGAAGAAAGAATGATAACCAGGACGTTGAAATTATAAACGCAATTCAAGGTAAAGAAGCGGTAAGTCTTTACAATACATTGATTACAAAGAAAAGAATTTGATATTTTGAATTAAGAAAGTGTGGTGATGCTTTGTGAAAGTTGGAACAGTAATTACATCTGACGATTTTCAGTGACTCGGCTTCTCTTCGGAGGGGTTTTATATTTGAAAGGAGATTTTAAAACAATGATTACTGCTGAAGAAGCTAGAAAAAGAGCTGATAACATTTCAATGTTGAATAGTTTTCGAATATCAGCGGAGAGGCAGATTAAACGATCTGTTGAAATCGGTTTATATGAAACTAAATTCATGATTGGTGATGCAATGCCAGAGTATGTTATTGATGAAATATCTAAAGAGTTACGTGACCTTGGCTACAAAGTTACATATACTAAGGACAAGTATTTAATCACTGAGTTATTAGGCCGTAAAACACCTAATACTGGAACACTCAATATAAGCTGGTAGGTGGTGATTAGATGATTGATATTTTAATAGTATTAGACGACGAACAGAAACGTGAAGCGGTGTTTGATTATTTGGCGAAAGAGCTTCGAGATCGACCGCATTTCCATAAGGTGTGCCCTTATCTTATATACGCGAAGATGTTTCGCATAAATTTTGTTGTCACCAAACCCAAATACGATACACGCTACTATCCGGATTACTACTATGAATACCGTTGTAGTGAATATGGTCTAAGTTTGTGGCAATTGGGCTCGAGAAGGATATATTTCTTATCAGACATTGTGAAAGCAGTGAATGCAGGCAAATGGTCATATAGAGATCTTACGTTATTACCAGATTGCGACAAATGGAATTTTGCAGATGAACGCTATTGTCGAAACGATATTGAAGCGTGTAAAGAGCTCTATAGAAAATTCTGGTATTAAATGAAAACTAAAGGAGAATCGAAATGATTAATACAATATTATCTGTAACACCTATGTGCCATAAGTGTGCTAACTTTGAGCCTATGTTGGATCATGACAAAATCTATGGCGATGGTAAAGTGGTTACGCAGAATGTGACAATAACTTGCTGTAATGCTGGTATTTGTGCAAATGCCATTTCATTAGCCATTGAAGAGGTACGAGGAGAGAAAAAAGATGGTTAGGGCAGTATTTATAGGTAAAAACGGTTCTATGAGATTTACAACCGGTAGAACTTATAATCTCGATGTGGATTTAAGTGTAAGTGGACGTGGGGACCCATTTATCAGCATAGCAACTCTAATTGATGGAAAGCATTATACTAAATGCCCTTATGGTTCAGTAGAAGCTTTTTTGAGAAACTGGCGAGTAATTTCAGTTAAATAGGAAAGGAATAAAAAATAATGGATTTTAATAAAAAAGTAAACAAAGAAGTAATGTTCGCAGATAAGGATCATGTATGGATTGACAATCGTCAGTATATTTCTCTTGAACGATTCTTGACAGTGAAGAATGATATTCATACAGAAACAAGACTTTTAAACGAGAAAGTGAGACAGTTGTCTGAAAAGGTTGCTGCGTATGAGACACTGCTGAACGCGTAAATTACATCTCCTGTTATGAAAGGAGCGTGATATTTATGTTAGATTACGAAAAAATATTCACATCAAATCTGCATAGCAAACTAAAAAAAAAGATTAATGGTTCGGTGTATTGTGAGGTTAATCAAAGGAACGAATTATATGTTAGAATTAGAAGTTCTGGCGACGTATTTTTCGAGAAGAGATTAGATAACTTCTCAGACCGACTCGTTAGTGGATATTCTACGGAGTATGCTATGTATGACGTTATCAGTGAATACAAGAAATGCGTAATTAGTAAATATTTTAAGTAACAATAATAGAGGCTCAGCGTTAATAGCGTTGGGGCTCTTTTCTTTTTAGAAAGGAAATAAATGTATGGAAAATCTATATAAAATAGTGCATTTCGATACATATTGTAAAAAATGTAAGCACTCTGGCGTACCAGAAGAGCTTCCACCATGTGATGAATGCTTATATCATCCGGTAAATTTACATTCGCACAAACCAATCAAATTTGAGGAGGCAAAACGACATGGATAACATTTGGAAAATCATTTGTTTTATCGTTCTGGCAATTGTATTAACTTTTTGTTTGAATGGCGACGCTACATCAGTAATTCTTATTGCCGGTATCGGATTCTTATATTTCGGTCAGGAATGGGCTGTTAAGAAAATTAGAGAAGAGCGTCAGATTGAGGATATTATTTGACAATTATGTAATTACAATTGAGGAATATGCTGTTTGCTCAATATGTGATTATAAATATGATATTGTGGAAGGAGGTGTATAGAATGGGAATCGGGTTCTATAGCTGGTTAAGTACTGTTGGAACTATCTTTGTTGTGTATGTATGTGTATATTCTGTTGTTAATAGACTGTGTAAATGCGCTGAAAAATGTGCTAAATACGAGTACAGGTACGAAAGGGGTGAGTCCGTTGAGCAGGGCAGAGATGAGAAGAGCACAGAAGACAGCTCAGAAAAATAAGACAGTTACTTACAATTTAACGCAAGAGCAGCTTGAACAGATGTTTAATAAAAAATTTAGTGAGGAGCTGCAGAAAGTTAAAAAAGAGGCAACTGAAGATGCTGTTAGAACATCTATCATATTGATGTTGACGTTGCCTATGGAAGTACTAATCGATCATTATTGGAAGAAAACATATTCTAATCGAATTCCAGAGTTTACAGGATACGTGATTGATTATTACAAAAAATGGGAAAATGGTGAACTTGATATGGACAAACTACGCGAAGATCTATGGGAACGTGGGCGCGTAAGACTTATAGAGCAGGAGAGTTAAAAATGCAGGATAATAACCTTAGAAAAAATGGAGAGGGATATTCTGATCCGACAGCGTATAAAGCAATAAAAGCGACAGAAGATGAGACTATACGATTTCAGAAATTGCTTGATACAATATTTAATCTTTGCGAGTTATCAGGGTTCCATATCGAAGGACGGATAACGATTAAGTCAAAGAAGACTGGTCGTATCTGGAAATAGTAAAGGAGGAGTCTTTATGTTGACATATAACAATTATGATGAAATTAAAAATAATCTGCATATATTTATCGCTGATTCTAATGTAGCTAAAGACGACAGATTGCAACTCTTTGTGCATAAAACGTTTTTGAATTATGTTACGTATTATGGTGTGTGGTTTGATAACGACGACGAAATCGGTATTATTTACATCACACCATATCTCTTGAAAAACTTTGATGTTTCGTTAGATCAGTTACATGAAGATGCACTTAAATGTACATTTGACCAAGGCATGAAACTGATTAAGGTAATCGATCTAATTTCAGAAGATGGAAGTGTCAACTCAAAGAACGCTCCTAACTTACTTGATACGAAACTCAAACCGGAAGATTTGCTGTTTCAAACATTTATGGTTTCAAACAAACGAAATACATATGGCGCTGGACTAATTGTGATTGAGGAAGTGCGAAAGATGATAGGGGATTCTCTAGGTGTTGATTATATTGCGGTCCCGTCATCAAAGCACGAAATCATTATTCTTCCGGATATCGGAATGTGGGATGCTAATGATGTTGAAGATCTAACAAACATTACGGTTGAGATGAATAAAGAATTACCAGGCATGGAAGAGAAGGACATAATGGGTGATACTCTCATATGGTGCAGTAAAGATGGAAAAGTAGTAGAAACATTGTTTGAACATTTTAACAGATAAGTATATTTACAGAAAGGCTCTCATAGGTCTACGGACTTGTGGGGGTCTTTTATATTTTTGGAGGAACTATAAGATGAATAAGAAAACGAAAAGAATTATCGCTGTCATCGCGGTGCTGTGTCTTACACTTGCTATGACAGGATGCGCAGTACTTGATTCAGTAGTAAATGATATCAAGGGGAATCTGTTTGGTAACACCTATACTATTAGAACATACGACAATTACGGAAATCTTGTTATGACAACTCATGGTGACAAGATTAACGTTGAGGGGAACAAAGTAAAAGAAACTGCTTATGACAGCGATGGCGATGTTATTACAAAATATACTTTATCGTCAGTAATTACTATTAATATTGACGGCAAAGAAATTCAGAGTTGCGGCGATACTTGTATATTCGAAGGTAGTGGTCTAAAACCGGAAGCAGTATTTAATCAAGACGATATTGACAGTGTATCAACAAGTATTTCTGATTGGACAAGCATTTCTGGTGTTGTGAATAAGTATAAAAATTTATTCGGCAAAAGCAGAATTGTAGTTATTAAATCTCAGCTCGGACAACCGATTACTGCATATTCAGGTGATGAAGTATATTGGGAGCTCCCTACTGATTTACCTAAAATGACAAAACTCATGATCGATGGAAAAGCGCTTTATATTCATAGAGCCAACTTCCAGATCATCGATAAAGCATTACTTGAATAGGAGACGTAACATAAATTATGAGCAGGATGAAATTTGACACAACGAATGGAAGTAAAAAAGCAGTTTATCAGAATATGATGGATTGTAAACACGCGAATATGGCGTTCGCAAGGGTGTCCAAAAACAGTCGTAGAGCTATGAATCACAAACCATACTCTAACGATTACTATCAAATGAGGCGTAATGAAATAGCAGTTGATGAAGCTCTTGAATTGGCGAATGGCGGTGAGACTGAGTGACAGAGAAAACGGATTTTCTATATCCTCATCAGCAGCAAGCTATCGATCGGATGTTTTCAGGTTGTATATTAAATGGCGGTACTGGTAGCGGTAAGAGTAGAGCAGCATTATATTACTATTTCTCAAAGAACGGAGGATATTTAAGTAGCGAAAAGTATGTAGCTATGAACAAGAAACCAGATCTATATATCATAACGACAGCTAAGAAAAAACACGATCTGGAGTGGGAAGGCGAACTTATTCCGTTTCATTTATATCCTGATAAAGAAACTCACAAAACTCAATATTATGGAAATATTGTCATGGTTGATAGTTGGCAGTGTATTAAAAAGTATTCCAGTGTTAGGGATGCTTTTTTTATATTTGATGAAGATAAACTTACTGGTAAAGGCGCATGGTGCAAAGCTTTCTTAAAGATCGCTAAATGGAATGACTGGATCATATTATCAGCTACTCCAGGAGATACATGGCAAGATTACGAAACAGTATTCGTAGCTAACGGTTTCTTCCGTACAAGATCTGATTTTAGAGAAGATCATCTCATATATTCACGATATACTAAGTTTCCATGTGTTACAGGCTATCGTAATGAAACGAGATTGATTCGTTTTCGTGATCGAATATTAATCGATATGGATTTTAAGAGACATACGATCCCACATCATGAGGACGTTTGGGTTGACTACGATAGGTTTAAATACAGAGAGATTATGAAAACAAGATTTGATCCGTATAAGGGAGAACCTATACAACAGGCTGCCGGGTTATGTTACGTGCTGAGAAAACTTGTGAATAGTGATCAATCCAGAGAAGTAAAAATACTTGAACTATTTGAGGAGCACCCACGAATGATTATATTCTATTCGTATGATTACGAGAGGGATATCTTAAAGAATCTTGCTTACGGACCAGACGTTGAAGTTGCAGAGTATTCAGGTCATGCACATGATGCTATTCCAACTTCAGATAGATGGGTATATTTGGTTAATTATGCAGCGGGAGCAGAGGGATTTAACTGTATCAAAACCAATTGTATCGTATTTTACTCGCAAACGTACAGTTACAAGACTCTTTCTCAGGCTTGTGGGCGAATCGATAGGCTGAACACACCGTTCATTGATTTATATTATTATCATCTTAAGAGCAAGTCGAATATCGATCTAGCTATTTCAAGAGCATTAGCGCAAAAAAAGAAATTCAATGAGAAATCGTTTACTAATTGGGACAACAGACATGCAGAACGGAGGCGAACCGCATGATCGATATTTTTAAATGGATCAAGAAATATAAGAAGATATGTCGTCATAAGTGGGAACAATTGGAACCGGTAAGTGCATATCATGACTATTCTGGTTTTAAAGTTGTATTATTTCGATGTAAATGTAAGAAATGCGGAAAAATTGAGCTTAGAAAATATTGGTAAATTTTAATGGAAAGGAGTATCATTATGGACAATAATTTTATTGATGAGCTTGTTGACAAATATATGAGCGGCTACAAAAATACATCCAGATATAAGGATGATACTATGATGGAAATACTATTCCGTAAAGCAGATTTCGAAAAGAATCTTGATGATATGTGGGCGAATTATACACGTGGTGTTGCTAGTCAGATCGTTAATTACATTAAAGGACTTGACAACATTAAGCGTTGTGGACTGAAAGTATTTCGTAATTCTGCAGGAAAACATAAGATTGTAGCCCCGTAGAAAGAGGGATATCTATGGAAGATAAAGAGAAGACATTTTTCAGATTATGCTACAAGTTAACAGTATTGGGATTATGGACTGTAAAAGAGGTTATTGCGCTTATCGAAGATTCGTTTCCGCACGACGAATGCATCCGATATTTGCAAAAGTGGTCACAGAAAGGAATGTATGATATAGGCGACTCTGTCGATACTGGTTGGTTGAATACAGACACTCGGTTCTATCCCGAAGAGTTTGGTAGTCTGATTATCGATCTCTAGGAAGGAGTTAGTGGGCATGGGTAAGCGTTTAGACGAGTACACACAAGAAGAAATAAATACTATACTTGGCAGATATTTATTATTAGTTTTAGATGATGATAAAATCGACCCAAACGATCGTGTCATGTTAAATAACATAGCTGATGACTGGTATATGCTTGTTGACGAACAGAAAAGGAGCGGATAAATATGTCAAACGAATACAATATCATTTGTGATAAGAAAACAGGGCAAGTGATGGTGATTGAGTGTAACGGTTGTTATAAAATTCATAACGACTTTGAACTTTTACACTTCGAAGGTGGCGTAGAACCTATATTCACAAGAGACAAGAATGGACTAATATACTTGGTTCCAAATGCTGTGGTGTATACAAGTCTCAAGTAAATTCGCGATAATTTCATAGCCTTTTATGAAAAGAATATAATTTCAGGAGGTACAAAAATGAAAAAAGCATTCGAAAAGACATTTGGTATTATCATGGGAGTTTATGCTGCGGTAGCGGCTACGGTAATTATTGATAATGCCCTTGTAAGATTAGGTGTAAGAAAAGAAGCGCCTAAGAAAGAAAATTCTGAATCAAAGGAGGAGTCCTAAACGGGCTCTTTCTTTTTGTTCGCAAAAATAACATGTCCTCTTATAGAAAGGGGTGATTGCAATGAGAAAAACTTACATTAGAACGGAAGATATTTTCAGTAAAGATGCAGTGAAATATTTTAACGCTTGTTATCAGACGGCACTAAAATGTAAATTAATATGTATGGTTAAAGCTACTAGAAATAGTGGTATAACGTTATGTATGAGCGGAGCTAAGAAATCTTTTATCAAGTATTATATTTTAACATTATTGAAAACAGAGAAGAAAACGGGTGGAGTAAAACGATTATTTTCAATCATTTGTACTTAGCAAGGAGGAGTCCTAAACGGGCTCTTTCTTTTTATTTTGAAGAAAGGAGTAATTATTATGGTAGACATTAAGAAGCCTGTACAAGTTAGAGGATTAAAAACAGATACTATGCGTGTTGATGAGATGGATTTCTCGGATTTTAATCAGACATTTGATCCAGATGAGTTATCCACAAAAATTGGGCGGTATATTACTGCTAGTTTTAATGAAAGTGTTGAAAATTTTATATTCACGTTCGTTAAAGAATATCTTGATGCAAAAGAAGAAATTAAGATATCAAAAGAAGAACTTGTACAGGCTATTGGCTGGTATAGAGCTACGAAAGATACTGCTGAAAAATATAACATGGATTTCAATAAATATACCGGTCTTGGAAAACTTGGTGTAGAAATGTTTTTTAACGACGGATATAAAGCAGCATTTAAACAGTTACTTGATAATCATCTTAATTATGTAGAAAAAAGGAGCATCAAAAGATGACACGTTATGAAGAAAATAAACTAAAAATACTGAATCGCATCGCTACGAGTTTGGAAGGAATTGAGAAATGTCTCAAAGACGAGAACAGAATTGTATATGTTAAAGAAGCACAAAAAGAAATAGTACTAGATTTCGATATTCCTGAGAAAACAACAGAACCGGTATCGGCTGCGGAATATCTTAAAGGTTTACACGTCAATTTGTCAGATCTGAAAGGAGTATAAGAACTATGAGAACAGAGAGAATCAAAGAAATCGGTAAGTGGATGATGATCGTTGGTGGAACTATCTTTACGGCAGGTGCTGGTGGATATTCTGTAGCAAATTATATTGAAAGTAGAGAGCACAGAAAGATTCATGAGGTGGAACTTCACAAAATTGATGAAGAAGAGGCGCTCAAACAGCACAAATTGAAAGAGGAAGCCATAACCGCGGCTAAGGAAAAAGATCGTCTGTATACTGAAAAGATTAAGAACATGGATTCCAAAGCATTCGCAAGATTTCATGCCGAAAATGTAGCAAAAGCTGATGCTGTAGTCAGAGAAGAAGCAGAAAACGTTAAGAAAGCATCTGAAGCAGAGATTGTTAAGGTCCGTCTTGAGTGTAAAGAGGAAATTAATAAAATCAGAGAAGAATGCCTTAAGAAAATTGAGGAAGCTGACAAGAAACGTGATGACGCGGTAGCTAAATACGAAGCTATTGATACGCTCTTTACAAATAAAGATAAGGTTCTCAGCGCTAAAAAGGCTCTTGATAAGGCAGTAAAGAAGAATAAAGAGGCTAAGGATAATCAGGAAGAGCTTCTTAAGAGTATTAAAGATTTTCTGGAGGATTGATATTTATGAGTAGAAGAGAGCGAATAAAGAATCCTAGACATGGGTATTACAGAGAATTTAAGAATTGGTATAAAGAAACTATAAAAGGATACGAATCTATACCTTGTTGTAACAACAACTACCATAAAATGCACGGCGGGGTTCTTATAAGACATATAAGCATTTCAAAAGCAAAACATAGGAGAGATCGTCTGATGGTCAAGGGGGTGTAAGTAATGACGAAGCAGTATTTAGAGATATCTCATTGGAATATATCGAATCCGTCTGACAGAATTTTTCAAAGACCTGATATAGATATTCCAGACGAATATCAGCATCCGGGATTATTAATGCCTCAGGGAGCTAATTTGGACGATGTTCAAAATGCGGTAAGAACAATTTATGATTATTTAGTTAAGCACAAAATATATGCTATGAGATTCGAATTGGGTGATCTTGAATGGAACTTCTTACCACGCAAAAAGATGACACTTTCTGAAATTGAAGAGAAACTTGGTTATCCTATTGAACTTGTAGAAGAAAAGGGGCGTGAAGACAATGAATAATTCAACGAAGATTAAAATCCTTTCATATGCCTCTCAACCGGATAAGGATTACAACTATTACGGGGACGAAGTTATCTATAAAGGAAAAAGATATTTTGTAAACTTATCCGAAGAAAAGGTAAAATTCTTAGGGATTGCACGGGAGGAGCAGAAGTAATGGTTTTCGTAATTAACAAACTGAAATATGATACTGATAAAATGGATCTGGTGTCAGAAAAATGTGAGTACCGGTATTACGCTAAGGTAATTAATACGAAAATGGCGTTCTATGGGCATGATCCTAAATTATATAGAACAAAAAGTGAGAGGTGGCTTTTGACGTATCGACCTAGTGACGGTAGCTGTACAACTACGGGTGTAGCTCTTGATGAAAAAGAGGTTAAAAAGTTACTGCTCAGATATGATTGGCAAAAATACGAAAAAATATTTTGGAGAACTGGAGGAAGCTTAGATGATTTCGACTTTAATAAGCGTAGTATTATTCGTCGTTGGGGCTATTTTGATGTTTATATTTAGAGACAGTTTTAAGTATGAAGGTTTATGGATAATAGGTTTGGGAGCTATGCTGATAGGCTTCATATTTACTCTTATCTGTGTTGCTGTGATAGTACCTAACCATGTGACAGTGCAAAAAGATATTTATGAAGCAGGATTAGAAAGAAACGCTATCATCAAACAGATTGGCGTTATAAATACTGATTATGAAGATATTTCAAAAGCAACTGTGATTAAAAACGTATATGATTGGAATAAAAATGTTCATAGTATTAAATATTATGGTAAAAATCCCTGGACAAGTTGGTTTTGGAGTCAAAAATACGTAGATTCGTTAGAGTATATTGATGTGGAGTGGTTAGAAAATGATTAAAGTTATAAGACATGGATTAAAAAGAAGAGCAACTTGTACTGAATGTGGGTGCGTATTTCTTGGAGATAAAGAAGACGTTATGCCACGCAAAGGGTATTATTGTATGTATTGTCCTGATTGCGGTCAACCATGCACTGTGGAGCCTTACGTAAATGCTTTAAAAAAAAACAGGAGCACAAAATGATTAAATTAATTATTACACTTTTGATTTGTTTAGTGTTAATATTTATATTTTCTTGTACTATTTCAGATTACGACAGATGTTACAACGCCAGAGAAGACGAAGGTGTCGCTGCATTTGGTTGTTGTAACGGATTAACTGGTGGTATACGTAATTCTGAGTATCTGCAGGAAATGTGTATAAATTGTCCGTATTATATTGGAAATCAAATAGGAGGTAAGAAAATTGATTAAGATAGAACATGTAGTTCCGCCAAGTCCAGAACAAATGGAATTTATTATTGAAGGAATGCGTAATCCCATGAACAGTTGGGATAAAAGTGATAGTTATTTAGGATTCGATTGCACAGCTTGCGGGCATATAGAACAGGATGGGATGTGTAAAAAAGGCGATCCAGAACGAGAACATTGTTACTATTATTACGGACTTGAATTAGGTCCAAATGATCGTAACTTAATGCAGCGCTTATCCAACGCAGGTACGGACCATAGAAAGTATATGAGAATGATGCCGGTTTATGTGAGAATTACTGCACCTTTATATTGGTGGAAGGAGTTTGATACGTACAAGGTTGGTACTGTTGCTAACTCCTGCAGTACAATGCATAAGATCCACGATAAAGAATTCACTATTGACGATTTCTCAGCAGAGCATTTGAATAACGATGTTGAATGTTTGAAAACAGATTGCGGCTATAGCTTCATGGATTATACATTAGGAATCAGAGATGTTTTACAGGTAACCATTGATGCTCTCAATAACTTACGAGATAAATATATTAATGGTGTTTGGTACGGTGGCCAGCTTAAATTATGTAAGGAAAAAGATATTTGGTGGCAGATGATTCAGCTTCTTCCAAGCAGCTACAACCAGACTCGTAATGTTATGATGAATTATGAGGTTCTGGCGAATATTTATAAATCTCGTAGGAATCATAAGCTTGATGAGTGGCGTGAGTTCTGTAAGTGGATTGAGACTTTACCTTATTCTGAATTAATTACTGGAGAGGAATAGACGCGAGAAATACATCTCCTATTATGACTAAGAATTAGAAATGGGATTAAAAGTATGGCAAAGACAAGTAGCTATTGGAGTAAACTTTATAACAAATTCGAAGATATGTATAATCCATATCCTGTGGAGATGTCAAGAGCAGAAGCTTTTCGTAAAGCACTGGGTGATGGATTAATTACTGACGAAGAGTATAAGGAGGCACGGAAATTTTATGGCGCCTTGTGGAACTATACAGGCGATTAATATCCGATTATAGTCGATAATTAGAGCAAAGGACTTAACTAAATTTAGTTGGGTCTTTTGTTCTATTTTATTTTTAATGATTCAGAAAGGAGTAGGAAAAACTCCGGACACAGGTGACAATAATTGAGAATATTATGATAAACAAGGAGAATCGAAGAAGGGTGTAGAGAAAGTATTAAGATTCTTTTCCGTTTTATATTTTAATGTTTCCTACACTAAAATATATTCGCGAATAATACTTAGTCTATTATGAAAGGAGTGATATTTATGGCAAACGAAATCATAGTTGAATACATACATTGGAGGGATACGTGTGACGGTAAGCAATTTATTATCATGTGGAGTGATCATACTTGGGAAACTATATGTTGCCCGTTTACAGATTACTGGATTGGTAAAAAATCTTACAAGCAGTACATGGAACTGAGCAAGGTAGTAAGCAGAAAAATGAGTAAAGAAAATGCTATGAAATTTATTAATAAAAAATTTGAGGGCTTTAGTTAACACTAAGGCTCTTTTACTTTTATATTTCTGATAAAGAAGGAGACTGAAAATGGTATTTAATTTATGGAGACCGATATGGTTGATGAATCCGAGAAAATCTGGGTGGTATCAATGTACGGTTGCTCATGGCGGTGGAGAGAATATTCCTAAAGTAATGGAATTATATTTTCAGGATTGGAACGAAAATTGGCTGAATCCACGCAGACAGAACGTGTTCGACGGGTATAAAGTATATGAATCTGGTAGGGCACCGATTGACGAATATCGTGTTTATACTGATGGTGAATGTACACGTGAAGATGTTATAGCTTGGAGAAAATTACCGCGATGTTATGGATGGTGGAGAAAGAAGAGGAATAGGAAATGACAGATAAGGAAATTGATATTTTAAAAAAGAGATCTGAAGCATATAGTGAAATAATCAGGGACCTTTGTAAAGAAAACAGCTTGATCGTTAAACAAACTATTAGTGCTTATATGGCAACAGGCTTGATAACTCAAAGTGATGTTGAAGATTTATTAGACTGTAAAAACAAAAATCCACATTTAGGTGTTACGCCTCGTTATGTGTGGGATCGGTCGAGAATGCGTAAACTTGGAGAAGCTATAGCACAATATTGTACAAGTGATAAATCAGTACCAACAGAATGGGTTGAGGAATATAATGAGTTAAATGAAAGGTTGTTTCACAAATGACAGTGGTGGATTATGTAAAAAATAAATACGACGCTACATTAAGCGACGAAGATTTAATATTTATCATTGATACTTATAAGCATATAAAACGTTACAACGAGATGCCTATTATACCATATATGGATAAAAGTCAGCATCCTCAGCTAGAAATTTTAGTGAACTTAGTTAACGAGTACTTAGAAAATAATGGTGACTTATTACTTCTCGGGGTTGTTTCACGTGATGTTTTGGATCGACAGCGTATAACCGAACTTAAAGAGGCAATCATGAAATATTGTGAATGTAACAAATCAATATGCTTCGAGTGGGTTAAAGAATATAATGAAATTTGCAGGAGATTGGAAGAATAAATGACAGTAGTAGAATTTGCAGAAGAAATGCTCGGCCGGTCATTGTCAGTGTGGCAGAAAGACTATCTTGAGAAAGTATATGATTCGTATAAGAAAAGTATGTGTATTATGATCATACCTCCAAGAGGATGCTCAAAGTTTTCTTATGATTTTTTGTATTCAATAGCTGTACTTAAAGTTGCTGACGAAAGAGGGTATTTCAAAAAGGAGAAAGAAAATGGACAGAAGTAGATTTATATCTGGTTTGAACGGACCTGTTAAGTTTAACAAGGGTCAGCGACAAGCTATAATTGATAGAATTTTAAAACATTATAATTGGAAAACGCAATGCACTGTTGCGATGGAAGAACTTGCGGAACTTCAACAGCAGGTAAGCAAACAGATTCGTGGGTATGATGATCCTATTGGACTTTTGGAAGAGATGGCAGATGTTTATATTTGCCTCGATTACCTTAAGTCCATTTTTAATATTGATGAAAAAGATTTATACAAAGCCATAGATGTGAAACTTAAAAGGGGCGAAAACGTACTGAACAGAGAGGAGCGCAAACAAAGAAATGAGTAAAGAATATAATTTATATTTACAGCAGCACAGAGCTAATGTAAGAAAAGGCTTTGACTGGATTAAAGAAAATTGTCCAGAACTTATACCGGATAAAGATCGATTACGTCTTACTCGTCAGATAGGGATTGAACATGATAATAGCAAGGGTCAGTCGGATGAGTACAATGCTTATGATGCTTATTTCTATGGTAAGAACAAATCATATCAGGTAGTACAGGATTATAATTACGCGTGGTTGTTACATCTTCATAGAAATCCTCATCACTGGCAGTACTGGGTTCTGATCAACGACGATCCGAAAGAAGGAGAAGTAATTCTGGATATGCCGTACCGATATATCTTGGAAATGGTATGCGATTGGTGGGCATTCAGCTGGCAGAAAGAAAATCTTTACGAGATATTTGATTGGTACGATGAACACAGTAAGTATATGAAATTGAGCGATAAGACAAGAAAGACAGTGGATCGTATCTTGATGAAGATTCGTGAGGCACTGGATAAAGAAACGGAGGGTTGATATTTTATGAGTGTGGCACGTATTACGAAGAAGATTTAGACATGAGATGTAAATATAACAAGTTTGAAGTTGGCAGAGTAGATCTTATGCGATTCATAAGTTCTCGCCCCAGTGGAACCATAGTTAGCATGGATTTATGTGATAAGTGTGCGAGAGAACTACTGGAATTCCTACATTTAGAAGAAGATAAGCCTGAAAAATATTATGCAAAATATACTGGTATGTTAATCAAATTTGGTAAACCGGATTTCTATGGTCAAATATGTGATAACTCAACTAATGTCGAAATAGACGAGAGAATTTCTATTACGTCTGGTTTTGTAATTCCTTATGACTCGTACAGTATTAGAGCAATGGAAATTGGCGAAGGGTTTATAACTAAAAAATCAGATGGAATTTATATAGAAGCTCTTTTAAGAAAAGATTTACTCAATAAATTTATAGGAATACCAGACAGATTACATATCAGAACATTTTATGAAGATACTACAATCGAAGACATCGATACCACAGCTTACATAAAGGATGTGGAAATTAAATACGCGGCTATTATACCTAGTTTTCGAGTTGATACCGCCGATACGTGTTTAGAAAGGATTGAAGAAGATGAATAGAGCCGAATTAAATAAAAAATTTGAAAAAGAAGTAGCTGAGTTGTTAATCAGTTACATAAATAATGATAAAGATACTGCAGAATACGTAGCATTGAAAATTGCTAAGTTGCATGATACATATGTTGAGATGGAGTTGAGTGCCAATGGAGAATGATGAAATTAAGGAACTTCATTATGGATTATTCTGTAAAACATGCAGACACTACGATAAACCTTTGGACGAGCGACCGTGCAAGAATTGTACCGTAGAAGATGACATGACTACTCCGTCTGAATGGCAGATTGGAAGTGATACATAATGGAGAATCGGTGTATTTATTGTGGTGATATTATTCCAGAAGGGCGACTGGTGTGCTGGATTTGTGAACATAAAATAATGGACGACTCAGATAGTGATGAAAAGTCTGTACGCGAAAATAACGTGTCCTCTTATAGAAAGAATAAGGAGGTAACGTAAAATGAGAAGAGTAATGACAATTGTGGGAGTTATCGGAATGGCTATGATAGCTATTGGAATATTAGGAAGTTTATTAATTGATATCCCAAAGGCATTCATTGTAGCAGGGATGATTCTTGCGAGTACGTTTGAGCTTTATATTTATGTGACTGACGTATTAAGACTTGAAAGAAAAAACAATTTAAGATTGAGAAAACAGAGAAGAAGAATGAGCTCTATTTAAAAGGGCTCTTTTTCTTTTGTTGTCTACACAAAATAAAAGGAGATTAAAATTATGAAAATTACTATGTATCCATATTCAAAAAGTCTTGGAATCGAACTGAATGAAAGAGAACTCAAGCAACTGAATACTACTGGGAAGATTGTCATAGATAACGATGAAATAACTTTCCTTAAACGTGATTACTCAAAAATAGATGATGGAGATTCGCAGGTGCATACTTTTTGGTCTGATAAGGTGTCTGGCGAGTTGCGTGTTAATACCGGTGATATTGAATATGTATTCGATAGATTGGCTATTAGTAGCGCCGATAAAGAACATAACCGCATAAAAGATGTGGACAAATTTGATGATTTTTGCTTCACAGGAACTCCTCAAGCTGTAGAAAATATTTTATTGCAGAATATTAAAGTTAAAGGATTTGGGGACTTACGTGAGTATTGTTCGAGAGTTTTAGATTCAAATAACCGGACATGGAGTAAGTATTGGTTCACTATGATTGATCGTTTGGAAGATATTGAAAGTGTATTTAATAGACAATTACGCAACGAAGGTCATGTATTTTTGAATGATGTTTACGATGCGTTAGGTTTTCGAAAAACAAGACTGGGTCAGATTGTGGGTTGGCTTTATAACGACGGA
Organism: uncultured Mediterraneibacter sp.; assembly: GCF_934309415.1. GTDB lineage: Bacteria > Bacillota > Clostridia > Lachnospirales > Lachnospiraceae > Mediterraneibacter. Next base: position 46,552 of record NZ_CAKRDI010000001.1, read on the forward strand.
AGATCTGAAGTAGAGTTTAAATTATGTAACGTAGATGATAGTGCGGAAAGTCCGAAGATGCGAGTGGGTTGTCCATTAAAGATTGTATTTAATATTCAAGGAGTAATTATAGACAAGATTTGAGGAGAAGAAAAGATGATCGATTATATTAAAGTATTATTTATGGTTTATATTTTAGAACCTTTCTATTACTGGAGGGCTAAACATTACTATACGCAGAGACGTAGATCTGCAGCACGTATGACCTTTTATATTTCTAAGTTCGACAGCTGTGACAAAAGTATTACATATTTGATTGATAAGATGTACGAGGAGGACAAGCTTTATGAATAGAAGACAGAAAATTAAGAAATTAAAGCAGGAGAATGAGCGTCTTAAAGCACGTATTAATACGGACAAGTATAATGCTTGGCAGCATGGGCGTGTTCCTGGTAAAAAGACTCAACGTTTTGCGACTGAGCGCTTTATTCCAGAAGAAGAACTACGTATCGTACCGAAAGAAATAATAATGGCCAATTTAGCTGAGAATTTAACAAGAGAAGTTGTTACTAACGTTATGGTAGTGGGGATTATGAGAAATGCGTTATATAGTCCAGATCCTGGTAAAACTCTGCGTGCTGAGATAGAAGTAGTCGTTCCCAGTGATTATGATAGAGAACGTTTCAGAAAGATGTATGGGGTTTGATTATGAATAATGAATATTTTATGAAATTGGTAAAAATATCAAATGATGAGTTTGAAGAATTCGTATCAGATGCTTTGAGAATCTATAAACAAGATGTCAACGAAGTAGAATTAGCATATGTAGTAAATCTTATACGAATGTTTTATGCAAAAACAATGAGTAAATTATTAAGAACTATTATTAATGATGCTAAAGAACAGTGTAATGAGGAGGAAGGAGATGATACAGATGAGTAAAAAGGGGAGACGACGGAAGCCTGATGCTAAGAGAAAAGGAGCTAATTTTAGAGTGAATGATAATCAGTTAAACATGCTCAATGCCATTAGTGAGACAACCGGTAAATCTAAGACAGATATTTTTGTAGACCTGGTGTCGCGTGAGTATGAGCGTATTAAAAAGGAGGCGTAGGACATGAACGATTGGAGAGATTATGCTACAAAAATCGAAACAGCTATAACTGATATGTATACCGAAGTGTGTGTTTTAAGGACTAGTCTTCAAGATATTTGTTCAGAAATAAGAGAAGAAATGCGTAAAGAGGTCGTTTATAGAGGAAGGATTATGACAGAGTATTCAATCGGTAAAAGAGGTAGTGGTAAATCTACAAAACTTATTAAAAGAGCTGCCGCAGAAAATAAATATATTTTGGTAGCAACTCATACACAGGCAAGATGTTTGTTCAAACAGGCTAAAGATATGGGCTTAGATATTCTGTATCCTATTACACCGAATGAATTAAAGGCGATTACATACCCACATATTTTGGATAAAGGGATCTTGATTGACGAACTGGATATTGTATTACCTTTATTGACAGGCGCACCAGTTGACGAAATTACTATAACAGATCATGGTAATGTATCGTCTTTGCCGGAGGGTAGTTTTAGGGTTACTGATGTTTTAGAAGCATTGGAGCGAATTAACAGATGTGGGTATGACGAGGAGGTATAAATTGTATGATTTCATTAGTAGGGAGTATGTATAGAGTATCTTACGACGAGGATACTGGAGAGCACAAAGTATTTACAAGAAACAGTAGTGGATATAATGACGTGACAGATTCTTTAACTAATGATGAAAAAGATCAGTTAATAAACGATCTGGTCTACGCGATATATGATTTAGTTAACAATAAGTAGGAGAACGAAGCTTATGATATTAGCATTTTATGTGATTAGATGGACTTTAGCGATTTATTGGTTCGTTAAATACTTGAGAGAAAAAGACAATCTATTTAAAAGACTCGAGTATTTAATTTGGGTAGCTATTATCTTGAACATTAGAATATAGAAAGGTATCGGTGGGCATATGAAGAAAAATCAAGGAATTTATAGAGGAAAATCTGTAGAAACAAACGAATGGGTTATTGGGTATTATGTAAATTGCGAACTCCCGGTTATATTTGAGAGAAGCTGTAAATTTGCTGATTTAAGAGCATTGAATTATACTCCGGTATATTCAGAAACAGTAGGGAGATTATTAAACCGTCCGTGCTACGATAGTCAACAAGATAATAAAGAAATTTTTCAAGGAGACATTGTTCAGATATGGAGAAATAGACATGCTGATATTGATCATGCTGGATATGATACCGTTGGGGTGGTAGTAGATGAAGACACTATTCTAAGCAACTGTCTTGGTTATTGTTTCCCGCAAGATACTACTCGAGTGAAAGTGATAGGTAACGTGTATGATAATCCAGATTTACTAGACGATCAAACATTGATGTTCTATTTATCGTGCGTATGTGATACACCAGATAATTATAATGAACGACATACCAAAATTATGGATAACTATGACGTACATGGATCAATCGCCTGCTGTTATTTGTGTAATTTTGAACCAGAAGGGACGTTTTGTTATTTATGTTGCCATTTAGGAGAGGGACATACATGTAAACATATTGAGACGTGTGTTGATATTTATAAGAAAGAACACAAACAGGAGGAATAAGCGAATGCAGGTTGATGAATTTAAGATATGTTATTATATCGAGTTTATGATGCTCGGGCATTTGTACCATTACGGTGAATCTTTAATATACGAAAAACTAGAGTATAAAGTCGATTACTTCGTGAAAGAGCAATGTCATGACATAATTCAAAGACGAAGAATAGAAGTAGACGGCAACATTAAATATTTATTTAAGGGACGTGTTGGACTTCCAGATGATATTTCTAAAGACGACAATGACGAAATTAAAAAATATATAGATAATATAATGACCGAGTATCATGAAGAGCGTAGACCGTATATTTCTCCATCAAGAATTGAGTATCCAAGGGAGGTTATTAATGGTGTCGTTGTTAATAGCATTGGTTTGGAGCTTGAGATAAGTCGTCTCGACATGTTGTCATGAAAGGAGAAAATGACTATGAAAGTATATATTGTAACTGAAGGGGAATATTCTGATTATCATATTGTTGGTGTGTTTGCTACTCGTGAAGCAGCTGAGAAGTATTGTGCTGTACATGGTAATTATTCGGTTTATGGAGATCCTATTAATATAGAAGAGTATGAACTGCAGGATGGAAGTAATATTCAGTGTGATAAGGTGTATCGGTATATAAAATTCGAATTACAGGATGTTTTTAAACTCGATTCATCAGATGAAATATTTGTAAAAATTGATTATTCTGTCGTTTATGAAATCGGTCTTTCTGCCAAACATATTCCACTTAATATCAAATGTAAGGTATATTATCATGACCGAAAACGTAAATTTGTCACGTATAGCGGAACTATACCAATTAATTCACATATTGAAGATCCAGAGAAAATCAAAAAGATTATTTATGATCATGTAGCTAAGTATAAAGCTTACAACATTGAGAAAACGGAGGATTGATATTTTATGAAAATTACTTTAAGAGACCTTTTACAAATTATAAGTAAGGATACATACGTGGAAATATGGGTTGATCATCATCCGACGCATATTGATATTCTTGTTGAAAACGCCAGATTATTGTCTGATGAGTTACTTAATTTGAAAGTAACACATATGCACAGTCTGCATAATTCAGGCGTTATGTGTATTACAACAACGAAAGGATAGGGTGATATTTATGGTAAGTTATAAAGATTTGGCAGAATTACAAGCATTCTGTGATGATGTTTCTGATGAAAAAATTAGACATATTTTGGACGACGTAATCTTTGAATATTGCAAATATAGAAAATACGGAACGCCAAGTGAATGCGCTCAGAGAAGAGAATGGATGTCGTTATCACCAGATGAGATTCTTGAGACCTATGCTAATACTATGATTATCCTTCAGAAAGAAAACAAAGAGTTGAAAAATAAATTGGCAGAAGCGTCTAAGAAACGTGGCATAAGTAAAAAGGAGTAATAATGAAAAGCGATAAAATGATTAGTGATAAGCAGCTGGACTATATAAAAGATTATGCGGAATCTATTGGTAGTTGTATTGTTCGTACTGGTATCCTTAGAATGATCGACGATTACAAACAATTCAAATCAATGGAGCGGCAGGCTGAAATGGATGACAAAAAGAGTAGATCAAGAATTCAATCAGCGGCACGAGAACTTAAATTTAGAGAAAAATGCATTGATATTTGCAAGAAGTATGTGAATATCGACAAAGATCCGGAGCGTGGAATGAGGCTGTTAAACAAAATGGCAGTTGATATTTGTCAGGAAAGAGAAGAAATTTACGGTAAGTATAATCATAAGTCTGGTTGCCGAAAACATACCGGTGATATAGTAAAAGTTATCAGATGCAAAGATTGCCAATATTATATTTCTGCTTCTGACGTGAAAGCAAATAAAGTCAATCCAGAAGATTATGATTATTATAATACATGGGTGAATCACTTGGGAGCAGATGGTATTTGTACGAGTACAGATACATGGACAGATGAAACTGATTACTGTAGTAATGCTAAGAAAAGAGAGGAATAATAAAATGTGCGGATATACAGATTACAGGATAATTGTTACTGAAAAAGAAGCCAAGGTCGTTAAAGAGCTTATGACTACTTTAGCGGAGTGCCCTTTCGATCTTGGTAATGACGATTATTTTAACATCTTTTCTGAAATAGCTGAGCATCATAATGATTTGGACGAGATTGCTGGTAACACAGTTAGTATTGTCTATGAGGAGGATGATATTTGTGAGTAAAATGGGCAGTTGATATTCTTACTTTCTGTAAAGGAGAAGCTATTAATAAGGAAGAAAAAGAGGCATTACGGAAACATTTATGGCGAAACCAAGAATTATACGGAAGAATGGGCGGGTATATAAAGTACTCGTCCTTTTTGGTTTAGTGCATTCACCGACGTTTCAATGCTTAGCGTATACACGGAAGAAAATGGAGGATTGATATTTTATGAGAAAATCATTATGTAGTACCTGTATTCATAATTGTACTGATCGTAAAAGAGGCTCGTGTAGTGATGGTCCAGGCGTTTGGTGTAATGCTGAGTACGGTCGGGTTATAACTAAGAAGCGTAAAGGTTGTAAAAATTATAAGGAGAGAATAAAATGACGGATCGATCAATGGAAGAAATTTTTTGGAGTTTAACAGATAAGCAAAGAGACGCTATTTATATTATTACGCATATGGATACTGAAGATCGTAGAAAGCGCGCTACTCGTATTAAATTGTTCACAAGAAATGATATTGATGGAGCAACATGTGCAGCTCTCACTCGTTTAGCGTTTGGGGAAGATAACGTTGATGTAGAGTACTGTGATACAGACGAATTTATTATAGATGAAAAAATTTTATCGTTTGCGGCTGATACTAACGTACTTCGATATAACAAAGTATTCATTGTAGGGCTTACTGTCAGTTATGATGTAGCTCGTTTTATTACCGGTCTCAATGTCCAGGGATGGTGGAATTTGATAAATCGTTTTTCTTTGGACGAACGTTTTAAAGAGCTTCCGTGGTGTTACGTAGATACTAGATACGACGATGATATACCAAGTTACGACCCTTACTGTAGTGCTACGTACAATATATGGCTTATGGATGAAGGATATTACAATGAGTTATCTGTAAAAACATATAGATGTGCGTCAAGATTTTCATGGGATATTATTGAAACGGCTTATTATACCGGAAGACTTAACATGTCATATAAGTTAGAGGCTGAAGGCGAACTTGTATATCATGTGTATCATAGTTTTGGAAGAGATTTCTTTATCGACTGGGCAGTGAAAACATTTTACTATGGTAGATGGCGTTAGCTGCAGACACTGGATGGTCCACTAGTATGATATGTTCATCGTGTCGTAATAAACGTGGTGATGGAACTAGGTGGATGTATGTAGATTAATTATATTTTGAAATTTGGAGGTTACTAATAAATGAAAGTTAAATGTTTTGTACACACGGATTTGGACGGAATTGGATGCACTATTCTGGCGTATTTAGCGTTTGGAAAAGAAAATGTTGATGTTGAATATTGTAACTATACCGATGTGAATAAGAAAGTCAGTGATCATATTTGTAATTTGGGATGGCAAAATTATGACAAAACTTATATTACTGATATTAGTATTACTGATGACTTAGCAATAATCATTAATGAGACTAATGAATTATATAACGTTAAACTATTTGATCATCATCCTACTGCTTTGATGCTGAACGAATACGATTGGTGTACCGTGCAGGTTAGTTTACCAGAAGCTCCTGATAGAAAAACATGTGGTACGGAGTTGTTCTGTAAATATTTATTTGAAAATGACAAGATCATAACTTCGTATGAATATTTTTATCATGATGTAGAACGTTTTGTTAATTATGTTCGTGACTGGGATACTTGGAGATGGAAGGAGCTTGGAGAGGGTGGTCTAGTATCCAAAAAACTAAACGACATGTTCGATATTTACGGAAGAGAGAAGTTCATTGATTGGACCATAAAACGTATTTATTATCCACCGTATCCAACTGCTGTATTTCCGTGTTTTGATGAAACAGATGAGTTGCTGCTGGAGTTAAGACAGAAAGAAATCGACGATTATGTGAAACGACAGAATCTTCAGATGGACTCATTAAACGATAAGTTTGGATATGTGTTTGGTGTAGTCTTTGCTGACAGATATATTAGTGAGCTTGGAAATAAACTTTGTGAATTGAATCCGGATTTGGATTATGTAGCTATTATTAATATGGTTGCAGGTACAGTAAGTTATCGTACAACACGTGATGAACTTGATCTTGGCGGCACGATTGCACATTCTTACGGCGGTGGTGGACATGCTAAGGCTGCAGGTAGTACTTTCAGTCGTGATTTGGCACTTAAAGATTTATCAGAATTGATATTTTCATCAGATCCGTTTAATGAATGGTAGAAAGAGGTGATGTAAATGGACATAACAACTGTAAGATTTAAACCGGTGTGTGTGAATGTGGATATGTGTTTAAAGAATTTCTGTTATGGAAAAGAGAGGAGGCGAGAGGCAAATACGATTGTAGTGATGAGATAACGAAAACTACAATAGACACCATACACCCTGGGTATTGTCCGAAATGTGGAAGAAAAATTGTAGGTGTTGAGTTTCCAAACGTTACGATGCGTTCTTGTATCGCATATAAAGAGGAGGATTGATATTTGTGAGTAAAATAGCAGAAGAATTATCTAATGAAGAATTATTATACGCTGCGAAATATAATCTTCCATTGTTTGCAAATCAGTATTCTAAAATTGAGCGTGCCGCTTTGAAAGAAAAAGCATTTAAATTTGCAGCTCGGAAAAAGAGTATATGTGAAGAGAGAAAGCATAAAATCTTATTTTCATAGATTCGCGTAGATTTCTTATTCCTTTATGACACAAAGTTATATTTTAAGGAGGTTTTGTTATGAACAAAAATGAAGAGACAAAGAAAGAGAAACTTAGTAACAGAGACATTTGCTTAATTGTAGGTGGCGCTTTATATTCAACAGTATTGATTGTAGGAGGATATATAGCTGGAGAAAAAGTTAAAGCACATAAATTTAGCTTAGGTCTTGATCATTGCTTTGATGTAGATCCAACTTTACAAACGCATATGAACGATGTCATAGCAAAAGTGTGGGACAAGAAATAATAATGTGCTGAGAATTGGCGCCTGAAATACGGCGTCTTTTCTTTTTATTGATATTTATGAAAAGGAGTTAAATTATGTTAAGAGAGATACTGGTAAATAAATGTTATGGAGGTTTTGTATTATCTGATAAAGCTCAAAAATTATATCGCAAAAGGTACCTTAGTTGTACTGCAGATGATTATAGACCGGTGCGTTTATATGGGAAATACGGAAGTGATTGGGATCGTTGTGATCCGGTGCTTATCCAGATAGTAAAAGAGCTTGGTAAGGGTGCCGGTGGTTCGTTTAGTGATATTCTAATAGAGTATTATGATGATCGCTACGATGTTGAGATTGATGATTACGATGGATACGAAACCATTTGTCTTCATGTCAGAGAAGATGTGCTGCGTGATCTTATTCAAAAATGTGATGAAGAAGAAATTGTCAGTTATGTCATGATGAAAGATGAAGTAATAAAACCGTACCAGGGGTGACGAGTAATTCATTTATATTTGTGAAGTGGAGGTGATACTGTGGAGGACATTAAGTTAGGTGTTCGAATATGTTCTATATTTTTAGGGATGGTCGTGTGGATGAAAATTTGGGTATATTGGCTCGATAACGGTAAGGGTATTATATCTATGAACAAACATAATTCAGAATTTAATAAATGGTTCTATCTAGGTCTATTCTATATACTTTGGTTTATTGGACATGGATTTGGCATTATGTTTCTGATTGTTTGGGCTTGGTCGTAAGTGAGGTATTATTATGGAAGAAATAAAAATCATATTGAGATTGGTGAGTATAGGGACTATTGGTAGCATATATTTAGCTAGTTGGAAATATTTCTTTGAAGCTAACGGATATGTTTTTGATGACGTTCCTAGTGGTTTATATTACGTAGCGTTCTTTGGATTGCACGTCTTAGCTATTATTGGAGTGTTCATTTGGGCTTGGCTGTAAGGAGGAATTATTATGGAAGAATATAAAATTATTGGAAGACAGGTATCTGTAGCTGCTATTTTGTGTATATACGTATTAATTTGGATAATTGTACGTGAGGGTTGGTATGAATACACCGCTGAACTTTATGACGATTGGTGCTGGGAGAAAGTACTTGGGATATTTTGTCGTATTTGGGCTTATGGTCATATCGTACTTATCGTCGGGGGTATAATCGCTTGGTTCATATGGAGCTGGATATAATCGCGAGGAAATCATGCCCTATTATGAAAAAATAAGAAAGGGGTATTGATATTTATGAAACCTAATATTGATTTTGAGAAAATTGTAGAAGCAGCGCAATTATATAGACCGGATGTACTTTCGCCGTATGTGATAATGGGTGAATTAGTGGGAGCACTAACGTCTCAGATTGCTATCGCGGAGAGTGCTGAGAGGATACTTGATAATTGGCGACGTAATATTTACAGAAAAAAGAAATCAAACAATTGGTTACGTATGCATAAAATACTAATGAGAAGAAGAGGGCTTTAGAGAAATCTAAGGCTTTCTTTTGTTTTATGGAGGTAGATTATGAGAGAAATTATGTTTAACGGTGAGAAAGTTACTATAGTTAAAGCATCCAGCGGTGGTGACTATCATTATTGGGATACTAACGCAATCATTATATTCCGAGGCGAGACGTATCGCTTATATGACATAGGTTCCGCTTCTGGTTGTTATCCGCCGTGCAGTCGTGGTGTTAGAAAGGGCGAGTTTAATAGATTATTCGGGGATGCACAAAGACGCTGGGACGATACGGTAGACGATTGGGAAGAGATGGATGCATTAATTATAAGCTTATTGACATCGTTCGTCGAATCTGGTGCTAAAGAAGATTGGTCAATACAGGGATATGATCTTGACGATGAAGCAGAAGTGTTTGTTGATAGAGATATGGTAGTAGATAGCTTATGAGTATAGATACAATTATTGTTGGTAGTGTGATTTATTGGTGGTTATGCAGCTGGATATTTTGGAAGAAATACAACTATAAAATAGTAGATAGTTATGATCGTTTTAGCTTTTGGTGGTGAATCGAAGTTTACTATATGTTCTTCTTCACAGTGAATGGGCTTGTACTTGTTTATTGTTTGACCAAAGTTATGATGATATTACCTTAGAGAAAGGAGTATTGATATTTATGGGTAAGAGTTATAAAGAGCGATTACAAACTCGATTAAGGGACGATTTCGTGTTATTAAGCACTGGATATTTGTACAAACTGTATGATGGCGAATTGAAAGAGTACAAAGGCGAAGTTGGTTACAATGAGCGATATAATTCGTTAGTATCTAAAGGTACTCGTGGGCGTGGTAAATTTATGGTCTACGACGAAGATGGTTTACTCGATAAGATGTTCGTGGTTCCGCTCAATGCAGCAGAAGTTTATAACAATATAGTGTGGTTGAGAGAATCCGATAAATTCGTAGCAGCACTGATTTTAGGTACGTATGAGCATAGACAAATTGAGAGATTAGAAGCGGAACTTATAGAACACAGGAAATATAGAGATCAGCTGACCGCCGTAGCAAATGGACTATTGAAAGAAACCGGTGAGGAGACTGGAGGTAATAGTGATGAAAATTAGAATTGTTGGACCTGATGAGTATGGTTGGTATTATGGGTTGGTTTACAGAGACCTCGGTGGTGTTAGCGGATACTGGGATAATGTTACTGGTTATTGTAGTATGAAGATAGAATGTTATCTTAAATTACGGAGGTATGTGAAGTTCAAAGATTATGAGGTGCCTAGTAAAGAGTTTGATATTTCTGTGAAAAAGAAAAAGAAACTGAATCTACTCAAATCACTTAATGGGTGGGCGGATGCTATGATTCGTGTCACGTTGTTTATGATATTTTCAATTTTATTTGAAGAGATTACCGGTATAGGTAGATGGTCGTGCTACTGGATTCTTTGTGTCGTGTACATATTGTGCGTATTGTTGAAGAATAAAATTAATAAAGTAAAGAACGGAGATAATGAGAATGGAGAAAACTAGAATCATCAAATCTAAGCGGACTGGAAAATATTATGGACAAGCTTATGAAGATATTGAGTTTCCACTAGGTAGTGGTGAGATCAGTCGCAGGTGGATAAATGTTACCGAGCCTCATCGTACAAAGTCTGGCGCAGAAAAGGAACTCCAACTTAACGAAAGGAGACGTGAGCAGTGGCTGAAAAAACAAAGAGACGGGGGAGACCGTTAAAGGGAGATACTAAAAAGAACGTGGTGGCGATGCGTATTGACGATAATACTCGTGATATGTTGAATGATATTTGTATGAATTATGGCGTATCGAAGTCGGAGTTGATTCAGAAATGGGCTAAAAATCAGCACGAAATGATGAAAATGGGCGTTGAATTATTGTAAACATTTAATCAATTTTTTGTAAACATTTATTATTTTTAGGGTATTTTTTGTAAACATTTAATCGATTTCGATTTTTTGTAAACATTAATTCGGGCTAAAAAGTACCATTTTAGGTCATTTTCGGCTAATTTAGGTTAAAAATGGGCTGTTTTTGGGTGAAAATCGTCATATTTTAGCATTTTTCGATTTTTTGTAAACATTAATTCGAAAAAAATATATACTACTTATATTCCCATGAGGGCGTTTTAAACAATAGTTTACAAAATGTAAACAATAGTTTAAAAACACTTTTATAAAAGTACAAAAGCATGAAAAAACGTATTTTTTGTAAACATTAATTCATTTTTGGCGAAAAGGAGTAAAAACATGGAAATAAATAAAGATTACTGGACACCAATACTTAATGACTTTATAAACGACTATCCGAATATGGGTGACGAGATAGCAAAATGGTATCCATGTGGCAGATACGAAATATGTATCGAGTTAAAGAACGGTAGAAAATATATTTATGACATGATCGAACGATTTCCAAGACCTGTCAGTGACGATATATCTTCTGTTAGAAGTGAAGAAGAGTGGCGTAAGAACTTTTCTATAAAACTTAGAAAGAGACTTAGCGAAGTCAGTATGGATCAAGAAGAGCTTAGTGAACGTGCTAACTTGTCGAGGATCACTGTTAGTAAGTACGTCAGAGGTATTAGTACTCCGAGCGCGTATAACCTTTTGAAAATCGCTACGGTTCTCAGATCACCATTATCAGAACTCGTCTATTGATATTTTCGAAAGGAGTCTATAGTCCGATGGATAAGGAAGAATGGAAACCAGTTTCTAACAACCCGTCATACGAAGTAAGTCCTGAAGGTAACGTTCGTAATTCGAAAACTGGAAGAGTGTTGTCACCGCATATTTCCGATAACGGATACGAAGAAGTGAACCTGTATAATAAAGATTCACAGAAATGGCAACATAAAAAAATACGTAACCTTGTCGGCGAAGTATATGTGCCTGGTCGTGCTGACGGATTATGTCTAATAAATAAAGACGGTAACAAATTACATAGTTCAGCAGATAACCTTGAATGGGGTACACGAAAAGACGTTACACGTATTATGTACGAGAATGGATATTCTGTGGATAGTTTAAAGAAACCTATACGATGTATAGAAACCGGAAAAACGTACGAGTCGATATCAGCATGTGCTAAAGAACTCGGTATTTCAAGAACCACCATTAGTCGATGTATCAACAACGTATCGAAAAATAATTTGGGATATACATTTGAACTAATTAAATAAATATTATAAACAGGAGCGCTAAATTTACAGGCGCTCTTATTTTTTGCGCTCAAAAACTAAAAAACTACCCCTATATAACCGACCGCGTAAAAATCATGCCCTTTTATGAGGAGAAGGGTAAAGTTGCCCTGAAATTTTTGGAAGAACGGTAACTATGTAAATAATGGTTTCAAGTATTTATATCTGTGTTTTCTTCGATGTGCAATAAAATTCTATTTTGTTTGTTCCAAAATTTTCAGAACGATTATACCTTTCTCTTTATATTTAGGACCTTTAGTTCAGTGGTAGAACAATCGTCTCATAAGCGATAAGTCGTAAGGGTTCGATTCCCACAAGGTCCATAGGGAGGAAGATCACATGTTAGAGAGTCAGTTTCAAGCAAAACTTATCAAGGAAATTAAAAAAGAGTTTCCGGGTTCAATGGTTTTGAAAAATGACCCTACGTATATTCAGGGAATTCCAGATCTGATTGTTTTGTATAAAGACAAGTGGGCGGCACTGGAAGTTAAGAAAAGTGCAAAAGCAAGTCATCAACCGAATCAGGATTATTACGTTTCTAAAATGAACGAAATGTCCCATTCGGTTTTTGTATATCCAGAAAACAAAGATGAAGTGATGTCTGATCTCAGACAAAAGTTTAACGGGTAGAAAGGAGTTAACTATGATCTTCGACAAACATCCGGAGTTACGTGGAAAACACGCAGCTCTCGCACCAAGCCAACCGTATTGGCTAAACTATACGGACGAACAGTTATTTCAGAATTACGCAAGTGCATACGCGCAGAGCATGGGTACGTCATTGCACGAGCTTGCTGAGAATCTGATCAGAAACAATCTGAAACTTAAAAAGGGCGATAAGCTGGTAGTATTATCACATTTGCTCAATGACCATATTCCACGTAACGTAATTGATATGGACAGAATTTACGGTAATTTCGTGAGCTATGTAAACGACGCTATTAGCTTCAAACTTACACCGGAACAGCCATTATATTATTCACCATATTGTTTCGGAACAGCCGATGCTATTTCTTTTAGAAATAACTTCCTCAGAATCCATGATTATAAATCTGGAACACACCCGGCAAAAATGCAGCAGTTACTTGTATATGCGTCTATATTCTGTCTTGAATACAAAATCAAACCGGGAGAAATCGATACAGAACTTCGTATCTATCAGAATGGAGAAATCGTATATCACAATCCAACTGCAGAAGATCTCGCACCAATTATGGATTGTATTATCCATCACAGCAGAATAATGGAAGCACTTCACGGGGAGGGTTAGGGCAATGAATCCTATAGCAGAAGAGATAGCCGAATACTATGGTATGGCAGATACAGTCAAAGAAGAAAAACTTTCGCATTACGGGATGCCACGAAGAAGCGGGCGATATCCGTATGGATCAGGAGAAAATCCTTTCCAGCATGGACGAGATTTCCTTGGACGTATCGCTGATATGAAAAAAGAAAACTTCACATATACAGATGACGATGGCGTTACGTATACTGGTGAAAAAGCTATTTATAAATCGTTTGGTCTCACATCATCAGAGTATCGTAGGCAGGTAAGTTGGGCACGATATGAGAAACGATTGCTTGATGTTGAGACTGCTAAAGGTCTTAAAGCTGATGGACTCGGCGCTACGGAGATCGGTAGAAAAATGGGCATTCCAGAATCTACAGTACGTTCTCTTTTAAATCCAGCTTCAGAAGATAGAATGGGACAAGCAATGGAGACCGTTAATTTTCTTCGTAAGCAGCTGGAAGAAAAAAGTATGCTCGACGTTGGAGCTGGAACTGAAATTAGTTTGGGAATTCCAAGAACACGATTAGACACAGCTCTTGATTATCTTGAAAAAGCTGAAGGTTGTCCAGTTTACGGTGGAGGAATCCCACAGCCTACAAACACAAATCAGCAGACTAACCAGAAAGTGTTATGTCTTCCTGGAACAGAAAAGAAAGAAATCTACGATTACAGTAAAGTAAAAACCATTGACGATTATACGTCATCTGATGGTGGAGAATCGTATCAGAGAAAATTTACATATCCTACAAGTCTTGATTCTAAAAGATTGAAAATCAGATACGCTGAGGATAAAGGTCCGGACGGCGCAACTGGTCTTGACAAAGATGGAATCATTGAATTGAGACCTGGAGTTCAGGATTTATCGTTGAGCGGTTCTCGATATTCACAGGTCCGTATCATGGTTGATGGTACACATTATCTTAAAGGTATGGCCGTATACTCAAACGATATGCCCGATGGTGTTGATGTAATATTCAACACAAACAAAAAGAAAGGTACCCCGCAGACCGATGTACTTAAGAAAATTAAATCAGATCCAGACAATCCGTTTGGTTCATTGATCAAAGATGCAGACCAAGGTGGTCAGTACTGGTATACAGATAAGAAGACTGGTGAAAAGAAACTGGGGCTTATCAACAAACGTGCCGATGAAGGTGATTGGACAGAGTGGGATAATGTTTTACCATCTCAGTTCTTAGCTAAACAGTCAAAGACTATGGCACAGAAACAGCTGAATCTTGCTAAAGCAGATAAAGTAGCAGAGTTTGATGAGTATTGCAAGTTAACCAACCCTACGATTAAAAGTCATTTGCTTATGAAGTTCGCAGACAATTGCGATTCAGCAGCAGTCCATCTTAAAGCAGCAGCGTTACCAGGACAGAAGTATCATGTTATTGTTCCAATCAATACTTTAAAAGATACAGAGATCTATGCACCAGGTTATGAAACAGGGACTAAACTTGCCCTTGTACGTTATCCACACGGAGGCATCTTCGAGATCCCAATTCTTACAGTAAATAATAAGAACAAGTTGGGTAAAGAGATTATCGGCGATAAAAGTATTGACGCTGTCGGTATTAACCATAAGATTGCCGACCAGTTATCAGGAGCAGACTTCGATGGCGACACAGTAATGTGTATTCCTACACATGATGCTAGCGGAAAAGTTAAGATTAATAATAAGAGACCTTTAAAAGATCTTGAAGGGTTCGATCCTAAGTTGTCTTATGGTGGAACCAAGACCGTAGATGCAAATGGCGTAGAACATTATACACGTAACGGTCAGGAGTATCCAATTATGAAAGACACTCAGAAACAGATGGGTGTTATTTCTAATCTTATTACAGACATGACATTAGCCGGAGCACCTGATCCAAAGATTGCAAGAGCTGTTAAACACAGCATGGTGGTTATTGACGCTGAGAAACATCACTTGGATTACAAAGCCAGCGAAGTTGAAAACGACATCGCATCACTTAAGAAAGAGTTCCAGATCAATGTCGATAAGAACGGAAAAATTAAGTATGGCGGTGCCAGCACATTACTGTCACGTGCTAAAGGACAGGAAACAGTATCAAAACGTAAAGGTGATTTTAAAACGAATCTCCCAGGCAAAGACTACTATGATCCGAACAGACCAATAGGTGCTAAGCTTTGGAATAATACAGATGATCTCTACTATCCAGTACGCAAAACAAATAAGAAGACTGGCATGATCGAGTATACAACTACTGACGGAAAGAAAATCGCATTCGACCCTAAGGATAAGAAAGCCTACGAGAGATATAATGCAGTAGAGGTAGTGGATAAGAAGACTGGTAAAGTCAGGTTTACTGATAGTACCGGCACGATCGAATATGCTGTAAAGCAGCGTACACAAAAAAGTACAAGAATGGCAGAGACTGATGATGCGTTTAACTTAGTATCTCAGTATCGTCATCCAATGGAGCTCATCTACGCCCAGTATGCGAATGACATGAAAGCCCTGGCTAATAAAGCTCGCGTTGAAGCAGCTAATGCCGGCAAGATACCGTATAGTGCAGACGCTAAGAAAAAATATAGTACAGAGGTAGCCTCATTAGATAGCAAACTCATGGAAGCCCAGAAGAACCAACCTAGAGAGAGGGAGGCACTACGTAGGGCTAATGTAGAGATTGTTACTAAAAAAGCAGCTGACCCGGACATGAAGAAGGACGATATAAAGAAACTTAAGCAGCGCTCTGTCGTTAAGTATCGTTCGGAAGTCGGTTCTGTTGCAAGACGTGACAGGAATATTGAGATTACAGACAGCGAGTGGGAGGCTATCCAGGCAGGAGCTATCACAGAGTCTAAACTTAAGAAGATACTTAATAACACAGACATCGATAAGCTTAGAGAACGCGCAACACCTCGACTTATAAACTCTCCAAGTGCCGCACAGATTTCTCGTATCAAAGCGTTATCCAGTTCTAATTACACATTGGATGAAATTGCTAAGAAAACTGGATTCTCAACAGCAACAATCTACAAATACTTATCAGGAAAAGGAGTGAAGAAATAAATGGCAAGCAATACTATTACAGAAACAAGAGTTGCTTTGACAACTACCGACAATCCGTTTGACCCATTGGACGACTTCGATTCTTGGTATGATTATGACATGTTTGTTGGTCAGTACAATACTTGCGGATACTTAGATCGTGTTTCGCATTATTCAGATGATATGACAGAAAAAGAGAAAACGAATGAACTTGAAAGAGCAATCGATGAAATCATTGAACTTAATCCAACAAACATGTATCGAAAGATTAAGCGCGATGTCCAAGTCGTTGTCGATTAGTTTGTTCAATCACAATTCATTATCTATTCAATAGAAATAGGTTAATGTCATAGCTTTAATAGCTTTGATAAACTTGACAAGAACTACATAATACAAAAAATACATTTTTTATGCAAACATTATTCATATCTAGTGGACAATCACCACAGATTACACAACAATATCGCAACTGAATAGTAAATATCAATAGGAAATATATTAAAAGACTGCATCGACGCCGATATAAGAGGGTAGGGGGTACTTCAAAAATACACCCCCTCCCTGCATCGCGCCGGTCTGCAAGAATTCTCCAGGGGAAAATTTTCGGAAAACATTATTGATATTTTGTTTAAGTTACAACATCAAGGAGGATACCATTATGGAATTAAAAGACACTATTGAACTTATGACAAGCTCAGATTACAAGGAACGTTTAAAAGCAGAGTACCTTCAGACAAGAATCAGATATAACGGTCTTAATAAGATGCTCGTGAAGCTTGAAGCAGGCACTCTTGAGTTTACCCCTACGTGTTCTAAGGCACTTCTCATGGAACAACGCAGGTATATGAGCGAGTATTTGAGAACTCTCGAAATTCGTATGGAAATTGAAGGAATTTCCCTCGAGTCATAAGAGCCACGGATGACATGATTCACAAACAATGAGGTGAAAATATGGACGAACAGATATATGATGATTTAAAAATACTTGTGATAGATAAAGACTTGCGTACAATTACTGTTCCAGAGGATGCTAAAATCTTCGGTGTATCAGGAGAGGTTCGTGTGAATCGACTGCAGTTCATGGCTCCAAGATATTGCTGTGGATTTGATCTGTCTGAGTTCAAAGCATGTATCGACTATGATAATGCGAACGGTGATAAGAACTATTACGAAGTTGAAGACATTACAACAGAAGATGAGTACGTTACATTTACCTGGCTGCTTGATCCAGATGTGACAGCCTATGCAGGAAAAGTACAGTTCGCAGTACGAATGCTTAAACTTGACGGTACGAAAGTTCTTAAGCGTTTCAAGACAGAACCTGCCGAGGGTGAAGTAAAAGAAGGAATGGATATTGATACTCGTGTACTGCAGGAAGATCAAAATGACATTCTTGCTTCCCTTGCCTTTATCAAGGAGACAATGTCCGAAGTTAAGAAAGACGCGAACGTACAGCAGATTCAGAAGAACAAAGAATCTATTGCTGACTTAAGCAAAGAACTAACCGCAAGTAAGGTTACTGTGGACGATACTCTTAAAAATGAAGGAGAAGCAGCAGATGCCAAAGCTACAGGAGAATTAATCGGTAAAGTTGCTCAGGACTTGAGCGAGCTTCAGGAGAATACTTTCTCCGAAATTGCAGAGCTACATACAAATGTTAAAAACATTGACTATGCCCCGTCAGCAGGTAACACTAAAGCATTACCTATTACCAATTATTATGTAAGAGATGTAATTCCCGAAAACGGTACGAAAGATACTGTACAATTAGCATCAGCAGATTACGGATATGTATCATTAACTAAAGATGCTGTGCTAGGAACAAAATATGCAGGAACATATGCGAAAATATCATGGGATAAACCAAGCGATCTTAGAGGACTATGGTATATTGAAGGTGACTTTAGCTCACCATGTGGCGATAATGGGGTATTACAAAGTATTGCCGACTGGGGAGTTCAAGTAATACGATTATCAGATTATGGAAATTTTACAGACGGAATAGATTTGGAAAAAGCTGTTACTGATTTAGCTAATAAATTTCCTAATAATGAAATGTACGTTATTCCATTTATGGCGTATGTATCAACGGGTCACACTACCGCTATGCATAAAGAAGTAAGAGTTGTGCAGCGTAGCAATATTAAACCGATTGTGGTAGCATCAGAAATTGATGAGCAGGTAGTAGAGCAGGTAGTAGAGCAGGTAGCAGAGCAGGCAGCAGAGCAGGTAGCAGACGGTTCAGTTATTGCTAGAAAAGCTGGCTATATCATACCAGAAAAAGTGTTTGGATATCAGAAAGAAAAATCAGTTTTAGATGCAACATATGCTAATGGTGTAATTACTATCACCTTTAATGGAGTGACCAATAAACCGGCTAATGACGGAAGTAATTTATGGTATTATCTGATGAGATGCATCGACGTAAAAGATTTTCTTGGTCAAAATGCGATCATCACAATACATCTCAAAAATGAAAACTATTCGGGAAATGACAACAACAGCATACATCTTACTAAACTTACACTTTCAAATTCAGATGGTTCTTCATGGGGCACTGAATATGTCGGTCTGAGCGGTTTGTTAGCTGGAAATCCTAGTAAGATATCCATTAACTTGGATGATTACTATGAAAAATTAAAAGATAAAACTAAAGTCCGTCTATTATTTGGCATAGACATCCGTCGGACAACAGCTAATGAAGATGGAACTTATTCATTACCATATGCCCCAACAGTAATCACTGTAGATATAAAAATTACAACAAAAGATAATACTGTACTTGCGACTGAAGTAGCTGGATTTGACCAGAGTGAATACTACACAAAGACAGAAATTAATGAAAAGCTTAACCAGAGTGGAGATTATATCACAACATGGGGTGATTCGCTTACTGCTGGTGGCGGATGGAATACTCGACTTGGAGAACTTGCCGGAATGCCAGTGTATAATGGAGGGACAGGTGGCGAAAACTCTAAAACGATAGTAGCACGTCAGGGTGGCGACATCATGGAGGTCAATGGTATTATTATCCCGGCTGATACTACAAGCGTTATTGTGGCTAGTAGAAGCACTGATGGCGGTATTATAACTCACGAAGGAAATAAAGTAACTCCACTGTTGCAAGGTGGCGCTCATGTTAATCCGTGTAAAATTGGAGACGTAAAAGGAACTCTCAAATGGACTGGGTCTAGTTATTCTGACACTTCTGGAACATGGACATTTACAAGATCCGAAGCGGGCGAAGAGATTGTCATTGATAGACCTACTGCAATAAGAACAGACTTTGACATGAATCGAAATGCTCCGTATCTTTCCGTAATATTTATCGGTCAAAATGGCGGTTATAACGATCTGGACGATTTGGTTAGACAGCATAGACTTATGATTGAACATTCTCAAGCCAAACATACTATTGTCTTAGGATTATCGAGCGGATCTGCGGCATCGAGAGCCGAATATGAAGCGAGAATGAAAAAAGAGTTCGGTCGATATTTTATCAGTTTACGTGAATATTTATCTCATCCAATCTATAATTCGGACGGCGAGATTATTTCTTGTTATGGATTAGCTGATCAGGGTCTTGAACTTAACGATACGTATACATATAACGGGACAACATACGATGTACTGGCAGAAATTAAAGCTGGAACTGTCCCGCATATGATTCTTGCTGACAGCGTACATTATACAACCGGAACTAAAAAAGTTATTGGCGATATGCTTTATAAGAAATGTAGAGATTTAAATATTTTTAAATGACGTTTGTGCCTCGAAAAGTTGTAGGTGAAAACAGTCATAGCTTATCATTTAACTGCGAAAGGAAAAATGGATGCTAAAATTTCGTTTATGGTGTTTTGCAAATAAATTAAGAATGTTTAAAGCAAAAGCAAAGTATCGAAAAATGAAAAAGAATGGAATGGAAATAAATATAACTGTAATAAGTTAACTAACCTATAACACAACCAAAAGGACTCACTCTCTTAAACAACAGGAGGGTGGGTCTTTCTTAATTTACTACCAACACTTAACAGAGCCTATAAGAAGATCTTGTCCATGCTCACCCAAAGATCGATTATAAGCTACCATTGAAAAACCTACTACTTACATCTTTCTGCTCCTTTTATGTAAGTAAAGCCTTATAGCTCGCGTCTTATAGGCTCTGTTAAGTGTTGTGAAAGTACATTAATACTACTTGAAAACTATTACAAACATGATTAATTACATCACTATACTGCCAGATAGGAGGCAATAACTATGGCAAAAACTACGAGAAAGATGATACCGGCAATGACTCCGGAGGCTAGAGAGCAGCAGTTGATTGCATTAGCCATAGACGAAGCGGAACGTCAGTTAATAGCCGGAACAGCATCATCTCAGGTCATTACACATTTCCTTAAACTTGCCTCTACGAAAAATGAGCTGGAGAAAGAGAAACTTAGGAAAGAGAACGCTGTACTTGAGGCTAAGGCAAAAGCATATCAATCTGGCGAAGAACTGAAAGAACTGTGCGATAACGCGATAAAAGCAATGAGAGATTACTCAGGACACGGCGGTAACGATAATTATGAAGAATAACAGAACATACTCAGAGATGATTCGGCTACCGACATTTCTCGAACGCTATCGATATTTAAAACTTGGAGGTTGTGTAGGAGAAGAGACTTTCGGACATGACCGGTATCTGAACCAATTACTGTACAGATCCCCCGAATGGCGTAAGTTCCGTAGAGACATCATCTTACGAGATAAAGGATGCGATTTGGCAGCAGAAGACTACCCACTTTACGGTAAGATTCTAATTCATCATATCGAACCTATAACTGTAAGAGATATCGAAATCAGAGACCCCAAAATATTTGATCCAGATAACGTAATCAGTACTTGCCTGAATACACACAATGCGATTCACTACGGAGATGAGAGTCTCTTATTCACAGAACCTCTTGAAAGAACCAAAAATGATACTTGTCCTTGGAAACATTGATAGGACAGGAAGGAGTAGATAATGGATAACATTATACTCAACGACGTGAAAATCAGCTGTGGAATAGTCCCCGATCACACTGGCTTTGACAATGTGCTTATACTGGACACTAATACAGTGTTCATGATTCTTAACCAGATAGGAGTCGGACCAGCTAAAGGATTTCGATTAGTTACTGGTAAAGAAACATGGGACGAGTACATTGACAACGACTGCGAGAATTATGAAGCGGTGAAAACCTATGTCGGGTTGAAGGTAAAAATGCTGTTTGACCCACCGACAAGTTCGACACTTATGACATGTCTCAAAGAAGCTATAGCGGAATGTGAATGGCGACTGAATTTCAATGCTGAATTATCAAAATGAGATTAGCCTCTGAGAAGAAACTAATCTCAATATATTAACCTACAGATTCTTTAAATGCAACAGAACCGTCGGATGTTATAAGGTATTCAACTGGTTTATTAATTGAATCTAATATACTGACAATACTTTTACGGTCTTTTGAATCTTTAATACTAGCATACGATGAAGTAACAGATGTTAATGTATTTTCTAAAGAAGATGTATCTAATTTTTTGAGCAGATTCGATTTGAACTCACTATTTCGACCATTCAATCGACTGAACTCTGCCAAAATACGATTATCACATTTAGTAATATAACTGTCTATAGAATCCTTAACGAAGTCTATGTATTTTTGATCAAAGTTTTCGGAGTAGTACACTTCCAAAACAGTTGACATAGCATATAATTGCGTGGCTAATTCTAAACTATCTTTTATTTTAAGAGCATCTGTAACAACAGATTCAAACTCTTGGTAATTCTTTGTCGATGTTTGAACCGTATTCTCTAAGTCATTTATGTAAAATTCTATATCTTTCATAGCTATTTTCTTAGATACTTGCAGGTTCGTAAGCGTTGCCAGTTTTTGAATCTCATGCTGGATTATCATATCGTAATTGCTATATGCGTCATTTACGAATGAAATTTCAGCTAAGAGCTCAGCGCTTTTCTCACCATACAAGAAACCTAAAATCTTATCGATCTTCTGATTCATCATATTTAGATCGTTATGAAGATTTTGTAAGTAGTATTGTCCCGTTGCAAAAGACATTACCGAAAAGCAAGAAGCAATAGCGGCTGCTGGTCCAATCTCAAATAATGACGCAGTACCGGCAATTTTATGGTTATCGTTTACAAGCGTAGTAGAAACTCCACCCTGCTTTAATTGCATCATTGTATGTGGCAACCCTTCTGGAAATTTTACAATGTATGCATTAGCCATGATTTCAGTTTCGGCGATTGTTGGTAACTGAGACTGTAGCAATCCGATCTGTGATTTTTGGATTTTAGATACATTAAGATTCATGTATGCACCCGGTACAATAGTATTCAAGTCGCAAGATGCTATTTCGAAACCTGTCTGTTTAGCTATTTCTGGAAAAATAATAATATTTGAAGAATCTGAATTCATAGTGCTACCTCCTTATATATGAACAGTGTAGCACAATATGCAGTATAAAACAATCAAAATGACTTTATAAGAGGGGGAGGTAAACGTCATGAATGAAATGCAAATTGTAATAACAAGAGCTGCCCCGGACGAACTTTACCATCACGGTATTAAGGGTCAGAAATGGGGTGTCCGACGATATCAGAATAAAGATGGAAGTCTTACCAATGCCGGACGTAAACATTACGACAATGAGACCGCTAAGCTAAAAGAAGAAAAGAAAGTTCTTCGTAACAAGGCACGTACTCAGAAAAAAATCGATAAGGTTAAAGCTTTGAAATCAGAAGTTGATGATATGAAGAAAGCTGATAAAGAAGCAAAGGCCGGAGAGAGTCGAGAAGAAAAGAAAGCTCGTCTTATGAAAAGTTCTAACGCCAAAGAAATTTATCAGAACAAGGAGCTTTTCACGACAGCAGAACTCGCAGATCGAATCAACCGTATCGACACAGAAGCACGGTTAGCTAGCAAGATAAACGAAGAGAAAACCGGTATGGCCTGGTTGAATGAGAAGATGGATAAAGCTTCCAATTCTATCAATTCTGCTACGAATCTATTTCAGAAAGTAGATACAGCATATTCTACAGTTTCAAAGTCAGCTATTGGTAAAGAAATTAAGAAACAGCTCGGTATTACAGATCCGGTTAAAAAGTTTGACGTTGACGACTTTATAAAGAATATGGATAAGAAAACGAACCAAGAAGTCAAAGACGCCAGCGAACGTGTAAACAATATGGAAAATCTCTATAACAAAGCCAACCGGTTTAATAATCGTAAAAAGGGATTGACTTAAGCTATAAGAATACTTTCTTAACCGTATCGCAATGAAAAATTACAATCAAATAAAAAGTAGGTGATAAACCTTGGCGTTATCGAACACTGCTGTCCCGAGATATTACGGACAGTTTAGAGATGCTGTTATCGCTGGAGAGATACCGGTCTGCGAAGAAGTCTCACTGGAAATGTTTCGAATCGATGACCTTATCGCCAATCCTGGAATATGGTATGATGATTTAGCGGTTGAAGGATTTATACATTACTGCGAGAACGAACTTACACTAACTGATGGAGAGGATCTTCACTTACTGGATTCATTTAAACTGTGGGCTGAAGAAATATTCGGTTGGTATTACTACATAGAGCGGAGCATCTACGATCCTGATGAAGGACGTTATGTTAAAAAGACAATTAAGAAACGTCTGATTAATAAGCAATATTTGATAGTAGCTAGAGGTGCTGCGAAATCAATGTATGCAGCTTGTATTCAGAGTTATTTCTTAAATGTCGATACAACGACAACGCATCAGGTAACAACAGCTCCAACAATGAAACAGTCTGAAGAGGTGTTAGCTCCTATCAGAACTGCTATTACAAGAGCTAGAGGACCGTTATTCAAATTCCTTACCGAAGGATCTTTACAGAATACTACTGGTTCTAAAGCTAATAGACAGAAGCTTGCTAGCACTAAGAAAGGAATAGAAAATTTTCTTACTGGTTCGCTCTTGGAAATCAGACCAATGAGTATAGACAAGCTTCAGGGATTGAATAGCCGAATAAATACTGTCGATGAATGGCTTTCTGGTGATGTACGTGAAGACGTCATCGGTGCATTGGAACAGGGTGCTTCAAAGAATGATGATTACCTTATTGTTGCAATCAGTTCAGAAGGAACCGTTCGAAATGGTAGTGGCGATACAATCAAAATGGAATTGCGTAAGATACTTAAAAACGAGTATCGAAATCCTAATGTATCCATATGGTGGTACAAGCTTGACTCTATTGATGAGGTTGGGCGACCCGACATGTGGATTAAAGCTAACCCTAATCTGGATAAGACTGTTACATATGAGACTTATCAGAAAGATGTAGATAGAGCAGAACAAGCGCCTGCAGCAAGAAACGACATTTTAGCTAAGCGATTTGGTATTCCTCTGGAAGGATTCACGTATTATTTTACCTATGAAGAGACACTTCCTCATAGACGTAGAACCTTTTGGCAGATGCCATGTGCACTTGGTGCAGACCTTTCTCAAGGCGACGATTTCTGTAGTTTTACTTTCTTATTTCCATTACGTGACGGGTCATTCGGTATAAAGACTCGAAATTACATTTCTGAATCAACTCTAAAGAAATTACCAGCGGCTATGCGAAGTAAATACGACGAGTTTATGAAAGAGGGTAGTCTTATTGTACTTGACGGTACCGTTTTAGATATGATGAAAGTTTACGATGACCTCGATCAACATATTATTGATAGTGATTATGATGTTCGTTGTTTTGGATACGACCCGTATGGGGCTAAAGAGTTCGTGAACCGTTACGAGATGGAAAATGGTCCTTACGGAATAGAGGTAGTACCTCAGGGCGCAAAGACTGAATCAATACCTCTTGGTGAACTGAAAAAGTTGTCTGAAGAAAGACTACTTATCTTTGACGAAGACATAATGATGTTCGCCATGGGTAACTGTATCACAATGGAAGACAGTAATGGTAACAGAAAACTGTATAAGAGAAAACGAGAACATAAGATTGACTGTGTAGCCGCTATGATGGACGCATACATAGCTTGGAAACTACACAAAGACGCTTTTGATTAAGAAAGTAATAATGTTTTCGTATAGAGGAGGAAATTCAAA
Source organism: uncultured Mediterraneibacter sp. (assembly GCF_934309415.1). Taxonomy (GTDB): domain Bacteria; phylum Bacillota; class Clostridia; order Lachnospirales; family Lachnospiraceae; genus Mediterraneibacter. The sequence goes on from NZ_CAKRDI010000001.1 coordinate 72,428, forward strand.
ATGGGTATATTTGATGTGCTCAGACATGGCTGGGACGTCTTTAGAAACAGAGAACCTACATATTACAATAGCGGATACGCTTCGTCATACCGACCGGATCGTGTCAGACTTACTGGAGGCAATGAAAAATCTATCATTACCTCTATTTTTAACCGTATTGCAATAGACGCATCCCTTATTGACATTAAACATTGCAAAGTCGATGCGGAAGATCGTTATGTGGAGACAATCAATTCCGGTTTAAATAACTGTCTGACTCTTGAAGCGAATATAGATCAGACAGGACGAGCGTTCATTCATGATGCCGTTCTTAGTATGCTTGACGAGGGCGTAGTAGCTCTTGTTCCGACGCATACGTCAATAGATCCAACCGTGTCAGGATCATATAATATTGACGAATTACGAACAGGAAAGATAATTGAATGGCGACCAAAAGAAGTTATGGTTCGTTTGTATAACGAGGATACTGGACAGGAACAAGATGTACTGTTGCCTAAGAAAATAGTTGGTATAGTAGAGAATCCGTTGTACGCCGTTGTAAACGAACCTAATGGTACAACACAACGATTAAAGCAAAAAATGGCGTTGTTAGATTCGATCGATGCAACTACGAATTCTGGTAAATTAGATATGGTCATTCAGTTACCGTACATAATTAAATCAGAAACCAAACGTAAAGAAGCTGAGAAGCGTATGCAAAGTATAGAAGACCAGTTGAAAGGTCCATATGGTATTGCCTACATCGACGGTACTGAAAAAGTCATTCAGTTGAATCGTCCTGTTGAAAACAACTTGGCAAAACAGGTTGATGATCTTACAAAGTTACTATTCAGCCAGATTGGTCTTACCGAAGAAATACTTAACGGAACCGCTGATGAGCAAGCTATGCTGAACTATCATTCCAGAACAATAGAACCGATTTTATTGGCTATTGTAGATGAAATGAAACGAAAATTTCTGACCAAGACTGCGAGAACTCAGATGCAAACTATCAAGTTCTTCAGAAATCCTTTCAGACTTGTGCCACTTAACAGTATGGCTGAAATTGCGGATAAATTTACAAGAAATGAAATTACTTCAAGTAATGAAATCCGACAGGCTATCGGCATGAAACCGTCTAAAGATCCAAAAGCAGATCAGTTGATTAATAGTAACTTGAATCATCCGGAAGAAACTACACGAGTTCCGGTGAATAATAATGAAACTCAGGACACATCGTCTGAAACAAAACAGCAGACGAATTCGAATACTCCAACTTCATTTGGAGATATACCAATATCTATGTTACCAGACATAGATGTCTAATTTAAATCTAATAGTCAAATTCCCTATAGCAGAAAACTAAATACCGAACGTAATAAGAGACAACCATACTACGAGTCTGTATAGAGTCATGTTCGTAGAGATGAAGACTTTTAGAATTATTTTGTAACCATAAAACCTACTATTCAGATATGAAAAGGATGTGAAAATCAAAATGAGTAAGAAATGGGATTGCTCTGGATGGGCTACAAGAGCTGACATGCTTTGCTCTGATGGTAGAACGATCCGTAAAAATGCATTTGAAGAATGTGACGGACAGAAAGTTCCGGTTGTTTGGAATCACGATCATAGTGACCAGCACGCCGTATTAGGACATGCCTTGCTTAAAAATAGAGATGAAGGTGTGTATGCATATATCTCTTTCAATAATACAGAGGAAGGGAACCATGCTAAAGAACTTGTTCTTCACAAAGATATAGATCGTTTATCAATCTTCGCAAACAGACTCAGACAGATGGGCGGAGATGTAATTCACGGAGAAATCAAAGAAGTGAGTCTCGTATTGGCTGGTGCAAATCCAGGAGCCATTATCGATTCAGTCATCGCTCACGGTGACGAATCCTATGAAGAGGCATATATTCGCTCAGGCGATTTTATCGAAATTGGAGACACACTCGAACACTCCGATGACTCAAAAGGAGAACCAAAAGTGGCAGAAGATTCAAAGAAAACAGAAGACAAGAGTGTGAAAGACGTCATTAATACACTCACACCTGAACAGAAAAAAGCAGTAGCGGTAATGCTTGCTGAGGCCGCAAAAGGCACAACTGTAAAAGAAGAACCTAAAGAAGAGTCCAAAGACGACGAGATAAAACATTCAGATGAGCCAGATAGCGAAAAAACGGTTGCTGATGTATTAGCTACTCTTAATCCTGAACAGGAGAAAGCTGTGAATATTGCTATCGCACAGATTCTTGAGGATGCAGGGGTAGATCTCGATGACGAAGATGATGAAGAGGGCAATGAAGCAGCCCACAGTGACTTAGGTCAGGAAGATGAAGGAGGAGATAACGTTATGAAACACAACGTATTTGATAAAGGATCACAGACAAATGATCAGGGGCAGCAGGAAGTGCTTCAGCATGACGAATTCAAAGCTATCGTAGAAGAAGCAAAAAGAAGAAATTCAACGCTTAAGGATGCATTCCTTGCACATGGAATTACGTCAATTGAGACACTGTTCCCGGATCCAAAATCAGTTACCGATACACCTATGTTCATCAAACGTGAAGATTCATGGGTATCTGGTGTAATCAACAAAGTGCATAGAACGCCATACTCACGTATTAAGTCAGTGTTCGCAGATATCACAGAAGATGAAGCAAGAGCAAAAGGTTATGTTAAAGGCGCTCTGAAAAAAGATGAAGTGTTCAAGCTTCTGAAACGTGTGACTGTTCCTACAACAGTATATAAGAAACAGTCTATCGACAGGGACGACATTATCGATATTACAGACTTCAACGTTATGGCGTGGCTGAAAGAAGAAATGCGTGGAATGTTGATGGAGGAACTTGCTCGTGCAATCCTGTTTGGCGATGGTCGTGGAAACTCTGATCCGGACAAGATCAATGAGCAGAACATTAGACCTATTTGGACAGATGATGATATGTATACTGTTAAAATTGAAAATCAGATTTCAAAAGATACCACAGGTGCAGCAAGAGCAAAAGCATTTATCAGATCATGTATCAAATCAAGAAAAGAGTACAAAGGCTCTGGCAACCCGTCCATGTTCATTTCAGAAGATATGCTTACAGAATGCCTTCTGCTTGAAGATAAGAATGAGCGTGTAATCTACGATACCGAAGAGAAACTTCGTACAGCGCTGCGTGTGAAAGAAATCATCTCAGTACCTGTTATGGAAAACCTCTCCAGAGTGAAAGGGTCAAACACACATTACCTGGATGGTATGTATGTAAATCTTATCGATTACAACGTAGGTACAGACAAAGGTGGAGAGGTCGTAATGTACGACGATTTTGATATCGACTACAATAAACAGAAATATCTGACAGAGACTCATTGCGGCGGCGCTCTGATCAAACCATATGCTGCTGTAGTCATTGAGTCAGTCATTCCGACATCTGAAGTAACAGAAGCAGCGTAAATTCAAAATGGAGGTTGGGTTATGTCTAAATGGTGCGGGAAAATAGGGTTTTCAGTAACTGAGGAATATGAACCAGGAAGTTATGAACCAAAAATCACAGAACGTACCTATTATGGTGACGTGATCGAAAACCGATATAAACGACAACCATCTGACAGCGGAAACGACAATATCACCATATCTCAACAGATTAGTATCGTTGCTGATCCGTATGTTCTGATGGAATGTTGGAAAATTGCCTATATTGAGTATCTAGGAAATCTGTGGAAAGTGACTAATGTTACCCCGCAGTTCCCTAGACTCATACTAACCCTTGGAGGTATGTACAATGAGAACACGCCTTGAATTACAAAGTAAATTTGAGGAAATGCTGGGTAGCAATCAAGTGTACTATAAAGCTCCTGGGAATATGAAAATGACCTACCCGGCGATAATTTATAAAAAAAGTAACATAGATGTAAGACGAGCTAACAATAAAGTTTATTTGAAAAGAAATAGATACGAAATAACTATTATTGATAGGCGACCAGATAATCCGGTAATCGATAAGATATTGGAACTGCCATACAGTTCATATGACAGGACATATGTATCTGATAACTTACATCACGATTCTATAACACTATATTGGTAATAAGGAGGAAATACCCTATGGCTATACTTGAATGGGATAAAACTGGCGAACGCGAATATGAAACTGGTGTCAGCAAAGGTGTATTGTTCCCACAGGAAACAGGTGGATCATACGGAAAAGGCGTCGCATGGAGCGGTCTTACTGGAGTAACAGAAAGTCCGTCCGGTGCAGAACCAACTGCGTTATACGCTGATAATATCAAATATCTGAACATCCTTTCGGCTGAAGAGTACGCAGCAACGATCGAAGCATACATGTACCCGGACGAATGGGCGGAATGTAATGGTGAAGTGGAAGCTGCTCCAGGCGTTACAATCGGTCAGCAGAAACGTAAAGGATTCGGATTTACATGGCAGACAATCAAAGGAAACGACACTGATTATGAGGAGCATGGTTACAAGATCCATATCTTTTACAACGGACTTGCACAGCCGTCTGAAAAAGGATACGAGACAGTTAACGACAACCCGGATGCTATTACTTTCTCTTGGGAAGTAAGTACTACACCTATTAAAGTTACAGGTGCTAAACCGACCGCATCCCTTACAATCGACTCAACAAAGGTTAAAGCTGAAACATTGAAGAAACTGGAAGACAAACTCTATGGAACAGCATCTACAGAGCCGGAACTTCCGCTTCCAGATGAGATCATCGAAATGTTCAAGGCTGCATAAATATAATACCAATTAACTATGTATTAATTAAAGGGGTTCTACTGTCACAGGTAGAATCCTTATTTATATGAAAGGAGTATACGAATATGTTAACAAAAACAATTACATACACAGATTACAACGGCGAGGAAAGAACAGAAGATTTTCTCTTCAATCTTAAGAAATCAGAGATTATGGAAATGGAACTTGGTAAAACAGGTGGGCTTGCGGAACATCTTCAGCGTATCGTGAAGGCCCAGAACACGCCGGAAATCGTGAAAGAATTTAAAGAACTTATCTTAAAGGCGTACGGAGAGAAGAGTGCAGATGGAAAACGTTTCATCAAAGTGAACGATGCGGGTGTGCCGTTATCTATTGGATTTGAGCAGACAGAAGCTTACTCTGAATTATTTATGGAATTATCTACAAACGCAGAAGCAGCTGCAGCATTTGTCAACGGTATCGTTCCGGCTGATATGAAACCAGATATGAATGCATCTCCAGCACTGGCAAGTAAATAATCCGGCAGGAGGTATAGTACATGCTTACGATTACTGTACCAGAAAAAAATCTGTTTATCGCCGCAACTGACGAATTTGTTCATATAGATGCGACGAAATTACAATTAGAACACTCTCTTATCTCAATATCAAAATGGGAACAAACATGGAATAAACCGTTTCTTAATTCTAACAACAAATCTGTCGAGGAAACCCTAGATTACATTCGATGTATGACTATTACGCAAAACGTGAATCCGTTAGTTTATCACTGCCTTACAGCAGAGAACATTTCACTTGTAGACAAATATATAAATTCTCCAATGACTGCTACAACTATATCTAATCAGAAAAAGGAACAGGGTGGCAGGACAATCGTAACTAATGAACTTGTTTATCACTGGATGATTGATTTAGGGATACCAGTCGAGTTTGAAAAATGGCATTTTAACAGACTTATGACACTTATACAGGTCAGAGCATTAAAGACTCAGCCTCAAAAGAAAATGAGTAGAAAAGAAGTAATGAGTAAATATGCAGCTGTTAATGCTGCTAGAAGAAAGAAACACAACAGTAAAGGTTAGGAGGATAATCACATGGGTGTATATAACGTACATGGTGGACATTCACTCAAATGCCGTGGAGCAAGTGGACTCCTCGACGAAGTTAATGAAGATCGTAAGGTAAAAAATAAAGTCATTTCTTTGCTTAGAGCAGAGGGACATACCGTATACGACTGTACAGACGATAACGGCACTAATCGAGATAACAACCTTAGTAGCATTGTCGCGAAATGTAATAAACACGAAGTCGATCTGGATGTATCTATTCATCTGAATTCAGGACGTAATGATCAAAAAGGTGACGGAAAACCTGGCGGAGTAGAAGTATTTAACTATGATTCCGGTACCAAGGAGATCTCTGATCGTATCTGTAAAAGAATTTCAGCTGAACTAGGTATCACAAACAGAGGTACAAAATACGATAAAGGACTATATGTGTTAAGAAAGACAAGTTCTAAAGCATTACTTGTAGAGTGCTGCTTCGTTGACGACAAAGACGATGCTAAGGCTTGGAACGCTGATAAATGTGCAAAAGCTATCGTAGAAGGAATTCTCAACAAGTCTATTTCTGGCGGAAGTAACAAAACATCCACGTCAGGATCAGCATCAAAACCAAGCACACCCGCTTCCTCGAACAGTAAAGAATTCAAAGTAAAAGTAGATATTAAAGATTTGTGTGTACGTACCGGACCAGGTACCAATTACAGTAAAACCGGCAAGTATACAGGAATCGGTACGTTTACTATCGTAGCTGTAAAATCTGGTAAAGGATCTACTGCCGGTTGGGGTAAACTCAAATCCGGAGCGGGCTGGATCTCATTAGATTTCGCTAAGAGAATTTAAGGAGACTGTATGATAACAATCAGACAAAGGGGCGACTTTTCGAAGTTGAATAAATATTTCGAAAGAGTTAAAGAAGCTGCCAAAATCGGAGTACTAGACAAGTATGGACGAGCTGGGGTAGCTGCCCTGGCGTCTGCAACTCCTACACGAACCGGTAAAACTGCAGCTTCATGGTCTTATGAAATAACACGTCAAAATGGATCAGTAGCTATAGAGTTTAAAAACTCGAACGTGAACAAAGGCGTGAATATAGCCATTATTCTGCAGTACGGTCATGGTACGGGAACAGGAGGCTGGGTAGAGGGGCGAGATTATATCAATCCTGCTATTCAGCCTATTTTTGACCAACTTGCAGATGAAGCCTGGAAGGAGGTCACTAAAGTATGAGTAATGTTGTTGATGAGAGAGTCGTCGAGATGCGGTTTGACAATGCTCAGTTCGAAAAGAACGTCAGTACGAGTATGTCAACTATTCAGAAACTTAAACAAAGCCTAAATTTTTCAGGAGCCTCTAAAGGGTTAGAAACTATAAGCGCCAGTGCAAATAAAGTTAATTTTTCGGGTATGTTAAACGGAATAGAAACCGTTAATACCCGATTTTCTTATTTACAGGCTACAATTCAGCATCAGATTAATAATATTGTTGATTCATGTGTGAGAGCTGGTCATAACATTGTCGCGGCGCTTACTATCAATCCTGTAAAGGACGGTATGGCTGAGTATGAAACTCAGATGAACGCTGTACAGACAATTCTGGCAAATACACAGAAAGAAGGAACTAATGTAAAAGTTGTAAATGCGGCGCTTGATGAATTGAACCATTACGCTGATAAGACTATTTATAACTTCACAGAGATGACTCGAAATATCGGTACATTCACCGCAGCAGGTGTAAAACTCGATACGTCAGTGTCTTCAATCAAAGGTATTGCTAACTTAGCCGCTGTATCAGGCTCTACATCGCAACAGGCTTCAACAGCGATGTATCAGTTATCACAGGCTATCGCTGCAGGTACTGTAAAATTGATGGACTGGAACTCGGTAGTAAATGCCGGTATGGGTGGTCAGGTATTTCAGGACGCATTGGTACGTACTGCAGAACATTTAAAGACCGGAGCTAAAGCAGCAATTGAAGCTAAAGGTTCGTTCAGAGAATCTCTTTCTGAAGGATGGCTTACGACTGAAGTTCTTACACAGACACTCGACCAGTTTGCAACAGCAGCAGATACAGAGAAAGAATATGAAGCAGCAGTAAAGAAATTTGTAAGTCAGGGATACAGTCAGGAACAGGCTAAACAGATGGCTGACATGGCTCGTACGGCAAACGATGCTGCAACGAAAGTAAAAACGTTCAGTCAGCTTATCGACACTTTGAAAGAGGCACTTGGTTCTGGATGGACTGAAACATGGCGTCTCATTATCGGTGATTTTGAAGAGGCTAAATCTTTATGGACATCCGTTAATGACGTGCTTTCCCCAGCGATTGATAAAATGTCAAACGCTAGAAATGCTTTGATTACAAGTGCTCTTGGTAAAAGCTTTTCCAGTTTGACAAAAAACATTTCAAGCGCTCTCGAACCAGCTGCAAAAGCTGTAGATACTGTAAAAGAAGTAACCGACTCCATTGGCGATTTAGGATCTATAGTGGATGATGTTATTATAGGGAAATTCGGTAATGGGCAGGAACGTTTTGACGCATTAACGGAAGCTGGTAAGAACTATTATGTAATTCAAAATAAAGTTAATGAGACCCTTGGATGTAGTAAAAGATACACACAAGAGCAGATTGACGCTCAGAACAAACTTCTCGGTATTTCGAGCAAAGCAACATCGTCTACTGAGAAAGAATCTGATGCTACTGAAAAGTTAACCGACGATCAGAAAGAAAAACTGAAAACCCTTACTAAGCTTAGCAGTGTCGAACTTAAGAATTTAGGATATTCGAAAGAACAGATTAAAACTCTTAAAGAACTCACAAACACTGCGAAAAAACTTGGAATGCCAGTTGATGATTTCATAGATAAGATGGATGAAATTAACGGCCGATGGATTCTCATTGACAGTTTTAAGAACATCGGAAAAGCTCTTATAACTGTATTTACTTCGCTTGGATCTGCTTTTAAAGAAGTTTTCGGCACTCTGAAAGCTGATACACTCTTTAATGCTATAGCAGCTTTCCATAAATTTACAGCAGCATTGATTCTTAATAAAGATAATGCTGAGAAACTGAAAAGTACTTTTAAAGGTCTATTCGCGGCAATTGATATAATCAGGACTATTGCTGGAGGAGCTGTAAGTATTGCAATACGACTTATGGCAGCTGCTCTTGGAGAAGCAAATATTAATGTTCTGAGTTTCACTGCTCGAATAGGCGACGCAATTGTAAAATTCAGAGACTTTTTATTTAACAATGAACTTGTTAATACAGGTATACAGTTGTTGATTAAAGGATTTACAGAAGTTGGAAAAATCATTGGAAAGGTATTTGATGCTCTTCTGAACAATCCGATAACGAAAGGACTTTCATCTATTTGGGATAAGCTCTTTGGCGATGAAAAAGGAGACGGAAAAGGTGTCGTTACTTATCTCAAAGAGCTTGGAGATGCATTTGCTATCAGTGAAGCAAAAGGCGATAACTTTAAAACAGTGATGGACGGCATCAATTCGGCACTCAATCTGAGTAACTGGAAATGGTCTGCGAGTCTTACAAGTGGACTCAAACTTCTCGATGCTGTACTTAGTCTGTTTGGAACCAACATTGCGTTAGTAGGCGGACAGATTGCCGATTATATCATACAGTGCGAAAAGTGGATTCGGACAAATACTATCTTCGTCGGAATGGGTAATAAGATAGCACAGGCGTTACAGGCTATTATCATCGGAATTAACGATTGCGTTACCGCTTTTCTTAGTTTGAAACCTGTACAAGATATCATAGCAAAAATCCGTGATACTATTGCCGATCTGTTTGGAACAATAGGAGACGGTGTTAGTGCATTTAGTATTGAAGGAATAATTTCTCAAATTCAAAATACATTCGGTAGTCTTAAATCTTGGATTAGTTCTCTGGATGATTCAACACAGCTTGGTTTAGATATCGTTCGTGGTATTGGTAAAGGATTAACAGAAGGTGTACAAATAGCCGTAAACGGAATTATTACTGTTGTAAACGCTATTAAAGAAACATTCTGTTCTTTATTTGGTATTCATTCTCCATCTCTGTGGGGTATGCAAATGGCTATGTATATTTTACAGGGAATCGCTAACGGATTTAAAGCATTCGTTGGTTTGATCGACGATGGCGTAAATTTCGTAGTTGATCATATCAAATCTTATCTGAGCAAAATCGGTGTATCTGTATCAGGTAATTTCAAGAGTTTATTTGATTCCGTATCTCAAGTATGGACTTCATTTATTAGTTTAATCAAAGGAATTGATTTTACAAAAATACTTGCCATTATTCCAGTAGCCGTAGTAGTAATGTTCGCTAAACGTATCTGGTCATTAGCTACAACTCTTGAAGAAGGTATCAACAGTATCAATTCTGTTATATCTAATTTTGCAGATATCGAGAAAAGTTTTGCTAAATTACTGGATGCTAAGACCGCGGAAATAAAATCAAAAGCTGTGTTACGTTTGGCGATTGCGCTTGGAGTATTAGTTGCGTCTGTTGTAGTTCTTTCTAAAGTCAATATTGAGGATCTTGCAAAAGCAGTAGGTGCTATCGTTGTACTGTCTGGCGTACTTGCAGCTTTAGCGTTTGCAATAAGTAAACTCGGAGAAGCGTCTGTTAAGTTGGATTCAAACGGTTTGAATATCAGTGGACTGAAAACAACATTATTGCAGATTGGTGCTGTGATGTTGATGCTTGCTGCTTCTGTTAAAATCATGGGGTCTATGAAACCAGAAGAAATGAAGCGTGCCTTTGACGGATTAGCTGCGTGCGTATTAGCTATACTGGACGTACTAATTGCAGCTGGTATCTTAGCTAAGTTTGGCGGAACAAAAGATATAGATAAAATCGGAAACTTACTTCTGAAGTTGTCGGTGTCTATGCTTCTTATGACTAAAGTATGTAAATTAGCAGGTCAGTTGTCAAAAGATGAAATGATTAATGGTGCTAAGTTTGCCGGCGGTGTTGCTGCTTTTGTATTTGCTATGTCAGTTTGCGTTCGAATGGCTGGGAACAGTATAAACAAACTTGGTAGTATGATACTCGCATTATCGTTTTCAATGATACTGCTAGTAGGCGTATGCAAATTAGCTGGACAGTTATCTGTTAAAGAAATGCTCAAAGGAGCAGCGTTTGCGACAGTATTTGCAATTTTTGTTGCCGCACTGAAAGGTATTTCGCAAGCATTTCCGCAAGCTAAAATGCAAAAACTATCAGGAATGATGATTGCGTTCAGTATAGCACTTGGAATCATGGTCGGTGTTTGTAAGCTTGTTTCTTTACTTAGTATAAATCAAATGCTCAAAGGAGCGGCATTTGCTACTGCTTTTATATTTTTTATAAAATACTTAGTAAAAGTTACAACAATCACAAACGAACAGCAAATCGCTAAAGTGTCTGGAACTATTATAGCAATGTCCATAGCTATTGGCGCAATGGCTGCTGTATGTGTACTTCTTAGTTTATTGTCACCTGAGATGATAATAAGAGGTGTCGGTGCCGTAACCGTTTTTGGACTGTTGATAGCAGCAATGCTTAGTTGCGCCAAAGACGTTGGCAATGTAAAAGGGACTATAATGATGATGGCTGTGTGTATCGGTATCATGGCTGCGTCTGTTGCTGTATTATCGTTTCTTGATCCAGAAAAATTGGCAGTGGCTACTGCATGTATGAGCGCCCTTATGGCTATGTTTGCACTTATCGAATATAATTCCAAAAGCATAGGCAAGTGTCTACCAGCAGTAATCGCTATGGGCGCTGTACTTGCTGTTTTGGCGGTAGCATTGCATCAGTTAAACGGACTCGACGGAACAAATATGCTAACGACTGCAGCAAGTTTATCTACAGTATTACTTGCTATATCTGTTGCTTTAGGCATCATCAGTCAAAATGGAAATATAAGTGCTATGTCGCTTGCCGGGGTAGGCGTTATGACATTAGCTTTATATGCGATCGCAAATCTTATCGGCATGTTAGCATCAATTCAAGGTATAGAAAATGCGTTAACCATAGCCGGATCATTAGCTGTGTTACTTATCAGTTTGTCAGCATCACTACTTATATTAAGTAAAATTACCAATACAGAAGTCGATACTAAAGGTATTGTAAAATTTGCAGCGATGCTCGGCTTGTTATCTAAATCAATGTCTATGCTTATACCAGTTATGAAAGAAATCGGTACAATTAGTTGGGGAGATATAGGTAAAAGTTTAGCTACTATAGGTGCTGCTTTGATAGTCCTATCACTCGGGCTTCAAAGTATGAACGGAACCTTAGCTGGATCTGCCGCTTTATTGGTTGCTGCTGGAGCGCTTACTATACTAACACCTGTATTACAGCAGTTAGGAAGTATGAGCTTAACCGAAATCGGAACAGCAGTGCTTGCATTGGCAGGAGCATTTGCTGTACTCGGAATTGCGGGTGCAGTATTATCACCTCTTGTACTTCCTATTATAGCTTTATCAGGAGCGTTGACACTACTCGGTGTTGCCATGTTAGCATTTGGCGGCGGCGTTTCTTTACTGGCTAACGGTTTAAAAACTATTTCGTCAATTAGTTCAGAAGCAGCTCAACAGTTAGTGGACTCTATTGGAATAATCACTACCGGTATTCTCAATCTGATTCCGCAAATAACCGTTGCGATGTCACAGGCAATAGTAGCTGTATGTCAAGTTATTACAGAATCTGCACCACAGATAGGCGCAGCAGTAGTATCACTCTTGACAGGTGTACTGACTGCGATGATTGAGTCTAAAGCTCAGTTTCTCGAATCAATTGCTACATTATTAATAGGTGTGTTAGATGGACTTACCGAACAGTTGCCAGCACTTTTGGATTCGTTATCTAATTTTGTCGTAACACTTATTAATGGATTATCTGCGCATATGCCAGAATTTATAACCGCAGGAATCAACCTTGTAAAATCTATTGTTCAGGGTATAGTCGATAATCTGAGTCCTATACTGAACGGAATAGTTATTCCTCTGATGGGTGCTTTTAGGGATGCATTAGTTGCTGTAATAACTGCAATCGGACCATATATACCAGATATATGCAATATGTTTACACAAATGACACAGATCATATGTGATTGCATTACGAAAATTACAGAGATACTGGCTCCATTTATACCGGATATAAACGAAATAGTAAGTTCTATAACAACTGGTGTACTGGCAATATGCGATGTATTTAATTCACTGATTGGTCAGATTGCACCAATTATAGACAGCATATCAGGCTTAGTTCAGCAACTTGGGGTGTCTATAACACAAGTAATACTCGCTCTTGCCGTAACTATACAGACTGCCGGAAATAGTATAGCACAAATTTTACAAGAAATAGGAAACGTGTTTGAAACTGTATTTAATGGCATATCAGAAGTTGTTAGTTCAATAGGAGATGCTATTAAATCATCACTTGACGGTGTAGCAGAGGTCATTTCATCTGTAGGTGATTCTGTAAAAACAGCTTTTGAAGGAATAGCAGATGTTATAAGTTCCGTAGGTGACAGTATACGAACTGTACTTGATGGAATCGCTGGTATTTTCGAATCTATTGGAAATGCCGCACTCAATGCAGGAACCGGTTTTAATCTCGTAGCCGACGGAATAAAAACGATTGTCAGTATGAATATCGTAGAAGTTGGTGTTGCTATGGGCGCAGTAGCAAAAGGTATTAAATCAATTGCCACAAACGCTGAAGGATTATCCGCTGTCGGAACTGGTATGCAACAGGTAGCATCTAGTGTAACAATGACATCAACATCAATAACCACGATGGCTACACATGTTACCGAAATACTTACAGCATTAAAACTAATCGGACCAACCGCAGCATCATCAATGTCTATGCTGTCTTTATCTATCTTAACTTCTCTGAATAGCTTTTCGCAATTAAATAGTGCGGCTACAACAGCGATATCAGGAATGATGAACAGCTTAGTAGTTACCATAACATCAAGCAGTACATTAATTTCGTCAGCGTTTAACACAATGATGAATTCTGCAGTTGCTTCAATCACAGGTAAAGCAGCCATATTTGCTTCTGCTGGTAAATCGATGATGTCTGGATTTACATCTGGTGTGCGATCAGGTGCATCCTCAGTAGCACCTACAGTCTCTTCGGTAATAACGAAAGCGTTATCATCAGCTAACAGTCAAAAAGGGAAGTTTATTACTTCTGGTAATCAGTTGATGCTTGGATTGAGAGCAGGAATAACAAATGGAACATCTGCAGTTAATACTGCCATTATTTCTCTTCTCACAAAAGCATATACGACAGTACTTTCCAGAAAGAGTCAGTTTATGTCTGGCGGTTATCAATTAGTATTGTCTCTTGCTAATGGTATTCGTTCTGGTGCGTCTGGCGTTACCGGAGCTGTTACATCAGCACTTGGAGGATGTAGTTCGGCAATCCGGTCTTATTGGAGTTCGTTCTACGGAGCTGGTTCCTATTTAGGATCTGGACTTATCATGGGTATAGCTGCTCAGGAATCTGCCGCTTATAGTGCCGGTTATAATCTCGGACGAGCAGCAGTAGAAGGAGAAAAAGCAGGACAGCAGTCACATTCACCATCTAAAGCTACAAAGAAAGCTGGTAAATGGCTCGGAGAAGGTCTGATTATCGGTATAAAACAAATGGGGAAATCTGTATACAATGCTGGCTCATCTATGGGGGAAACAGCAGTATACAGCATATCAGAAGCTTTATCCGGTATAAATGACTTACCAGATGACGATTTGCTGAGTCCTGAAATTTGTCCGGTTCTTAATCTTAGCGAAGTACAAGCCGGCATGGGAGCTATTCAAACCATGATCGGAAACCAGTCAGCTCTAGGATTGAACGTGGGATCAGTAAAATCACTGATGAATCGTAGAAATCAAAATAGAGCTACAAATGATGTCGTTGCTGCTATTAATAAGCTTCGTGACGACATCGGTAACATAAACAATAACTCATATACCATTAACGGCATTACCTATGATAACGGAAGCGCTGTTGAACAGGCAGTAGCGGATCTTATCAGAGCAGTACGATTAGAAAGGAGAATGTAAGATATGCCAAGTGTCTCTAATCTAACGATTAAACCGCAGAGTGGCACAACTGGAACATACTACGCAAGTTGGACATTCAACGAAGAAACAAAAAATAACGGCTCTAGTGGTAGTTTCAAAGCAGGTGATCTCGTTTCTATCAAATCGGGGGCGACATACTATAATGGTGTCGCTATCCCGTCTTGGGTAATGAACCAGAAATGGTATCTTACAAGTGTAAAAGGTGACAGAGCCGTACTCGGTAAAAATGAGAGCGGAAGTAATGATATTTGTAGTCCTATCAAAACTTCAAATATTACAAAAACCGGAGGAGGTAGCTCTTCTTCAACTACCGTATCAAAAAACACCACAGATCATTATACAGTTCGATGGACATACGATACTGGTAATGGAATATGGTTCGACGGAGGTTCGTCTGATGTAACTTTTAAAAACGCTACATACAGCCCTCCGTCTAATGCTATAAGAATTCGAGTGTCCGTCGTACCGGTTTCTAAGACATACAAAGTCAACGATAAAGAGACCTCATATTGGACAGGTTCAAGCGTAGCTGTAACATACGGTATATCAGCATCGCCTCCGGAGAAAGTATCTACACCGACTGTTGAGATCGAAAAGTATACACTTACTGCGTCCCTTGAAAATATTTCAGATGCAAAAGCTGATTATGTTAGGTTTGAAGTATACAATGGCACAAAATTATACAAATCCGGAGTCGTAAAAGTAGTTACCAGACAAGCAAAGTACAAATGTGCTATTAACGCTGGCGGTGAGTATCGTGTAAGAGCAAGAGCTATTAACCAATATAATAATTCGAATATATCTGGTGAGTGGTCTGATTATTCAAGTGTAGTAAGTTCTATACCGTCAATACCCGAAAAGATCACAAGTATTAAAGCTACTTCTAAAACATCTATCCGTATAGAATGGACTAAAGTAGCTAGCGCTAAAACATATGACATTGAATATGCTACAAAGAAATCCTATTTCAACGGGTCAGATCAGACAAGTACCGTTACAGGAATTGAATCAACTCACTATGAGAAAACAGGTTTGGAAGCTGGAAATCAATACTTCTTCCGTGTTCGAGCGGTTAATGATAAAGGTGAATCGGGATGGTCAAAAATCTGGAGTATTAAGATTGGAGAAGCGCCAGCAGCGCCTACAACCTGGTCATCAACAACTACTGCAATTACCGGAGAACCACTTGTATTGTACTGGGTCCATAACAGTGAAGACGGATCTAGCCAGACATATGCTGAACTTGAGATGACAATCAACGGTACAAAGCAAACTCAAACAATCAAAAACACGGAAGATGAGGACGAGAAAGATAAAACAAGTTCTTATAAAATTGACACATCAAAATACACTGAAGGAACAACCATATTATGGAGAGTCCGTACAGCTGGAATTATGAAAGAGTATGGAGACTGGTCAGTGCAAAGAACAGTCGAAATCAACGCGCCGGCTACTTTATCTTTGAAACTTGTAGATAGTGACAATAACAATATTGAGACAATTACTACGTTTCCGTTTTATGTATCAGCATTAGCGGGACCAAGTACACAAGCCCCAGTTAGCTACCACGTCGGTGTAACATCCAATGAGATTTACAGAACAGTAGATCAGATTGGAAATTCGAAAATCGTAAACGCTGGTGAAGAAATCTACTCAAAGTATTTCGACACTTCTGAAGCACTTCTATTAGAGCTATCCGCTCACAACATCGATCTCGAAAATGGAATTACATATACAGTGACATGTACTGTTGCTATGAATACTGGTCTTACAGCAACTGCATCAGTCGAACTCAACGTCGATTGGACAGACAAAATTTACGAACCAGATGTTGAGATAGGCGTCGACGAAGATACGTGGAGCGTGTACCTTAGACCTTATTGTTTAGACTCTGAAAACAATATTGTAGAAGATGTTCTATTGTCAATCTACAGACGAGAATTCGATGGCTCGTTTACTGAAATTAGTACAGAACTTGAAAACGGTTCAAATGTTCACGTTACAGACCCACATCCTGCACTCGATTATGCTCGCTACAGAGTAATCGCTATATCAAAAAACACCGGCAACGTAAGTTATTACGACCCACCGGGATATCCAATACAGTGCAAATCCGTAATCTTACAATGGAACGCGTCATGGAGTAGCTTTGAATCTACTACAGAAGATATTTTAGCGGAACCTACTATGGCTGGATCTATGCTTGAATTACCATACAACATCGACATTAGCGAAGAAAGTGATATAGACGTGTCATTAGTGGAATACACTGGTCGAGCCAATCCTGTTAGCTATTATGGAACACAGCTCGGTGTTTCTGGTACATGGAATATGGATATACCAAGAGACGATGAAGAAACTATATACCAGTTGAGAAGACTTCAGGTATGGCTTGGAGACGTATATGTTCGTAGTCCATCAGGTATAGGATACTGGGCAAACATACAGGTGTCAATAGATGATAAACACCAAGCAGTAATTATTCCCGTAACGCTTACTGTTACAAGAGTGGAAGGAGGCTTGTGATTATGCCAGATTGGACTAAACCGATGAAACAGACTTACGAGTATTATACGGTCGATCCTGCTACATGGAGAGACGAAGCTCCTCTAAATAACATCAAGTCATGTACCATTACGAGAGATTCTACGGTAGAAACACTCGGATCGGCGTCTATTGAAATGAATGAACTGGTAGGAGAGTGCTATGTGAGAGCTTATCTCGTTACAATTCAAAATGGAATTACAGATAGATATGTACTTGGAACTTTTCTGATACAAACGCCGTCCACAACATTTGACGGTAAAGTTAGAGGAGTTTCCGTTGACGCATACACACCTCTCATTGAACTTAAAGAGAATCCGCCGCCGATAGGATATTCTATATTTAAAGGCGAAAACATTATGCAGCAGGCAGCTATGATATGTAGAGAACAATTAAGAGCTCCCGTTGTGGCTGCTGAATGCTCTGAAACTTTATATTCCGATTTTGTTGCAAATACAGATGACACTTGGATTACGTTCATCTCAGATCTTATATCTAACGCGAAATACGAATTAGATATGGACGAGCTTGGACGTATTTTATTTTGTCCGCAACAGAAAGCCTCAGCACTTCAACCCGTGTACACATATGAAGACAATGGGACATCAATACTTCAGCCAAAGATAACTATGGAACATGACATCTATGGCGTTCCAAATGCAGTAGAAGTTATCTATTCCAAAAACGGAGAACATTATTACGCAAAAGTAGTAAATGACGATCCAAATAGTCCAACTTCTACAGTAAGCAGAGGGCGAGAAATATTATCTCGTGTCACTGATCCAGAAATGGGAGGAACACCTACTGAAGATCAGATTAAATTGTATGCAGAAGAAACGTTAAAAAGCGTATCATCCCTTGAATACTCAGTTTCGTATACACACGGATACAATTCGACAAGAGTTGGTGAATGTGTACGTTTGAATTATTCAAGAGCTGGTTTGGTAGATGTAAAAGCTAAGATTGTAAGTCAGAGTATAAAATGCGAACCGGGATGCCAGGTAACTGAAAAAGCAGTATTTACGGTAAACACATGGAGGTGATAGAGCATGGGATTATCAAATGATCTATTATCACAGTTCGCCAAAGTCACAACAGACACCGGAAGTTCTAAAAGTTCTGAAACATTAGTTTATGGAACCGCTGTGGAATTTGACGGAAAAATCTATGCAAGATTGGACGGGTCTGACAGACTCACACCGATAACGACAACAACGAGTGTAAAACCTGGAGATAGAGTTACAGTTCTGATAAAGAACCATACAGCAACTATTACAGGAAATACTACATCGCCGTCAGCAAGTTCGAGCGATATAGACGATATTAAAGATGCAGCTGGTAAAGTTGATGATCTCGGAAAGAAAATCGATGAGTTTGAAACTATTGTTGCTGATAAGGTCAGTACAAAAGACCTCGATGCAGTAACTGGTAGGATTGATACACTTGTTTCTGATAACGTAACTATCAATGAGAAACTTACAGCAAACGAAGCAAGTATTAAAAAACTTGAAGCAGATAATGTAACTATTACTGGTGAGTTGGACGCTAACAAAGCAAAAATCGACGACCTTGAGGCTAAGAAAATAGATGCAGAAATAGCCGATATCAAATACGCAACTATCGAAAATTTGAACGCTACAAATGCAACTATCAACAACCTCCAAGCAAATTACGGCGATTTCAAGAATCTTACAACAGAGCAGCTGGATGCTGTAAACGCTAGTATTAAGAATTTAAATACTGAGAAGCTGTCAGTTAAAGACGCAGATGTCAAATATGCAAACATTGATTTTACGAATATCGGTAAAGCTGCAATAGAAACATTCTATGCAAAATCCGGTATTATTGAAGACCTTGTTATCGGAGATCAGACAGTAAGCGGTACTTTGGTTGGTGTCACTATCAAAGGAGATCTTATCGAAGGCGGTACGGTCGTTGCCGATAAACTTGTTATCAAAGGCGAAGACGGTCTTTATTACAAGTTGAACACAAATGGAGAATCAGTATCTTCTGAACAAACTGAGTATAACAGCTTGAACGGTTCCATCATCACTGCGAAGTCAATCACAGCCGAGAAATGTAATATTCATGACCTTGTAGCTTTTAATGCTACTATTGGTGGATTTAACATTAAAGATCATTCCATATATTCTGGTGTTAAAGAGGGACCTCTTAATACAACTAGAGGAATATACATGGACGATGATGGACAGTTGTCGTTTGGTGACAGTAACAGCTACTTACGATATTACAAAGATACATCTACGAATAAGTGGAAGCTTGAAATAGCTGCAGGTAGTATAAAACTAGGAACAAGCGGTGTATCAGTTGAAGATAAAATTAATGATTTGGAAAACAATATTAATGAATCTATAGCCGATGTCGATGTTGAATATTACCTTTCCACATCGAAAGTTAAACCTGCAGGTGGCACATGGCAAACAACAGCTCCTGCCATGGTTGACGGAAAATATATGTGGAACCGTACCGTTATAATCGACGGTAATGGTAATAAGACATACAAGCCAGACGAAAACGGTGTGTGTATTACAGGCGCAAGTGGAAGTTCTGGAGCAGATGGTAGAGGTATTGAAACATATAACGAAGAATACTATCAGTCATCATCACCGACTTCTTTAATAGGCGGTAAATGGGTTTCTGATTATCCTGGATGGGTAGATGGAAAATACATTTGGACAAGAACTGTTATCACGTACAGTGACGGTTCGTCTGATACAACTGATCCAATATGTGTTACAGGTTCTACTGGTGCCACAGGAGCTGCCGGTAAAGATGGTAAAGGTGTCGAAGGAAGTGAAACCACTTATCAGACAGGAACTTCCGGTACAACGATACCAACAGGAACTTGGACGAAAGATATTCCGTCTGTAGCAGAAGGACAGTACCTTTGGACACGCGTTACGACAACATATACAGATAAGACAACTTCCATATCTTATTCTGTAGGTCGCATGGGTAAGAACGGTTCTGATGGTAAAGACGGTGTTACTTATTATACCTGGCTTAAATATGCGGATACTCCGACTACTGGAATGTCAGATAGTCCAGATGGAAAAACGTATATCGGATTTGCTTACAATAAAACTACCAAAACAGAAAGTACAGACTATTCCGATTATACATGGTCGCTTATCAAAGGTAAGGATGGTGTAGATGGAGGAAAAGGTGCTGATGGAGCCAGTTTGTATACATGGGTAAAATATGCCGATGATATAAACGGAAGTAACATGTCTGATTCGCCAGATGGAAAAGAGTATATTGGACTTGCGTATAATAAAACTACTCAAACTAAGAGTAGCGATCCGAAAAATTATACGTGGTCACTCTTTAAAGGCGAAGACGGTCTTCCAGGAGCAGACGGTAACGGTATTGAACACACGTCAGTTACATATCAAGCAAGCGATTCTCAGACAGAAGCTCCTACAGGCGAATGGTTAAGTAAGATTCCTAAGCTTTCAGATACTACACCGTATTTGTGGACGAAAACTGTAATCGCATACTCTGACAGTACAACAAGCATTTCGTATAGCGTAAGCAGTACGTTAGACAGTGTAATCGTCGGTGGAAGAAATCTTATACGATACGAGAACGTCGTAAGCATCGGTGGAGAAATTGATAAGAACGACTTCGTATCAAAAGGTAGAGTTGTAATTACTGATAGTACCGAAAATGGTGGATTTCGATATGATTCTGCAGATTGTTATGAACCGAATACCTCTTACATACTCAGCGGATATTTAACAGTCACCAGCAAAACGTTTGAGAACTTTAACATTCAAAATGGAAAAAATGTTACTTGTATTTCATTCACAATTGACGGTACAAATTACGATTCTCCGTTGGATACGTCTTTATCTACTATGAAATCTCTCCTGAACGATGGAGAAGAGCATTACGTAGAATTTCAGTATCAGACAAGCGCTTCTATTCCAGAAGATACTGATTCCAATTATTCGATAATTCAGTTGAATAAAGATTCTACTACAGAAATCACATATGAGTTTAGAGAATTAAAATTAGAAAAAGGAAACATTCGATCTGATTGGTCACCAGCACCCGAAGATGTTAATGAGAGAATCGATAACGCTCAGGATACTGCTGATTCTGCTCAGGATACTGCTAACAGTGCAGCTGAAATGGCTAAACAGGCCTCCATAGATATCGACGATATACGTAATCAGATAAGTATGCTTGTTACTGATGAAAACGGTGAGACCTTGATGGAACAGACCAGCACTGGATACACTTGGAATCTTGGAGCTACGAAGAAACAGATTGAAAGTGCTCTTGCCGCTGCTGAAGGTGCTCAGAATACTGCAGACGGAGCTAAAAACGTTGCTGATAATCTGGCGGAACAGCTTGAGGGGATGTCTCAATATAATGCATACATGGATCTCGGAACCGATAGCTATGGAAATCCTTGTTTGATACTCGGACGTCGAGATTGTGATTTCAAAGTGTATATGACGAATACTGCAATACAGTTCTTTGGCGCTGATCCAGAGAAACCAATAGCTTACATTTCTAAACAGAAACTTTATATTGAACAAGCCGTCGTGAAAAACGAATTCCAGATCGGAGAAGCAGACGATACTGGCGCTGGTTTCTTCTGGAAAGTAAGAGCTAACGGAAACGCTGGAATAATATACGCAGATATGCAGGAGGTAGACGGATAATGGCATCATGTATAACTTCGACCTTTGGCAGTGCAACAAGCCCACAGATAAGACTTACAGTAACTGAAAAATCATCTACCAGCACAGTATCGACTCTTGAATGGAAACTGGAATACGTAGCTCACGGATACGCTGCTTCGACATCGGTAAACAAAGATTACACAGCTGTCGTGAACGGAAAGACTGTAGCTAGTGGTAATTACAATATCAACGGTCGCACCGGAACATCAACAATTAAATCCGGAACAATCGATATTAGTAAAACCACTTCTAAGCAGACTATCAACTTCAGTTGTTCAATGGCGTTCAACCTATATTGGGGGTCTACATATAGTGGAGAACGTTCGGCATCCGGTAGTATTTCCGTTGCTGCCAAAACATCATATACTGTCGCTTATAATGCCAATGGCGGTAGCGGTGCGCCAGGTAAGCAGACAAAATGGGCTGATACAGATATTACACTATCGAACACAAAACCAACACTTGCAGGACATGTATTTCAAGGATGGTCCAGTACGAAAAATGGTTCAGTATCATATAGTGCAGGGAGTAAGTATACCGCCAATGCCTCGATTACTTTATATGCAGTATGGAAAGCCAATACATACACTGTAACATATAATGCTAATGGTGGAAATTGG
Source organism: uncultured Mediterraneibacter sp. (assembly GCF_934309415.1). Taxonomy (GTDB): domain Bacteria; phylum Bacillota; class Clostridia; order Lachnospirales; family Lachnospiraceae; genus Mediterraneibacter. The sequence goes on from NZ_CAKRDI010000001.1 coordinate 95,182, forward strand.
GCTCCTGGTCAGCAAACAAAAACATATGGAAAAGATCTTACACTGTCTAACACAAAAGCAACTCGAACGAATTATACATTCGTAGGTTGGGGCGTAGATAAAAATTCGACTACAGCTACTTATAGTGCTGGGGGAACGTATACAAAAAACGCTTCAATAACACTTTATGCAGTATGGAAAGTCGCTTATACCAAACCACGTATATCCAATGTATCACTAAGACGATGTACAAAGGACGGAACATATGCAGATGATGGTACATACGTAAGAGTTAAGTTTAAATGGACTACTGATAAAGCTATAAATTTTGTAAAGATTCTATGGCGACAAAGTAATTCATCTAGCACTGCAATGACTGCTGTTACTGTAACCCCGGAAGACACTACGTTAAAAACAGCTACGGTTGATAAAGTAGTAGGTAATGGATATATAGATATTGACTACACATATCTATTTCAAATCTCAGTAGAAGATGCTAGCGGTCAGCGTACGAATGAGTATCTTGTGTCTTCCATGAAATTTATTCTGGACCTTAAAAAAGGTGGAACCGGAGTAGGTATTGGTAAAGTTGCAGAAACAGACGACTATCTTGAAGTGGGATTCAACGGAGATTTTAAAAAGAATCTGACTGTCCGAAAACATATTATCATGTACGGAGGAGACACTCAGTTTGATATATACGTTGATTCAGGAGGAGATATACATTACAAAACTCTTGGTACTGCTACACATATATTCAACGACGCTGTTAAAGCTGCAAGTTTTGAGACTACAAACGGCGGGGACATAATCTCTGTTGGTAAAGTAAGTGCTGTAGGACATGTATATGGAGATAACGGTAAAAGGTGTGCATATGCTAGAGAACTACCGTATGGAAAGGTATTATGGCCAGGAGCTTCATGGATGGCTGCATCAAGTACCGCGACACTATCAGAAAAAGTCAGCGAACAGCGCCACGGTATTGTACTCGTATTTTCTGAGTATAAGGATTCTGCCGTGCAGGAATATGGTTGGCACCACTTCTTCGTATCAAAAGTATGGGTCGCCGATCATGATGCGCTAGGAAGCGATTTTATTTTAGCTGCAAATAATTTTGGAGCAATATGCAATAAATATCTTTATATAACAGACCAGAAAATAACTGGAAACGACAACAACAAAGCGTATGGTACAAATAATGGTATTACATATGACAATCGTCGTTATATGTTACGTTACGTATTGGGGGTGTAAAGTATAGCTATTAAGAAAGAAATCAAAATGGATAATGGAATAACGCTCAGTTACCATCGAATTTCAAAAATTGATATCGAAGTTAATCAACAAGTTACATTTTTGGTAGAATCGTACATTGATGAAACGGGGCGTGAGTATGAAAAAGCTTATCAAAACGGCGAAATAACTGGTGAACCGACATTCCCATATACGAGTGCTAAATACATCATCATACCGTATGACGAAACGACAGAGATCTTTCGTGATAATGCCGTTAAGCAGGCATATGAACTATTAAAAAGCTCTGATCTATTTGTCGGAGCGATTGACGTATAGATTTAAGGAGGTACATATTTATGAATTTTTCAGCTTTATTTACAGAACATTTCGATGCGGTGGTAGTACTGGCTTGTTTGCTTGTAGGTTATCTTATTAAGCATTCAAGTTGGTTTAAATGGATTACCAATGATAACATTCCATTTATCGTAACTATTATCGGTGCAGTTTCGAACATGTGTATGAATGGAATCACATTTGAAAACATCATTTATGGAGCTTTTATGGGAGCAGCATCTACAGGTTTACACCAGAGTTTTAAATACTTTATCGAAGGTTCAGATAAAACAGATGCTACGGAGGAATAAATCAAATGATGGAATGGGTGATCACTCCGAATGATATACTGGCAATCTGTACCTTGGTTGCTGCGGTTTTCGGTGTGTATAAGATTTGGAAAGAAGTCAGAAAGCCAAACACTGATTTAAAAGAAGCAGTTCAGAAGCATACCGAATACTTGGCGAATGACGACAGGCGACTCAAAGAAGTTGAACAGTCAAATAAGATGATACTACAGGGTCTTCTTGTACTTATTAACCATGACATCACCGGCAACGGAGTAGATAAGTTAAAAGAAACAAGAGATGAACTGAACGAGTATCTTATTAATAAGTAAGAACTCATATGAGAGGGGACGTTATAATTACTTCCCCTTTTCTTTTTGTCCGTACGTAGGTTACTGTCTGTAAAAGTATGATGTTTTTGAAAGGAGCGTGAATGTTATGGAAAATAAAATTCCGATTTGGCGAAAATATTCATTAAATGTGACCGAAGCAGCAGCGTATTATGGCATTGGCGAGAAGAAATTACGTCAAATAGCTTATGAGAATCCAGGTGCAGAATTTATCTTAGAAATAGGAACCAGAATACGATTTAAAAGAAAACTATTCGAAGATTATTTGGATTCGGCAGAATCTTTATAACATACTTAACATTTTCCTATGGCAGATTGACCGTCTTATGGTATAATACAGTTACCAAGGCGGTCTTCTAAATTAAAAACATTTAATGAAGGAGACTTATAATATGAGTGAAAAAAGGAGAGATAACAAAGGACGTATATTACATAACGGTGAAATGCAAATGCCTGATGGTAGATATCGTTTTAAGTACACAGATACTTTTGGAAAAGAAAAAGCCGTATATAGCTGGAGACTTACAAGCAAAGATCCGATAATTCCGAATAAACGGTGTAAGGTATCATTACGAGAAATGGAAAAGCAAATACAAGCAGACCAGTTTGATAATATTGTATCTTCTGGAGGTAATCTAACAGTACTTGAATTAACTGAAAAATATATACAAACTAGAACTGGTGTTAGACCAACAACAATGAAAGGATATGGTACTGTTATTAATTTACTCAAAAGAGAACCGATTGGAAGTAAAAGAATCGATACAGTACGACTCTCTGATGCAAAACACTGGCTGATCGAATTACAGCAAAAACAAAAGAAAAGTTATAGCGCCATCCACAATATTCGAGGTGTCTTACGACCGGCGTTTCAGTTAGCAGTAGACGATGATTTGATAAGAAAAAACCCGTTCGAGTTTAAGCTTGTTGATGTGATTGTAAATGACAGTGTAAGAAGAGAAGCTATTCGTCCTGATGAAGAAAGAAAATTTTTGGAATTTGTAAAGAATGATAAACATTTTTCAAGATACTACGAAGGTGTATATATTCTATTCAAAACGGGTATGCGTATATCCGAATTTTGCGGACTTACGATATCTGATATAAACTTTAAAAATCACACGATAAGTATTACACGCCAGCTATTAAAAAATGGAGCAAAAGGATACTACATTCAAGCTACAAAAACATCTAGCGGTACACGAGTAATACCTATGACTAGCGATGTAGAAGAATGCTTCAAGCGAATATTAGAGAAACGTAAATCTTTCAAGATCGAACCTATGATCGACGGAATTAGCGGTTTTCTGTATTTCGATATGTATGGTAGTATTTCATATTCATTGCATTGGGAACATTATTTTAATCACATGGTGCAAAAATATAATAGCATCTACATAGTTCAAATGCCTAAAATTACACCACATGTTTGTAGACATACTTATTGTTCTAACATGGCTAGAAAGGGTATGAATCCGAAAACGTTACAATATTTAATGGGACATTCTGATATAAGCGTTACATTAAATACGTATACCCATCTTGGACTTGACGACGCTGAAGATGAAATACAACGGCTCGGACTTAATGACGCCAAAGATGAGATACAACGTTTGCGAGTTGTGTAACAAAACAGTAAGGTATAAAACATTTTAATTTATACCGATTTTTATACCTTTTGACTGAAAAGATATACCAAAATATGCAAAGATATGCTAAAAGGACATGGCACGTAGTATGTTAAGAAGTCCGTAAATACAGCGAAAAACTAAGAAATGCGAGGTTATGCAACGATGATAAAAGTACTATTCATCTGCCACGGCAACATCTGCAGAAGTCCCATCTCTGAGTATGTTTTCAAAGACATGGTAGAAAAACACAATTTAACAGATCAGTTTGAAATCGCTTCAGCGGCGACATCCACAGAGGAAATCTGGGGAGGCAAAGGCAATCCGATTTATCCGCCTGCGCAGAAGGAATTGCGGAAGCATGGAATCGGGAACACTGCTTATACGAATTTCAGCAATAAGCGTGCCCGCCAGGTTACGAGAGAAGATTATGACTATTATGATTATCTTCTCTGTGCAGACAAGAATAACATCCGTAACACCATTCGGATTACAGGGCCGGATACGGAACATAAGATTCAGCTGTTATTGGATCTGACGGATCATCCGGGCAGAAGTATTGCGGATCCGTGGTATACGGGAAATTTTGACGAAACATACAGAGATGTAAAAGAGGGCTGCGAAGCCCTCCTGAATGAATGTCTCTCACGCCTCTAATGCGTAGGAGAGAAGTTTTTTCAGATCATGATGAAACTGCCGGTTCTGACTGTGCAGTTTCTTTTTTTCAGAACTGGATTTTGTCTGTTCTATATGAACGGAATAGCGATTGAATAATGTAATAAAATCGGTATCCTGTTTCTGTCCCCAGCGGATCAGTACCCAGTTCATTGCATCCGGATTCCAGTATTCCATCGGAATTCCGGCCAGTCTTAAAATGGAAATATATTCAACAGCCTGCATGGAAAGACGAGCCATTCTCCGCTCAAAAATTTCTTCCTCACGATCTGTTTTTCCCAGTTTTTTCATTAATTTCTGCTGCAGTGTTTTTGTCTTAGGTTTCTGATGTCTCAATCGGTTGCTATGCTCTACAACTTCATGCAGACGATTAGATGTATTCCAATAGGTAACAAAAGAGGATGCATCCTCTTCAGGTTCTTCTTTCAATGTAAAAGTTTTGAAAACACGGTCGGATACACCAAAGATTTCAGCATTATAAGCTTTACGTTTTTCGGGATTTGACAAAACACGATATGCTTCCAGTATTTCTTGCATAAAAGCAGTAGTATCGATATCTTTATGTATATTTGCGTCTGGATGATAGACTTTTGCCAACGCATTTTTTGCGGATGTGATCTCTTCTAAAGTCGCATCTCTAGATACACCTAATATTTCGTAATAAGTGCGATCGTTCATCAGGGACCTCCTTATTCATTATTGTATACTCATGTTATTGCTTACAGTTATGCTGTGAACAGTAACTATTTTCCCACAGAATAATATACGCCTGTCCCCGTAAAAAGTCAATTAAATAGAGATATCTTCAGGCATATGTTTCCAGTTTTTTACTATATTAGTAGTAGAATGAATACCGGAGGGTTTGCATATGAAAGAACTCTTGAAACGGACTCAAAAATGGATCCAGAAAGAACTTTTAAAACGGCTTTTAATTAGTTTTTTGATGGTGAATTTTGTCCTACATACAAATGGATTCATAAATGTAAATGAATTCATAAACGCAGAAGAGACAGGAGAGGATGAAGCTACAGCTGAAGAAAATGGATCCGATGAAAATGAGATGGAAATTAGTGCGCCTTCCGCAATTTTAATGGAGGCATCTACCGGAACGGTTATCTATGAAAAGGATGCGGATACACCACGGCCTCCTGCAAGTGTTACGAAAGTGATGACCATGCTGCTGATTTTTGATGCATTGAAAGAGGGGAAAATTACATTGCAGGATGAAGTGATTACTTCTGAGCATGCGGCATCTATGGGAGGATCTCAGGTATTTCTGGAAGTGGGAGAGAAGCAGACAGTGGATACACTTTTGAAATGCATCTCTGTAGCTAGCGGAAACGATGCCTGCGTTTGTATGGCTGAGTATATTTCCGGCAATGAGGAAGCATTTGTAAAACAAATGAATCAGCGTGCGGCAGATCTTAGGATGGAACATACTCATTTTGTGAATTGTAATGGACTGGATGCGGATGGACATGAAACCAGTGCACGGGATATTGCACTGATGTCCCGTGCACTGATTACACAATATCCGCAGATTTTTGATTACTGTACGATTTGGATGGAGAATATTACACATAACACAGCTAGGGGAAGCTCTGAATTTGGTCTGACAAATACAAATAAACTGATTCGTCAATACGAGTATGCAACTGGATTGAAAACTGGATCCACAGGAAATGCAAAATTCTGTGTGTCTGCGACGGCAGAGAAGAATGGAGTGAATCTGATTGCCGTGATTATGGGAGCGGATGATTCGAAAAAGAGATTTAAAGATGCTGTCACCTTACTGAATCATGGGTTCGGTGTATGTCAGATCTATAGAGATGAGAAAATGGATACATTTGACGATATTTCTGTTGAAGGTAGTACGATAGAGAAAATACCTACTGAATATGCGGAACAATTCACTTATTTGGATACAAAAGGAATTAATTTGGCTTCTATAGAGAAAGAAGCAGAACTCCCGGAGGTAATTCAGGCACCGGTGGAAAAAGGAGCGGTAATTGGCCAGGTAGTATACCGATATGATGGGAATGTACTTGGAACCGTAGACCTTTTGGCGGGAGAGGATGCTCCAAAGGCCAAATTTTTAGAATATTTAAGAAAATCTATGACAAAAATTGCTTTGTAATACTTGTCTTGATTATAGAAAATGTTTTATAATAAAGTGTTCTATGGGAGAATTTAACCGAATCAAGTAAGTCCCCTGCTTCAATTGCGAAAAGCAATAAGCAGTGGGTGGGGACTTGCTTGTATCAGGAGGAGTGCAAGCTCCTTCTGATAAACTGCGGAGCAGTTATTCGGTTATGAGCAAGTAGCGAAGCGGATTGCGAATATCCGCTTGACTAATAAACTGATTTGTATGTAAGAGTTCTGAAAAAATTGTTCAAAAAAGGACAAAAACAGTTTTAGGAAATTACAAAGAGTTAAAAGAATTACAAAAGATTGCAAATTAAGCAGGAGGAACTACAAAATGAAATTAGCAGAAGTAATTGATCATACATTATTAAAACCAGAGGCTTCTATGGCAGATATTATGAATTTATGTGAGGAGGCGGTTGAGTACGGATTTCATTCTGTCTGTGTTAATTCCAGTTATGTCGGATATTGCGCCGCTTTATTGAAAAATACAGGAATCAAAGTATGTTCTGTAATCGGATTCCCTTTGGGAGCTATGTCAGCAACATGCAAGATTGCAGAAGCAGAAGCAGCTGTGAACGATGGAGCAGATGAACTGGATATGGTGATTCATATTGGAATGGCAAAGAGTGGTGACTGGGATTATGTACAGGATGAGATTGCAGCAATCGTGGAAGCAGCCGGGGACAAAGCAATTGTAAAAGTAATTATTGAGACTTGTCTTCTGACAGACGAAGAAAAAGTAAGTGCCTGCCTGGCTGCGAAGAGAGCCGGAGCCGCTTTTGTCAAGACTTCTACCGGCTTTTCCAAGGGTGGTGCAACCGTAGAAGATGTGGCGCTGATGCGAAGAACTGTCGGACCGGAAATGGGCGTGAAAGCATCCGGCGGAATTCACTATTTAAGTGATGCGCAGGCAATGCTGCAGGCGGGAGCTAACCGAATCGGTACCAGTGCCAGTGTGACAATTGTAACTGAGGAAGAAGAGCTTCAGGAGGAAGTATGAGACTGATTTTAGTCATTGGAATTGTGATTTTGGCTCTGGTGGCGGGATTACTTTTGGAAATCCGAAGAGAGTTACATACTTTTCGAGTTTCGCGCTATACAGTTCATTCTGAGAAACTGTCAGGTTTGGCACAGGATGTACAGCTTGTATTCTTGAGTGATCTGCATAATCATGTTTATGGAGAAAATAACCGGAGACTTTTGGATGCAATCCAGAACGAACATCCGGATTTGATCCTGATTGGTGGGGATATGCTCGTGGGGAAAGAAACTATCCCTTATGATACAGCCTTTGATTTCGTGAGCCATTTATCTGAGATTGCTCCGGTTCTTTATGCAAATGGAAATCATGAGCAGCGGATGAAAGAAGAACCAGAAAAGTATATTTATTCTTATCAGGAGTATAAGCAGGCACTGGAGAAAAAAGGAATCCATTTTCTGGAAAATGAAAGCTGTACAGATCAATGGACTGGAAATTCAGAAAATGATAGGTTAAAGCTGGAATTTACCGGGCTGGAATTACCTTTACAGTCATACAAAAAATGCAAAAAGTATCCAGTTTCAGTTCAGCTGATCGAGGAATGCCTGAATTTAAATTATGGGAAAAACGAAAATGGATACAAATTTAACACTGGAAATAAATCACCCCTGAGTGCTGACAAGACCGATGAATCAGATATAAAATATCAGGATCAGACTTTATCTCAGTGCCAGAAGTTATATCGAAAAGAGGGACACCGGCAAGAAAAGCAGATGAAATCTTATAAAGTTCTTCTGGCGCATAATCCGGCCTATGTGGATGCGTACAAGGAATGGGGCGCTGATTTGATCTTATGTGGACATTTACACGGTGGAATTGTGCGTGTTCCAGGAATTGGATGCATTATTACACCACAGTTTTTCTTGTTCCCGAAATATTCGGGGGAACTGACGCAGGAAGGAAATCAGATGATTGTAGTCAGCCGTGGACTGGGTACTCATACAGTGAATTTAAGGCTGTTTAATACTGCAGAGGTTATTTCGCTGAAATTAAAAAAATAAGAACAAAACAAGAGGTAATTATGGGAATTCCTGTAAAACTGGAAGTATTTGAAGGTCCACTGGATCTTCTGCTTCATTTGATTGAAAAGAATAAAGTAGATATCTATGATATTCCAATTGTAGAGATTACGAATCAGTATATGGAATATATCCGGCAGATGGAGCGGGAAGATCTGAATGTAATGAGTGAATTCCTTGTGATGGCAGCCACACTTCTGGATATCAAATGCCGGATGCTTCTTCCAAAAGAGATTACGGAAGAGGGAGAAGAAGAGGATCCGAGAAAAGAGCTGGTGGAACAGCTTTTACAGTACAAGATGTATAAATATATGGCTTATGAGCTGAAAGACCGTGAGATTGATGCGGATCAGATCATGTATAAGAATCCGGATATTCCGGAGAAAGTACTGGAGTATGTGGAACCGGTTGATCTGGATCAGCTTCTTGGTGATCTGAATATGGCAAAGTTGAAGGCTGTATTTGAAGAAGTGATGCGCCGTCAGACAGATAAGATTGATCCGGTGAGAAGTAAATTTGGAAAGATTGAGAAAGAGGAGGTTTCTCTTTCGGACAAGTTTACATACATACACAATTATATGCTGGATCACAGAAGATTCAGTTTCCGACAGTTACTGCAGAAACAGAAAAGCAAGATGCATATTGTTGTAACATTTCTTGCGATCCTGGAAATGATGAAACTTGGAGAGATCCATGTGGAGCAGGAGAACACGTTCGGGGAAATCATGATTGAAAGGACTGAAAGATCAGATGGGAATAAGGAAACTTCAGGCAGCGATAGAAGCAATCCTGTTTACGATGGGGGACTCAGTGGAACTGAGCAAGATCGCAACGGCGATTGAGCAGGATGAAACTGCAACGCGTCAGATTATTGAAGGCATGATGAAGAGCTATGAAAAAGAGAATCGTGGGATTCGGATTATTGAGCTGAACAATTCATTTCAGTTATGTACAAAAAAGGAAGCATATGATTATCTGATCCGTGTAGCAAAACAGCCGAAAAAATATGTCCTGACAGATGTACTGTTAGAGACACTTTCGATTATTGCATACCGTCAGCCGGTGACAAAAATTGAAGTAGAAAAGATTCGTGGCGTAAAATCAGACCATGCGGTAAATAAACTGGTAGAATATGGACTGGCTGAAGAAGTCGGAAGAATGGATGCACCGGGACGCCCGATCTTATTCGGTACAACAGAGGAGTTCCTTCGCAGATTCGGTGTGCAGTCTCTTGATGAACTTCCGTCCGTTGGCCCGGAGCAGATGGAGCACTTTAAAGAAGAAGCGGAAGATGAGGCAAAATTGAAGTTGGATATATAATTTTTTATACGATAGCTGCAGCTATATGACAATATGGATGCTGATTGTTACTGTTCACTCCCATGTCAATCACTCCGCTGATTGGCATGGAGGATGCACGTTTTGTCCTGAATGTATCTCGCCCATCGCCGTAGGCGATTCTAAATGGCGAGATACGTTACTGTTTGCAGGTTACCTGTGAACAGTAACTGCTGATTCGAGTGTCTGAAATACTCCATCAAGAATACATATCAAATAGAGTGCATACATATAGTTAAGGCAGTGTTCAATGGGGGACAGCCGCCATGAGACAATTCCATATGAAAAAGAGAATCTTTTGTATCCTTTTTCTGATTTGCTTTTGGATCGGAAACTGGAATGTTACAGTACATGCACAGGAGAATCTGATGCTTTACGCCCGGTCGGCTGTTTTAATCGATGCAGACAGTGGGCGTATTTTATATGGACAAAATGAATATGAAGAACGGGCAAATGCAAGTACGACGAAGATTCTGACTTGTATTCTTGTGCTTGAGAATGCCAATTTATCGGATTCAATTACAGTAAGCCGGAATGCAGCATCCCAACCAAAGGTACATCTTGGCATGACAGAAAGTCAGATTTTTCGGACAGAGGATCTGTTATACTCACTTATGCTGGAATCTCACAATGATTCAGCGGTAGCACTTGCGGAATCTGTAGATGGGACAGTAGAAGCATTTGCCGGCAGAATGAATCGGAAAGCAAAGGAAATTGGATGCAATCAGACGCATTTTATTACTCCGAATGGTCTGGATGCGCAGGATTCAGAAGGATTTCACCATACAACTGCTGCAGATCTTGCGCAGATTATGCGATATTGTATCCAAATTTCGTCTCAGAGAGAAAAGTTTTTGGAGATTACGCAGACAGAACAATATTCTTTTCAAGATCTTACAGGAACTTCGAACTATAGTTGCTATAATCACAATGCATTTCTCCATATGATGGATGGGGCTTTATCCGGGAAAACGGGGTTCACATCGGAAGCAGGATATTGTTATGTAGGTGCTTTGCGTCAGGGGGAACGTACATTTATTGTGGCACTTCTTGCCTGCGGATGGCCGAACCACAAGAGCTACAAGTGGGCAGACACGAAAATCTTAATGAATTATGCACTGGAAAATTATTTTTATCGTGAAATTTCTTTTTCACCGGAAGAACAGTACATAAAAGTAGAAGATGGACTGAAGCCGGATGGGTATCCTGTATTGGAACCGGTACAGTTATCGGCTCTTGCAGAGGCAAAGCCGCTTACATTACTGCTCAAAGAAGGAGAGATGGTAGAAACTTCTTATAAATTAGATGAAACTGTAAGTGCGCCTGTTGAGAAGGGAGCCTGCATCGGCAAAATGGAGGTCAGTCTGGAGGGGGAAATAATTGCACAATATCCAGTCAAAACACAGGAAACAGTCGAAAAAAGGACCTTTCAAAAGTGTATTCAGTGCGTAATATTAAAGTTACTGTTCAGACCATAGCTAATCACTTTGCTGATTAGCTATGAGGATGCACGTTTTGGCCTGAATGCATCTCGCCCATCGTCGCAGACGATTCTAAATGGCGAGATGCGTTACTGTTTGCAGCTATGCTGTGAACAGTGACATGTTAAAATATATCAACATAAATGATTAAATTTGTCACTGGTATACATTGTACGCCTATGTTACTATAGTGAAGGATAAAAAAAAGCAATCAAATTGATGAAATATAAGGAGATACATAGTTATGGGAAATTGGGAAAAATACGAAAAGACTTATTTTATGCCACCGGAGCCGTGTTATGACTGGGTAAAAAAGGATGCAATCGACAAAGCGCCAATCTGGTGCAGCGTAGATTTACGTGATGGTAATCAGGCACTGATCGAGCCAATGAGTCTGGATGAGAAACTTGAGTTCTTTCAGTTACTTGTTGATGTTGGATTCAAAATGATCGAGGTTGGATTCCCGGCAGCTTCTGAGACAGAGTATCAGTTCTTAAGAACATTGATCGAACAGAACATGATTCCGGATGATGTTACAATTCAGGTTCTGACTCAGGCGAGAGAACATATTATTAAGAAGACATTTGAGGCTGTAAAAGGTGCACCGCACGCGATCATCCATGTATATAACTCAACATCTGTAGCACAGAGAGAACAGGTATTTAAAAAAGATAAAGAACAGGTAAAACAGATTGCCATCGATGGTGCTTTACTTCTGAAACAGCTTGCAGAAGAGACAGACGGTAATTTCACATTCCAGTACAGCCCGGAGAGTTTTCAGGGTACAGAGATGGATTACGCATTGGAAGTCTGCAATGCAGTCCTTGATATCTGGAAACCAACTGCTGACAACAAAGCGATCATCAACCTTCCTACAACAGTAGAAAATGCAATGCCGCATGTATTTGCAAGCCAGGTTGAGTATTTCAATAAGAACCTGCTTCACAGAGAGAATGTAATTCTTTCCCTGCATCCACATAACGACAGAGGATCAGGTGTATCTGATGCTGAGCTTGGTATTCTGGCCGGTGCAGATAAGATCGAGGGAACTTTATTTGGAAATGGTGAGAGAACAGGTAATGTAGATATCATTACACTTGCCATGAACATGTTCTCTCAGGGAGTGGATCCAAAACTTGACTTCTCCAACATGAGCGAAATCTGTGAAGTGTACGAGCGCGTAACAAGAATGAAAGTTTCTCCGCGTCAGCCATATGCAGGAGATCTTGTATTTACAGCATTCTCCGGTTCCCATCAGGATGCCATCGCCAAAGGAATGGCATGGAGAGAGGAACATGACTGCAAGACATGGACAGTTCCGTATCTTCCGATTGATCCACAGGATGTTGGAAGAAGATATGATTCTGACGTTATCCGTATCAACAGCCAGTCCGGTAAGGGCGGTGTAAACTACATTCTGAAACAGAGTTTTGGAATCAGCCTTCCGGAGAAGATGAGAGAAGAAGTTGGATACATGATAAAAGATGTGTCAGACAAAGCGCATCAGGAACTTACACCAGACAATGTATACCACATTTTCGAAGACCATTATATCAGTGCAAAACCGATCTTTACTGCAGATGAGTGTCATTTCCGTCAGGAAGATGGAATCGTTGTAGAGGCAACTGTACATTATAATGGTGAGAACCGCAAGGTTACAGGAGTAGGAAATGGTCGTCTGGATGCAGTAAGCAATGCAATTAAGCAGTTCTTCGGAATCAGTTATGAGCTTGCATTCTATGAGGAGCATTCTCTGACAAAAGGTTCTTCTTCCAGAGCAGTTGCATACGTTGGTGTAATCTGCAATAAGAAACGTTACTGGGGTGTAGGAATCGATGCAGATATCATTAAAGCATCTATTCAGGCTCTTGTTGTAGCTGTAAACAAACTGCCGGAGCTTGCAGATTCTCAGTCCTGTAAGGATGAAAGACTGTTAGAGATTACAAATTATATTTATGCGAACTATAAAGATGTGACATTGGATGATCTTGCAGAGAAATTCTATCTGTCCAAACCATATATTTCCAAATATATCCGTGAAAAATCCGGAAAGACATTTGGAGATATCCTGAAAGAAGTAAGAATGAAAAAGGCAAGAGCTATGCTCAAGAGTAGCAGTGCCACGGTAGAAAGTATTGCAGAATCTGTAGGATATCAGAATGTAGAACATTTCAACCGTATCTTTAAGAAGATGTACAATATTACACCGGTTCAGTACAGAAACCGTCACTAATTGAATTTTTAAATAGTCAGAAAAATATTTTTCTACGACATCTGCAAGGTCTGCTCTGGCAAAGAGCAGGCACGCAGATTGCGAAAAGGATCTTGGAAATAAGAGATAGGAAAAACAATCCGCGAATTAAGCAGGAAAAGAAAGTGGATACAAAATAAAATGAGAAAGAAATGAGACTTGCAAATATTGTGTACTGAATGGATACATTATTTGCAAGTCTCATTTCTTTGCTTTTTCTTCCTATTATATTAATTCTTCTTTCTAAATTGGACGAACTTTCCCAAGCGAAAAAAATGTCAAAAAAATGTCAATAAAGGTAAATTTTGAATTGAAATTTCGCACACACTAGTATATACTAGAATAGGCAGAAATTTTGGTTTATTTTAAATTATTTTATAAGTATGGAGGGCTAGAATATGAGCTACAATGCAACAGGAAACTCAGCGAGCAGACGTATTGCTACATTGCTTGATGAGGGAAGCTTTGTTGAAATTGGTGGTGCTGTTACAGCAAGAAGCACAAATTTCAACTTGCAGGAGAAGGCAGCTCCTTCTGACGGTGTCATTACCGGATATGGAGTGATTGATGGCAACCTTGTCTATGTATATAGTCAGGATGCTGAAGTTCTTGGTGGAGCACTCGGCGAGATGCACGCTAAGAAGATTGCACGTATCTACGATATGGCAATGAAGATGGGAGCACCTGTCATCGGACTGATCGACTGTGCTGGATTAAGACTTCAGGAGGCAACAGATGCACTTGAGGCATTCGGAAGCCTTTATCAGAAACAGGCTCTTGCTTCAGGAGTAATTCCTCAGGTAACAGCTATTTTTGGTACATGTGGTGGTGGACTTGCAGTAGTTCCGGGACTTGCTGACTTTACATTTATGGAAGCAAAAGAAGGAAAACTGTTTGTTAATTCCCCGAACGCTCTGGAAGGAAATGAGATTTCCAGATGTAACACAGCAAGCGCTGAATATCAGAGCAAGACAGCAGGTCTTGTAGATGGTATCGGTACAGAGGCTGAGATCCTCGGACAGATTCGTTCACTTGTATGTATGATTCCTGCCAATTATGAAGACGATATGTCCTACGAGGAGTGCACAGATGATCTGAACCGTGTATGCGCAGATATCGCAAATGCATCCGAAGATACAGGAATTGCACTTGCACAGATCGCTGACAACCAGATCCTGGTTGAGACAAAAAAAGATTATGCAAAAGAGATGGTTACAGGATTTATCCGCCTGAACGGACAAACAGTTGGTGTAGTTGCAAACCGTTCTAAAGTATACGGAGAAGACGCAGCTGTAGAAGCTGAGTTCGACTCTGTTCTTACAGTAGACGGATGCAAGAAAGCTACAGATTTTGTTAACTTCTGTGATGCATTCTCTATCCCGGTTCTTACACTGACAAACGTAACAGGATTCGCTGCTACAGTTGAATCTGAGAAGAACATGGCAACAGCAGTTGCTAAACTGACATATGCATTTGCTAATGCAACAGTTCCGAAAGTAAACGTAATCGTTGGTAAAGCATTCGGAAGCGCTTATGTTGCAATGAACAGCAAGTCTATCGGTGCTGACCTTGTTTATGCCTGGCCGACAGCTGAAATCGGAATGATGGATGCAAACCTTGCAGCACAGATCATGTACGCTGATGCAGACGCTGATACACAGAAAGAAAAAGCAGCAGAATACAAGGCACTGCAGTCCAGCCCGGACTCAGCAGCAGCCAGAGGATATGTAGATGCTGTCATTGAGCCTGCAGATACAAGAAAATATGTGATCGGAGCATTCGAGATGCTGTTCACAAAGAGAGAGGATCGTCCGGACAAGAAACACGGAACGGTTTAGTGAGGTGAGGCGAAGTGAAGAAAAAAATCGTTTTAGCAGGTCTTAGCCTTGCACTCGTTCTTAGTTTCACAGGATGCGGCAAGTCTGAGGCTACAGGATATGATCAGGCGACATTAGAGCAGTATGCTGAATTCGTTGTTCAGAACTTTGAAGCGATGACAACAGAGCAGCTTGACAGCTTTTCTGATATGCGTGATCTTCAGCTTAACACACAGCTTATGAATGCAGGGCTTCCGGTAGACGGAGATGATTTCCTTTCTATGATCAGCTCCTGGGAAGTAGCAGAAGAAGAGTGTGGAACTTATGTTGATCATGGCGACTGGACTATGGAAGTAACCAATGAAGGCGCCACACTGGCAACAGAAGCGAAATTTGAAGACAGAGATGC
The DNA here is from genome assembly GCF_934309415.1 of uncultured Mediterraneibacter sp. Lineage (GTDB taxonomy): Bacteria > Bacillota > Clostridia > Lachnospirales > Lachnospiraceae > Mediterraneibacter. The sequence continues at coordinate 111,172 of NZ_CAKRDI010000001.1, forward strand.
TGAGATCGCATTCAGTTTTAATGAAAAGGGAGACATTGAAAGTCTTGACGTTTCTGCACATTACTCAACAGCAGAAATCCTTAAGAAGGCCGGACTGAATACAATCCTCGGAATGGGAACTGTATTTGTTGTATTGATTTTCATTTCATTCATTATCTATCTGCTTGGATTTATCCCGAAACTTCAGGAGAAGTTATCTGGAAAAGGAAAAGCAGAAGAGAAGAAGGAAGCACCTGTACAGGCAGCTGCACCGGCAGCACCGGTTGTTACAGAAACAGCAGCTACAGATGATGCAGAACTCGTTGCGGTAATTGCAGCAGCAATCGCAGCAGCAGAGGGAACTTCCACAGACGGATTTGTCGTTCGTTCTATTAAGAGAAGAAAATCAAATAGATGGAATTAATCAGGAGGATATGAAAATGAAAAATTATACAATTACAGTAAACGGAAATGTATATGATGTAACAGTAGAAGAGAATGGCGCAGGCGCAGCACCAGCAGCTGCACCGGTTGCAGCACCGAAAGCTGTAGCAGCACCAGCAGCTGCACCGAAGGCTGCAGCAGGAGCTGGAAGCATTCAGGTTAAAGCAGGAGCTGCCGGAAAAGTATTCCAGATCCCGACATCTGTTGGACAGAGCGTACAGGCAGGAGATACTGTAGTTATTATCGAAGCTATGAAAATGGAAATCCCAGTTGTTGCCCCGGAGGCAGGAACTATTGCCAGCATTGATGTGGCAGTAGGTGATGCTGTTGAATCAGGAGCTGTACTTGCTACATTAAACTAGTGACTGAACCAGGAGGTTTTACAAATGGAATATATTTCAAATACGCTGGGAAACCTCGTAGAACAGACAGCGTTCATGAACCTTACATTTGGTAACATTATTATGATCGCTGTTGCCTGCGTGTTTCTCTATCTGGCAATCCACCACGGTTTTGAGCCGTTGCTTCTTGTACCGATTGCCTTTGGTATGCTGCTTGTAAATATCTACCCAGATATCATGCTGCATGCTGAAGATGCTGCAAATGGTACAGGTGGACTTCTGTATTACTTTTACCAGCTTGACGAATGGTCAATCCTTCCGTCTCTGATTTTCCTCGGAGTCGGTGCGATGACTGACTTCGGTCCGCTGATTGCAAACCCGAAGAGTTTCCTGCTTGGTGCAGCAGCTCAGTTCGGTATCTTCGCTGCATACCTTGGTGCTATGGCACTTGGTTTCTCAGACAAGGCTGCAGCAGCTATCTCCATCATCGGTGGAGCAGACGGCCCGACATCTATCTTCCTTGCAGGTAAACTGCAGCAGACAGCTATCATGGGACCGATCGCCGTTGCGGCATATTCTTATATGTCACTTGTGCCGATCATCCAGCCGCCGATCATGAAACTTCTCACAACAGAGAAGGAAAGAAAGATCAAGATGGATCAGCTTCGTCCGGTTTCCAAACTGGAAAGAATTCTGTTCCCTGTTATCGTTACAATTGTTGTTTGTATGATTCTTCCTACAACAGCTCCACTGGTTGGTATGCTTATGCTTGGTAACCTGTTCAAAGAGTCTGGTGTTGTAAGACAGCTTTCAGACACAGCTTCTAACGCACTGATGTATATCGTAGTTATTCTTCTTGGTACATCTGTTGGAGCTACAACAAGTGCTGAAGCATTCCTGAACTGGAATACAATCAAGATCGTTATTCTTGGACTTATAGCATTCGCATTTGGTACAGCAGCAGGTGTCCTGTTCGGTAAACTGATGTGTGCTCTTACACATGGTAAGGTTAACCCGCTGATCGGATCAGCAGGTGTATCTGCGGTTCCTATGGCAGCCCGTGTATCCCAGAAGGTTGGTGCTGAGGCAGATCCTACAAACTTCCTGCTCATGCATGCGATGGGACCAAACGTTGCCGGAGTTATCGGTACTGCAGTTGCAGCCGGAACATTCATGGCCATCTTCGGCGTTAAGTAAATTTGGAGGATAAATAAATGGCAGAAATTGAAAAGAAACCAGTTAAAATAGTAGAAACAATTCTGCGTGATGCACATCAGTCCCTGATTGCCACCAGAATGACAACAGACCAGATGATGCCGATCGTTGAGAAGATGGATAAAGTCGGATATCATGCTGTAGAGTGCTGGGGCGGAGCAACATTTGATGCTTCCCTCCGTTTCCTGAAAGAGGATCCATGGGAGAGACTTAGAAAATTCCGTGATGGATTCAAAAATACAAAACTTCAGATGCTGTTCCGTGGACAGAATATCCTTGGATACCGTCCATACGCAGATGACGTTGTAGAATACTTCGTACAGAAATCTGTAGCAAACGGAATCGATATCATTCGTATTTTCGACTGTCTTAACGACATGAGAAACCTTCAGACAGCAGTAAAGGCTGCAAACAAAGAGAAAGCTCACGCACAGGTTGCTATGTCCTATACTCTTGGTGATGCATACACAATGGAGTACTGGGTTGACCTTGCAAAGAGAATCGAAGATATGGGCGCAAGCTCAATCTGTGTTAAGGATATGGCAGGACTTCTTGTTCCATATAAGACAACAGAGCTTGTTTCCGCACTGAAAGATGCTGTAAGCATCCCGATCGAGATGCATACACACTACACATCTGGTGTTGCTTCCATGACATACATGAAGGCAGTAGAAGCCGGAGCAGACATCATCGATACAGCTATGTCACCGTTCGCACTTGGAACATCCCAGCCGGCAACAGAAGTTATGGTTGAGACATTCAAGGGAACACCTTACGATACAGGACTGGATCAGAATCTCCTTGCTGAGATCGCTGATTACTTCCGTCCAATCCGTGACGACGCTCTTGAGAGCGGACTGCTCAATCCTAAGAACCTTGGTGTTAACATCAAGACTCTTCTGTACCAGGTACCGGGAGGAATGCTCTCCAACCTGACATCTCAGCTGAAAGAGCAGGGAGCAGAAGACAAGTTCTACGAAGTACTCGAAGAAGTACCTCGTGTGCGTAAAGACCTTGGTGAGCCACCGCTTGTTACACCTTCTTCACAGATTGTTGGAACACAGGCTGTATTCAACGTATTAATGGGTGAGCGTTACAAGATGATCACAAAAGAGACAAAAGACGTTCTTGCAGGAAAATATGGTAAAACAACAAAACCGGTGGATCCAGAACTGCAGAAGAAGGCTCTTGGCGATGTAGAGCCAATCACATGCCGTCCGGCAGATCTGATTCCGGATGAGCTTGATACTCTCCGCAAAGAGTGCGCACAGTGGATCCAGCAGGATGAGGATGTCCTCACATATGCACTGTTCCCACAGGTTGCTGTTGATTTCTTCAAATACAGACAGGCTCAGCAGACAAAAGTTGACGCTACAGTAGCTGATACAGAAAACGGAGCATATCCAGTATAATCATTATCTGAATTATTAAATGCAGGTTTGGATACATTTTGTTTTGCAAAATAACAGACAAAACTGCAGAGGATAAACGATAAGAAACAATGCCTCTCATTCATTACTTATAGTGATGGATGGGAGGTATTTATTTGTTACTGTTTACAGCTGTGCTGTGAACAGTAACAAAAGCTAATCACCTTAACATTTATTTTATTCTTTTATCTTTTATAAAGAATAAAATAGTGTTATCATAATTAATGGAAATTGTATTCCTGATTAAAATAAACAGAATTCAGAAACAATATGATAATAGCTATTTTATAGAACGATTGACGGAAACATCCTAGAGCGTGTCTGAAAAATCATTCCTGCAATCTACATGCCCCACTTTGCGGTATATTTTGTCTTCATTCGGTTGACGTAGCCCGCTACGCCGCCCTCATTCAAACAAAATCTCCCACAAATTGTGACATATATCTTGCAGAAAGCATTTTTCAGACACACTCTAGATGTATGTTGAGAGTTTTATTTTCTGTAAAGTGTTTTTTACTACAGTAAGGAGCAAAGAAGTTAATTAGTTACTGTTCACTCCCATGTCAATCACTTCGCTGATTGGCATGGAAGATGCACGTATTGTCTTGAATGGTATCTCGCCCATCGCCAAAGGCGATTCTAAATGGCGAGATACGTTACATTTATTTTTAGAAGTGAAGGAGTGAAAGAACATGGATATTTCTCAGAGAATTTCCGCACTGCGTAAGGAAATGAAGCATGCGGGCGTAGATTTTTATCTTATTCCGACAGCAGATTATCATCAGAGTGAGTATGTCGGAGATTATTTTAAATTTCGTGAATATATGACCGGATTTACCGGATCCGCCGGGACTGCGTTGTTTCTGCAGGACAGAGCGATTCTCTGGACAGATGGACGCTATTTTATTCAGGCAGAAAAAGAACTGAAAGGAAGCGAAATCGAACTGTTTCGTTCAGGGGAACCGAATATAGATACAATCGAGGAATTTCTTAAGAAAGAGATGAAAAGTGGCATGACACTTGGATTTGACGGAAGAACGATCGGATATTCGGATGGAGAAAATTATAAAAAGATTGCAGAAGAAGCAAATGGATCCATTTCTCCGGATTGTGATTTTGCATCCCTTTTATGGGAAGAAAGACCGGCACTTTCTACCGAGCCGGCATTTCTGCTGGAAGATGCATATGCAGGTGAAAGTGTTGCATCCAAACTACAGCGTGTCCGTGAAAAAATGACAGAATATCACTGTGATGTACAAGTCCTGTCCAGTCTGGATGATATTGCCTGGCTTCTGAATATTCGTGGAAATGATATTGCATATTGTCCACTTGTTCTTTCTTACCTTATCGTATATAATGAGATGGTTGAGCTTTATGCAGATAAAGATAAATTCTCAGAGGATATTCTGGAAGTTTTTGCAGAAAATAATGTGAAAGTATTGCCGTACAATGATGTGTATCAGGCGTTGAGCGAGATTGGAGCTGAACATACGATTCTGTTTGATCCGCAGATCATCAGTTACAGTTTATATCAGAAGCTTCCGGAACAGGCAAAAAAAGTAGCGAAAGATACCCCTGAGATCCTGATGAAATCCATAAAGAATGAAATTCAGGTAGAGAATTTGCGGAAAGCACATTTAAAAGATGGCATTGCACATACAAAGTTTATGTACTGGCTGAAGAAAAATCTCGGGAAAGAGAAGATTACGGAATTATCTGCTTCTGATAAGCTGGAAGCATTCCGTGCAGAACAGCCTGGATTTATGGGACCAAGTTTTGGACCGATCAGTGCCTATGCTGCTCATGGTGCAATTGTTCATTACAGTGCAGATGAGACAAGTGATCTAGAATTAAAGCCGGGAAGCCTGTTTATGACAGATACAGGCGGTCATTATCCGGAAGGATCCACCGATATTACCCGTACGGTTGCACTGGGAGAGGTAGGACAGACGGAGAAAGAGCATTTCACACTGGTTGCCAGAGCAATGCTTCGTCTGGCAAATACAGTCTTTCTTCATGGCTGCAGTGGAGCTAATCTGGACTGTATTGCAAGAGAAGTCTTCTGGAAAGAGCGATTGAATTTTAACCATGGAACAGGCCACGGTGTAGGATATCTTCTGAATATCCATGAAGGACCGATCAATTTCCGATGGAAAGAAGGACAAAAGCCGGCGCAGACACTGGAAAAGAACATGGTGATCACAGATGAACCTGGAATCTATATTGAAGGTTCTCATGGTATTCGTCTGGAAAATGAACTCCTGGTCCGCGAAGCTGAGTGCAATGAATATGGGCAGTTTATGAAATTTGAGATACTGACCTTTGTTCCGATCGATCTGGATGCATTGCTTCCGGAAAAGATGAATGAAGAAGAGCGTCAGATGCTGAATGCATATCACGCACAGGTATATGAAAAAATCGGGTCGTATCTTACAGAGGAAGAACAGATCTGGCTGAAAAAGGCAACCCGACAGATCTGATCTCACAGATATTTCAAAAATCTGGCTACGTCAACCGAATGAAGGTAAAATCTTCCGCAAAGTGGAGTGTGCAGGTTACTGTGTGCAGGTTACCTGTGAACAGTAACGTGTGCAGATTACAGGAATGATTTTTAAGACACACTCTGGCCTGAAAAGCAGGGAATTATATTTATAGAATTGGAAGTAAAGGAAATGGAAACGACAGAAAATAATATCAATGATCTGGTTGCGCGAATTGAATCACGCTATGATAAAATGAGTAAAGGTCAGAAACGTCTGGCGGATTATGTAAGAGAAGATTATGATAAAGCAGTGTTTCTTACGGCAGCCAAACTTGGAGAAACCGTAGGTGTCAGTGAATCTACAGTCGTCCGGTTTGCCACTCAGCTTGGGTACAGTGGATATCCGGGCTTCCAAAAAGCGCTGGAAGAACTGGTGAGAAATAAGCTGAATTCCATTCAGCGAATGGATGTGACATACGGTCGTATCTCACAGAGTGAAATACTTGAGACCGTACTTCAGTCAGATATAGAAAAGATTAAGCTGACGATGAATGCGATTGATCACAATGCGTTTAATCTGGCGATTGATATGCTCCAGGATGCACGACATATTTACGTTGTGGGGATTCGAAGCTGTGCTCCTCTGGCAGCATTTATGGGATATTATCTGAATCTTGTCTGTGATAATGTGATCACTGTGAATTCAAACAGTGCCAGCGAGATTTTTGAACAGTTGATCCGAATCAATGAGAAAGATGTGATCATTGGAATCAGTTTCCCAAGATATTCTATGAGAACGTTGAAGGCACTGGAATTCGCAAGCAACCGGAAAGCACGGGTGATTACACTGACAGACAGTATGCATTCTCCGATGAATCTGTATTCTTCCTGCAGTCTGATTGCAAGAAGTGATATGGCATCTATCGTAGATTCCCTGGTAGCTCCACTTAGCGTAATCAATGCGCTCATCGTTGCTCTGTGTATGAAGAAGAGAACTGAAGTTGTATCCATTTTAGAGGCGCTGGAGAAAATCTGGGGCGAATATCAGGTGTACAGTGGCGATGATCAGGAATTAAATCATATCAGCGATACGGTTCCTGTCAAATCAGATCTACAGCAGAAGAAAGGATTGAAGAATGAGTAAAGTAGTCATTATTGGCGGTGGCGCGGCCGGAATGATGGCAGCCGTATTTGCTGCACGCAATGGCCGGGAAGTCTGGCTGCTGGAAAAGAATGAGAAATTAGGAAAGAAACTGTTTATTACCGGAAAAGGGCGCTGTAATATTACGAATGCAGCGGATATTGAAGACCTTTTTTCAGCAGTGATCAGCAATCCGAAATTCCTTTACAGTGGATTTTACAGTTTTACCAATGAACAGGTGATTGATCTTTTTGAAGAACTGGGGGTAAAGACAAAAGTAGAACGAGGTGGAAGAGTGTTCCCGCTTTCCGACCATTCTTCTGATGTGATTCAGGCACTTGCAAGGGAAATGCAGCGCCTGAATGTAAATGTAAAACTACATACAGAAGTGAAAGAACTGATCCTGAAAGACGGACAGGCTGCAGGAGTACTCCTTTCTTCAGGTAAAAAAATGGATGCAGATGCTGTGATCGTGGCAACCGGCGGGATTTCGTATCCATCTACGGGATCTACAGGAGATGGATACAAATTTGCAAAAGCAGGTGGGCATAAGGTAACAGAGCTGTTTCCTTCCCTTGTTCCTATGGAAGTGAAGGAATGGTATGCAAAAGAACTGCAGGGACTTTCTCTGAGAAACATTGAGATTCATATTACAGACGGTAAGAAGAAGCTGTATGATGAATTCGGTGAGATGTTATTTACACATTACGGAGTTACAGGTCCGGTTATCTTAAGTGCCAGCAGTGTGGTAGGAAAGAAGTTGAGTGACAAAGAACTGACACTTCATATTGATCTGAAACCCGCTTTAAGCATGGAACAGCTTGATAAACGTTTGCTCAGAGAATTTGAATCCAATCATAATAAACAGTTTAAGAATGCAGTAGACGGATTGTTCCCGGCAAAATTAAAACCGGTTATGATCGAACTTTCTGAAATTGAACCTGAAAAAAAGGTACATGAGATTACAAAAGAAGAACGACAGAGATTTTTACATCTGATCAAAGATTTTTCAATGACTCTGACCGGACTTCGGGGATACAATGAAGCAATTATCACAAAAGGCGGCGTTTCTGTAAAAGAGATTGATCCGGGAACGATGGAATCCAAAAAGGTTCCACATCTCTATTTTGCGGGCGAGGTACTGGATCTGGATGCAGTGACCGGCGGTTACAATCTGCAGATTGCCTGGTCAACCGGATATCTGGCAGGAATTAATGCCGGAATCTGAGCACGCTGAGCAAAGTTGAAAGAATTGTCTTTCGATTTGTATGCTTTGAAAGTTATATTATAGTGAACAGAGACTTTTTAAAAGATTTAAAATTTTGAATACAAAAATATGGACAGAATCGGTTAGATCTTAAAAATAAAAACATTGGAGGAGATACAAAATGGGATACAATGTAGCAATTGATGGACCGGCAGGAGCAGGGAAAAGCACGATTGCAAAACTGGTTGCAAAAGAAAAAGGATACATTTATGTAGATACAGGTGCGATGTACCGCGGACTGGCAATTCATTTTCTGAAACAGGGGATTGCTCCGGAAGAGACAGAGAAAGTAATTGAAGCATGCAAAACAGCTGACGTTACCATCGGATATGAAAATGGCGCACAGCAAGTTTATCTGAATGGGGAAAACATTACTTCTATGCTCCGTACAGAGGAAGTTGGAAATATGGCATCCAAGACTTCAGGAATCCCGGAAGTGAGAGCAAAGCTTTTAGAACTGCAGCGTTCTCTGGCATGTGAAAAAGACGTGATCATGGATGGAAGGGATATCGGAACAAACATCCTTCCTGATGCAGACGTGAAGATTTATCTGACAGCAAGCGTTGAGACAAGAGCAAAGAGAAGATACAATGAATTGATCGAAAAGGGAGAATCCTGTAATCTGGAAGAAATCGCAGCTGACATTGAAGAGAGAGACCAGCGCGATATGACACGTGCAATCGCTCCTTTAAAGCAGGCTGAGGATGCGATTCTTGTGGACAGCTCTGAGATGACGATTGAAGAAGTTGTGAATGCAATCTGCAGCCACTGTGCATAATTTATCTTTTACAGGAAACATTTTTCAGACATTTTCTGATTCAGTAGCGTGAATTGGCTGTTATTGTTCACTGGCAACCTGTAAACAGTAACGAAATAGAAACAGATGGAGTAGAAAACAGATATGGAAGTAATCAAAGCAAAATCCGCCGGATTCTGTTTCGGTGTAAAAAGAGCGGTTGATACCGTTTATCAGCAGGTAGAGAAGCAGGAAACACTGCCGATCTATACTTATGGACCGATCATCCATAACGAAGAAGTAGTAAAGGACATGGAGAAAAAAGGCGTCGTCGTACTCAGGACAGAAGAAGAACTGAATGCTCTGGAAAAAGGAACTGTGATCATCCGTTCCCACGGTGTGGCAAAAAATGTATACGACCGTCTGGAAGAGAAAAACATCCGGATCGTAGATGCAACCTGTCCTTTTGTAAAGAAGATCCACAACATTGTGCAGAAGCACAGCAAGGAAGGTAATTCCATTATCATTATCGGAAATCCGGATCACCCGGAAGTGCAGGGGATTAAAGGATGGGCAGGTGACGATGTCTGTGTGATTCAAAATGCGGAAGAAGCACAGAAATTTGTTGCTTTGGATGGCAAAAAGCTCTGTATTGTTGCACAGACGACATTTAATTACAATAAATTTAAAGATTTAGTTGAAATTCTTGAGAAAAAGAGTTATGATATTATTGTTTTAAATACAATCTGTAATGCTACAAAGGAGCGCCAGACAGAAGCGCGGAGTATTGCAGAGACGGTGGATGCTATGATCGTTATTGGTGACAAACATAGTTCCAATACCCAGAAGTTATTTGAAATATGCCGCAAAGCATGTAACAATACGTACTATATACAGACACTTGGCGATTTGGATTTGAATCAATTAGGGTCAGTGGAAACAGTAGGTATTACAGCAGGGGCATCCACGCCCAACAATATAATTGAGGAGGTTCAAAATAATGTCAGAATTATCTTTTGAACAGATGTTAGACGAGTCATTTAAAACAATTCACAACGGAGAGGTTGTAGAGGGAACAGTTATCGATGTAAAACCGGACGAGATTATCCTGAATATCGGATACAAAGCAGACGGTATCATCACAAAGAACGAGTACTCCAACGATCAGTCTCTGGATCTCACAACAGTTGTTAATGTTGGAGACACAATGACAGTGAAAGTACTGAAAGTAAATGACGGAGAGGGTCAGGTTCTTCTTACATACAAGAGACTGGCTGCTGAAAAAGGAAATGAAAGACTTCGTGAGGCTTATGAGAATCATGAAGTATTAAAAGCTACAGTTACACAGATCCTTGGCGGCGGTATTTGTACAACAGTGGATGAAGTAAGAGTATTTATCCCGGCAAGCCTTGTATCTGATTCTTACGAGAAAGACCTCAGCAAATACGAAGGACAGGAGATTGAATTCGTAATCAGCGAGTTCAATCCTAGAAGAAACCGTGTAATCGGTGACAGAAGACAGCTTCTCGTAGCTGAGCGTGCTGAGAAACAGAAAGAGCTGTTTGCTAAACTGAATGTTGGCGATACTGTAGAAGGAACTGTTAAGAATGTAACAGACTTTGGTGCATTCGTTGATCTTGGTGGTGTTGACGGACTTCTTCACATCTCAGAGATGTCATGGGGAAGAGTAGAGAACCCGAAGAAAGTATTCCATGTTGGTGATACACTGAAAGTTCTTGTAAAAGATATCCGTGATACAAAGATCGCTCTGAGCCTGAAGTTCCCAGAGACAAACCCATGGGTAAACGCAACTGAAGATTTTGCTGTAGGTAACGTGGTTACAGGAAAAGTTGCACGTATGACAGACTTTGGTGCATTCGTTGAACTTGCACCGGGAGTTGATGCACTTCTTCATGTATCTCAGATCTCCAGAAATCACGTTGACAAACCGTCAGACGTACTGGCTATCGGACAGGAAATCACAGCAAAAGTTGTTGACCTCAACGAAGCTGAGAAGAAGATCAGCCTGAGCATGAAAGCTCTTGAAGCTGATCAGGCTGAAGAGACAGAAGAATAATCTTCTATCAATCCTTCAAGTTTGTTTGATAAATTTTAAACTAAAACAGTCGGTGCTTTTTTGCCGGCTGTTTTTCTTTTTCTGTTTGATTTGTTTTGTATAAATCTGAATTTTATCAGGATATTCTGATGAAAAAAAGATTAAAACCACATCTCATTTAAGTGATTAAGTGAAAATCTGTTTTCATATATTCCCATTTAGAATTGTAAAAATATCACAATTTTCTGTTAAAAATTCATCAAGATGTATACGCAAATATACAATCTTTCTCGCCAAATTACTGGATTTTCACTGAACTTTTTAGTACAATAGAACATGCGAAAATTAGACAGACATGTCGAAAAGGAATCGTACAAAATATCATATTTATACATCCGGCATGAAAGTCAGGAAAGGAAGGAAGAGAAGAATGGGACTTTTGACATTTAAAGGCGGAATCCATCCGGACGATGGAAAACGTTTTTCGAAAGACCAGCCGATCAAACCACTGATGCCAAGTGGAGATCTGGTTTATCCACTTTCTCAGCACATCGGAGCACCTGCAAAACCACTGGTGAAAAAGGGCGAAACCGTGCTGAAAGGACAGATGATCGCAGAAGCGGGTGGATTTGTATCTGCACCTGTTTATGCATCTGTATCAGGAAAAGTAAAGAGCCTTGAGAAGCGTTATAATCCGACAGGCACAAAAGTAGACTGTATCGTTATTGAAAATGACGGTGAATACAATGAAGTAGAATACGCACCTGTTAAACCACTCGATGAGATGACGAAAGAAGAGATCATCGCAAAAATCGGTGATGCAGGAATCGTAGGTATGGGAGGAGCCGGTTTCCCGACCAGAGTAAAGCTTTCCCCGAAAGAACCAGAGAAGATCGAATACATTATTGCAAACTGTGCAGAATGTGAGCCGTATATTACAGCAGACTACAGAAGAATGCTGGAATACACAGAAGATCTTGTAAGTGGAATGCGTGTTATTCTTTCCATTTTCCCGAATGCGAAAGGAATTTTCGCAGTTGAGGACAATAAGAAAGACTGTATTGAAAAACTGCAGAAAGCAGTGGCAGATGAACCTAGAATGGATGTGAAAGCTCTGATGACAAAGTATCCTCAGGGAGCTGAACGTCAGCTGATTTACGCAGTTACAAAGCGTGCGATCAATTCTTCTATGCTGCCGGCAGATGCAGGATGTATCGTAGACAACGTAGAGACACTGATTGGAATCCACAATGCAGTAATTAACGGAAAACCGTTAATGGAGCGTGTAGTAACAGTCAGCGGAGATGATGTGGAGAATCCTGGAAACTTCATGGTACTCCTTGGTACAAACCACAGAGAACTGATCGAAGCAGCAGGAGGATTCAAACAGGAACCTCAGAAGCTGATCTCCGGTGGACCGATGATGGGATTTGCCATGATCACACTGGATGCACCTGTAACAAAGACATCTTCTTCCATTCTTGCATTTAAAGAAGATATCGTAAAGAAGAGTATGGAGACAGCATGTATCAACTGCGGAAGATGCGTAGAAGTCTGTCCAAGCCGTGTAATTCCATCCAGACTGGCTGATTTTTCACAGCGTCATGATGAGGAATCCTTCCTTGCATGGAATGGTCTGGAATGTGTAGAATGTGGATCCTGCAGTTATGTCTGTCCGGCAAAACGTCAGCTGAAACAGTCCATCGGTTCCATGCGTAAGACAGCACTGGCAAACCGTAAGAAAAAGTAAGAGAGGTGAATGAGAATGAACGAGAATTATAACGTATCATCATCGCCGCACATCCGGGATAAAGTGACAAGCAGCAACATCATGCTCATGGTAGTGATCGCACTGCTTCCGGCTACTTTCTTCGGTATCTGGAACTTCCGTCATGAAAATGCATGGATCCTTGTAGTAGTCACAACGGCTGCGGCAGTATTAGCAGAGTATATCTGGGAGAAATTAATGCACAAACCGATTACCATCGGAGATTTCAGTGCAGCAGTTACAGGACTTCTCCTTGCACTGAACCTTCCTCCGACACTTCCTTGGTGGATGGGTGTACTTGGTTCTGTATTTGCAATTATCGTAGTAAAACAGTTATTCGGTGGTCTGGGACAGAACTTCATGAACCCGGCACTGGGAGCAAGATGTTTCCTTTTGATCTGTTTTGCCGGAAAGATGACTTATTTCGTCTATGACGGTGTAACAGGACCGACACCGCTGGCTGATTTAAAAGCAGGTGAAGCGGTAGACACAATGTCAATGCTGATCGGTAATATCAGAGGAACGATCGGTGAGACTTCCGTGATCGCAATTATGATCGGTGCTATGTTCCTGATCCTGATGGGCGTAATCGACCTCAGAATTCCTGGTACATACATTGTAACATTTGTTATTTTTATTACATTATTTGGCGGACATGGATTTGATCCACAGTACATCACAGCACATCTTTGCGGTGGCGGACTCATGCTCGGAGCATGGTTCATGGCAACAGACTATGTAACATCTCCGATCACGAACAGAGGAAAATACCTCTTTGGTATCTGCCTCGGATGTCTGACCGGACTGTTCCGTCTCTTCGGAGGTTCAGCAGAGGGTGTATCTTACGCCATCATTATCAGTAACCTTTTAGTACCGCTGATTGAGAAGGTTACTCTTCCAAAACCATTTGGTAAAGGAGGAGAGAAATAATGAATAAGATTCTTAAAAACACTTTGATCCTTACAGCCATCACAGTGGTTGCAGGACTTCTTCTCGGTGTTGTATACGGCGTGACAAAAGAACCAATCGCCAGAACACAGGAGAATACAAAACAGGCAGCATTCAGATCTGTTCTTGCCGATGCAGATTCATTCGAAACAGTAGACGGGCTTGATACAGATGCAGCTGCAGCACTTTTAAAAGAAAATGGATACACATCCGATGACATTGCAGAAGTTGCAGAAGGAAAAGATGCTTCCGGTGAGACAATCGGCTACGTAATCAATGTGACATCCCATGAAGGATACGGCGGAGACATCGAACTTTCCGTAGGTATTCTTTCTGATGGAACTGTAAAGGGAATCGAGATGCTCAGTATCAGTGAGACAGCCGGACTTGGTATGAAAGCCAAAGAGGCAGATTTCAAAGATCAGTTCAAAGACAAACAGGTGGAGAAATTCACTTATACAAAAACCGGTGAATCCGGTGATGATATGATCGATGCCATCAGTGGTGCGACGATCACAACAAATGCAGTAACAAATGCAGTAGATTCTGCACTGGTATATTTTCAGAATGAGTTAGGAGGCGGAAAATAATGAATCGATGTACAGAACGTTTATTCAATGGTCTTGTAAAAGAGAATCCGACCTTCGTACTGATGCTCGGTATGTGTCCGACTCTTGCGGTTACAACATCTGCAATCAACGGAGTTGGTATGGGACTTTCTACAACGGTCGTACTGATCATGTCCAACATGCTGATCTCTATGCTCCGTAAAGTGATTCCGGATTCTGTCAGAATGCCGGCGTTTATCGTAATCGTAGCATCCTTTGTAACGATTGTAGATTTCCTGATGGAAGGATTTGTTCCGAGTCTGTATTCTGCACTCGGAATTTATATCCCGCTGATCGTTGTAAACTGTATCATCCTCGGAAGAGCCGAGAGTTATGCTTCCAAGAATCCTGTACTTCCATCTATCTTTGACGGAATTGGTATGGGACTTGGATTTACAGTTGGTCTGACATCCATCGGTATCGTAAGAGAGCTGATCGGTGCAGGACAGATCTTCGGATTCCAGGTAATGCCTGATTCCTATGAGCCACTGACCATCTTTATCCTTGCTCCTGGTGCGTTCTTCGTTCTTGCAGGACTGGTAGCACTTCAGAACAAAGTAAAGAGCAACATGGCGAAAAAAGGCAAAAAAGTTCCGGAAGCTGCCGGATGTGGTGCAGGATGTGCTTCCTGTGGTAACGCATCTTCCTGTGGCGGACATCTGTTCCCGACAGAAGCTGACGGTAAAGAGAAAGAATAAAGGAGGGACGGAGAATGAAAGAATTACTTCTGATCGCAGTTGGGTCAGCATTTGTAAACAACGTAGTATTAAGTCAGTTCCTCGGAATCTGTCCGTTCCTCGGTGTATCCAAGAACGTAAAGACAGCAGCCGGAATGGGTGGTGCCGTAGTATTCGTTATTACGATCGCATCCTTCGTAACAGGACTGATTTACAAATTTATCCTCGGTAATCCGAACATTTTAGGCGGAGAACTTGCTTATCTGAATACGATCGTATTCATCCTTGTAATTGCTGCGCTGGTACAGTTTGTTGAAATGTTCTTAAAGAAAGCAATGCCTTCCCTGTACAATGCACTCGGTGTGTATCTTCCACTGATCACAACAAACTGTGCAGTACTTGGTGTTGCACTTACAAACGTACAGAATGGTTACTATGATGAACTGAGTACAGGAATGGGACTCCTTACAGGAGTTGTCAATGGATTTGCAACAGCGATCGGATTCCTTGTATCCATCGTACTGATGGCCGGAATCCGTGAAAAAGTGGAATACAATGATGTACCGGAATCCTTCAAAGGAACTCCGATCGTTCTTGTAACAGCAGGACTGATGGCAATCGCATTTTTCGGATTTTCAGGATTAATATAGGAGGAAGAGCATAAATGAATATTACAGCAATTATTTTGGCGGCAGTTGTTGTCGGCGGTACAGGCTTGTTCATCGGTGTATTCCTCGGACTTGCAGGAAAGAAATTTGCAGTGGAAGTAGATGAACGTGAGGAAGCGATCGTTGGAGTACTTCCTGGAAACAACTGTGGTGGATGTGGATATGCCGGATGTTCCGGACTTGCAGCTGCCATTGTAAAAGGGGAAGCTGAAGTAGGCGGATGCCCGGTTGGTGGAGCACCGGTTGCAGCTAAAATCGGTGAGATCATGGGTGTAGCTGCCGGTTCTCAGGAGAAACAGGTTGCATTTGTAAAATGTGCCGGTACTTGTGAAAAAGCAACAAACGAATACGAATATACAGGTGTTCAGGATTGTCTGATGGCAAGTCAGATGCAAGATGGCGGAGCAAAAGGATGTAGCGCAGGATGTCTGGGTTATGGTTCTTGTGTGAAGGCTTGTCCGTTTGATGCGATTCATGTTATCGATGGAATCGCAGTAGTAGACAAAGAAGTCTGCAAGGCATGTGGTAAATGTGTGGCTGCCTGTCCGAAGCACCTGATCGAGCTGATCCCTTACAGCCAGAAGACATTTGTACAGTGTAGCTCTAATGATAAAGGAAAAGCACTGATGGATGTATGTAAAGTTGGATGTATCGGATGTAAACTTTGTGAGAAGAACTGTGAGGCCGGAGCCGTTACAGTTACAAACTTCCTTGCTCATATCGATGCAGAGAAATGTACAAACTGTGGCGTATGTGCTGAGAAGTGCCCGAGAAAGATCATTACAGTAAGATCTTAATTTGAATTGTGTCTTAGAAAAATGATTCCAATTTATGGGAAACGCTTTCTGACAGGACTTAAGTGATTATAATAAGAGCTCTTTTGCATTTTAATTAATGTAAAGGGGCTCTTATTATATATAAAAATTTAAAAGTTTCTTGTTATATGTAGAGGATAATATCAGAATCTATGTATGATTTGACAAACATGAAGAAGATCGCCTTTGACAGTAAAAAGGAACTTTCGTCCCAATTAAGAGATAATGAAAGTTCCAAGGCACGCTCTAATCTGATTTATAATTACACACATAGATTATGTTTCAGTTAAATTTATATCATCGCTGCTTTTGTGTATTGTATAATCATCAGTAACAAATATCGCTTCTACGCCGTCCAGACTCTGGATTAGTTTCATTCCTTCTTCTAATCCGAGTGCATAACAGGTGGTACTTAAGGCATCTCCATCTACGGACTGATCGGAAATAATTGTCACCTGATACAGGTTATTCTGAACCGGATATCCGGTGGACGGATCCAGAATATGATGATACAGTACACCGTCTTTTTTAAAATATCGTTCGTAATTTCCGGAAGTGACAATCGACTGGTCAGAAACCGGCAAGATTCCAAGGATTTCTCCACTTTGTGAGAACGGTTTTTGCAGACCGATTCGGAACGAAGAACCGTCCGGTTTCCCTCCCAGAGTCAATACATTGCCGCCGAGGTTAATCCATGCATGTTCGATTCCTTCACTTTTCAGATATTCTTTCAGCTTGTCTGCAATATATCCTTTAGCAATTCCGCCCAGATCAATTTTGGCTTCCGGGTCTTTCAAAGTGACTGTATTATTTTCCAGTTCAATATTTTTATAATTGATGTGCGAAGCAGCTTCTTTCAATTGTTCTTTTGCAGGGATTGTTCCGTTGTTATTATCATGGAAATCCCAGAGATCTGATGCGGAAGCGATTGTAATATCAAATTTCCCTCCGGAAAGGTCACCATATTCGATTCCTTTTTGAATCAGATTGGCTGTTTCATCAGATACAGTTACAGGCTGTCCGGCCGCCTGGTTGATTTTACTGACCTCACTTGTTTCAATGGTTGTGCTCAGAAGCTGCTCATAGTTTTCACAAATCTCTTTACAATGATCCATCATTTCCGAATCGGCTCCCCAGACTTCAATCTGAACAACCGTGTCGAAATAAGTTCCGGTCATGGTCTGCGATTCCTTGGTCTTTGGCGCGGAACACCCGGTCAGGACTGTGGAAGCAAGAAGGACAGTGGAAAGTCCTGCAATGGAACATTGCTTTAAACCAGAACCGATTCGGAAAATAAATTTCGTTTTTGAGAAAATATTTGGGGGATTGGTTTTGAAGATAAACCAGTTTGTTTTCATAATTGTTATAAATCCTTTTATATAATTTTCAGCTGGTTACTGTTCACAGCCTGGCATTTGGCTGAAAAAGCGCTTTTACAAGACAGGCTCTGTTACTGTTTACAGCTTACTTATGAACAGCAACCAGCAATTACAGTTTTTATTGTGAGGAATTTAGAGAAAGATGTCAAGGGAAAATGTTTTGAAATAAACTCTGAACGAAAAAAATAAAAACAAAGAACGTTACTGTTCACTCCCATGTCAATCACTCCGCTGATTGGCATGGAGGATGCACGTATTGTCTTGAATGTATCTCGCCCATCGCCAAAGGCGATTCTAAATGGCGAGATACGTTACTGTTTACAGCTATGCTGTGAACAGTAACCAAAGAACTGATTGATAAAATTTTATCTCGAACATATGGTTGCATTCATCCGACCAGTATGTTATGCTATTCACCGAAAGAGGTGGCAAGATGAAACGAAACGACTGGCTGCTGGCATCCGGAATTTTCCTGATCGCAGTGGCAATACTGGCATTTCAATTATTAAAATCTCCCGGAGATAACACGGAAGTGAAGGTTTCCGTTCAGGGAAAAGTATATGGAACTTACCGTCTGACTCAGAATCAGACCATTCATATAGATGATAAAAATACAGTCATAATTGAGGATGGAACGGCCCGGATGGAGTGGGCAGACTGCCCGGATCAGATCTGTGTGCAGCATAAGAAGATTTCCCGTAGCGGCGAAAGCATTATCTGTCTGCCGAATGAAGTGGTTGTTTCTATTGAAGGCAGCGAAGAACCGGAAGTGGACAGCATTGCACAGTAGCGGCTGATTTAAAACCAGAAATAAAAAGGATTACTAAGAAATAATGAAGAACAAAGTTGCCATGTTTGGCGTATTTACTGCGCTGGCATTAATATTTAGTTATGTTGAAGCAATGATTCCGATCAATTTCGGTATTCCGGGTGTGAAACTTGGACTTGCCAATCTGATCGTTGTCATTGTGTTATATAAGGGAGACTGGAAAGATGCGCTGTTTATCGCAGTTGCAAGGATCGTCCTGTCCGGATTTATTTTCGGCAATCTATTCAGTATTCTGTACAGTCTGGCAGGAGGACTGCTGAGTCTTCTTGTTATGGTTTTATTGAAAAAAACGAATGCATTCAGCATTGCAGGTGTCAGCATCGGCGGTGGTGCGGCACACAATGTGGGACAGTTACTGGTTGCCATGTTTGTGGTGCAGACTTATCAGGTGGGATATTATCTTCCGGTGCTTCTGATTGCAGGAGTACTGACCGGAGCAATGATTGGAATTGTTGCTCTGGAAGTAGTGAAGCGCCTGCGCTTTTCCGGAACTATGTAAATCAGCGGATTGCGAATGTTGGAGGATTGCGGGAGCAGCATAACTGCGGAGCAATCCGGGAGTATCCAATGAGTGTCAAAAGCCCTTTTGACACTCATATCATAAAATGAAACGACAGAGCAGACAGAGAAAGAGGTTACAGAAATGATATCATATTTACGCGGCGAGCTTGCCGCAGTCGAGGAACAGAAAGCCATCATCGATGTAGGCGGTGTCGGCTATGGTGTCTATATGTCACAGCAGGCCATGACATTGTTGCCGGCCTGTGGAAATGAAGTGAAAGTTCATACATATCTGAACGTGCGTGAGGATGTCATGCAGTTGTTTGGCTTTCTGACGCGGGAAGATCTGGAAGTGTTCCGCCTTCTGATCGGAGTCAACGGAATCGGACCGAAAGCGGGATTGAACATTTTATCCTGTCTTTCACCGGACGAATTAAGATTTGCAGTTCTTTCCGGCGATGCAAAAGCCATTTCGGCCGCACCGGGAATTGGAAAGAAGACAGCAGAGAAGCTGATTCTTGAATTAAAGGATAAACTGAAGATCGAGGATGTCCTGGAACATGCGGCCCACGGAAATGACGGGGCAGCACAGAACGGAATGGAAAGTGCGGATACGAATATGCAGGCGGAAGCAGTGCAGGCACTGACAGCACTTGGCTATGGAAGTGCAGAAAGTCTCCGTGCCGTGAAGAAAACCTCCCCGGACTGTGCAACCGTAGAGGATGTTCTGAAAGAAGCATTGAAATATTTACTCTAATTTACTTTCAGATGAAAGCATTATGCCATAGAATGAAGAATTAGGAAATTGAGGAATTCAGATGGGAAAACGGATTATTACAACCGAGAATCTAGAAGAAGATATAAAAATCGAGGGGCAGCTACGCCCTCAGCATCTGACAGAATATATCGGTCAGGAAAAAGCGAAAAAGACACTTGGAATTTATATTGAAGCGGCCAAAGCAAGAGGCGAAGCCCTGGATCATGTATTGTTCTATGGACCTCCGGGACTTGGAAAAACCACATTGGCCGGGATTATTGCCAATGAGATGGGCGTAAATATGAAGGTAACATCCGGACCGGCAATTGAAAAGCCGGGAGAGATGGCGGCTATTTTGAACGGACTTCAGGAAAATGATGTTCTCTTTGTGGATGAGATCCACCGTCTGAACCGTCAGGTGGAAGAAGTACTTTATCCTGCCATGGAGGATTACGCCATCGATATTATGATCGGAAAAGGCCCAGGAGCGCGTTCAGTTCGTCTGAATCTGCCGCCATTTACTTTGGTCGGTGCAACTACCCGTGCAGGAATGCTGACAGCACCGCTTCGTGACCGTTTTGGTGTGGTACATCGTCTGGAATTTTATACGGATCAGGAACTGATGACGATCATTCTTCGTTCCGCTCAGGTGCTTGGTGTGGAGATCGAGGAAGCAGGAGCGATGGAACTGGCACGCAGATCCAGAGGAACTCCGCGTCTTGCCAACCGTCTTCTGAAGCGCGTGCGTGATTTCGCCCAGGTGAAATATGACGGTGTCATCACAGAAAAAGTGGCAAATTATGCACTGGATCTGCTGGATGTGGATAAATATGGTCTGGATCATATTGACCGCAGTATCCTCATGACTATGATCGAGAAATTTCAGGGTGGCCCGGTGGGACTGGATACACTGGCTGCATCGATTTCTGAAGATGCAGGGACACTGGAAGATGTCTATGAGCCATATCTGTTGAAAAATGGATTTATCCAGAGAACACCGCGTGGACGTGTTGTGACAGATTTTGCATATGGACATCTTGGAATTCCTGCTCCTGAGAGAGGCTAATATATCTTTTTCAAAACAACTATGTCATACACTTACCTGCGAATCCGAGCGATCAGTTTAAAAAACTTTGACATAACAGGATGCCTGGATTTTCCTCAGTCCACCGGAAAATAGAGAGAAAATCCATTTCTTTGATGAGAAGAAGAGAAAAACTGTCAAAAAACTGTTGGTTTTTACTGGTAAATAGTTTATAATAGCAGTTAAGAAATGCGAGGAGGATGCTATGAGTTCAGCAAAACATTTTACAGAAGTACTAATCGGAGGGAAGGTTTATACACTTAGTGGCTTCGAAGGAGAAGAATATCTCCAAAAAGTGTCTTCTTATCTGAATCATAAGATAACAGAGTGCACGAACAGTGAAGGGTACAGAAAGCAGAGTGCTGATACCCGGAATGTACTTCTCGCCCTGAATATTGCAGATGACTATTTTAAAGCCAAGAAGCAGGGGGATTCCCTTGAAAGCGATATTGAACTAAAGGACAAAGAGATGTACGATCTGAAGCACGAGCTTATTTCAGCCCAGATCAAACTGGAGAACGCCGAGAAAGAGCTGGCAAAGATGAAGGAAGAGAACAATGATCTGCAGATGCAGATTGTGAAGCTTGAGACTGAGATGAAAAACCGTAGAAGGTAAATTTTGAAAAGTGCTGTCATAATCGACAGCCTTTTTCTTATCACAGAGATATAAATAAAAAAGAAAGACAAATATATGAGAAGACATAATCAAATTGAGATTCTTGCACCGGCAGGTTCTTACGAATGTTTCAGAGCTGCCATGAACGCAGGAGCCGATGCAGTTTATGCGGCAGGCGCACGGTTTGGTGCACGTGCCTATGCAGATAATTTTACACAAGAAGAGCTGATTCAGGCAATCCGGGAAGCGCATGTGTATGGAAAGCGTTTCTACCTGACAGTGAATACACTTTTAAAAGATTCTGAGATGGATGAATTATATGATTATCTTGCTCCATTGTATGAAAAAGGACTGAATGCAGTAATCGTACAGGATCCGGGAGTGTTTTCCTTTATCCGGGAACATTTCCCGGGAATGGATCTTCACGCAAGTACACAGATGACTCTGACGAACGCACTTGGTGCACAACTTTTAGAACAACAGGGAGCTGCCAGAGTCGTACCGGCGAGAGAACTTTCATTGCAGGAAGTTCAAAAGATCCATGAGACAACAGATCTCGAAATAGAATGTTTCGTTCACGGAGCACTCTGTTACTGTTATTCCGGTCAATGCCTGTTAAGCAGCATGATCGGCGGAAGAAGTGGAAACCGTGGACAGTGCGCCCAGCCATGTCGCCTTCCTTATACTGTCAATGGAAAGAAGCAGTATTTTATGAGTCTGAAGGATATCTGTACTCTGGAGCTCATCCCTGAGATGATCGAAGCTGGAATCGATTCCTTTAAGATTGAAGGAAGAATGAAGAAACCGGAATATGTTGCCGGAGTAACTTCGATGTATCGGAAATATACGGATCTGTATCTGAAACATGGAAAAGAAGGATATCATGTCAGTGAAAGAGATCGTGAACAGCTGATGGATCTGTATAACCGTGGAAATTCCGATACGGGCTACTATGTCCGTCACAATGGAAAGGACATGCTTGCACTGGATCGTCCAAATCATGCAGGAGTTCCGGCAGTTCGTGTTCTTTCTCAGAAAGGTAGAGAAGTGACAGGTGCGGCACTGACAGATCTTCATGCACAGGATGTACTGGAACTTGGAGGGGGAAAGAATAACTATACCCTTGGCAGTTCGGTCAAAAAGGGAAAGACACTCAGTTTCCTCGTCCCAAAAGGATTTCGACTTGCAAAAGATTCCGTGATTTCCAGAATTCGTAATGAGCAGCTGATCCAGCGGATTCATACAGATTATCTGTCCGGCAGAAAACAGGTTCCTGTAGATGGATTCCTGTACCTGAATGTGAACGAACCGGCGCAGCTGACTCTGTGCTGCAGAGATTTTGCATATACAGCGTATTCTGAATTACCGACGGTACAGGCTGAAAAACGTCCACTGGAAGAGGAACGTGTGCGGACGCAGTTGCAGAAAACTGGGGAGAGCATGTTTTACTTTGATACTCTGGAAATCTCTATGAGTGGAGACGTATTTCTTCCGATGCAGCAGTTGAACACACTCCGTAGAGCTGCTTTGGATGGATTAGAAGAAATGATTGCTGTCGGACAATACCGCACATTAGAATCGGATGGAATCCGAAGATCCATAACGGCAGTAACAGAGGAAAAAGAAATTGTCGGATCTTCCAATGGTTTTGAACCGCAGAATGAACAGGTAAAAGCAGATTTTGGATACAAAACTGCTAAAAAAGAGTTTTCTGTTCTGGTTGAAACAGAAGAACAGTTGGATACAATTTTAAAATATATTAAAAAGGTCCTGATAATGGATCAAACGGACAACGAAAAGGGGACTGGTTCTTCTGCATCCAAAATGCAGATTACCCGACTTTATCCTGATTTCCGTCTTTGCGGGGAATCCTTTAAAAATGACCACTTCAAAGCAGAATTTCAGCAACTTCAAGAGAATGGAATTGAAATATATCCGGTGATGCCATCTATTTTCCGTGAAAATGCTGTAACCTATTTCGAAAATCAGAAAGAGCAATTCAGCAGTTATCCGATGGACGGGGTACTGATCCGAAATTATGAGACTTACGAGTTCCTTCGCCAGCATGGATTTGACAAAAAGATCATTACAGATCATAATCTGTACATCTTCAACCAGGAGGGCAAAGCATTCTGGTCCAAACTTGGTGCGGATGAATTTACAGCACCGGTGGAACTCAATGGAAGAGAACTGGAAGTTCTTGGCATCAGTCAGGCAGAACTGATCGTTTACGGTGCGCTTCCGGTGATGGTATCTGCACAGTGTATCAGGAATACTTCTTCCGGCTGTACAAAGACTCCGGGAGTGCTGTCTGTTCAGGATCGAATGCAACAGAAATATCCAGTAAAAAATTTCTGCGATTTCTGTTATAATATAATGTATTATGAATCTCCGGTCTGTCTGGCACAGGAGCAGGAGCAGATTGAAACCTTGTCTCCGAAGCGGCTTCGCCTGCAGTTTACAACGGAAGAAAAGGAAGAAACAGAATCCGTACTCGATTTGTTTACAGCACTGTTTTCTGATGATTCGCAGGAAAAGATGCAAAAACTTCAGCCTCAGCGCTGGAATGCAGGTCATTTTAAACGAGGAATTATGTGAGAATATTGGGAAAAGTAAGATGGAAATTTGAATGGTTTCTGACGGGATCAGAGTCTGCCTGAGAAATGCGTTTTAAGATAAACTTTCCATGTTCCAGGGGATGCCAGAAACAGGAAACCGGTCAGAAAACGAAGCGTAACAGAAAAGTTTTATATAAAAAGCAGGTGTAAAATGGCTAATATTATTGTACAGATTTCAAAATATCTCATCATCATACTGATGGCATCTTACACATTCTCCTGCTTCTCGATTTTTACAAGGAATTATGAGGACGAGGAGAACCGTGTACTGATCCGTCAGGATGTGCTTTTATTCTTGATGCAGCTTGTCGCATTTACCGCAATGTATTTTGCAACCAATGATCTTCGGATCATGTTTCTCTATGCTGCATTGGCGGTGATCATGCTTGGAGTAATCCTTTTATATAACCTGATCTATCCGAGTGTATCAAGACTTGTTATTAATAATATGTGTATGTTGATCACATCGGGAATGATTATGATCACACGATTATCTGAGGGCGCCAAATCGCCTTTTGGAATTGCGGTAAAGCAGCTTGCATTTGTCATTGTTGGAACTGTGATTGGTCTGATCGTACCGGTACTGATCCGAAAACTTCATCATTTAGAAGAATGGACGTATATTTATGCAGCTGTGGGCGGCGCAGCACTCCTTGTAGTTGCGCTCTTTGCGGCAACTTCCGGCGGTGCAAAACTGAGTTTCAATCTGGGACCGGTCAGCATCCAGCCTTCCGAGTTTGTCAAGATTCTGTTCGTGTTCTTTGTGGCAGCAAGCCTGAATAAATCGACAGAATTAAAAAATGTAGTAGTCACCACTGCGATTGCAGCGGCACATGTACTGATCCTGGTAGTATCAACAGACCTGGGAGCCGCGCTGATCTACTTTGTGGTTTATCTGATCATGCTGTATGTGGCAACAAGGCAGCCACTTTATGCACTGGCCGGTGTCGGGGCAGGATGCCTGGCTGCAGTGATCGGTTATCATCTGTTCTCGCATATTGCAGTCAGAGTTGCCGCATGGAAAGATCCGTTTGCCGCATATTCCAGCGGCGGATATCAGATCGCACAGTCTTTATTTGCAATCGGTTCCGGCGGATGGTTCGGAAGCGGACTTTTCAAAGGACAGCCGGATACGATTCCAGTAGCAGAGACGGACCTGATCTTTTCGGCGATCACAGAGGAGATGGGAATGCTTTTTGCACTGTGCCTGATCCTGATCTGTGTGAGCTGTTATGTAATGTTCCTGAATATCGCAATGGAACTTCGTAATTTCTTTTACAAACTGGTGGCACTGGGACTTGGTACCTGTTACATATTCCAGGTATTTCTCCAGATCGGCGGAGTAACAAAGTTTATCCCTCTGACCGGAGTAACCCTCCCCTTTGTCAGTTACGGTGGAAGTTCCCTGCTCAGTACGATGATCATGTTCGGCATCATACAGGGACTGTATATTGTAAGAGAAGATGAAGAAGTAGCAATTGAAGAAGCAAGAATTGAGAAAAAGAGAGAAAGGGAATTAAGAAATGTATCGGGAAGAAAGACCGAGAGACGACCAGCGCAGAAGAAACCGAAATTCGAAGAAGTCCCAAGACAGCGGACGCAACAGAAACAAAGAACGCGTTCAAAACAAAGAGTTCGCTAGAGTCACGTATTTCTTTGTAGCACTTTTTATTGCCCTGATGGTCTATCTTGTATACTTTACAATTATAAAGGCAAAACTGGTTGTGAACAGTCCTTACAATCAGCGTCAGGAGATCTATGCTAGCAGTGTGATCCGCGGAAAGATTCTGGATCGCAACGGAAATGTCCTTGCACAGACGAATGTGGCGGATGATGGAACAGAATCAAGAGAATATCCTTACGGAGATGTCTTTGCCCATGTAGTCGGATATAATAATTCCGAACTTGGAAGCACCGGACTGGAGTCCGTAGAGAACTTTGAACTTCTGACTTCAAACGCATTTTTCCTGGAAAAATTGCAGAATGAGTTTACTCAGTCCAAGAATATGGGAGATACTGTAGTCACAACGCTGGATGCAGATCTTCAGCAGGCTGCATACGATGCACTTGGAAGTAATAAAGGAGCTGCAGTGGTCATGGAAGCCAGCACTGGAAAGGTCCTTGCAATGGTATCCAAACCATCTTATGATCCGAATTCTATCTACAGTGACTGGTCCGATCTGAATTCAGATGAGGAAAACAGTCCACTGTTAAACCGTGCAACTCAGGGTGCATATGCTCCGGGTTCCACATTTAAAGTAATCACAACGCTGGCATTTATGCGCCAGAACAGTGATTATCAGAATTATACCTATGACTGTGATGGTTCAATCAGCGAGGGAGACATTACCATTCACTGTTTTAATGGAAATGCTCATGGAAGCGAAGACCTGAGAAGTTCCTTTGCGAATTCCTGTAACTCATCTTTTGCAAATATCGGACTCTCACTGAATATCAAACAGTATCGTCAGACTGCAGAAGATCTGCTGTTTAACAAGACACTTCCGGGAACGCTCAGTGCGAAGAAAAGTTCTTTCTCACTGGACAGTTCTTCCAGCAGCGGAGAAATCATGATGACTGCCATGGGACAGGGAAAAACAATGGTAAGTCCGTATCACATGGCACTGATCGCTGAGGCAGTTGCCAACGGCGGAACCATGATGGAACCATATCTGGTTGAAAATGTGACCAATTATTCCGGAACACAGATCCGTAAAAATGTACCGAAAAGTTATAAGAAAGTAATGACTTCGGATGAAGCTGCACAGTTAAAAGAGTATATGACAGCAGTGGTAGAAGAAGGAACCGGATCTGTCTTACAGGGAAGATCTTATACGGCAGCCGGAAAGACCGGTACTGCAGAGTACAGTATGTCTGATGGTGAGAAGACGCATTCCTGGTTTATGGGATTTACAAATGTGGACAATCCGGAACTGGTAATTAGTGTGATTACAGAAGGTTCTGACGGAAGCTCCAGCGGAAAAGCCGTTTCCATCGCCGGAGAGATTCTGGATGCTTATTATAATTAAGCAGGGTGGTTGTATCATTCCTGTTTGCAGGTTACCTGTGAACAGGAACGTTGTATCTGAACCCCAAATGAACTATTGTGGCTGCCTGTACAGAGCCTGCAAATAGAAAATCAAGACAGAAAGAGGAGAGAAGATGAACATCCGTTTTTATTGTGATTTATATATCAGTGACGGCTGGGAAAAGAAGCAGTTAAAGCTGATGAAAAAATTAATGCAAAACAAGCTTCAGCCTTCTGTCTATGTGATCACACTGGCTCAGGGGCGGCAGAATCATTTGGAATTCTTCTCCTCGGTTCTGTTGAAACAGCATCTGTTTGAACACTCTGATCTGTTTATTGTAGGACTTGCAAATGGTTACGATGATGCCATTTATATGATTGAGCAGATTACGCAACAGGTATTTGATGAAACCAAAACGGCTGACATTCGAGGATTCCTTGAGGCAAGACAGGCTGAATTTGATCAGGAAATCGCCGGGAAATAGCGTTTTTTCAGAATGAAACAAATAGTCAAAAGAATGGAGCAAGTAAGCGGATGTTACATATCATTTTCCTGATTTTAAAAATACTGGGATGGATTCTTCTTGGAATCCTTGCATTGGTGCTGATTCTTTTTGGCATACTGCTTTTGAATCCTGTAAAATACAAACT
Source organism: uncultured Mediterraneibacter sp. (assembly GCF_934309415.1). GTDB lineage: Bacteria > Bacillota > Clostridia > Lachnospirales > Lachnospiraceae > Mediterraneibacter. The sequence continues at coordinate 139,210 of NZ_CAKRDI010000001.1, forward strand.
GAACGGTTCCTGTGATGGAACTTTGGAATCACTTTCCGCCAATGCGGTTGTCCGATGGCTGTTTCACTTGATTGCAGCAGAGGCAGAATACAAAGAGGGAGAATTGAAATGGCATCTTCGCATTGCCTGGAAAACCTTTTCCAGCGATGGTGAGGAAGCAGAAGAAAAGACGTCTGCAAGTCCAAAGAAATCCTCATCAAAAAATACGTCAAAAGCATCCATGCAGAAGCAATCGAGGCAATCAGCTGAGAAAGGAAATGTAAAAGAACTGGTTGTTCCTTCGAATCAGACAACTGTTCAACAGGCAGCATCCGGAGTAAAAAGTCTGCCAGAATCAAAGAAAAACGTTTCAGAAAAACAAGAACAGCAAAATTCGAAAAAGCAAATGACTCAAACGGCAGATTTACCAAAACAGAAAAAACAACCTACACTCCAAAAACAAAACAGACAACCAAAGCAGAAAAAAGTGGAAGTGCAGGAAGAGAAAGATCTGTTTGAACGGATTTATGACAGAATTACCAGTCCGTTTCGAAAACTGATTCAAAAGATCAAATATACATTTCAGAAGATTTGTGATAAAGTAAAGATATTAATTAAGAAAAAGGAACGGCTTCAGGCGTTTCTCACTTATGAAATTCATAAAAATGCATTTGCAAAAGCGGTAAAAGAACTGAAACGGCTGTTGAAGTTTTTAAAACCGAAAAGAATAAAAGCGGATATCGAGTTTGGATTCAGCGATCCGGCCTGGACCGGATATATGCTTGCATTTCTTGGGATGGCCTATCCATTTCTCGGAGAATATACAGAATTCAGACCGGACTTTGAAAAGAAAGTATTGAAAGGTGTGGGTTATATGGAAGGAAAGATCCGCTCGATCTATTTCCTGATTCCAGCATTGTATCTTCTGCTGGACAAGAATGTAAGAATCACTTACCGACATATAAGAAATTTCAAATTATAGGAGGATTTGCAATATGGCAGATGGAAACAAATTCAAAGAGACAGTAGAATCACTTTTCAGAGGTATGGATGAAGTTGTATCTTCAAAGACTGTAGTAGGTGATGCAATCCACATCAACGGAACAATCATCCTTCCACTGGTAGATGTATCCTTTGGTATGGGCGCCGGTGCGTTTAACGCAGACAAGAAAGAGCGCAGCGGCGGTGGAATCGGCGGAAAGATCACTCCAAGTGCTGTTATCGTAATTCAGGATGGTAAAACAAAATTGGTAAATATCAAGAATCAGGATACAGTTACCAAATTATTAGATATGGTTCCAGATGTGATTGATCGTTTTACTTCCGGCGATGAAAAAATGACAGAAGAGGACGTAGCAGATATTCTGGATTCTGATCTAGATGAAGATTAATTTCTAAATATAACCAGAAACTGAAAAGACTGTTTTATGAATTGTAGAAATGAATGCATCTTTTGTAACATTATTTTGCAACATTATAATCTAATTCATAAAACAGTCTTTTTATAATATATCAATAAACTTGCAAAGGTTTGCACTGTGATGCATATATTTAAACGAAGAGAACCCTTCAAACACTTTTGGATGGGGCAAGACATAAAGGAGCAGAAATTTATAAAATGAAAAAAGTCATCGGATTTGCCCTGTTCTGGGTTGCAGTGGGAATGTTTATCATGTTATTCGTGTCCCCTTTATTCTGGCAGATTGTTTTAATTCTCAGTTGTCTGCTGCTTTCTTACTTATTATTCTGTTGTAAATAAATACAGAATCACTTTTTGAGAGATTTCAGAATGACTGTAAGGCATGAAAAAAGAGCTGTACCTGAATTACTTCAAATACAACTCTTTATTCCGTGTCATTTTTAATTACCAAATTTAACGAAATCGTTATGCAATTAAGCACGTTCTACGCGTCCGGATTTCAGACAAGATGTACATACATACATTTTCTGTGAACCGCCTTCTGTCTTAACTCTTACAGACTTAACATTTGATTTCCACATTTTTGGTGATCTTCTATGAGAGTGACTTACATTGTTTCCAAAATGAGCACCCTTTTCACAAATAGCACATTTAGCCATGACTGCACCTCCTAACAATCTGAACTGGTCATATAGACTCACAACAATGATATTCTAACAGAAAGATTCAATTATTGCAAGTATTTTTTTAAAAAATCAAAACTGTATTGTAAAAACATGAAACAGATAGTATAATAATGGCGAGATGCGTTGCTGAACACGGTATCATGGTATGCCACAGGCAGCAACAGAATAAGCTTGTATTTATGGCAAAAAAACCAATAGAACTGGAGGTAATATATGATGAAGGGTAGTATGAGTACAGATCTTGGAATCATTACAGTTAGTCCTGATGTCATCGCCAAGTATGCCGGCTCTGTAGCAATTGAGTGTTTCGGTATTGTTGGTATGGCTGCAGTGAATATGAAAGACGGACTGGTACATCTTTTAAAAAAAGAAAGTCTGACAAAGGGAATTCAGGTTGTAATTTCTGATGAGAATATCCTTACTTTGAATTTTCACGTCATTGTTTCATATGGAGTAAATATTCTTTCCGTATCTGATAACCTTGTAAGCAATGTTAAATATAAGGTAGAAGAGTTTACCGGTATGAAGGTAGATAAGATCAACATCTTCGTTGAAGGTGTCAGAGTGATAGATTAAGGAGGATATATCGTGGCTGTTAAGACGATAAGCACAGAATTGCTTCAGAAGATGTTCCTTGCAGGAGCAGCAAACCTTGAAGCAAAGAAAGAATACATTAATGAATTGAATGTATTTCCAGTTCCGGACGGAGATACTGGTACGAATATGACACTGACCATTCTGTCAGCGGCAAAGGAAGTAAAAGCGATTGAGAATCCGGATATGGTTTCCATCGCAAAAGCAATCTCTTCCGGATCTTTAAGAGGAGCAAGAGGAAACTCAGGAGTTATCCTTTCCCAGCTTCTTCGTGGATTCACAAAAGAAATCAGAGAACATAAAGAGATTGATACGATCATCCTTGCAAAAGCATGTGAGCGTGCAACTGCAACTGCATACAAGGCGGTTATGAAGCCAAAGGAAGGAACAATCCTTACAGTAGCAAAGGGTGCTTCCCAGAAAGCAGAAGAACTGGCTGAGACAACAGACGATCTGGAAGTATTTATTCCAGAAGTGATCAAATATGCAGAAGAAGTACTTGCCCAGACTCCGGAGATGCTTCCGGTTCTGAAAGAAGCAGGCGTAGTTGACTCCGGCGGACAGGGACTTGTAGAAGTTCTTCACGGTGCATACGATGCATTCCTTGGCAAAGAAATTGATTACTCTGCCATCGAAGCAAGTGCCGGTACAAAAATGGTAAAACCGGGACAGCAGGCTGAGACAGAGATCAAATTCGGTTACTGTACAGAGTTCATTATCATGCTTGAGAAAGAATTTACTGAGAAAGATGAGAAAGAATTCAAAGCTTATCTTGAATCCATCGGTGATTCCATTGTATGCGTGGCAGATGATGATGTAGTAAAAGTTCACGTACACACAAACGATCCTGGACTTGCGATCCAGAGAGCACTTACATTTGGACAGCTTTCCCGCATGAAGATTGACAACATGCGCGAGGAGCATCAGGAAAGACTGATCAAAGATGCAGAGAAACTGGCTGCACAGCAGGCAGAAGAAGCTGCAGCAAAGAAGAGCGAGCCAAGAAAACCGGTTGGATTCATTACTGTTTCTATTGGCGAAGGCATGAACGAGATCTTCAAAGAACTGGGTGCTGATTATATCATCGAAGGCGGACAGACAATGAACCCGAGTACAGATGATATGCTGACAGCAATTGATGAAGTAAATGCAGATCATATCTTCATCTTCCCGAACAACAAGAACATTATTCTGGCTGCAAACCAGGCACAGTCTCTGACAAAGGATAAAGATATCATCGTAATCCCGACAAAGACAGTTCCGCAAGGAATTACAGCTATTATCAACTATATGCCGGAAGCAGATGTGGATACAAACATTGATGCAATGAAAGAGGCCATCGAGAATGTGAAGACAGGACAGGTTACTTACGCAGTCCGTGATACAAAGATTGATGACAAAGAGATCCATGAAGGCGATATCATGGGAATCGGTGATGCCGGAATTCTTGCAGTTGGACAGTCTGTAGAGGCTACAACAAAAGAGATGCTTGCAGAGCTGGTAGACGAAGACACTGAACTGATCAGTCTGTATTTCGGACAGGATGTACTGGAAGAAGATGCAGAGCGCTTCGCCGGTGAGGTAGAAGGTCTGTATCCTGACATTGATGTGGATGTACACTCCGGTGGACAGCCGATCTACTATTATGTACTTTCTGTAGAATAGAATGTAGAATAAAAATCAAGTTATTGTGGCAGTCGCCAGAGTCTCGCACAAATACAGATTTTGGCTTGCTGCCCATATAAATAAAAACCGGAACGCTTTTATAAGTGCTCCGGTTTTTATTCTTAGAGTTTGTTTCATCAAAATCCATATAAAACTCAGAAAGGAGATATCTATGAACACCAAATCAGGGATCGGCATGCTCAAGGGGGTCGGTGAAAAGACGGAAAAGCTTTTCCAGAAACTTGGGATCCAGACCATTGCTGACCTGTTACATTACTATCCCCGTTCCTATGAGATTTTCGGAGCTCCGGTTCCGATCAGTGAGGTTGAAGAGGGACATATCTGTACCGTCAGAGGCATGATCTTCGGGCGGATCCAGGTCTCCGGGAACCAGAAAAACCGTCAGATCACAACCATTCATTTAAAAGATCTGACCGGCACACTGAAAGTCATCTGGTTTCGGATGCCATTTTTAAGAAATACATTAGGGAAAAACGGCCCGATTCTTCTTCGTGGAAGAGTGGTTCGCAAACGTGACGGCCTAGTTATGGAACACCCGGAGATCTATGATCCTGCTGCCAGATATAATGAAAAATTAAATTCCATGCAGCCGGTTTACGGGCTGACTGCCGGTCTGACGAACAATGCCGTGATCAAAGCAGTCCGTCAGGCTATGGAGAACTGTCCTGTACTGGACGATTACCTTCCACAGGAGCTGGAAGATGAATACGGCTTCGTTTCATTTGAACAGGCCCTGCGGCAGATGCATTTCCCAGAGAGCAAAGAATCCTTTGCCGAGGCAAGAAAACGCTTCGTTTTTGAAGAATTTCTTGTATTTATCCTTTCTTTAAGACAGATCCGGAAGTCTCAGGATCGGATGAAAAATGGATTTGCACTGGAAAAAAGACCTGAAATTGATACTTTTTTATCGGAATTGCCGTATGATCTGACCGGAGCACAGTTGAAAGTATGGGGTGAGATGCAGCATGATATGCAGGGAGAGTACGTCATGTCACGGCTTGTCCAGGGAGATGTAGGATCCGGAAAAACCATCGTGGCATTTCTCGGTCTTTTGCTGATCGGACTGAACGGATATCAGGGCGCGCTGATGGCTCCGACGGAAGTACTTGCAAGACAGCACTACGAAAATATCAGCGGAATGCTGGAACAATACCATCTTCCTCTGAAAGCAGAGCTTCTGACCGGCTCCATGACCGCCAGGGAGAAACGGGAAGCTTACGCGCGGATCGAAAGCGGTGAATCATCCATTATCATTGGAACACATGCTTTGATTCAGACGAAAGCCATCTATCATAATCTTGCCCTTGTTATCACGGATGAACAGCATCGTTTTGGCGTAAAACAGAGAGAGCAGCTTGCCGGAAAAGGAAATCAGCCGCATATTCTGGTTATGAGTGCCACTCCGATCCCACGTACTTTAGGAATCATTCTGTACGGAGATCTGGATATCTCTGTGATCGATGAACTTCCGAAAAACCGTCTTCCGATCAAGAACTGTGTGGTAGATACCGGTTATCGTCCAAAAGCCTACAGTTTTATCCAGAAACAGGTACAGTCCGGCCGCCAGTGCTACGTAATCTGCCCAATGGTCGAGGAAAGTGAGACTATGGAGGCAGAAAATGTAACAGACTACAGTGCCATGCTTCAGGAAACACTGGGAGATGCAGTCCGTGTCGGTTATCTGCACGGGAAAATGAAAGAAAAGGAAAAAGACGAGATCATGAATGCATTTGGAGCAAATGAGATCCAGGTGCTTGTGTCTACAACAGTTGTAGAAGTCGGAATTGATGTGCCGAATGCAACGGTTATCATGATCGAGAATGCAGAGCGTTTCGGTCTTGCCCAGCTCCATCAGCTGCGCGGCCGTGTGGGACGTGGGAAATATCAGTCTTACTGTATTTTTATGACAGCTTCCAAATCCAAAGAGACAAAGGAACGACTGGATATCCTGAATCATTCCAATGACGGATTTTTCATTGCCAGCGAAGATTTGCGCCTGCGAGGTCCTGGAGATCTGTTCGGGATCCGTCAGAGTGGTATGCTTGATTTTAAAGTGGCTGATGTATTTCAGGATTCCACTTTATTAAAAGATGCAAGTGTTGCAGCAGAGATTCTTCTGACAGAAGATCCCAATCTGGAACAGCCCGGACATGTACGTTTAAAATCTCATATTCAGGACAAACTAAATCAGATCATGTTGGAAACTACTTTGTAGAAAATCTAACAATATAGCTAATTGTGCAGTTAAAAAAACAACAATATTGGTAAAAAATTACCAAAAATTGTTTCAAAAAAAGAACATCCATTCTGATTTTAATGTGCTATGATGTAACCAATTTAAAAGCGCTTTTAAAATTCTAATTAATTACATGAAATGGGGATTTTCGTTATGGCAATACATGTTCTTGATGAAGCAAACAGATGTTTAAATTGTAAAAAACCACAGTGTCAGCAGGGCTGTCCGATCCACACACCGATTCCGAATGTCATTCAGATGATGTTACATGGCAATCTGGACGAAGCCGGGAAGACATTGTTTGAAAATAATCCGCTGACTACGGTGTGCAGCCTGGTCTGTAATCATGAGAGACAGTGCGAGGGACACTGTGTTCTCGGAAGAAAAGGTGCTCCGGTTCATTTTTCCGCGATCGAGAATTATATTTCAAGCACTTACAGTTCCAAGATGAATCATGGGCCGGTTCCTTCCAACGGAATGAAAGTTGCAATCATCGGTTCCGGTCCGGCCGGACTGACCATTGCCGTACTGCTTGCAAACAAAGGCTATCAGGTCACGATTTTTGAAGGCAAAGAGAAAACCGGTGGAGTTCTGCGATATGGCATCCCGGAATTCCGTCTTCCGAAAACGATTCTGGATGATTTCGAGCAGCGTCATTTGCTGATGAAGGGAATCAAGATCCGTCCAAATACAACGATTGGCGGTGCGATTACCATTGATGATCTGTTAAGAGACGGTTATAAAGCAATTTTTGCAGGTACCGGCGTATGGCGCCCGAATGCACTGCACATCAAAGGTGAGACTCTGGGACATGTACATTTCGGAATCAATTACCTGAATAATCCGGACAGCTTTCATCTGGGAGAGCGTGTCATCGTGATCGGTGCAGGAAATGCAGCGATGGATGTAGCTCGTACAGCGATGCGGAAAGGCGTCCGTTATCTGCAGTGCTTCTCCAGAACTTCCACCGTAGCTGCCAGCCAGCATGAATATGAATATGCAGTACTGGAAGGTGTGGAATTCATTTATTGCAAAATCCCGGTAGAAATCACGGATGACGGGGTCATCTTTGCAGATGCAGTGGAAGAAGAGGACGGAACGATCACACAGATTGAAGGCACAGAGAAACTTTATCCGGCGGACAGTATCATTATTTCCATCAGCCAGGGTCCGAAAGATAAACTGATTTCCAGTACAGACGGTCTGAAAGCCAATGAGCGCGGTCTTCTGATCGCAGATGAAGAAGGCCACACAACAAGACCGGAGATCTTCGCCAGCGGAGATGTGGTAAATGGTGCAAGAACCGTTGTTGAGGCCGTGGCACGTTCCAAAGAAGTAGCAGAAGCGATGGATCGCTATATGCAGCAGTGCAAAGCAACAGAGACAAAAGCAGAATAGATAAACACAGAATCAATCAATTGACAGTACTTACCAGTTTAAAATAACAATTCCTCCATATACTAACACCATAACACAGACGAGCGGATGACAGATGTGTGAGAACCGACTGTATTTCAGCAGATTTCACTCAGATGCAGCCGGTCCGATGGGTTATAAAAACACATGACAAGTAACGGATAACGTTACAAAAATGCAAAAGGAGGAAATTGATCATGGCAAATCGTTCATCTAACAGAACAGCAGTACCAGAAGCAAAAGGAGCACTCGACAAATTTAAGTATGAGGTAGCATCTGAACTGGGAGTACCGTTATCAGACGGTTACAACGGAGACCTGACTTCCAAACAGAACGGATCCGTAGGTGGATATATGGTCAAAAAGATGATTGAGCAGCAGGAAAAACAGATGGCAGGCAAATAGCTTTCAATGTGCATGGGATGTATGACAGAGAAATCTGTAAACATTGAGGACCATCCTGCGATCATGCTGTAAAATCTGACAGATGCTGAAACCGCTGTTTTCCAGGTCAGTCAGCGTAGTGATTTCCCCGGAAAGACAACAGCGAAAAGCTGAAACTGTTACTGTTCACAGGTAACCTGCAAACAGTAACGTATCTCGCCATTTAGAATCGCCTACGGCGATGGGCGAGATACATTCAGGACAAAATGTGCATCCTCCATGCCAATCAGCGGAGTGATTGACATGGGAGTGAACAGTAACCTGAAATTTGTCCTCCATGACAGAGGAATTTGGGTTTCAGAAATGCAAAAACAGCGTGTACGTCAAAAAAAACAGCAGATTTGAAAGAGAAAAGCACTCGGCATTGACCAGAGTGCTTTTTTCTGCTAAAATTCACCATAGTATCATAGCATTTCATAAATAATGTTACTATTTCACAACATAGTTGTTTACATTGAAAAATGAAGTTACTGTTCAGACCATAGCTAATCACTTTGCTGATTAGCTATGAGGATGCACGTTTTGGCCTGAATGCATCTCGCCCATCGTCGCAGACGATTCTGAATGGCGAGATGCGTTACTGTTTGCAGCTATGCTGTGAACAGTAACAAAATGAATCCAGTAATTATTTAAAAATGCTTTGTTAGTTAGTAATGGGAGGTGTCGTAAAATGAGAGTGATTGCAGGAAGCGCGAGGAGTCTGAGACTGAAAACTCTGGAGGGAATGGAGACCAGACCTACAACAGACCGCATTAAAGAAACTCTGTTCAATATGATCGGACCATCCATGTATGACTGTATCTTTCTTGATCTGTTTGCCGGAAGCGGCGGGATCGGGATCGAAGCACTCAGCCGTGGTGCAAAAGAAGCGGTGTTTGTAGAAAAGAATCCAAAAGCAATGGAGTGTGTAAAAGAGAATCTGAAATTTACGCATTTAGATAAAAAGGGAACTACACTGACAAAAGATGTCATGAATGCACTGTATCAGCTGGAGGGAGAGAAAGTATTTGATTTTGTGTTTATGGATCCTCCATATAATATGGACCTTGAGAGACGGGTTCTGGAATATTTATCCGGATCTGACCTGATCTATGAAGATACAGTGATCATTATCGAAGCTTCGCTTGAGACAGATTTTTCCTACTTAAGCCAGATGGGATTCTCACTGATCAAAGAAAAAAGATATAAAACCAACAAGCATGTGTTTGTTGAGCGCGCCGGAAAGGAAGAAATATGTTAAGAGCTATTTACCCGGGAAGTTTTGACCCGGTTACATACGGACACTATGATATCATCTGCAGATCCTGTAAAATCGTGGACGAACTGATTGTCGGAGTGTTGAATAATAAAGCGAAAATGCCGTTGTTTTCTGTAGAAGAACGTGTTAAAATGTTAAAGGAAGTGACGAAAGATCTGCCGAATGTCAGGATTGTACCGTTTGACGGACTTCTGGTAGATTTTGCTGACCGGATGGAAGCAGATGTCGTGATCCGTGGCCTCAGAGCCATCACAGACTTTGAATATGAGCTTCAGATGTCACAGACAAATCATAAACTGAGTCCGAATATAGAGACGATGTTTCTGACGACCAGTATTGAATATTCGTATTTAAGCTCTACTACAGTGCGCGAGATCGCAGCTTTTGGAGGAGATGTTTCACAGTTTGTACCGGAAGCGGTAGTGAGAGCACTTGAGAACAAGATGGAAGAAAAAAGGAGAGTGTAACCACAATGAGCAGCCGTATTGAACAGATCATTGAAGAAATCGAAGAATATATTGACAGGGACTGTAAGTTCCAGCCATTATCCACAACTAAGATTATTGTAAATAAAGAGCACCTGGATGAACTTTTAAGAGAACTTCGTATGAAGACTCCGGACGAGATCAAGCGTTACCAGAAGATCATTGCCAACCGTGATGCCATCCTTGCTGATGCAAAGGCTAAGGCAGATGCCATGATCGAGGAGGCACAGGTTCAGACAACAGAGCTTGTCAGCGAGCACGAGATCATGCAGCAGGCATACGCTCAGGCAAATGAGATCGTAACACAGGCTACAGCACAGGCTCAGGAGATTCTGGACAATGCAACAAGAGATGCGAATACAATCCGTATCGGAGCCATCCAGTATACAGATGATCTTCTTGCGAATGCAGAGAGCATCATCGGCCATACACTGGACAGCTATACAACAAAATACGATGGACTGATCAATTCTCTTCAGGAGTGCTATGACACAGTTCGTTCCAACAGATCTGAGCTGGACATTCCGGGAAATGAGACAGATGATTACGGATACGATCCGGAGAATGATGTACAATAATTATTATTAATCAATAAACTGATTCGTATAAAATAAGTAAAAAATGGATCAGAGTGTATCAAAAAATCTTTCCTGTATAATATACTTCGCTTTATGATATATTATACAGGAATTTATTATATATTAGGAAAGTGCTCTTTCCTAATATATAATAACGCTCCGCGAGGATGCGCACTGCGGCGTACAAGGAAGATGTCGCAAGTGACCGCCGCAGGCGCTAAAATGTGCCAAGGCACATTCTTTGTTCTTGAGCAAGGAATTTGATTCTTGCTTCAGCCCTGATTCTCTAATAGATAAATTGAACATAGATATATGCCAGAAGACTGGTTGCCGCAGCGGCAGCCAGTTTTTGTATTATGTAAGGGAAAATCGATAATCCGCTATCTTTCAGCATACAGTTGGTCTGTGCCACTGCACACCATCCACCGAAACTGGTCAGTCCGATCACCGCCGGATAAGTGATTGCCAGGTTCTTTGATCCTTTACATAACAGTAAGATCCCATTGGTTACTTCCAGTGGCGCTGCAAGCAACAGATGAAGTTCACCAGGCAGTGGGAGAAGATCAATCAATGCAATCAGAATTGAAAACAAGATCAGATATCCACCCACTTTTGTGATCGCTTCAAAACTGTTCATCATGCAGGAATCAACCAGAGAAATAAAGGGAATTCTGGAATTCGTCCTTCCTTTTCTATTGTCAGATTTTGCAACAGTTCTTTTTTTGCAAAATCGATTATGATCAGCCGGACTATAAGCAGATCTTTTATTACCTTGATCATAAAATTCCCGAAACACAAAACTCAATAATACAGGTGTACCAATCAGAATGACCAAAGTAGGGACAAGCAGGGTCTCCTCCTTCAATGCATTACCAACAAGAAAATTTACAAGGAATGCCGGACTTGTATTATTACAGAAAGACAGCAGATAAGCGCCTTCTTTTTCTGAGATTTTCCCGGAACGGACCAGATCTGAGGTTACTTTGGCTCCCATCGGATAACCGCAGAGAAATCCCGCGATCACAGCAAATGCACCATTAGAAGAAACAGAAAAGAGTCTGCCAACTGGCCGTGCCACCGTTTGGGCAAATAGTTCCAGTCCGCCGCTGTGAAGCAGCAGTGCTGTAATCACAAGAAATGGAAATAACGTCGGAAACAGAATCTGAAACCAGAGTAACAAACCATCACTTGCTCCCTGAAACACAGCAGCAGGAGAAAAAAGCATCAATGCAAAGCTGACAAGAAACAAAAGTTCTGTTGGAAAACGTTTCATAGTGGCACACCTTTCCTGTGATTATCACGATCATATTCAAAGTCTTTCAAATTTTATATCTTTTGGACTTTCATCGTATCTTCAGATGGAATACTGAGTTTTAGCAATACTATTCTATGTGAAAAAAGCCTGCACATTCCAGATTGTTACTGTTCACAGCATAGTGATTAGCTATGGTCTGAACAGCAACTCCAGATCTGCTCATAAATGATTAAGGCAATAAAATCTCTTTTCCACAGCTTCAATTCATGTTATACTTATTCTTAGTATCATTTTGTTGCTGATTGCAGCAACTTATTTTACGGAGGAAAAGAATGAATTTACCAAAAGTATTTGAAGAAAAGATGCAGGCTCTTCTCGGGTCTGAATATGAAGCATATACAGCATGTTACGAGGAACCACGCCATTACGGACTTCGTGTAAATACAGCGAAGATCTCTGTGGAAGATTTTCTCAAGATCGCGCCATGGCCGTTAGAGCCGGTTCCGTGGATCAAAAATGGATTTTATTACGACGGAGACAAAATCCAGCCGTCCAAGCATCCATATTATTTTGCAGGTCTTTATTATCTGCAGGAGCCAAGTGCCATGACACCGGCGGACCGTCTTCCGGTTGAACCAGGCGACCGCGTACTGGATGTCTGTGCCGCACCGGGAGGAAAAGCAACTGAACTGGGAGCAAAGCTTGGCGGAAGCGGAGTACTCGCAGCCAATGACCTGAGCAGTTCCCGCGCCAAAGGACTGTTAAAGAATCTGGAACTGTTCGGAATCGGCAATGTTCTGGTACTCAGCGAGGAGCCGGGGAAACTGGTTTCTTATTTTCCAGAATATTTCGATAAGATCCTGATCGATGCACCTTGTTCCGGTGAAGGTATGTTCCGAAAAGATAAAAAAATGGTCAAGGCATGGGAAGAACACGGACCGGAGTTTTTCTCCAAAATCCAGAGAAGCATCATCACCCAGGCGGCCCAGATGCTCAGACCAGGCGGTATGCTGCTTTATTCTACCTGTACTTTCTCTCCGGAAGAGAACGAGCAGACCATCGAATATCTGCTGCAGGAATATCCAGAATTTACAATCTGCGAGATGGAAGGATATGAAGGATTTGCAGAAGGAATGCCACAGGTATCCGGGAGCAGGAATCCGGAACTTTCCAAGACTGTCCGTATCTTCCCACACCGCATGAAGGGCGAAGGACATTTCCTTGCATTACTCAGAAAGGGAAATGAAGTTTCTGCCATTCCTGCAGAAGAGACAGGAAAAAATAAGAAACTCCCGGAAGAACTGACAGAATTTTTACAGCATGTACACCGTGAGTTTGTCTCTTCCCGCATGGAGATTCGCGGAGAAAAGGTGTATTACATGCCGGCAGGTCTTCCGTCCCTGCGCGGAATCCGCTTCTTAAGAACCGGACTTTTAATGGGCGAATTAAAGAAAAACCGTTTTGAACCAAGCCAGGCATTTGCCATGAATCTGAAAAAAGAAGAATATGATTTTGTCATTGATCTCCCGGTATCCGATGATCGTGTGATCAAATATCTGAAAGGGGAGACACTGGACGTAGAAGACCTGACCGGAAGAAAAGACAAGGGCTGGTATCTCGTCTGTGTGGACGGCTATCCACTTGGCTTCGGAAAACTGGTCAATCAGATGTTAAAGAACAAATATCTCCCTGGATGGCGGTGGAACGGATGAAATTAAGACTGGATAAATATCTGGCCGATATGGGAATCGGAACCCGTGCCCAGGTAAAAAAAGAGATTTCCAGAGGAAATGTGCAGGTCAACGGCGAAGTCATGAAGCACCCGGAACAAAAGATCGACACGGAAGCCGATCAGGTCATTTATGCCGGAAAACCGGTTGCCTATGCAGAATATGAATATTATATGCTGAACAAACCGGCCGGCGTTGTCTCGGCGACCGAAGACCGCCACGATCAGACGGTCCTTGATCTGATCACCGACCGTCAGCGCAATGATCTCTTCCCGGTGGGACGTCTGGATAAGGATACAGAAGGGCTTCTTCTGATCACGAATGACGGGGATCTGGCGCATCGTCTGCTTTCTCCGAAAAAGCATGTGGATAAGCTCTATTATGCAAAAGTAGCAGGAAAAGTCACAGAAGAAGATGGAGCGAAATTCCGTCAGGGCGTGGATATCGGCGAGGAGAAACTGACACTTCCTGCTGAATTGAAGATTTTAAAAAGTGATGAGATCTCAGAGATCCATCTGACGATCCGGGAGGGCAAATTCCATCAGGTGAAGCGCATGTTCCAGGCAGTCGGAAAAGAAGTGGTCTATCTGAAACGCCTTCAGATGGGAACACTTTCTCTGGATGAATCACTGGCTCCCGGTGAATATCGGAAGTTGACAGAAAACGAGGTCAGAGAATTATGTTAAATGGAAGTTTTTTACCGATTACAAAAGAAGAGATGCAATTGCGTGGATGGGAACAGGTAGATTTTGTCTATGTATCGGGGGATGCTTATGTAGATCATCCCTCCTTCGGCCATGCCATCATTACCCGTCTTCTGGAAGCAAATGGATATAAAGTCGGGATCATTGCACAACCGGACTGGAAAAATTCAGAGAGCATCACTGTCTTTGGAGAGCCGCGTCTTGGATTCCTCGTCTCTGCCGGAAATATGGATTCCATGGTCAATCATTATTCCGTTTCCAAGAGACGCCGAAAGACCGATGCCTACACACCGGGCGGTGAGATGGGAAAACGCCCGGATTACGCCTGCGTGGTCTACGGCAATCTGATCCGTCAGACTTATAAGAAGACACCGATCATTCTGGGCGGAATCGAGGCCAGTCTGCGCCGTATGGCTCATTATGATTACTGGTCGGATAAAGTCAAACGTTCCGTTCTTCTGGATTCCGGTGCAGATATTATTTCTTATGGGATGGGAGAACATTCTATCCTTGAGATTGCTGAAGCACTGGATGCAGGAATCCCGGTGGAAGAGATCACTTACATCAACGGAACGGTTATAAAGACAAAGTCACTGGACAGTATTTATGATGCAGAAGTGCTTCCATCTTTCGAAGAAGTCCGTTCCGATAAGAAGATTTATGCACAGAGTTTCTATACCCAGTATTTAAATACCGATGCATTCAACGGGAAACGTCTGGTAGAGCCGTATTCAGAACACCTCTATGTGGTGCAGAATCCACCGGCAAAGCCGTTATCACAGATGGAAATGGATGATACGTATGCATTTCCGTATATGAGGACGTATCATCCGTCTTACGAAGCCAAAGGCGGTGTACCGGCCATTGCAGAGATCAAGTTCAGTCTGATCAGTAACCGCGGCTGTTTCGGTGGATGCAGTTTCTGTGCACTGACGTTCCATCAGGGACGAATCATCCAGACAAGAAGTCATGAATCCCTGATCAATGAAGCAAAGCTTATCATGGAAGAACCGGATTTTAAGGGATATATTCATGATGTCGGTGGTCCGACTGCAAATTTCCGTCATCCTTCCTGTAAAAAACAGATGGAACATGGCGTGTGCCGGAACCGGCAGTGTCTCTTCCCGACCCCGTGTAAGAACATCGATGCAGATCACACAGATTATGTATCTTTATTAAGAAAACTGCGGAAAATACCGAAAGTAAAGAAGGTATTTATCCGTTCGGGAATTCGTTTTGACTATCTGCTCGCAGATAAAGATAAGAATAAAACATTCCTGAAAGAACTGTGTGAATATCACGTCAGCGGTCAGCTGAAAGTGGCACCGGAACATGTCTCTGCACCGGTTCTTGCTCTTTTAGGGAAACCGGAACACAAAGTATATGAGAAATTTACAGAAGAATTTTATAAGATGAATCAGAGACTGGGGAAAGATCAGTATCTTGTTCCTTATCTGATGTCCTCCCATCCGGGGTCTACCTTGAAAGAAGCCGTGGAACTGGCTGAATATTGCCGTGATCTTGGCTATATGCCGGAACAGGTACAGGATTTCTATCCGACACCGTCCACACTTTCTACCTGTATGTACTACACAGGACTTGACCCACGGAATATGCAGCCGGTCTATGTGCCGAAGAGCCCGCATGAGAAAGCCATGCAGCGTGCCCTGATCCAGTACCGCAATCCGGAACTGTATGATCTGGTGTTTGAGG
Source organism: uncultured Mediterraneibacter sp. (assembly GCF_934309415.1). Classification (GTDB taxonomy): domain Bacteria; phylum Bacillota; class Clostridia; order Lachnospirales; family Lachnospiraceae; genus Mediterraneibacter. Next base: position 155,393 of record NZ_CAKRDI010000001.1, read on the forward strand.
CACTGCATAAAGCAGGAAGAACGGATCTGATCGGATTTGGTCCAAACTGTCTGATCCGTCCAAGACGCCTGAAAAATGAAAAACAGGCTGCTGGAAACAGGCAGAGAAATACAGGAAAGTCCAGCGCCTCTGGAAGAAATACAGCACAGAATGGTCAGGGAAGATCACAGGACTACAGAAAGAAGAAAAAGACAATTCGCAACACACATAAAAGAAAGTAACCACTCTTCTGCAGTGTCATGAAACTGCTGTAATTATAAGATGCAAAGGTCTTTCAAAAGTCTTTTGCACTTACAATTATGGTCAGGTAACTGTTTCCCTGAATGAATAACTAGAGTGTGTCTGAAAAATGCTTTCTGCAAGATATATGCCACAATTTTTAAATTTACAAAGCATAGAAATGAGGTGTCTGACATATGAAAATTGCAGTTGTTACCGGAGCCTCTTCCGGAATGGGCAGAGAATTTGTCCAGCAGCTTGGATATCTGTATAAAAATCTGGACGAGATCTGGGTCATCGCAAGGCGCAGAGAACGCATGGAGGAATTAAAAGACAGCAGCCGTGTTCCGCTTCGGATCTTTGACGGAGATCTGATGAAGAAACCGGTCTATAAGGCATTCTATACCGAGCTGAAGCTGCAACAGCCGCAGGTCAAGATGCTGGTCAATGCAGCAGGCTTCGGAAGATCCGGAAGCGTAGAAGAGATCGCCGCTGAAAATAAAAAGCTTCAGACAGATATGATTGATCTGAACTGCCGCGCTCTGACCAGGATAACACAGATGTGCCTTTCTTATATGGAAAGAGGCAGCAGGATCGTAAATCTGGCATCTGCAGCCGCTTTTTGTCCACAGCCTGGATTCTCAGTTTACGCAGCTACCAAAGCTTATGTCTTAAGTTTCTCCCGGTCACTCGGAGAAGAATTAAAAGAGCGTGGAATCTGTGTGACAGCCGTATGTCCGGGACCGGTGGAGACAGAATTTTTTGAAGTCAGCGGAAAACCGGAGAAGCTGTTGAAACGACTGACTATGGCAGATCCGAAAAAGGTTGTATATCAGGCATTGAAGGACAGCCGTGACAGAAAGCCAATGTCTGTTTACGGACTCCCGATGAAAGCCGCTTACTTCTTCACACGCATTCTGCCTCAGGGACTGATCCTGAGATTTCAGTCTCTATAACACTTTTAATTCACATAAAGGAAGAACAACATGAAAAAAATACAAAAAGGAAAACCCGGATATCTGAACTATAAAAAGAAAGTGGAAATCATCCGTACCATCGTTTATTTTGCCATTGTACTTGCCATCTTTGCCCTTGGGATCTGGCAGACCGGAACACGACTGAACCTTCTGACAGTTGTCGCGATCCTTGGATGTCTTCCTGCTTCCAAATCACTGGTTGGCGTGATCGCACGCTTCCCTTATCCGTCTATTGATCCGGATAAAGCAAAAGAAATCGCAAAACTTTCCAGACATCTGACCGTATGCTATGACACTGTCATTACAAGCAGAGAAAAAATCATGCCGGCAGATTGCTTTGTCATTTCCGGGCACAATATTTACGGGTATACACATTATGAGAAAGTCAATCCGGAGGAACTTGCAAAACACATCCGCACCATTCTCAATGACAACCAGTACACCGGCATGACGATCAAAGTACTGAATCAGTACGCGCCGTTCCTTGCCAGAGTGGAGGGACTCGATAACATCGCAGCCGTAGAAAAAGAAGATACAAAAGAGCAGGAGAGAGCAATCCGCCACTTACTGTTGAATATTTCAATGTAGTGATATAAGTGAGAAGACAATAAAATAAAGAGAAAATTTTCATGAGAGAACTTACAATCAATAAAAACGAAGCAGGACAGCGCCTGGACAAATTTCTTGGGAAATATATGGACCAGGCTCCGAAAAGCTTCTTTTACAAAATGTTACGCAAAAAAAATATTACATTAAACGGCAAGAAAGCCGCAGGAAATGAAATGCTTACGCAGGGAGACGTTGTGAAACTCTTTCTGGCAGATGATACTATTGATAAATTTTCCTCCGCTCCGGAATTTTCAAAAATTGCAGCAGCCGGTCACAATGGCTTAACAGCCCGGGGGGAAAATGTAAAAGATCAGAAAGCCAGAACGATTTCTGCAAATTCTGCTGAATCAGCAGCTTCAAAAATTTCTGCAGATTCTACAAACTCTGCACAAACGTTACAACAATTCGGAAAGAATGGAAAATCCGGGAAACCATTCCGCTCAGAAATAGGACGTTCACTTGGAATCCTCTACGAAGACGAGCAGACACTGTTTCTAAACAAACCAGTAGGAATGCTGTCACAGAAAGCAGCTCCGCAGGATGTCTCTGTCGTAGAGCATCTGATCGCCTATCTGCTGGAAAGCGGACAGATTACAACAGAAGAACTTAGAACCTTTCATCCGGCTGTCTGCAACCGTCTGGACCGCAACACAAGCGGAATCATCGCGGCAGGGAAAACACTGGCAGCACTGCAGCAGTTAAGTGAAATGTTCCGTGATCGCAGCATGAAGAAATATTATCTTGCCCTTGTAAAAGGCACTGTAAAAGGAAACCAGCGGATCAGCGGATTCCTGAAAAAAGACAGTCGCACGAATCAGGTACAGATCTTAAAAGACGAAATTCCCGGAGCATCTGCGATTGAGACCGAATACCGTGTCATGAAGCAGGCAAACGGTGTGACACTTCTGGAAGTCCACCTGATCACGGGAAAAACACATCAGATCCGCGCCCATCTTGCTTCCATCGGACATCCGATCATCGGAGATTATAAGTACGGAAACCGTACTATCAATGAACAGTTTAAGAAGGAATACCATCTTTCCAGCCAGCTGCTCCATGCATGGAGACTCTGTGTTCCTTCCTGCGAAGGAGAACTGAATGCGCTGTCAGGAAAGGAGATTCAAGCTCCTCTGCCAAAGCTGTTCCTGAAAATCTGCAAAGACAGGGGCGTGATATAGGATGGCTACCTGGAATTCCCGTGGACTGCGAGGCTCCACATTGGAAGAATTCATCAACCGCACCAACGAGCATTACAGTGAGAGCGGACTGGCACTCATCCAGAAGATCCCAACCCCAATCACACCGGTGAGGATTGATAAAGAACACAGACATATCACGCTGGCTTATTTTGACAAGATCAGTACGGTAGACTACATTGGGGCAGTACAGGGGATCCCAGTCTGTTTCGATGCCAAGGAATGCAGCGCAGATACATTTCCCCTTCAGAATGTCCATGAACATCAGATGAATTTTATGAAAAAATTCGAGCAGCAGGGTGGAATTGCATTTCTGGTCATCTATTTCAGCACCAGAGATGAGTTGTATTATATGCAGTATCAACAGATCCGCAGATTCTGGGATCGTGCACAGGCAGGCGGAAGAAAAAGTTTCCGTTACGATGAAATGGATCCAGGATGGTTTATGGAGCTGAAAAACGGGTATTTTGTGCCTTATCTTGACTGTATTCAAAAGGATTTGGATACCAGGGATTGACAGAAGCCGTCAAAGTCCGTATAATAACAAACGTGTTTTAACGTATTAGCAGACTAAAGTGTTAAAACTGATTACAGGAGAGGTGATTGTATATGGAACAGAAATTACACACCCCGGAAGGCGTCCGGGATATCTATAACAAAGAATGCGAAATTAAATTAACACTACAGAAAAAACTGAGCAGCGTACTTCATCTGTACGGCTATCAGGATATCCAGACACCGACGTTTGAATATTTTGATGTATTCCGTAAAGAGATCGGATCTACTTCTACACGCGAGATGTACAAATTCTTCGACCGTGAGGGAAATATCCTGGCACTGCGTCCGGATATCACACCATCGATTGCAAGAGCGGTAGCTACTTTATTTGAGGCAGAAGATTTCCCGATCCGTCTCTGCTATGTAGGAAATACATTTATCAATCATTCCAGTTATCAGGGAAGACTGAAAGAGAATACACAGCTTGGTGCAGAGCTGATCGGTGTTGACTCCGTGGAGGCAGACGCAGAGATGCTTGCCATGGTTGTTGACGGATTAAAGAAGACGGGCCTGACAGAATTCCAGGTCAGCATCGGACATGTTGATTTCATTCAGAATCTGTTCGCAGCTTCCGGACTGAGTGAAGAATGTCTGGAAGAGATCCGTACATTAATTTCCAACCGAAATTTCTTCGGAGTGGAAGAAATCCTGGATAATTATAATGTGCCTGCAGATGTCAAAGAGACTTTCCAGCTGCTTCCGGAGCTGACCGGTGGCTGGGAGATCCTGGAACAGGCAGCAAAAGCAGCCGTTGGTGATGCAGCGCGTCATGCGGTCGAAAGACTCCAGGAGATCTACAAACTGCTTCAGCTTTACGGTGTAGAAGATCACATTACATTTGATCTGAGTATGAGCGGAAGCTACGGTTATTATACAGGAATCATTTTCCGTGCCTATACTTACGGTACAGGAGATGCGGTTGTCCGCGGAGGACGTTATAACAACCTGCTTGAGAAATTTGGAAAGAAGACACCTTCCATCGGATTTGCCATCATCGTGGATGAGCTGATGAGTGCCCTGAATCGTCAGAAGATCGAGGTTGAGACAACGCACCGCAATCTTCTTGTCTATACAGATACAACTGCAAAATGGGCCATTTCCCTTGCATGTACATTCCGAAGCAAAGGAAAGAATATTGAGATGGTAAAACGTATGCCGGAAGAAGACCGCACTGTATATGAAGCGTATGCAAAACGTTCTTCTATCATCAGCATGATGTATCTCAGAGAAGACCACAAGATCGAGATGCTGAATCTTCAGACCGGAGAAGAAAAGATCGTCGAAATGAAAAAGCAGAAATAAAGGAGCAGATTACCTATGAGATATTTAACTTTTGCCCTTACCAAAGGGCGCCTCGCAAAGAAGACTCTGGAAATGCTGGAAAATCTGGGGATCACCTGCGAGGAAATGAAAGATAAAGATTCCAGAAAACTGATTTTTGTAAATGAAGAACTAAAACTGAAATTCTTCCTTGCAAAAGGACCGGATGTGCCGACTTATGTAGAGTACGGTGCAGCGGATATCGGTGTGGTTGGTAAAGACACGATCATCGAGGAAGGCCGTAAAGTCCACGAAGTTCTGGATCTTGGATTTGGGAAATGCAGAATGTGCGTCTGCGGACCACAGGAAGCAGCAGAGAAATTAAAACATCATGAACTGATCCGTGTTGCCACAAAGTATCCGAATATTGCAAAAGACTATTTTTATAATAAAAAACATCAGACTGTAGAGATCGTAAAACTGAACGGTTCGATCGAGCTTGCGCCGATCGTCGGACTTTCCGAAGTGATCGTTGATATTGTTGAGACAGGCTCCACACTGAGAGAAAATGGTCTGGTCGTCCTGGAAGAAGTATGCCCGTTATCTGCACGTATGATCGTCAATCCGGTCAGCATGCGGATGGAGAATGACCGGATCAAAGAACTGATCACAAATCTGAGAAATATCAATCAGCAAAGTGACTGACATGGGAATGAACCGTAACATTGAGCAATCCATTTAGGGAGGAATAAAAGATGCGTATCGAAAAACTGGATGAAAATTCAAAGAAAAATCTGCTGGAAGACCTTCTGAAAAGAAGTCCGAACAGCTATGGAAAATATGAAGCAAGCGTACAGGAAATCTTAAATGCAGTCAGAGAAAAAGGAGACGAGGCATTATTTGATTACACTGAGAAATTTGACAAAGTCAAACTGGATGCAGACCACATTCTTGTAACAGAGGAAGAGATTGAAGAAGCTTATGCAGAAGTCGGTGAAGAACTACTTGGAATCATTCGTAAATCACTGGAGAATATCCGTACATACCACCAGAAACAGATGCAGTACAGCTGGTTTGACAGCAAACCGGACGGAACCATCCTCGGTCAGAAAGTAACTGCACTTCAGAGAGTCGGTGTGTATGTACCGGGCGGTAAAGCGGCTTATCCTTCTTCTGTTCTTATGAACATCATGCCTGCAAAGGTAGCCGGAGTTGATGAGATCATTATGGTAACTCCTCCGGGGAAAGATGGAAAGGTAACACCAACTACACTGGTTGCAGCCAAAGAAGCCGGAGCTGACAAAGTATACAAAGTCGGCGGAGCACAAGCCATCGGAGCACTTGCTTATGGTACTGAGAGCATTCCGAAAGTAGATAAGATCGTAGGACCTGGAAATATCTATGTTGCACTTGCAAAGAAATCTGTATACGGATATGTAAGCATTGATTCTATCGCCGGACCAAGTGAGATCCTTGTACTTGCAGATGAAACAGCCAATCCGCGTTTTGTGGCAGCAGACCTTCTTTCACAGGCTGAGCATGACGAACTGGCTTCCGCAATCCTTGTAACAACCAGCATGGAACTCGCTGAGAAAGTATCTGCCCAGACAGATGAATTCATCAAGGAACTTTCCAGAGGAGAGATCATTCAGAAATCTCTGGACAACTACGGACATATTCTTGTGGCTGATTCTCTGGAAGATGCGATCGATGCAGCGAATTCAATTGCATCCGAACATTTGGAGATTGTAACAGCAAATCCGTTCGAAGTTATGACAAAGATCCGCAATGCCGGAGCGATCTTCATCGGAGAGTACTCCAGCGAACCGCTGGGAGATTATTTTGCAGGGCCAAACCACGTGCTTCCGACAAACGGAACTGCCAAATTTTTCTCACCACTTTCTGTAGATGATTTCATTAAGAAATCCAGCATCATTTCCTACTCAAAAGATGCGCTGGAGAAAGTACACACAGATATTGAGAAGTTTGCACAGGCTGAGCACCTGACAGCACACGCTAATTCAATCAAGGTAAGATTTGAATAGAAACTGACTGACGAAATAAAAAGGAGTAAAGAACCATGGAGAACAGAATCGCAAGCTGTAAAAGAAAAACAAAAGAGACAGACATTGAACTGACGATCAATCTGGATGGTCAGGGAAAGAATCAGATTGATACGGGAATCCCGTTTTTTGATCATATGCTTGACGGCTTTGCCCGCCATGGTCTCTTTGATCTGAATGTAAAAGTAAAAGGAGACACCGAAGTAGATTCCCACCATACGATCGAAGATACCGGAATCGTACTGGGACAGGCCATCGCCCAGGCATTGGGAGAGAAAGCAGGCATCAAACGCTATGGATACTTTATCCTTCCAATGGATGAGACACTGGCTCTGGGAGCGGTAGATCTCTCCGGCAGACCATATCTGAATTTTCAGGCTGAATTCACCGTACCTCAGCTTGGAACAATGGACACAGAGATGGTCCGCGAATTCTTCTACGCTGTATCTTACAGTGCAGCAATGAATCTGCATCTTAAGATTCTGGATGCAGGAAATAATCATCATATGGCAGAGGCTCTTTTTAAAGCCTTTGGAAAGGCTCTCGATGTCGCAGTATCCACAGAGCCGAGAATTAAAGACGTCTGGTCTACAAAGGGAAGTCTGTAGGCGGACGGAAAATGGTTACTGTTCACAGGTAACCTGCAAACAGTAACGGAAAATGATCCGATCACGCAGTAAAATTGGCGATGTATTACTGGTTTGAAAACAACAAACTGGTATGGATTCGCTGCGTACGGAAATGAAGGAGATTGATATCACATGAGTTACAAGAGATTGACCCCATGTATTTTTATAGAAAAAGGAAATGCAGTTGCCTGGTTTAATGACCACACTGTCATTTCAGAAGATGTAGTAGAACTGGCAAAACATTATAACGAAAAGGGAGCAGATGAACTGATCGTTTTTGATCTCTCTGATTCCGATGAAGAACATGATGAATCTATTGAACTGCTCAAACAGATTCACCGTGCCATCAGCATCCCGATCATTGCCGGAGGAAATATCCGCCGTCTGGAAGATGTAAAGAAAATTCTTTATGCCGGTGCAAAGAGAGCCATGCTCAATTTTTCAAAACCACTTTCCATCGAACTGATCGAAGAAGTGTCCAAACGTTTCGGAAAAGAACGTATTGCCGTATCTCTGAATGATTTTGATGCATTATTCAAACAGCAGCATCTGATCGAAGAATACAGTACAGAGATTATTTTCATGCACAGACTGGATCTGAATTCTGTCATCAATGTAACGGAGATCCAGTGTGTTGTTGTGACAGATACACTGGAAGAATCTGAGATTTTGAATATTCTCAAGAGTGACGGAGTAAAAGGGGTATCCGGGAAATTCATCAGCCGCACAAATATTGATTACAATGCATTTAAAGAGATCTGTACTGAAAATGGAATCAAGATGACTTCATTTGAGAGTATGATGGATTTCGGAGAATTTAAGCTGAATTCGGACGGACTGCTGCCGGTAGTTGTACAGGATTATAAGACAAATGACGTGCTGATGGTCGCTTATATGGACGAAGAAGCCTTTGACCATACAATCAAAACCGGCCGCATGACCTATTTCAGCCGCAGCAGACAGGAACAGTGGATCAAGGGAGAGACATCTGGACATTACCAGTATGTAAAATCTCTGACGATTGACTGTGATAAAGATACTCTGCTTGCGAAAGTAGAACAGATTGGTGCTGCCTGCCATACAGGTAACCGCACCTGCTTCTTCCAGCCGATCGTAGGAAGTGATTACGATGCCAAGAACCCGCTTCAGGTATTCGAATCTGTCTACCATACCATCGAAGACAGAAAAGAACATCCAAAGGAAGGTTCTTATACAAACTACCTCTTTGAAAAAGGACTGGATAAGATTCTGAAGAAAGTAGGAGAGGAAGCTACGGAAGTGGTGATCGCTGCCAAGAATCCAAACCCGGAAGAAGTAAAATACGAACTGTCTGATTTCCTGTATCACGCAATGGTGCTCATGGTAGAAAAAGGAATTACCTGGGAAGACATCACACAGGAACTGGCAGAGAGATAGTTCCTGTAAATACTGTCTATTGAGAATAGATTTGTTTCATAAGTTATAGATTGCAATCTATAATACTAACAATTCATAAAAAATAAAATACAGACATAAGATAAGACATAGAAGTAAACGTTTCTTGTTATTTGTTTAAAAGTTCTAATCCATTCAATCAGCCCCATTTCTTCAGGGATAAGAGAGAACTGATTGAATGGATTAAGGATATTTTTAAATTTATAACATTGAGAAATGATTCTTCTATGTCTTTTTATCTGTAAAAGAAAGGATACCTGCCATGAACGAACTTAATTCTGAATCCCGCAGAAGAGAACTTTTAAGACAGACACGGAGACTTTATGGAAACGATTTTTCCATTCCGGCAGTACATCCACGTTATCGCGCAGCGTATCACAGCCTGTACGGTAAAGAGGACGAAAATGCTCAACTGCAAAGCGAAAGCAGCTTTTTCTTTCGACTTGTTCTTTCGATCTTTCTGTTCCTCTGTTTTATTTACATAGAACAAAACGAACCAAAAACTGTTCCTGTGAGCAGTTCTGCGATTGTGTCATACATACAGAGTGATGGGATCGATAAAGATCTGCGCGATCAGATAAAAGAGGTGTGGGCAGAATTACGTTGACTTTATACTCAGGAAGTGATTTAAAAAACTATTCGATAATATCTACACAAGTTTTCTACGTTATGTTATACTGAAAATTAAATATAGAAAGTGAAGTTAAAATGTTACTGTTCGCAGGTAATCTGTAGCAGGTAACCACAAAGCAATCAAAGCACAGAGGATAAATTATGTTTGGAAAGAAGAAAAACGAAGAAGAAATTTACCGCATTCCGATCAATATTTTCGGAGGTTATAACCGGAAATGTGCGGATCGATATATTAAAAAACTGAAAATGATGATCATGAATCTGCGTGACAGTCTGGAGCAGGCAAAATACGAACAGGGTGTTCTGGATTCAAAACTGAAAAAATCAGAGGCAAACTGTAAGGCACTCACAGAACGTGAGAAAGGTCAGACAGAACTCATTGAACAGCAGAAGTTAACGATCGAGCACATGCAGAGCCTGATCGCACAACAGAAAGATTCTCTTAAAAATATGCAGGATCTTCTGGATCAGCAGAAACTTTCTATGAAACAGCAGCAGAAAGCGCAGAATCTTTTAAAAGAACAGATTGCTAAAAAAGAGGAACTTGTCAAGACTCAGGCTGAGTCCATTATTACTCTCAAACGTGAGTCCGAGTATGCCCATGCTACAATCCGGGAACAGGAACAGAAGATCACGGAGCTGGATCATGCCATTTTAGAATTCGAAGAAGATTCACAGCGGATCAATGAAGAGCTGACCAGTCAGACTCAGTTGTTACAGCAGCAGAACGGGGAACTCAATGAACGTAAAAAAGAGTGTTCCCGCCTGAAAGACACACTCCATGATCTGCAGGAAGTCAATTCCAACCAGAAAGAAGTCATCCGTCAGAAAGACAATGTGATTGAAGGTTACGAAGCAAAGTTATACCGCCAGAGTGAACTCCTCAGAGAGGGAAAAGTTCTGAAAGAAGCGCAGGCGCGACAGCACCAGACACAGTTCAGACGTTCCGGCAGCTTTTCAGGGAATTTCTCCAAAATAGAACAGGCATTCCAGAAACAGTTGCAGAAAGTACGGGATAAAGTATATTCTGTGTAATTATAGTGTTACTGTTCACAGCATAGCTGCAAACAGTAACGTATCTCGCCATTTAAAATCGCCTTTGGCGATGGGCGAGATACATTCAAGACAATACGTGCATCCTCCATGTCAATCAGCGGAGTGATTGACATGGGAATGAACAGTAACCACAGTAACATTACAGTGACACATGACCATGTCACTTTACTTGACAAAAGTAACAAAAACTGTTAAACTGTTACCATAACGTTTATAGGTTGAGAAAAGCGTTGATTTTAATCCAAATCAACGCTTTCTTTTTTTGAGGAGGTAAACAACTATGTTAAAAGTATGGATTGCAGGCTCAAATGGACAGATTGGACGCGCATTGAACGATGTAGTCGATCCACTGGAAGTTGAAGTACTGAACACAGACAAGGACGAACTTGACATTACAGACACAGAAGAAGTTCTTAACTTCGGAACTGTCAATCGTCCGGATGTCATCATCAACTGTACTGGTATCACAGATACAGATCTGTGTGAACAGGAACCGGAACATGCTTATCGTGTCAATGCACTCGGTGCAAAGAACTTAAGTATCGTAGCAAGAAAATACGGTTCTAAGATGGTTCAGCTCTCTACAGACGATGTCTTTGACGGACAGAGCAAGAAACCGTACACAGAATTTGACGATACAAATCCGATGACTGTATATGGCCGTTCTAAGAGAGCAGGAGAGAACTATGTAAAAGAATTTACACACAAACACTTCATCATCCGAAGCAACTGGGTGTATGGAAAAGGTGGAACCAACTTTGTAAACCGTGTTCTTGCCGCAGCAGATGAAGGAAGATCTCTTTCCATCGCATCCGATCAGTTCGGTTCCCCGACCAGTGCGAAAGATCTGGCAAGAATGATCTTATATCTGATCGATACAAATGAATACGGTACTTATCATGTAACCTGCAGCGGTATCTGCAACCGTTACGAATTTGCAAAAGAAATCCTCAGACTTGCTGGTAAGAAGACAGAACTTCGTTCCGTTCCGACAGAACAGTCTGATCTTTCCTCCGTCAGACCGCCGTACGCAGTACTGGATAATTTCATCCTGCGTATTATCGAAATGTATGATATGCCGGACTGGAAGGAATCTCTGAAAGAATATATGACAGAAAGAACGGAGGAATAATATGAAAGATAAAAATCTGAAAGAAAAACGTACAGAAAAGAAAAAGATCGGATTGACAACGAAGATTTTCATTGCACTTCTGTTTGGTGCTGTATTTGGAATCATTCTTCACTATCTTGTGCCGGACAGTGCCGTAAAAAATGATGTGATCATAGAAGGGATCCTCTATGTCATCGGACAGGGATTCATCCGGTTAATGAAGATGCTTGTTGTACCACTGGTATTCTGCTCCCTCATCTGCGGAAGTATGGCCATCGGTGATACAAAGAAACTTGGAACTGTCGGTGCCAGAACATTGATCTTTTACCTTGCGACAACTGCTCTTGCGGTTACAGTTGCCCTGACAGTTGGTAATATCATCAATCCGGGAGTCGGACTGGATATGAGCTCCCTTCAGTCCAGCACTTCTACTGTAGAGACAATGGAGGCAACTTCCCTGACTGATACAATCCTGAATATTATTCCGGATAACCCGATTAATTCCCTTGCAAGCGGAACCATGCTTCAGGTGATCGTATTCGCACTGATCGTTGGTGTTATTCTTGCAAAACTTGGAGAACGTGCAGAGACTGTTGCGAACTTCTTCAGCCAGTTCAATGACATTATGATGGAAATGACAATGATGATCATGAGCCTTGCTCCGATCGGAGTTTTCTGTCTGATCAGCAGAACCTTTGCCAACATCGGATTCAGTGCATTCCTTCCGCTGGCAAAATACATGATCGCCGTTTTGATCGCACTTGCGATCCAGTGTCTGGGCGTTTACCAGATCCTGCTTAAGATCTTTACAGGACTGAACCCGATCCGCTTTATTAAGAAGTTCTTCCCGGTTATGGCGTTTGCATTCTCCACAGCAACATCCAATGCAACCATTCCGCTGTCAATTGATACACTGTCAAAGAAAGTCGGAGTTTCCAAGAAGATTTCTTCTTTCACGATTCCGCTTGGTGCTACGATCAACATGGACGGAACTTCCATCATGCAGGGTGTTGCGGTTGTATTTGCCGCTCAGGCTTTCGGAATCCATCTGACTCCGGTAGACTACATCACAGTTATCGGAACAGCGACTCTGGCATCTGTCGGAACCGCCGGTGTACCTAGTGTTGGTCTTGTAACTCTGACCATGGTATTTAACTCTGTCGGACTTCCGGTAGAAGCAATCGGTCTGATCATGGGTATCGACCGTATCCTGGATATGACAAGAACTGCTGTTAATATCACTGGTGATGCAGTATGTACAACCATCGTTGCACATCAGAATAAAGCACTGGATAAGAATGTGTTTAATGAGACAGATTAATTTCATATGAAGCGTTTAAAATTTATTTAAAGAAACGCCTCTTGTTTGTTTCATGTGAGTTGTTATGATGACACTATTTACAGATAGAGTGTAAACAGTGTCATCCTATCTAATCACTTTACTGATTAGGTATGGTCTGAACCGTAACTCAGATAACTCATAAAAATGAACAGGGGCGTTTTTTTATTGTTCGCAGCTATACTGTGAACAGTAACACCAAATATAATCCGCATGCGTTATTTTTTATAAAATGATTGTTTTTTCTTCTTCATAGTGTATACTCAAATCGTAAGTAGTAAGTAATAAGTAGCATTCATAAATTCGCATGTTATTTTATCTGAGGAGGATCACTATGAAAAATCTGACTTTATCACAACAGTATGCACTCATTTCCCTGGATGGACTTGAAAGTCTTCATCCAAGTCTGGCAAAAAGTGCTGTCATCCGCGCAATTGCAGCAGCACAAATATTAGAAGAATTTCTTTGTGATGAAACAGAACCTTCACCTGCGGCATTTACTGCCAAAGTAGAAGAGGCAGTTGCTGCTGCAAAGAAATTAAAGAAAAATGATGAGAAAGTATTGGAGCAGCACATTTCCTTCGTTTTAGAAGAGAAAGGACTTCTCACAAAGGTTCCCAACCTCCTTGGATGCGATATGGATTATGATACTTCCGGCATTGAGTTGAAATCTTATTGCAGTGAAGAAGTAAACTGTCTTCGCATTCGTGAAGGACTCCGTGCAGAAATTCTGGAAGACGGTGCACTCACCATGGACTGCGTTGTTCTTCTCTGGCTTCTTCGCGAGAGTGGTTGTATGCATGATTTATTCTCTGTCACAGAACAGGCAAAAGTACAGGAACATATGACGGATGCGGCTTCTGTGAATGAATGTTACCGTATTTTATGGCAGGCAGAATTTCACAGTATATTTGAAAGCTTTGCAGGGCGCTTTCTGAAGACAAAACAGAATCTGTTTTGCAATCCTTATCTGGAAGGTGTGAATCTGGTCTTTCCGTTTTTGGAACGCAGGAAATCCATCTTTATCGACTGTATTATCTTTGGCACAAACGTAAAAGAACGCAGAACAGAAACGATTCATTTTCTGAAAGAGAAGGGATATGCGGTAGAAGAAATTCCATTTGAAAATGAGACGCTTCTAAAAATAGGACATTCCTATTATCGCATCTTTCCAATGATAAAACGCAGCTATAAAGTACCTATTCAAGGAGTTAATCTTGTTCCTGTTTACTGGTAAAGAAAAGGGGAGCTTATATCAATATGTCAAGACAAAGAAGTATGGAAGTCATTGAGCATTCTGAATATGTGACCATCGGAGAACTTGTACGTCTGACCGGAGTGAGGTACAGTACATTGAAGTTCTACACAGAAGAGGGGATGCTGCCATTTGAACAGGCAGAAGAAAATCTCACCCGGCGGTATCAGCGGGAAGAGAGTATCCAACGGATTACTTATATCCGGCAGCTGAGAGAACAGAAAATGACGATACCTGAGATAAAGGAGATTTTGCCTGCTGCTCAATCATTGTTTTAACCATATATCCACCTCCTCGCATGCAACAGTTTACGTTACTGTTTCTCTGGGGAGGTTTTCTTTAGGAAATCAGTTTATAGTCAAGCGGATATTCGCAATCCGCTTCGCTACTTGCTCATAACCGAATAACTGCTCCGCAGTTTATCAGAAGGAGCTTGCACTCCTCCTGATACAAGCAAGTCCCCACCCACTGCTTATTGCTTTTCGCAATTGAAGCAGGGGACTTACTTGATTCGGTTAAACTGTCTTTTTCAATCATGAGAAAACAAAATAAAAGAAATCAAAAGTAAGAAAGAGAGAAAACATGACACCTGTAAAAAAACAAGAAAAACAAACTATTTTAACAAAGACCTGGGTAGTTGCAGCACTTGCCTGTGTCTGCTGTATTCTGTGGGGAAGTGCAATTCCGGTCATTAAGACCGGATACCGTTTGCTGGAAGTAGATTCAGCAGATACCTCAAGTCAGATTGTATTTGCCGGAATTCGTTTTGCACTGGCCGGAATTCTTGTTCTGATCTTTGCTTCCATTCGTGAAAAAAAGTTAATACGTCCGGATAAAAAACTATTTGTCTATGCAATTCCGGTTTGTTTTGCACAGACTTTCGTCCAGTACTTTTTCTTTTATATCGGAGTGGCACGTACTTCCGGGGTAAAGGGCGGCATCATCACAGGACTTGGCAATTTTATTGCAATTCTGATCGCATGCCTGCTCGTAAGAAGTGAAAAGATGACAGAAAGGAAACTGGCCGGATGCATCCTTGGATTTGCTGGTGTGGTACTGATCAATATGACAGGAAATTCCGTGGATACAGGATTTCATCTGACAGGAGAAGGTTTTGTTCTGATCGCACAGATTTCATACGGTGCTTCCACAGTTCTGATCAACCTCTTTTCAAAGAAAGTATCTCCGGTTATTTTAAGTGGCTGTCAGTTTTTCATGGGAGGCCTGCTGCTTTTCTTTGTCGGTATCCTGATGGGCGGACATCTGGATCATTTTACAATTGCGGGGGCACTGTTGATCCTGTATCTTGCAATGGTTTCTGCCGTAGCCTACACACTCTGGTCCGTGCTGCTTACTTATAACGAAGTGTCCAAGGTTGCAATCTTCGGTTTTGTAAATCCACTCTGCAGTGTCATTCTTTCTGCACTCCTTCTGGGCGAGACAGGACAGGCATTTAATGCAAAGAGTATGCTGGCTTTGATTCTGGTATGTATTGGAATTTATGTTGTGAATTATAAGAAAACGGTGGAATAAAGAGATTCAAATGACCTCTAAGCAGATCTCTGGATATTTCCTGAAATACTTGATTTTTCATGTAAACATGGGATAATGAAATCATGAAATGCGGATAAACATCCTCAAAGTTACCACAAATAAGATGGTATCAATTATTAAAGTTATCACAAGTAAGATGCATCAATCATTGTAAAACAAAAGTAAAAAAAGAATTCTCAAAAATTATGAAATAGCAGTAAACATGATGGAGGTGCAAAAAATGAAAAAGAAAATCTGGGATTTGTATGCGCCTGTCTATGAGAAAGCCATGCGGGCAGATTACAAGTATTATAAGTTCATGTATGACCGGATTCCCACGAAAATAAAAGATAAAGAAGTATTGGAACTTGCTACAGGGCCGGGACTTCTGGCAAAACATGTAGCATATGAGGCAAAGCGAATGATTGCTACCGATTATTCAGAAGGTATGATCAAAGAAGCGCAAAAAGGGGATTATGCAGATAACCTGACTTTTGAGATCGCAGATGCCACACAGCTTCCTTATGCGGACCATTCTTTCGATGTAGTGCTGATAGCGAATGCACTGCATGTTATGCCGGAACCGGAGAAAGCATTGAGAGAGATTGACCGTGTCCTAAAAGAAGATGGACTGCTGATCGCTCCGAATTTTGTATCACATAAAGCCGGCCTAATCAGTCGCCTGTGGTCAAGGATCCTCAAATTGGCCGGAATTAAATTCGAGCACCAGTGGAGCGGAGAGGAGTATCTTGCATGGCTGAAGGAACATGGCTGGAAAGTTCTATATAAGAAGAATTGTCCTGCAAGGATTTCACTTATGTATACAGAGTGTGTACGGAAAAAATAGATAATCATGTATTCATCTCCCAAATGTTTAAAATTATAATTTGTAAAAACATTAATTGTGATATATAATTATTAAAAATATAATATTTAATTAAACAGAAAAATTCGATTAGCAGATAAAAGGAGAGTGACTTATTATGTATTGCTATAAATGTGGCGCAAAAAATGCTGATAATGCAACATATTGCTATAAATGTAACACAAAAATTTCATCTATTCCATTGCCGTCCAAACCTCAAACTCCTACCGAACTTGACTCTAAGGCATTAGCAATTTATTTACATGATGTTTTAACTTTAGAGTATGCAAGAAGAAGAGAAGCAATTACAATAAATACTTTAGACTATAATTACAAAAGATCCCTTACATATGCATACAAAAAAGAGACGATAAGTTCATATAATTACTTTCATTTAAAGTATGATGGAAAGAATTATTATATTGCAGTTAACCGTGATAAAAGTGTATGCTTGGATTCTACTTTATCAGGTTCTGACTGGTATTGGTTAGAGATAGAATCTAACATGCAACGCTTATATAAACAAGATACATGGAGAAATGGATCTACGTATGCTAATTTTATTACAAAAATACCAAAGCGGATTCAATGGCGGGATAAATTTTTTCAAACTTATGAAGAATTTAAGTTAACAGCTCCTGGGGAATTTCAGAAAATTAAAGATAATTATAATATTTATGTTAATAAAAGAAACGATATGTATGCAGAATTCAGTCACATAAAAGAAATGCTACTAAAGACTTATGATTTAAATATTATTCCTGATCAATATAGAAATATATATGCAATCTATTATTTATATAACTTTATTAGTACTTCAAATCAATCATTGAGTATAGCTTTATTACATTTTGATTTAAAGGAAATAAAATCAAAATTAGATAAGATAATTGAACAGCAAGAAGAACTCATTCTTAATCAAAGTATACTCATGTCACAAAATGAAGAACTTATGGAACAAAATCAATCATATTTAAGCACTTTATCTAAAATAGAATCTAATACAGCTCAAACATCTCAATACGCATCTATTGCTGCACGTAATTCAGAATTATGTGCGTGGATAGGATACGCAAATTATTTAAAATAATTCTGTATTAGCTTAGTCAAAATACTAAAGTAATATAACATTTGGCTAATTCGAATATATGAACTGCAAAAAGCAATGACTTCAGCATTATCGTGGATGAAATTGGAAAAAAGTTGACGAAATTGTTCACTATTTTTTTAATATAAGTACTCATATAGATAGATACAGCAGTGGATTGATAAAACATAAATATCACTCCAATTAAATAATAAAATTTAGTAAAGCTACCAGAAGGGTTTTTGGTAGCTTTTTATGTAAACAACTGCTACAATCTAACACTGATTTATTCAACTAATAAATACAAACCTTTCAATTCCCATCTATTTTTATAAAAATGGTTGCTTTTTCCTTTTGTAAAAGCTATGATTAAATGGCAAATTTATATACAAAATGCAAATACTATACAGTATCTGAAATAAAATTAAGGAGAACCCCGTGAGAAAACTAGCATTAGATGATGATATTTTATTAAAAATTGAAAAACCGGCCCGTTACATCGGTGGTGAAGTCAATGCAGTCATGAAGAACCCGGAAGAAGTAGACATCCGTTTTGCAATGTGCTTCCCGGACGTGTATGAGATCGGTATGTCCCATCTCGGCATCCAGATTCTTTATGATATGTTCAACCGCCGCCCGGATGTATGGTGTGAGAGAGTCTACTCCCCATGGCTGGACCTGGATAAAATTATGAGAGAAGAGAAGATTCCACTCTTCACACTGGAATCCCAGGACAAAGTAAAAGACTTTGATTTCCTCGGAATCACGATTCAGTTCGAGATGTGTTATACAAACATCCTTCAGATCCTGGAACTGAGCCAGATCCCTATGTATTCCAAAGACAGAACACTGGATGATCCGTTCGTGATCGGTGGCGGACCGTGTACTTACAATCCGGAACCACTGGCGGAATTCTTTGACATTTTCTATATGGGTGAAGGAGAGACTGTCTACGACGAACTTCTGGACGCATATAAAGAATGGAAAGGCTCCGGCAAGAGCAGAAAAGAATTCCTCGAGCGTGCAGCTCAGATTGAAGGACTCTATGTCCCTGCCTTTTACGACGTAGAATATAACGAAGACGGAACTTTGAAATCTTTCACTCCGAACAATGAGCACGCACCTGCTGTGGTAAAAAAACAGGTAGTTATGGATGTGACGGATGCCCCTTATCCTATGAAACCGGTTGTTCCGTTTATCAAGGCAACACAGGACCGTGTCGTTCTTGAGATCCAGCGTGGATGTATCCGTGGCTGCCGTTTCTGTCAGGCCGGAATGCTTTACCGTCCGGTCAGAGAACGTAACGTAGAGCGACTGAAAGAATACGCCCATGCCATGCTTGACAATACAGGACATGAGGAAATTTCCTTAAGCTCTTTGAGTTCCAGTGACTATTCTGAATTAAAAGAACTGGTCACATATCTGATTGATGAATTTAAAGGCAAGGGAATCAACATTTCACTCCCTTCTCTGCGTATCGATGCCTTTTCACTGGATGTTATGAGCCGTGTACAGGATATCCGCAAGAGCAGTCTGACCTTTGCTCCGGAAGCCGGCTCCCAGCGTATGCGAGACGTCATCAACAAAGGACTGACTGAAGAAGTGATCCTGAACGGTGCCGGACAGGCATTTGAAGGCGGCTGGACAAAAGTAAAACTTTACTTTATGCTCGGACTTCCTTCAGAGACAGAAGACGATATGAAAGAAATCGCCCATCTGTCTGAAAAAGTAGCTCGCAGATACTATGAGATCCCGAAAGAGCAGCGTCACGGCAAATGTCAGATCACTGCAAGTTCTTCTTTCTTTGTGCCAAAACCGTTCACTCCATTCCAGTGGGCTCCGATGTGCAAAGCGGAAGAGTATATGAGACGCGCCCATCTTGTAAATGACGAGTTCAAGCAGCAGTTAAATAAAAAGAGTCTGAAATACAACTGGCACGATGCCCAGGTTACCGTTCTGGAAGGTGTTATGGCCCGTGGAGACCGCCGCATCGGCAAACTAATCGAAGAAGCATACCGTCTTGGATGTCTGTTTGACTCCTGGACTGAGAGTTTCCATAACGATCTGTGGATGCAGGCATTTGAAAATACAGGAATCGACATGGATTTCTACAATCTCAGAGAACGTGCAGAAGACGAACTGTTCCCTTGGGATTTCATCGATATTGGTGTGACACGTAAGTTCCTTCGCAGAGAATGGGACCGCGCCATGAATGAAACTGTTACGCCAAACTGCCGGATGCAATGTTCCGGATGTGGAGCAGCCAAATTTGGAGGAGGTGTCTGTTATGAAGGCAAGAATTAAATTTAGAAAATATGGTTCTCTCCGTTTCATCGGACATTTGGACGTCATGCGTTTCTTCCAGAAGGTCATGCGCCGTGCGGATATTCCGATCGCATTTTCCGGCGGTTACAGCCCACATATGATCATGTCCTTTGCCAATCCACTTGGAATCGGACTGACCAGCGACGGAGAATATTTTGATATTGAACTGACGGAAGCCATCAACAGTCAGGATGCGGTACGTCGGATGAACGAAGCCTGCGTAGAAGGAATCGAGGTGCTCAGTATCCGCCGCATTGCGGAAGAGAAAAAGATGACCGGAATGACGATTCTGGCAGGAGCAGATTATCTGACTTCTGTGAGAAAAGGTGCATTCCCGGAAGACTGGAAAGAAAAATTCACCCAGTTTATGGAACGGCCGGAGATCCGCATTTTAAAACAGACGAAGCGCAGTGAAAAAGAGGTGGACATCAAACCACTGATCTATGCGTGGGAACTGCGCGGTGATGCGATCTATCTGAAAGTGGCAGCAGGCAGTGTCGAAAACCTGAAACCGGATCTTGTCATGGAGGCATTCTGTCAGTTTCTTGACATGGATCCTGAGAGTATCCGTTTCCAGCATCACAGACTGGAAATGTATACAGACCGAAGCGAAGACGGCTCCCTGATCCCTCTGGAGGATATGGGAGTGGAAATGACCGGGAACGAGGAATGAGTGAGAAAAGATGAAACGAAACGTTTTGATTGAGAAAAATGGGGAACATGTATGGACTTTCTTTCTGGAAAATGACGACATTGTAGAGATTCATTGTGCTTCTGCGGATGAAAAAAAGACCGCACACCAGATTGGGGACATTTACATTGGAAAAGTCAAAAATATCGTACAAAATATCGGCGCGGCATTTATCGAAATCGAACCGGGCGTGAACTGCTATTTTGATCTGAAAGACGCTCAGACCGCCCATTTCACACAGAAAACCGGCAAAAAACCGCTGTGTATCGGAGATGAGCTGGTTGTACAGATCAGCCGTGAAGCTGTCAAGACCAAAGTACCGACAGTCACAGGAAATATCAGTCTGACCGGCCGTTATGCCGTACTGACCCATGGAAATACAAGAATTGGCGTGTCTTCCAAGATTCCAAAGAAGGACCGGGATGAATACAAAGCCCGTCTGCAGGAACTTCAGAATGATCAGTTTGGTCTGATCATCCGCACCAATGCAAAAGATGCAGCCTTTGAAGATGTTTTAGAAGAAATTGAAACTCTGCAGACAGAATACACAAGGATCATGCAGCAGGCAGTTACACGGGTATGTTTTTCCTGTCTGAAATCTGCGCCGCCGTCTTATATCACAGACTTGAAGAACGTCTATATGGATGGAATGGAAGAAATTATCGTGAATGATCCGCAGATCTGTGAAAAGATTCGCAGCTTTTTCCGCACGGAAATGCCGGAACGCATGGATCTGATCCGTTATTATGACGATGCGCCTTATCCACTGGGCAAACTTTACAGCACCCAGACAGCCATTGAAAATGCACTCAAAGAGCGCGTGTGGCTGAAGCACGGCGGTTATCTCGTCATTCAGGTGACCGAGGCACTGACGGTGATCGATGTGAATTCCGGTAAAAATATTAAAAAAGGCGGAGATGACAGTGTCACTCTGAAATTGAACCTGGAAGCTGCAAAAGAAGCGGCAAGACAGATTCGTCTGAGAAATCTGTCCGGAATTGTCATCATTGATTTTATCAATCAGGAACTGGAGGAAAACGAAGAAACTCTGTTCCGTGAATTCCGGTATTATCTGTCACAGGATCCGATCCAGACTACGCTGGTGGATATTACAGAGCTTGGACTGGCAGAGGTCACGCGCCGAAAAGTCCGTAAGCCTTTATATGAGGCAATAAAACAAATGCAATCAGAAGGAGATGTCTGAAATGAGTAAAAAGGAACTGAAGACAAACGCAATGAGAATCCTGGAACGCAACAAGATTCCTTACGAATATCAGACTTATGAATGTGATGAATTTATAGATGGAATCACAACGGCCGACAAGATCGGTCTTCCACACGAGCAGGTATATAAAACACTGGTTACGGTAGGAAAGACCGGTGGACATTATGTCTTTGTGATCCCGATCGCAGCAGAGCTTGATCTGAAGAAAGCGGCAAAATCAGTCGGCGAAAAATCAGTGGAGATGCTGCATGTAAAAGACATTACCAATGTAACCGGTTATGTCCGCGGCGGCTGTACTGCCATCGGCATGAAGAAACAGTTTCCGACAGTCATTGACGAGTCTGCACAGAAACAGGAGTATATCTATGTCAGTGGCGGAAAGATCGGTATGCAGATCCGTCTGAAACCGGATGATCTGAAGAAAGCGGCACGGGCAGAATACGCACCGATTATCTTTTAAATGATTATTTTTTGCCATGTTGATCATGATTCTGGTTAACATGGCGTTTGTATTATATAAACTGGTGTATACAGCTTTAATTTTCAGCATGGTTTGTGATACACTTGTAATTTTTTTATCTTTTTTATTGAAATTCACACAATTTTTTTGCTTTATTTTCATTTACAAGCTGTCTTTAACGCTGTATAATAATGAACCGATAGTTTTAGTTGTGATTTATGAATTTATTTTTCAGACAATGTCTGGCTCTAAATGCAATTAAAACTTTGATTTTCAAATTTTACAATGGTTCTCAGTAAAATCGAACTTATGTAAAACTGGAAGAAAATAATTAAAACAGAATGCAGATTTTACATTTTGGAGGAAGTTAGGAATGAAGAAAGTAGTTAAGTTCGGTGGAAGCTCACTGGCAAGTGCTGAACAGTTTAAAAAAGTAGGTAACATTATCCGCGCAGAGGAATCCAGACGTTATGTTGTTCCGTCTGCTCCTGGAAAACGTTTTTCAGCAGATACAAAAGTAACAGATATGCTGTATGACTGCTATGCAACAGCAGAAAGCGGTAAAAACTTTGATGAGAAACTGGATGCCATCAAAGCAAGATATCAGGAGATCATCGACGGTCTTGAACTTGATTTCTCCCTTGAGGAAGATTTCAAAGTGATCGCAAAGAATTTCAAGAAAAAAGCCGGAACAGATTATGCTGCTTCCAGAGGAGAATTCTTAAACGGTAAAGTGATGGCTGCTTACCTTGGATATGAATTTGTAGATGCAGCAGAAGTTGTTCGCTTTAACGAGGACGGATCTTTTAACTCAGACGTTACATATCAGATTATGTCCGAGCGTCTTGCACAGACAGAGCATGCAGTAGTACCTGGATTCTACGGAGCCAAAGAAGACGGAACAGTTGTCACATTCTCCCGTGGCGGTTCTGATGTTACAGGTTCTCTTGTAGCACTTGCGATCAGCGCAGATCTGTATGAGAACTGGACAGACGTATCCGGTTTCCTGATTGCTGACCCGAGAATTGTAAAGAATTCCAAATCCATCGAGACAATTACATACAAAGAACTGCGTGAGCTTTCCTACATGGGTGCAAGCGTACTTCACGAAGATGCCATCTTCCCTGTAAGAAAAGCCGGTATCCCGATCAACATCAGAAATACAAATGCACCGGAAGACAAAGGTACTCTGATCGTAGAAGCAACTTGCTGCCAGCCAAAATACACAATTACAGGTATCGCCGGAACAGACGGATTCGCTGCGATCACAATTGAAAAAGCAATGATGAACTCCGAGATTGGATTCTGCCGTAAAGTACTTCAGGCATTTGAGGACAACGGTGTTTCTATCGAGCATATGCCATCCGGAATTGATACAATGACCATCTTTGTACACAAAGATGAATTTGAGAAGAAAGAGCAGCAGATTCTTGCCGAGATTCATAAACTGGTTCAGCCGGATCACATCGAACTGGAATCCAACCTTGCATTGATCGCTGTCGTTGGACGCGGTATGAAATCCACAAGAGGAACCGCCGGAAGAATCTTCTCCGCACTGGCTCATGCACACATCAATGTTAAGATGATCGACCAGGGATCCAGTGAGCTGAATATCATCGTCGGTGTCCGCCATGATGA
The DNA here is from genome assembly GCF_934309415.1 of uncultured Mediterraneibacter sp. Classification (GTDB taxonomy): domain Bacteria; phylum Bacillota; class Clostridia; order Lachnospirales; family Lachnospiraceae; genus Mediterraneibacter. The sequence goes on from NZ_CAKRDI010000001.1 coordinate 179,556, forward strand.
CTTCAAGAACGCGATCCGCGCACTGTATGAGATCTTCGTTGTAACACAGCTGTAATTATAAATCTCTTATTTGTTCGGAAGATTTTCATAAAAATACCTTCGAAAGGAAGAAACACATGAATATCTTATTCTTTCTGAAACCGAAAAATGAAGTGGCTTACATTTACGATTACAGTACACTCCGACAGGTTTTGGAAACCATGGAATATCATAAATACGCATCCATTCCCATGCTGAATAAAGAAGGAGAGTATGTCGGCACAATGACCGAAGGAGATATTCTCTGGGGAATCAAAAAATATACCAATCTGAATCTGAAGGAAGCCGAGACGATCTTTATCCAGGATTTCCCGAGAAAAGCAGATTATAAAGCGGTTCAGGCAGATGCAGATATGGAAGATCTGATTCAGAAAGCCATGAATCAGAACTTTGTACCGGTCGTAGATGATCAGAAAAAATTCATTGGAATCATCACCAGAAAAAGCATCATCGAATACTGTTACAAAAAATTAAAAAATTCTAATGAAAACTATTGACAATTGGAAAATCATGCATTATTATATATGAGTATGCCGCACAACGAGGTTATAATAAGTTCTGTCAATCACTGACAGACACCACAGTTGGCGAGTAATGATAATAGGAGGTGCCATATGTACGCAATTATAGCAACAGGTGGTAAACAGTACAAAGTAGCTGAAGGCGATATCATTAAAGTGGAGAAACTTGGTGTAGAGGCTGGAGAGACTTATACATTCGACCAGGTTCTTGCAGTTAGCAATGACAAAATGGTTGTTGGTAGCCCGGTAGTAGAAGGTGCAACTGTTACAGCTTCTGTAATCGGAGACGGTAAAGCTAAAAAAGTTATCGTTTACAAGTATAAGAGAAAATCTGGATACCATAAAAAGAATGGTCACAGACAGCAGTATACAGCAGTTAAGATCGAAAAGATCAATGCTTAATCTGTTATCAGATGATTAAGGTAACCATTTTAAAGACCGATCGGCAGGAATATGCTGGTTTTGATATGGAAGGTCATGCCGGTTACAGTGAGCAGGGGCAGGACATTGTCTGTGCAGCTGTTTCAGCTCTTGTGATTACTACGTTGAATTCAATTGAGCGTTTCACGGATGACAAGACAAGCTGTGTATCGGATGAAGATACCGGAAGTATTATATTCCGCTTCAGCGGAAAGCCATCACATGATGCCGGATTATTGCTGGATTCCATGATTCTTGGTCTGGAAGAGATAGAAGACAGCAATGAATACGAAAAATATATCGACATAATTTTCAAGGAGGTGTAATTACCATGATGAAAATGAATCTTCAGTTTTTTGCTCATAAAAAAGGAGTTGGTTCTACAAAGAACGGTCGTGACTCTGAGGCTAAGAGATTAGGCGCAAAGAGAGCTGACGGACAGTTCGTAAAGGCTGGAAACATCCTTTACAGACAGCGTGGAACAAAGATCCATCCAGGTCTTAATGTAGGACGTGGTGGAGATGACACTCTGTTTGCACTTGTAGACGGTGTAGTAAGATTTGAAAGAAAAGGAAGAGATAAGAAACAGGTTTCTATCTATCCAGTAGCTGAGTAATCAGTTCTGACTGGAAAGTTCCTATGGAATCTTTTCACTCGCACACATGGCAACAAATGAAGCCTCAGACTTATTTCAAGTCTGAGGCTTTTTATGACATTTATAATTTTTTCATTCCAATATAATTCATTTATACATATGTCTTATATTGGAACAAACTATAGAATAGAACTGCCACACTCTGGCAAAATAAGATAACACAGATAACAACCGATTGAAAGGAGAACACTATGTTTGCAGACAGAGCTAAGATATTCATCCGTTCCGGTAAAGGCGGAGACGGACACTGCAGTTTCCGAAGAGAACTCTATGTGCCGAACGGCGGCCCTGACGGCGGCGATGGCGGACGAGGAGGAGACCTGATCTTTGAAGTAGACGACGGTCTGAACACTCTGGTTGATTACCGCCATAAACGTAAATATGCAGCCGGTGACGGCGAACAGGGCGGAAAGCGCAGATGCCACGGAAAAGACGGAAAAGATCTGGTGCTTCGTGTACCGGAAGGAACCGTTATCAAAGAGTCTTCCACAGGGAAAGTCATCGCAGATATGTCCGGTGAAAACCGCAGACAGGTTGTATTAAAAGGTGGAAAAGGCGGACTTGGAAATCAGCATTTCGCAACCTCCACAATGCAGGTTCCAAAATACGCACAGCCTGGTCAGCCGGCAAGAGAGCTGGAAGTGAATCTGGAATTAAAAGTAATCGCTGACGTTGGACTCATCGGATTCCCGAATGTAGGAAAATCTACACTTCTTTCCAGAGTCACAAATGCCGAACCTAAGATTGCAAACTACCATTTCACCACACTGAACCCGAACCTCGGCGTGGTTGATCTGGAAGGTGCCAAAGGATTTGTTATGGCAGATATCCCGGGACTGATCGAAGGTGCCTCTGAAGGTGTTGGTCTCGGTCATGAGTTCCTGCGCCATATCGAGCGTACAAAACTTATGATCCACGTAGTAGATGCTGCCGGAACAGAAGGAAGAGATCCGGTTGATGACATTCATAAGATCAATGCAGAGCTGGAAGCTTATAACCCGGAAATCGCACAGCGTCCACAGGTTATTGCAGCGAATAAGACAGACCTGATCTATGATCCGGAAGATGACCCGGTACAGCGCCTGAAAGACGAATTCGAGCCAAAGGGAATCAAAGTATTCCCGATCTCAGGAGCAACAGGAAAGGGCATCTCTGAGCTTCTGTATTATGTAAGCAGACAGCTGGATACAATGGATACTGCACCGGTTACTTTTGCACAGGAGTTCTTCCCGGAAGACGAGCTGATCTACGAAGATCTTCCATACACAGTTGTAAAAGAAGACGGAATGTATGTAGTAGAAGGTCCGAAGATTGAGAAGATGCTTGGATATACAAACCTCGATTCCGAGAAGGGATTTGCATTCTTCCAGAAGTTCTTAAAAGATACTGGTATCCTTGCAGATCTTGAAAATGCCGGAATTGAAGAAGGCGATACAGTAAAAATGTATGGTCTTCAGTTCGATTACTATAAATAAATAGAATAAAGAGAGTCAGAAGCGGCATTCCTGCATTAAAACCTGAACTTCTGGCTCTGATATTTCACAAAACAGAAGGAGAAAAATTATGACACCTAAACAGAGAGCTTATTTAAAAGGTCTTGCAATGACAATGGATCCGATTTTCCAGGTTGGTAAGGCAAGTATGAATCCTGGACTGACACAGGCCATTGCAGAGGCTCTGGAAGCCCGTGAACTGATCAAGATCAGTGTCCTTAAGAACTGTATGGATGATCCGCGTGAAATCGCCAATACACTGGCTGAGAGAACACAGTCAGAAGTGGTACAGGTAATCGGTAAAAAGATCACTCTGTATAAAGAAGGAAAAGACGACAAGAAGAAGATTGTTCTTCCTAAATAATGTACAGAACGTTACAGTTCACTGAATCATTTTATTAGCAATGTGGGTGATATAACAGTGACTTGTAACAACAGGAGTATCATATGAAAATCGGAATTATGGGCGGCACTTTTGAACCGATCCACATCGGACATCTTCTTCTCGGAGAATTTGCCTATGAAGATTTCGGTCTGGATGAGATCTGGTTTCTTCCAAACGGGAATCCACCGCATAAAGAAGCTGCCGTCACAGAAGAGGCATTACAGCACAGAATTGAAATGATCCGTCTTGCAATCGAAAAGATTCCTTATTTCCATCTGAATCTTTTCGAGGCAGATATTAAGAAACATTCCTACACCTATCAGACGATGCAGGAATTTAACAAATTATATCCGGAACATGAATTTTATTTCATTCTCGGTGCAGACTCACTTTTCTCAATCGAAGAGTGGCGGTATTTCAGAGAAATCTTTACAACCTGTACGATTCTTGCTGCAATGAGAGATGACAAAGATGTTGCAGATATGAAAGGACAGATTCATTACCTGCAGGAGCATTACGGAGCCGATATCGAGCTTTTACGCGCTCCTCTGGTAGAGATTTCTTCTACAACGATCCGTGAGCGTGCTGCAAAGGATCTGACGGTTCGTTATATGGTTCCGGATGCCGTTGCTGAATATATCCGTGATCAGAAATTATACAAAAGGAATAGTATACAATGACTGATGATTTATTGGAAATTAAAAAAGCTCTTTCTAAAAAGCTGAAGAAAGACCGTTACGAACACACGATCGGTGTGATGTACACTTCGGCATCTCTTGCCATGCGTTATCAGGAAGATCTGCAGGCAGCACTGACAGCCGGTCTGTTGCACGATTGTGGTAAATATTGTTCTTCTGAGGAACAGATTGCCCTTTGTGAGAAAAAAGGCATTCAACTGACCGAATCCGAGCTTCAGATGCCGGCACTGGTCCATGCAAAACTTGGTGCTTATCTGGCAGAACACAACTACGGAATTCAGGACAGAAGAGTACTGGATGCGATTCTCTGGCATACAACCGGCCATTCGGATATGACAATGTTGGAGAAAATCGTTTATATTGCAGATTATATTGAACCAAACAGAAAGATGATCCCTGGTCTGACAGAGATTCGTGATCTTGTATTTCAGGACATTGATCAGGCAATCTGTCTCTGCTCTAAAAATACAGTCGAGTATCTGCAGGCTTCTGGAAAACCAGTGGATCCGATGAGTATTGAAACTTATAAATTTTATGCTGGCAAGTAAGCATTAATTGTGTATAAATTCACTAATAACGTTGTATTTTTATTGTTATGTATGCAAATGCTTATATCAATATACAATACTGTTTGTAGTATAGCTGCAAACATCAACCAATAAACAGTACTTATCCGTAAATATTGATTGAAAGTATATCAATATTACCTAAAATAATAAGGAGACTAAGACTATGAATCAGGCAAAAGAAATGGCACGTATTGCGTACGATGCCCTCAGCGATAAAAAAGGTGAAGACATTAAGATTATCGATATTGCAGGCGTTTCTGTTCTTGCAGATTATTTTCTGATTGCAAACGGAAACAGCGACAGCCAGGTAAACGCTCTTGTAGACAACGTAGAAGAGCAGCTTCATAAGGCTGGATATCCATTAAAACAGCGTGAAGGACAGGCTTCCGGTAAATGGGTGCTGCTTGATTTCGGTGATATCATCGTTCATGTATTTGATAAAGAAAACCGTCTGTTCTATGATCTGGAAAGAATCTGGAAAGATGGAAAAAATGTGGAGATTGACGAGCTGTAAACAAAAGATGTACAGAAGTAACTAGCATTTTTCTATAATTTGTAAAAACAATTATTCTGTAGCAAACCAACCAACAAAACGAAGCGTATTACTGGCAAAACCGGTGATACGCTTTTTTAATGGAGGCAAAATGAAAAAATTTAAAGCTAAAATCTACCTAAAAAACAAAAAAGAATTAAATGAATACCTAAAAAATCTCGTAAAAATAAAGAAAAACCCTACTTTAGAAGATGTGAAATTTTCATTCAAGTGGGGAACAATCCTTTGTGACCAATAACTACCATGTTATTCCGAGATTTTCAAACTGTCTCTTTAACTGGTCAAGCTGTTTCTTTATGCCGGAAAATGTGACTTTCCCCTTGCAGTGGGGACAAATTGTTTCATAGTTGTCGCTAGCACCGAAAAAATCTTCTGTCTTAATTTTTAACGCATTATTACAATTAGGACAATCCGGAGTAATATAAGGTTCATCTTTTGCAAGAATTTTGACAAACTTATCCATATTCTCAAAGCTCCTTTCTAAATACTCACCTATGGCGGTAGGCTGTATATATAGTATAGGGGCTGAATGAGAATAAGACAACAATAATAGTGCTTTCACACTTCATAGCAACAAAATCTAAATAAAATCTGAATTTTATTTAGACTACTAATCGTCTGAAACAAGCAAATATTGCTTAAAACAGAGGATAACGATTTTTACGAAAAACAGAAAAATCATGTTTGCGAAAGGATAAAGATGTACAGAAGTAACTAGCATTTTTCTATAATTTGTAAAAACAATTATTCTGTAGCAAACCAACCAACAAAACGAAGCGTATTACTGGCAAAACCGGTGATACGCTTTTTTAATGGAGGCAAAATGAAAAAATTTAAAGCTAAAATCTACCTAAAAAACAAAAAAGAATTAAATGAATACCTAAAAAATCTCGTAAAAATAAAGAAAAACCCTACTTTAGAAGATGTGAAATTTTCATTCAAGTGGGGAACAATCCCTTGTGACCAATAACTACCATTTGGAAATATCAGGGAAAAAGAAGATGTGGAGGAAATATAATTATAAATAACGAAATACCTAAAACAATTCCGGTCGCAGACTATGCCGGATATATTATGAAAAATTTTAAACCGGATGTCCTAAAATTCAAAAAGCCTGAATCGGAATGGACAGAAGAAGAACATACAGAATATACAAAGTGGGTTCTTAAACTGTCTATGGCACATAGATTCAAGCAACAAATACAGGAGAATAAGCCCTTAACAAATAGGGACAAAAGGATTATAGAGCGTTTTAGAAGTGGCGCAGATTTCTTTGGCGAAAAAATATGTGGCAAAGAAACATCAAGACTATTCGAACAACCATATACTTTTGATCTATTTAATGAGTGGCAGGAAAAGCACTTTAAAGAACACCCGGAAGACAAAGATAAAACAATCGAAGAGTTATTTGACATACGGCTTTCTGAACAGAAGCTATATCATTACAAAGAAGTAAACGGCAAATATTATGGTGCAGAAATTCCAAAAGAAATACATTACACAGAATATTTCCGATATCTATATTTCAATGTAAAGTATGAATTTAGTGAGAAAACATATTACAGATCTATCCCATATACAGACAAGGATAAGCAAGAAAGTATATGGGATAGGGAACGCTGCTTCGTTGCACAAGAGATCAGTGAATGGAGAGTGGACGAACTAGAAGATTGGCAGCGAGATCTTATCGAAAAAATAAGAGTCGGTGTTGAGCTAAAAGACGATGATATTGTTAAAGCAATGGGTTGTTAAAATCTAAATGATGGTTCTTATAAAACATCTTTAGGCGAATTATGACTTCTCGTTCTTTACGAAGTTTAGCAAGAGATTCTTCATCAGATGAAACATGAGCCTCTTTAATCGAGGAATCCAACGATTTATGATAACAACAACAAGCAGAATATACAACCAGGTGATTATTTAATAGCCATTGTTCATCTATTAAATTTGAGTCTAAATAGTCAACACATTTTGATGTGGCTTTTTTGCATTCTGGTTGTTCGTAACAGCTTTGATTTAGCTCAAAAAGATAATTTGTCAAAGCATTACGTATGATAGAGTGAAAATCTTTGTTATCCATATTCTCAAAGCTCCTTTCTAAATACTCACCTATGGCGGTAGGCTGTATATATAGTATAGGGGCTGAATGAGAATAAGACAACAATAATAGTGCTTTCACACTTCATAGCAACAAAATCTAAATAAAATTCAGATTTTATTTAGACTACTAATCGTCTGAAACAAGCAAATATTGCTTAAAACAGAGGATAACGATTTTTACGAAAAACAGAAAAATCATGTTTGCGAAAGGATAAAAGATATTCTGGAGAAAGAACGGGAGATACGCAGATGTTTCATTCTGTGTATCTCCCGTTTGCTATATTTTTATTTATTTGAAAAATCGCATTACACCAATTACACGTCCCAGAATCGTAACGTCTTGTACAATAATCGGATCCATGAAATCATTTTCCGGCTGCAGACGAATGATTCCTTCTTCTCTGTAAAATGTCTTAACTGTAGCGCCATCCTCGATCAGAGCTACAACTTTATCTCCATTCTCAGCAGAAGGAGTCTGTTCAACAAGTACATAATCACCGTCCAGAATTCCTGCATTGACCATACTTTCACCTTTTACCTGTAAGATGAACAGTTCTTTGTTAGAAACATATTCGACCGGGAACGGAAAATAATCTTCAATATTCTGTTCTGCCAGAAGTGGTTCTCCTGCAGCTACACGACCGACAATCGGAACATTTACCATCTCTCTGCGCACCAGATTAAAATCATCATCTAAAATCTCAATTGCACGTGGCTTCGTAGGGTCTCTGCGGATATAACCGTTCTTCTCAAGCGTTTCAAGATGAGAATGAACAGAAGAAGTAGACTTTAAATTCACCGCCTCACAAATTTCTCTGACAGCCGGTGGAAAACCTCTCTGTAAAATCTGTTCTTTAATATATTGAAGAATCTCTTCCTGTTTCTGAGTAATATTTCCTTTTGCCATATGTAAACACCCCTCCGGTCTTGTGACTTTCTATATAAATTTATCTTAACACAGCACCCATAAAAAAGCAAACCTTTGTTGCGAAAATACGTTCGATTCATTGTTGACAAACATGTGTTCGAGTGTTATGATACTGATACAGTATTAAAGAACATATGTTCTTTTTAATATCAGCAGAAGAGAGTAGTACATAAATAGCTTTGTAAAGTAGAAGAGTAGCAAAGGATTCTGTTCTGGAATCTGTTTAAATGACTTTTCGCAAAAATATGCAGCCTCAGAATGGGATATGTCGATTGTGGAAATATTTTCAATCATACTCTGATTTGCTGAATTCAAATTTAAATTTTATGGAGGGGTAACATTATGAAAAGAACAAAAAGAACAAGAAGAAATCAAACAGCACAATGTAAAAATCAGTTTGCAGGAAATGCTTTATTTATAGCGACAATCTGCCTGATCATGATTTTAAGTATCTTTATGTCATTCAGTGTATCCCACGTATCGGCACAGGAAAATACACGTACAGCAACAGAACAGATTGATAATACATCCAACCATAAATATTATAAAAGCATTGAAATCCAGCGTGGAGATACTTTATGGGATATAGCCAAAGATACCATAACTTCTGAATATAGTTCTGTGGCTGAGTATATTAAAGTACTCAAAGAGATCAACGGACTTGATTCAGATGAGATTCAGGCCGGACGAATGCTGATCGTTGAAGTTGAATATGACAATTAAACAAATTTAATATCAATTACACCTTTGTATTGATATATACTCCAGAACCCGAAAGACATTCCCTCAAAATGTTGTTTTTTGCAACAGCAGTTGTCCTTCGGGTTCTTATCCATGCAGTTCAATCTATACGACAAATACCGATTTTTCCAATAGATATAGACAAAAGATCCAGGAACTGCTATAATTTACTTAAAATCATTCCATTATCCATGGATTTGCATTCATTCAATATTCAAGAAAATAACTGCTTTTAATAACTTACTATTTGCACACTTACTTACATCATAAAGAAAGGATTTTTAATTATGGATCTTACATCAAATATCACTCAAACTGCAGATCTAAATAAACGTTCTGCAGAGCTTGCATCGGATCAGGATTTAACTCCTGATTTTGTATCCCCACAAAGTTCGAATTCAACTTATCATACGCAAAATTATATTGATAATACCTTACGACTCAGAGAAATCTTAAAAACGCTGCCTCCGTTTGCCAAAGATTATTTTCGTGCTGTAGAACCAACTACAAGTTCTAAAACGCGAATTTCCTATGCGTATGATATCCGTATATTTTTTCATTTTTTAATGGAAACAAATCCTGTATACAAGCATTATACCATTGATCAGTTTAAAGTTGATGATCTTGAGAAACTGGACCCTGTTGATATTGAGGAATATCTGGAATATTTGAAAGTTTATAAAAATGAGGACTCAAAACAAATTACCAATACAGAAAAAGGTCTTTCAAGAAAAATGTCGGCGCTTCGAAGCTTTTATGCATATTATTTTAAACATCAGTATATTTCAAAGAACCCGACTCTGTTCGTAGATATGCCGAAGCTTCACGATAAAGCAATTATCCGCCTGGATACAGATGAAATTGCCATGCTTCTGGACTATGTAGACCACGGCGGTGATAACCTTACCGGACAGCGCCTGGCTTATTATGAAAAGACGAAAAACCGTGATCTTGCCATCCTTACTCTTCTGCTTGGAACCGGAATCCGTGTCTCCGAATGTGTCGGTCTGGATCTGAATGATGTGGATTTTAAAAATAATGGGATCCACGTCACCCGAAAAGGTGGAAATGAAATGGTTGTATATTTCGGTGAAGAGGTCGCAAATGCACTGAAAACGTATATTTATACGACAAGAAAGAATACAGTACCGCTCTCCGGTCATGAAAACGCACTGTTTTTATCTACCCAGAGAAAGCGTATGGGCGTTCAGGCAATTGAAAATATGGTGAAAAAATATGCCCGTGAAGTCACTCCAAACAAGAAAATTACGCCTCATAAACTGCGAAGCACTTATGGTACTTCCCTTTATCGTGAAACAGGCGATATTTATCTCGTTGCAGACGTACTTGGACATAAAGATGTTAACACCACAAAGAAACACTATGCTGCTATTGATGAGAATCGCCGCAGACAGGCTGCTACTGCAGTAAAATTGCGTGAAGTTTAAATTGCGAAAAGCTCATAAACTCTATTATAATATATTCTCTACAGAAACATATTAAAAATAGAGTTTATGAGCTTTCATCTAAAACAATTACCTCAGATCTTACGGTCTTCTTTAGCAATGCTTTCTTTCATGAGAATATACTGCTCAATTGCCTTTGCAGTACCTTCTACGCCAAGTTCTGAACTGTTCAGACACAATTCATAGCTTGCGGCATCTCCCCATTTTTTGTTCGTATAATAATTGTAATAGCTTGCACGCTTCTTATCTGCTCTTACGATCATATCTTTTGCTTTTGCATCTGTTAGATCATAAGTACGTGCAACTCTGCGGATACGATCATTCAGATTTGCGCTGATAAATACACTTACAAGATTCGGATAAGCTTCCAAAGCATAATCTGCACATCTTCCAACGAGAACACATGGTCCTTCATCTGCAATCTTCTTGATCGCGTCAAACTGTGCAAGAAAAACCTTGTGATTGATCGGCATATCTGTGTATGTGTTGCCTGAATATCCCATAGAATATGTATCCATTACAAGAGAATACAGAAAACTGTTCGTTGGTTTCTCATCATGTGTTTCAAAGATTTCTTCACAGATACCACTTTCTTTTGCTGCACGTGCAAGCATCTCTTTATCATAAAGCTTGATTCCAAATGCATCTGCTACTTTATATCCGATTTCACGTCCTGCACTTCCATACTGTCTTCCAATGGTAATAATTGTATTTGTTTTCATAAAGTCCACGCTCCTTCATGCAAGTAATAAATAAAGTATTATGTAAATTTGCATAAAAACAGATCGCAAATTTGCTTCTTTCTATAACTATTATAACCAAATTCTGTATACATTACAATCCTTAATTTGAATTGTACTATAAAAAGAGCCATAACGGGTTACTGTTCACAGCATAGCTGCAAACAGTAACGTATCTCGCCATTTAATTTGACGCCATTTTTCTCAATTTTTCAAGAAGCTCCACAAAATACTCCGGCAGAGGCGCATCAAATTCCATATATTCACCTGTCGTCGGATGTACAATTCCAAGGACTTTTGCGTGAAGTGTCTGTCCTTCCAGATGGAACGGGCACTTTGCCGGTCCATATACATCATCCCCGAGAATCGGATGCCCAATACTTGCCATATGCACACGAATCTGATGAGTACGTCCGGTTTCCAGCTCACACTCAATATAAGTATAATTTCCAAAACGTTCAAGCACCTTATAGTGCGTCACCGCATGACGGCCGTTAGATGCCTTTGTACTCATTTTCTTGCGGTCGGTCGGATGTCTGCCTATACTTGCATTTACAGTGCCTGTATCGGCCTTTAAATTGCCATGAACGATGGCATGGTATCTTCTTGTAATCGAATGCTCTTTTAATTGTTCTGCAAGAATCTGGTGCGCATGATCATTCTTGCAGACAAGAAGTGATCCCGTTGTATTCTGATCGATCCGGTGTACAATTCCCGGGCGGATCACACCGTTAATCCCAGACAGATTTGCTCCACAGTGATACATCACTGCATTGACAAGTGTATGGTTTGGATGTCCCGGTGCCGGATGCACAACCATTCCCTTGGGTTTATTTACAATCAGGATATCATCATCCTCATAAAGAATATCAAGCGGAATATCCTCCGGAAGCACATCCAGTATCTCCGGATCCGGAATCAACACCTCGATCTGATCCCCTTCACTTAATTTATAATTTGCCTTTACAGCTTTTGAATCCACGGTAATATTTCCTTCTTTCAAAAGCTTTTGAATATAAGATCTGGAAAGTCCTTCCAGAGTTCCTCCCAGGAATTTATCAATTCTTTCTCCTGATTTTTCCGCTGTAAGCTGCAGTTTTTCCATAATTTTTCCTCATATATTTGTGATAAATTTGTTTGTGATATATGTTTTTGATAATTGCTTTCCCTATAAATTTCCCCATGTGAATTCTTACAATATCCAAGTCCGATTGTGATTCACATGGGGAATATAAAATTTTATTTCTGTGATTTTTTCAGACTCAGAAAATCAAAATCTGAATCTTCTTTGTAATAAAATAGAATCAAAAGCACGAATGCAATACATGCAACGACTACATAGCAGTCAGCCACATTAAAAATCGGGAAATCGATCAAATTGAAATAAAAGAAATCAATCACATAATCCAGTCTGATTCGATCGATCATATTTCCCACAGCACCGGCGCACAGAAGAACCGCACAGATTCTCAGTGGCTGATAACGCTTTGTAAAAGGCATTCTGGTATAAAAGAATGCGATTACTGCAAGCACAATCACTGCGCCAATCACAAAAAAATACTGCTTATTCTGCATAATTCCAAAGGCTGCACCTCTGTTTTCCAGATAGCGGAGCTGAAACACCCCGTTGATCAACACATTTGGCCCACTCTGCTTCAGATCTGTTGCCGCAAGATATTTACTGAACTGATCCAGAATCAGTCCGATCACAAATCCGGCAACTCCAAGCAGATAGCTCAAATTCTTTTGTTTCTGCGTTGTTTCCATCGGCTATATTCTCATATCCATCTTTACTTCTAAATTCACTGCAATTGAGATGGATCTTTTCCTTTCTTCTTTTTTTTCTTATTCTTAAAACTTAAAATACAAAATATTAATATATGTGCATAACCATCACACATACTTCTGGATCTCAACAGAAATTCTGTTTTTCTTCGTCTTTCCGCCTGCTCCGGAAAAACGGAATTTTCCCATTCCACGGACAGAAATAATATCTCCATCTTTCACCTGATATCCGTTGCTCGTGATCAGTTTTCCATTTACAAACACTTTTGCGCCCTCAATCAGACCGGAAAGTTTGCTGCGCGAAGAAGAAAATGCCAGCGGCAGTAAACTGTCCAGACGCACTGAAGAGACGGTTCCCCGAATCAGATCATATTTGGGTTCATAATTAATTTCCTGAAGATCAACCGCTTTACAGTCAACAAATGTATGACGAACTCTGGTCAGTTCTTCCATCAGTAATGGAACCATGCTTTTGTGAACAAACAGAAGTGCCTCTTTCTCATCCATCAGAATATCACCTGTTTTAGAACGCTCGATCCCAAGATTTAAAATTGCTCCAAGATAATCCCGATGGCTCAGTGTCTCTGCAAATTTTGCGTTCCGCGGAGCGATCTTCACCGCTTCAAACGGATACTCGATCTCATAAGGAGTCATTTTTTCTCCATAACGCAAAGAAAGAGCCTCAGGGATAAATGCGATCATCTGACGCTCTGCAGTATCATACCCGCCAAAAGACCGATATAGTGCATAGAAACTGTCTTTTGGCAAAGTATGTAAGATATTCTGTTCATTTAGATTCAGGAAATCCGTATATGTAATAATCTCACGCTGATAAGCAATTCTGGACAGTTCAATAAAACGATGTTCCAGAAGCTTTCTATCTTTTTCCATACTGCTGTCTTTTAACATAACGGTCTAAAATCCTAGTATCTTCCACGTACACTCGGAGTCTCCATAGATCCGCCTAAAAGATCCTGAAGGTCACCTGAAATGTCAACATTTGTCGGTGTTACAAGGAAAATATAGTTAGAAATCTTCTGAAGATTTCCGCTGATAGCAAAAGCAGCACCAGAAATAAAGTCAATAATTCTCTGCGCGATCTCGAGATCCATTCCTTCCAGGTTCAGAATCACTGTACGACCTGCAAGAAGAGTCTCTGTAATCTCTCTGGAGTCATCTACAGAAGTTGGTTTTACTACACAAACTTCCATGTTTCCACCACGTTTTGCAGTAGGACGCATTGGTGTTACCTTGCTGCTTGCAGGCTGGAACTCCTTGTCCTCTTTCATATCGAAATCATTGTATTCTTCTTTATTATTTCCGTTGTTCTTTTTTCCGAACAGAGAATGACGCGGCTTCTCATCAAATCCACCTTCATCATAAAACTCGTCATCATCATAAAATTCGTCATCATCATATTCATCATCGTTTAATTTCATGATGTCCAGAAATTTATCAAACACACCCATTTTTTACACTCCTATCCCGTGCCTTTATGTAATTTGTATATTATAAAAGCACATTCATTTTCATTGTTTTATATTGCATAGTTTCTGGCACCAAAGATTCCGGTACCGATGCGTACCATAGTTGCTCCCTCTTCAATTGCAACTTCGTAATCATTGGTCATCCCCATCGAAAGTATGCTCGCAGTACCATTATCAATGTTTTTATCCTTAATGTCAACATATAATTTGTGTAAATCTGCGAAAATTTTTCTATTCTCCTCCGGATTTTCAACAAACGGAGCGATTGTCATCAGTCCGCGGACCCTGATATGAGACATTTTGGATACATTTTCTACAAATGGAATCACTTCCTCCATCTTCAATCCAAACTTACTTTCTTCCTCTGCCACATTCACCTCCACGAGAATGTCTGCGATCAGATCATGTTTTGCAGCTTCTTTTTCAATCGTCTCAGCAAGTTTTAAAGAATCTACAGAATGAATCAACTCCGCTTTATCAATGATATACTTTACTTTATTCGTCTGCAGATGTCCGATCAGATGCCAGTGGATATCCTTTGGAAGAACCTCATATTTTGCTGTAAGTTCCTGTACCTTATTCTCACCGAATACACGTACTCCAAGGTCATATGCCTCCTGAAGCATCTCTACCGGTTTGGTCTTGCTGACCGCGATCAGTGTTACATCTTCCCTCTTTCTTCCTGCTCTGTCACAGGCAGCCTGTATCTTTGCCTCTACTTCCTGCAATTGTTCTTTTAACATGGTTATTCAGCCTCCTTATATATTTAACTGCTACTGGAATACTACCTCATCTGAACTGATTCCTTTTCCGTTCTGTGCGATATGATCGTAATTATACAGACCATAAGACTCGCCTTCCTGTACCACATAATACTCATCATTTTCACACAGGATCGTTATCTTTTTAAACACTGCGTATCCTTTATTAATATTGTATACACCTTTCAGTTTTTTCGTATCACCGATCTTATATGTCTCTGTGGAATCCGGCATCGCAATAATGTATCCATTTTTCAGTTGATCTTTACTTACATAAACCATGCCGTCATCCGATGTATTGTAGATATCCAGTGCCTGGAAAGAAGCGTTTCCTTTTCTGTCCTGAATCATAACTCCCTGGGAAGTGCTGTTTCCTCCGGTCGTGAGATATTCCTGCGGGAATACATAAAAATCTTCTTCCACGACTGCAGATTTTGGAATCTTCAGTCCAGTCTGGTCTTCCAGGATCAGTTCTACATTCAGATAACGTTCAGATGCATAGCGGACCATAGAATTATCAAAGTCAAGACATCCATAATACGCACCGTCTTTCTGGATCAGAGAGAAATCTGCCCACATCTTTTCGCTATCTTTGTCGATCCGTACCTGCACGCTTGTTGTTTCATTCTGCTTCAATAATTTTGCAGTTTCATCCTCCAGTGGAATAATTACGGACCAATTCTCACTTGTGATCATGCGGTATACCGGATCTCCGGTTGAAACTTTTGTCTGGTCTTTCAGCTCTTTTTTCTGATAATTCGTCTTATCGAACATTTCTTTTGTAAATGTATCCTTTGTGACATTCTCATATCCGTCCACGCTCTGTGTAAAGATTCCATCCTGTGCCGCCTCATAAATCTCCGCTTTCTGACCACTGGCTTCAATTACTGCATCCAGATGCTCTGTCCGTGTCTTACTATAAGTTGCCTGCAAATAAGAATTCACCTCGTTGCGGAGAGAATAGACAGATGAAAAATCTGTTGCTTTATAATTGTTATTGAAATTCTGGATCTGAAGCGTAATTCCTGACTGCACTTCCTGATTCAACTCTGTATTTGCTGAAGTTGTATCAGAAGATGCATCCTCTGATGAATTATCAGAAGTTACTGTCGTGTCCAGCACTTTTGATGTAAGCGCGTAGATATTGGATCCATTTCTTACTTTACTGTTTTCATTCGGATAAAAACTGATATATCCGGATGCATCCGCATCCACTTCTGTCTCTTCCCTCAAAATCAGCCCTGTATAGGAATTATCTTTCACAATACTTCCCTCACGGACTTCATAGACGGAGATGGTATCACTCGTCATATATAAAATCACAGTCACAATCAGGTAAATCAGCACGATCAGAAACAGAAAGATTCCGATATTGAACTCCTGTCTGTTCTTATATTTCCTCATGCTGACTGATTTTGAATTCTTTTTATTCTTTGCCAAATCAGCACATACCTCCTCTGTTTTCATAGGCTTGTTTGTGAATTGCCGCTGTTTGCAACAATACTTTCATAACTAATTTAGTATATCATTTTTTTGTGTATATTTCCAGTCTTTAAGGAAATAATAAGATTCATAGATGTTATAAAGTGTTACTGTTTACAGGGCACCTGTGAACAGTAACATTATAAATTTGTTGTTATATACAGCTGCTTGCTGCAAATGACAGCGCAAAAAGGAGGAACTAACATGAAATGGTTCGATAACACTTCACTGACACTTGTGATCATCGGTGCTGTAAACTGGCTCCTGATCGGAATCTTTAAATTCGATCTCGTTGCCTTCCTGTTCGGCAATATGAGCTGGCTTTCCAGAATCGTCTATACGCTTGTCGGCCTGTGTGGACTGTATCTGATCAGTCTGTTTGGAAGAATCCGTGGAATGTCTGAATAGACTGTTCATACTTAAAAAGCCAGGGCAAAGAATCAACAGTGACCATTTATAATCTGTTCATTCTCTGCCCTGGCTTTTAAGCCATAACTCTTATAGCATAACTTTTATTTTTCACCATTCTCCAGCAACTGGTTCATCTGCTGATACAGGCTATTCTTTGTCTCAGCCCCCATAATCACGGAAATATATGGGTTCTCCTCCATATTCTCGCTGTACAGGATCACACAGCATCCTGCTTCATCTGTTGTTCCGGTTTTTCCACCGAAAATTTTGATTCCTTCAGGTGCCTGAATCTCATTCAGGGAATAGTAGTTCGTCGGAAGTACTTCCTCAGTTCTCTGTGTTCCATCTTCTCCTGTGAGAGTCATCGTATAAGAATCCATAGAAATAATATCCATGAATCTCTGATCCTGGATGCAGGCATTGAAGATCAGATAAAGATCATATGCTGTTGTGTAATGATCATCATCATGCAGACCATGCGGATTTACAAAGTGTGTGCCGGTTGCTCCCAGCTTCTTTGCCTCCTGATTCATCAGTTCCGCAAATGTAGCCACACTGCCGGAAATGTGGTCTGCGATTGCTACCCCACAGTCATTTCCTGATTTCAGCAAAAGTCCGCACAGGAGATCCTGCAGTGTCACCTGATCCCCGGATTTCAGTCCACAGGTCACTTCATCGGCCGCAAAATTCTCCACATCCTCATTCAGTGTCACAACATCCTCAGGATTTCCGTATTTCAGTGCAAGATACGCTGTCATAAGTTTGGTCGTACTTGCCGGATATACCTTTTCATACAGATTATATCCGCAGACTACTTTCTGGTCCTTTAGATTAAATAATCCCGCTGCATTCAGCGTATTCCCTTCGGTATCAAACCCGTCCAGAGATACTTCTTCCGAAGCCACACACAGGCTGTCGGCAAACAGTTTACCCTGATAAATATTCGTATTATACTGAGCCGCTTCGTATCTGGCAATCGGATCTCCGGTGTTCTCCGCAAGATACCATGCACCACCTCCGATGATTCCACATACGATAATCAGGCAGAGTATCTTAAGATAATTTACCCTGCCTGTATTACGGCGCCTTCTTCTTTTTCTTCTGCGCTTACGATCCATTATTTATACATCTCCCGCCAGTCAAGATCTCCTCTGTCAAGAGCAAGAATCAATGCTTCCGCCGTCGCAATATTCGTTGCGATCGGAATATTATAAATATCACAAAGCTTCACAATATCATTCACATCCGGTTCATGGGAATGTGGTGTCAGAGGATCTCTGAAAAATATGAGCAAATCTATCATATTATGTTCAATCTGTGATCCCAGCTGCTGTTTTCCTCCAAGATGTCCCGGAAGATATTTGTGAATGCTTAAATTCGTTACATTCTCTACGAGTATACCTGTGGTCTCTGTTGCGTAAAGCTCATGTTTGCTGAGTATTCCACGGTATGCGATACAGAAATTCTGCATCAGTTTCTTTTTCGCGTCATGCGCTACTAATCCAATATTCATGACCGTCATCCTCTCTTTACTGATATTTGTCTGGCTGTAAGCCTACATTCAGCACGAAACCGATTCCCATGTAAAAACATACTACAGAAGTCAGTCCATAACTGACGAATGGGAGAGATAATCCTGTGTTCGGGAAAATCATCGTAGCTACACTGATATTAATAAAACTCTGTATTCCTATCAGTGAGGCAACCCCTCCGCAGATCAGCCGCCCTCCTGTATCCTTCGCTTTCATGCCAATCAGGATACAATCTATCACAATTAATAATAACAAAAATATCACGCTACAACAACCCACAAATCCTAATTCTTCACCAATAATTGCAAAAATAAAGTCTGTCTGTGGTTCTGACACGAAATTTCCGTTTTTCAGGGAAGTTGTTGCATCGTTATCATAGCCTTTTCCAGTCAGCTGTCCGGAACCGATCGCCCTCACGGAATTCAACTGCTGATACGCTCCGTCATCTGCATATTTCTCCGGTTCCAGCCAGGAAAGGATACGGTTCTGCTGATATCCTTTCAGGAACGGCTGATTCGGCTGAACCGCAACAACCAGCAGAATGATCACTGTAGGCACGATCACCACCAGAATCGTTCCGATCAACTTGTAGCTCAGGCCTCCCAGATAGAGAAGCGCACAGAACAGTGCCGCAATACAGATTGTTGTAGACAGGTTCGGCTGTTTATAGATCAACGCCAGTGAAGGAATAATCAGTGCAATTGCCTGAAAGATCGTCTTTGGATTCCGGATCTTCTGTTCCCGTTCCATCAGGAATTTTGCAAAGAACAGGATCATAAGGATCTTGGTCAGATCCGAAGGCTGAAACTGAACTCCGATGTTCAGCCATCGCTTTGCTCCATTTACCGATGTACCAAACAGTAATACTGCCACCAGCAGCACCAGATTCAGGATATACAGCGGCCAGTATAAATTCAGAATCCAGTTATAATCAATCAACGAGATAACAAACATAGCCAGAATTCCCAGAACCACACCCATAACCTGACGATTCATCAGATCCGGTCTGGCACTTCGTACCATCAGAATTCCGATCAGGGAAATCAGAAGTACAAAAATCACAAGGCTGATCTTATAATCTTTTATATTGTAACGTTGTTTCATGTTTGTAAAGATGGATTTCAATTCTTTTTTCCTCTTGTATCATAATTTATATGTATCTCTGTACGTGTAATTTCAATTTCAAAATCTTCCGGCCGGATCTCGATATACTTTGCTACCGTATGATAAAGATCGTTTGAAAGCCGGTCGACCAGATCGGGTGTACATTTCATTCGGTCTGAAACAAGCAGTGTTTTCAGTCTTTCTTTCGCAATGGAAACAGAACGTACACTCATTGGCTGCCCTCCTAATTGCGGTGGAACAGGCTTGAGAGTTTTCCAAAGAATCCTTCCTGACGGTTAAAGTCAGTGATCGGGATCTCTTCTCCTGTAATTCTCTGGCAGACTTTCGCATAACATTTTCCGGCCAGACTTTCATCTCCAACCACAGGTTCTCCCTGATTGGTCGCAATGACAACATATTCATCATCCGGGATCACTCCCAGAAGATCGATCGCAAGAATTTCTGTTACATCATCAATCGACATCATATCACCCCTGCGTACCATATCCACTCTGAGACGGTTGATCAGAAGTTCATTTCTCCGGATCCCGGCACGCTCCAGAAGACCGATGATCCGGTCCGCATCCCGGATGGAAGAAACTTCCGGAGTCGTAACTACGATCGCACGTTCTGCACCTGCAATGGCATTCTGGAATCCCTGTTCGATCCCCGCCGGGCAGTCAAGCAGTACGTAATCGTACTCATCTTTCAGATCTTCTACCAGTTTCTTCATCTGTTCCGGTGAAATACTTGTTTTGTCCTTGGTCTGTGCGGAAGGGAGCAGATACAGCTCCGGAAAACGCTTGTCCTTGATCACTGCCTGTTTGACTCTGCATTTTCCTTCGATCACATCCACCAGATTGTATACGATCCGATTTTCAAGACCGAGTACCACATCCAGATTTCTAAGGCCCAGATCCGTATCGATCACCAGCACTTTTCTGCCAAGCTGTGAGAGGCCGATTCCTATATTCGCTGTCGTTGTCGTCTTACCGACACCGCCTTTTCCTGATGTAATGACGATTACTTCACCCATGTTATTTCTTCCTCCTATTCAAGCAGTGGATCGAGATAAATATGCATTCCATCCACCACAGCGATCTTCGGTCCTTTTATGGTAAGGCTTTCCTGATAGACAAACTGACGTTTCGCTTCAATGTCACCGATACTGAGACGTTTCGGCTGCATGGAAAGCGCAACAATATATGCATCTCTGTTATAAGGAACTCCGGCATGTGCCGAACCGTAAAGTCCGCCGACGATCACAATATTTCCCTTTGCAATCACTCTGGCTCCCAGTTCCACATCTCCCAGAACTACAATACTGGAATCCGATTCAAGTACCTGGCGTCTGCCAAGCGTCCCGCGATAGAACTGTCCTTCTCTTTTCTGTACATTTGCAAGCGTTTCTTCCACAATGCTTTTGTATGTAAGTTCCTTCTGTTCATCCTGATCGATGATACACACGATCTTGACTCCTGTCGTCTCTGTGATGATATCGATCATTTTTCCTTCTTCCGCATCTGTCAGCACTCTTCCCGAGAAACAGATCGCCATATGCTCTGTTCCCCGGAAAAACTTTACCGATTCGCGGAACCGGGTGTATGCTGCATCGCATAATTCCTGGAATGGAGCGTCAGGGTCTAATCTCAGCTCCACTCCATACCGGTTGCTTTTAATTGTTATCAGCCTGTCCATACATTTCATCACCAATCTTTCATTAATCCCCGGAACTTGCAGCTCCAAGTTCAGCCGCTTCTCCATTGATCAGATCTTCTGCTTTATCCGGCTGGAAGTATACTTTGGAAATGTCCCTTCCGATCTCTGCCGCATAAGATGAATTATATCCGTTGGCAATACGAACTGCGATTGCGATCTCCGGTGTATCCGCCGGAGCATATCCAACAAACAATACGTTATCCGCATGTTTCAGACTCAGCTGGGCAGTACCGGTCTTTCCGGCCATGCTGAAGTCAATTCCTGAGAAAGTAGAGGAATTATTGACCATTCTCTGCATACCTTCATGTACCAGATCCCAGGTTGTGGAACTGATCTCATCCATTGTGTTGATCACTTCCGGAGTATAATCTTTGATCAATTTTCCATTGGAATCCGTTGTCTTGTCGATCAGAGACAGACTGTAAACGGTTCCTTTGTTGGCAACCGCCGCCACATAACGGTTCATCTGGCTGACAGTATAGTTGTTGGTACCCTGTCCAATTGCAGATCGTACGGAGTCTGTATCGGAAATCTGTGGATCTGACTCAGGGATCTCAACACCGGATATCTGGTCAAATCCAAACATTTTGGCATATTTTGCAAGCTTCTCAACACCTGTGTCACTGTTATAATTTCCTTCTGAATCCTCACCCAGTCTGTAACCGACTTCATAGAAGAAATCATTACAGGAATTCTGGATCGCACCGGCCACATTCAGGCTTCCATGAGCACTTGGATAAATCCAGCACTTCGGACTTGGTGTAATCTTGTCAAACACACCAGTACACTGAATGTATGTTCCTCCGTCGATCACACCCTCCGTCAGCCCTGCTACAGAAGATAGCATCTTATAAGTAGAACCCGGAGCTGTCTTCTCCTGTGTCGCACGGTTATAGAACGTTCTTGAAAGTCCTGTTGCCAGCTGTACATAGTAAGATCTGTCCATCACATTCGACAGACGGTTGTTGTCGTATCCCGGATAGGATACACAGGCCAATACCTCTCCTGTGTTCGGATCACTTACAACAGCACCTGCTGAACACGGTTCCAGCGCAAGCTGTCCCGGTGTGATCTCAAGACTTGAGATCTTTCCTGTCAGCCAGGAAAATGCCGGAGTAGAACCATCTCTCAATCCGTTGTAAGCATCTTCGTCCATCTTAAGGACTCCCTGTTCGTATACGATCGCACAGATCTGTCCACCTGTGACATCACCTGATTTTATAAGATATTTGTAGAGAAGTTTGTCGAAATCGCTATCTTTATTCAAATAATCTTCCAAATAAGTCAGAATTCCCTGATAAATCTCCTCTGAGCTCGAATAAGAGCTGCCTTCCAGCTTCGTCGTGTCGATCCAGTTCTTTGAAATCGCATAGTTCAGATACGTGTAAAGACTGATTGTCTCATCCTTCGCCCAGGAAATATAAGTATCGTCATTCTTGTCAATCTGATCTGACATCAGGATTCCCGTATCCGATGTAAGCACTGTATCACATACATAATCCATATATGCCTTCATCTCATCTGAAAGATCGTCATAGGCTGCCGCATTCTTATCCTTGAGTTCCGACATAATCTCATCCAAAGCAGATACTTTCTTTGCCTGGAATACCTGATACACTTCTTTTTCTGTTGTCTTGGCATCACTGCTCGCGAAATGATCCGAGTCAATGATCGCATTTCCGATAAAGTTATAATAAGCATCACCCACCGGAATGATCAGTTCTTTTGAATCACTGATATTAGATGAATCATAATCCAGTACATTCTGCAGTTTTGACAGCACAATTCCGGCAACTTTCTCTTCCAGCAATTTATAAGTGCTTGCCTGAAGATCTTTGTCAATGGTCAGATAAACATCATTTCCAGCCTCCGGATCTGTCTTGCTCACAGTATCCGTCACACGACCAAGGCTGTCTACATAAACTGTAGTTTCTCCTTTTTTACCCTGAAGGATGCTGTCCATCGTCTGCTCGATTCCTGCTTTACCTACAATATCAGACAACGTATATTTCTTTTTATCTTCTTTATCCAGCGCATCATATTCATCCTGTGAAATCTGTCCGGTATATCCGATCAGAGATGCAAAATACATACTGTCTGCGTATTTTCTGATAGATTCCTCTGAAATATCTACACCGGTCAGTGTATCTTTGTTCTCCATGATCGCCGCAGCAGTCTCATCGCTGACATCGGATGCAAGGACTGTCGCAATATACTGCTGGAAACTGTTCAGATTCATGGCATAACGCATATTGACTAATTTCAGAAGGTATTCCGGTTCCAGCTTGCTGTCATCCAGCCCGTATCCATACGTTTTGTCTGTGCAAAGATAATGGATGATATCTGCTGCTGATTCATTCTGCTGTTCCTTGGAAAGTTCATCAATTGTCTTCTTACCATATACATCGGCAACAAAACGAAGTCTCTGCGTCTCACTGGACTGTGTAAACTGATATTCTCCTGCTGAATCCAGAATAATTCCAAAACTGGAAATTACTGAATCATCATGGCTCTCTACAATTGTAAGCACAGAATCCAGGATCTTATTGATCGCAGCATTCTTCTTTGCTCTGTCATCTGTAGTAATTGAATTTTCTACCGTAGTAAGGTCGATCGTTACAGAATAAGCCAGCTGGTTGTATGCCAGAAGATTCCCGTTTCTGTCATAAATATTTCCTCTTGTACCTGCCACTGCACTGGTTCTTCTGATGGAGAGCTCATAATTCTCAAGATAATCGCTTCCTTTCACGATCTGAAGATAGAAAAGTCTTCCGATCAGGATTGAGGAGCTCACACAGAATACAACGATCAGTGTAGCGAGTCTGGAACGTAACATGGACGCCCCGGCCTCTTTGATACGATCGAATAAATCTCTAAACAAACTTACTTTCACTCCTTTTTTCTTCTATTTCAAGTCTTTGGTTCATATGCAAAATGAGTGGATATAAAATCAAAGTTACTCCGATTGTATAAATCAGCTCCGGAAGAATGATCTGATTAAGATAATATAAGAAATTAAAATCACTTCTCATCAGAAACATCAGGAAGTAGATTACAATTCCATATACAAATTCACTACCCGCGATCAGGAACAGCGGAAGTTTGATATCCTCATCAAAATAGAGCTGTTCAAACAGGCCGTTCACAAATCCGACTGCCAGATAGATCAGGGCATAGAAGCCAATGATATCACCAAACTGAATGTCTACCATAAGTCCACCGAAAAATCCAACCAGCATTCCTTCACGCTGTCCGCGCATAAAGCCAAATGCCGCTGTGACGATCAGAATCAGATTCGGTTTGATTCCGCCAAGCTGAAGTTTGGAAAAGAGCGTGCACTGAAGAAGATAAGCTACGATCAGAATGACCGCCGTAACTACAACACGCTTTATTTTCATCGCTTTCATAGACTCGCACTCCTATTCTTTCTTATCTTCACCTGTCTGATCCGCCTTGGTTGTCGTAATCACCAGTACATCCTGAATATTCTTAAAATCAACTGCCGGTGTAATATACCCGGAACGGGTCAGGTTATTGGAATCAACTGTCACTTCGCTGACATATCCAACCAGGATTCCCTGCAGATATTTATCACTAATATAAGAAGTAACAATCTGGTCACCTACAGAAACCACATTATCATTATTTTCCATCTGTCCAAAACGGATCTGTCCGTCACTCATCAGTGAAAGATCTCCGCTTACCACACAACGGTCAGATGTAGAAAGTGCCATGGCACTGACATTACTGGAATCATCGATGATCGAACGCACCTTTGCCCAGGTCGGTCCTACATCCGTTACGATTCCAACCAGTCCGCTTCCCGCCATAACGTTCATGTCAATTGCGATCCCGTCCTGGCTTCCTTTATCAATCGTAAATGTACTGAACCAGTTCCCTGCATCTTTTCCAATTACATGTGCTGCAGTTTTCGGATAATCTGCATACTGCTGATCCAGCTGATACAGTTCCTGCAGACGTTCCAGCTCATATCTGTCTTCCTGCAGATTGTTGTTTTCTGTGATCAGGTTATCTACCTGTTCCTGCAGTTTCTTGTTCTCTGCTCTGACCTGCTTGAGTGTCTGAAAGTTGTCTTTCATGTCACCCATCCAGCCACCGATCTGATTAATTCCCTGCTGTAGCGGGATAACTGTCACATTCGCTACTACTTTAAACGGTCCGCCTGCCTTATCTGAAAAGGAAGATAAGAGCATCATGCCAATACAGAACACAGAAAGACCTAACAGCAGATATCTGTTTACAATTGAAGTCTGATTCTTCTTTTTTTTCATATTATCTTAACCACCTGTAATCTTCGCCTAACATAGAATAGCTTAATTTTTTATATAATGTTTTGTTTAAAACAATCTTTTGCAGTCCCTTCACTGCTGAAAGTTCAGGATCACTGCGCATTCTCACCGGAAGCCCGATGCTCTCTTCCAGATATGTAGCAAGTCCTCTCAGATTTGCCACTCCCCCGGTAAGATAAATTCCTTTTTTCTCGATTATGCGCCTTACATCCGGCGGTGTGCGGTCGATCATCGAACGGATCGCACGGACACACTCTTCCAGCGGTTCTTTCATTGCCGCACGGACCAGCCCAATCGGGATCTCCGTATGAGAAGGTACTCCGGAGACAAGATCTCTTCCATAAACTTTCATGGACGTTTTCGTACTCTGATCAAATACTCCAAACTGACGTCTTAATCTTTCTGCTGTCAGTCTACCGATGAGGAATTCATGATTTCTGCGGACAAGTCCGGTAATCGCTGTATCAAAATGCTCCCCACCGATCTTGATCAGACGATTCATAACAATTCCGCCGTAAGAAAGCACCGACAACTCCGTGGTCCCACCGCCAAAGTTGGCGATTAGAGCCCCCTTTTCTTCCATTACATTGATTCCAAGTCCCATAGCATCCGCAATTCCACGCTCCACGATCCGGACGGATTTTGCCTTCGCCTCCGAGTGAAGAACCAGATCGTAGAATGCTTTCTTCTCTACTTCCGTGACATCCGTCGGAACAGCGACCACATATTCTGCCCCTCGCATAAATGGGCGTCCTGCCCGCAGAAGATCACCAAGCAGATACTGCATATCATCAAAATGGGCGATCACACCATTTTTCATCGGAAATACAACCTGAATATTCTCGGGTGACTTTTCATACATCTCGTACGCCTCATCCCCTGTTGAGAACACATATTTTTTATCTTTCATGGCGATGACATTCTTCTCACGCCATATTAAATCTCTTTTTTTATCAAACACTTTGATCTCATATGTTCCGAGATCCAGACCATATACATTCCTGGCCATCCATTTCCATCCCCTTACTATACTTTACCCGAAAAAACCGATTTCTCTTAAACTGATATAGCGGTTATCTCCTATAATAATGTGATCCAGAAGTTCCACACCGATCAGATCCCCCGCCTGACGCACTCTCTGTGTGATCTGAAGATCTTCTCTGCTCGGAGTCGGATCTCCGCTTGGATGATTGTGCAGAAGAATGATCGATACCGCATTTTTCTGCAATGCTTCCACAAAAAGTTCTCTGGGAGAGACAAGTGCCATGTTCACCGTCCCGGTCGATACATCATTTTCAGCAATCAGCCTTGATTTTGTATTGAGAAGTAACAGTTTCATCACTTCTTTTTTCTTATGGCGCATATCTTCCATATAATATTGCGCGATTGTATCAGGGGAAGAAAAATCAAGTCCTCTTGCCGCCTCCGCTTTTGCAAGACGTTTGGTAAGTTCTGCAAGGCAAAGGATCTGAATGGCTTTGACTTTGCCGATTCCTTTTACCTGTAAAAGCTGCTGCATAGACCAGTGGTGAATATTCAGAATCCCTTCTTGTCCAAACTCCGGATGCAAGATCTTCTGTGCCAGCTGGATCGAATTCTCCCCTTTCGTTCCAGTCCGAAGCAGAACTGCCAAAAGTTCCACATCTGTCAGATGTTCCGCACCATATTGTTCGCATTTTTCATAGGGCCGCTCGTCACGATACATTTCTTTGATTGTATGATTCTTATTTTCCATCTTTTTATATTACTGCGATGACATAATACCTGTTACTGTTCACTCCCATGTCAATCACTCCGCTGATTAGCAGGAAAATGCACGTATTGCCTTGAATGTATCTCGCCCATCGCCAAAGGCAATTCTAAATAGCGAGATACGTTACTGTTTACAGCTATACTGTGAACAGTGAACAGCAACTAATACATCGATTAATTTTAGCACAGTTTCAAAAAAGTGTATAGAGAAGAATCCTTAAAAAATTATGAACATAATCGCAAAACTGCTGTTCATTTTTTAGTAAATCCGGTTCATTCACAGAAATATTGAAAACGTGCCCGCAAATGTGACACATCGCGCAGGAGCATTTTTCAATGCATCTAATACAGAGGTCCGATTTTGTTATGAATGATATTTCACAATAATCGCCTCAGCAACTTTCAGCCCGTCCATCGCCGCAGAAGTGATTCCACCCGCATATCCTGCGCCTTCACCGCAAGGATAGATCCAGTCGAAACCATCTGCCGTAAATGTTTCATTTCGTTCAATTCGCACTGGAGAGGACGTTCTGCTCTCCACTCCTGATAAAAGAACATCTTCATCATCAAATCCATGAATCTTTTTGCCCATGGCACAGATTCCCTCTTCCAATGACTGTGAAATATCTGTCGGGAAGATACCTCTGACATTTCCAAACGTATACATTCCTCTCATATTCGGTCTTACATTTCCAAAGGAACTGCTGAGTCGGTTCTCCTTGAAATCACCAAATTTCTGCACTGGAATCTTTCCCTGTCCTGCCTGGTAAGCATTCTCTTCCAGTTTTCTCTGAAATGCGATTCCCGCCAATGGATGATCGGAGCCGAAATCTTTCGGTGTTACCGTTGCGATCACCGCACTGTTGGCATTCTCCCCGGCACGGTCACTGTAACTCATCCCATTGACTGCAAGTCTGCCTTCTTCCGAAGAAGCATTGACTACATATCCTCCCGGACACATGCAGAATGTATAAACCCCTCTGCCATTCTCCAGTTTCTCTGTCAGTTTGTATGCTGCTGCCGGAAGATCTTTTCCACGTTCTCTTCCATACTGGGAATGATCGATCAGTGTCTGCGGATGTTCCACACGCACTCCCACAGCAAAAGATTTCGCAGTCATGGAAAGATGATGACCGTAGAGCATCTCAAACGTATCACGCGCACTGTGTCCGATTGCAAATACTGCTGCCCCTGCTTTGATCTTTTCCTTCTCATCTGCAGTTTTAGTCTTCTCTTCCAGATCCTTACTATTTCCTGTATCGTGCTTCACAAGTTCCAGTTCCCGTGTTTCTGCCACAAAGTCTGTCACCTGCGTGTGGAATCTGAATTCTCCCCCCAGTTCCAGGATTGCCTCACGCATCCGTGTCACAACTGTAATCAGAATATCTGTTCCGATATGCGGTTTATGTGCATAAAGAATCTCTTCCGGTGCACCGAATTTTACGAATGTCTCCAGTACAAATCGGTTTCGTCCATTCTTGTCTTTTACAAGCGTGTTCAGCTTTCCGTCTGAAAATGTTCCGGCGCCGCCTTCTCCGAACTGTACGTTGGAAGTAGTGTCTAACACCCCTGTCTCCCAGAATTTCTCCACGTCTTTTTTACGCTCCTGTGCCGGTGCTCCACGCTCAATGATCAAAGGGTTGTATCCTTCCAATGCGAGAAGATACCCGCAGAACAGACCTGCCGGGCCGCTTCCGATGACAACCGGTCTTCCTTTCAGTTCCTCTTCCCCATGAAGCGGTGCTTTGTAAGGTTTTTCATTTACCTGCTGCGCCTGTCCTTTGGTACGCTTTAATATAGAAGCTTCTTTCTTTACTTCCACGTCTACTGTATAAACATAAAAAAGCTCCGGTTTCTTTCTCGCATCCAGCGACTGTCTCCGGATCTGCCAGGAAATCAGTTCTTCCTGTTTTAAATGCAAAGCTTTCATTATCTTTTTCTCAAGCTGTTCCTCTGTATGAGGCACAGCTAATTTTAACTGACTGATTCTGATCATTTAATTTCTCCTGTTTTTCTCATATGATAATCTAAAATTTCTTTATTTTAGAAAAAGTTTTTGCCTGAAGCTGCTTCCCGTCCGGCTACATACCCGCTGCTCCATGCCCAGGTCAGATTGTATCCACCGCAGATTCCATCTACATCCAGCAGTTCTCCCGAAAAATACAGCCCCGGAACAATTTTTGACTCCAGAGTTGCCTCATCTACTTCTCTTGTATCTACTCCGCCACAGCAGATCTGCGCCTGATCAAAGGAGTTTGTTCCCGTAACAGCCACTTTAAATTCTTTGATCAGCCAGGTCAGATGCCGCAGTTCCTGTTCGGTAAATTCCCCTGCCTGTTTTGTCTTTGGGATTTTTGCAAATTTAATCCAGAGATCAGCAAGCTTCTTATGGAACAATCCGGTAAAGAACTCTTCTGCCGTCTTCTCCGGTCGCATCTTTGCCCGGTTTTCCAGGAAACTGTAAAACTCCTCTTTCGACATCTCCGGCATGAAATCAAGATATGCGAATACTTCTTTCTTTTCATATAAGGCACGGGCTGCATATCGACTTACCTGAAAGACAGGGATACCTGAAATACCATATGCCGTAAGCTGCAGTTCTCCCGTATCTTCTGCAAGACAGGTCATCTGTCTGGAAGAAGCATTATTTCCTGTTTCTTTCACACACAGAGACACTTTCCCGTTCGCACGAACTCCCGCAAGATTCTTAAAGAACTTTCCGCCACACTTCAACTGTACCAGTGCCGGAAGTACCGGAACAAGACTGTGTCCAAGTTCTTTCGCCAGCGCATATCCTGAACCGTCTGATCCGGTCTGTGGTGCTGCTTTAGATCCGGCACAGAGAATCACCTTATCTGCTGAAAATGTACCTTTATCTGTCTGCACCTTAAATCTCTGTTTCACTGGAATGATCTTTTTGCATACAGTCTCTGTATGAAGTTCCACACCAAGACGTCTTACTTCCATCTCCAGCACTTCCCGGACAGAAGCGGCCTGATCAGAATTCGGATACAGATAACTGTTTCGGTCTTTCGGAAAAATCCCGGCCTGTTGAAAGAATTCCACCGCCTGTTCTGCCGGAAACTGCTCTAAAATCCCCCATGCAAACTCCGGCTGATCCGACCGGTAACATTCCGGTGCCTGATACAGATTCGTATAATTACAACGCCCGTTTCCCGTAACCAGAATCTTCTTGCCCGGAAGTTCCTTCTGTTCGATCAGAATTACTTTTGCCCCGTCAGAGGCAGCAGAAATGGCGGCCATCATTCCTGATGCACCGCCACCGATAATCGCAAGTTTATTCATAAAATTCATTTCCTTTACATGCATTTTAACTCATTGTGAACATTACATCCTGAATGAATTTTATCATACCATTGCTTTTGACTCAATAATGATTTTTTATTTACTCCACTGTCACTGACTTCGCAAGATTTCTTGGCTTATCCACATCCAGTCCTTTCGCCACGCTGACATAATATCCTAACAGCTGCAGCGGAATAATCGCAAGACTTGTGTAGAACGGTTCTGCCGTCTTTGGCACGTATACTGCAAATTCCACCGTATCTTCCACGCTGTAATTTCCCGCATGAGTCAGTCCCATGAGATAAGCTCCACGACTCTTTACTTCCAGCATATTGCTGATCGTCTTCTCCATCACTGCCTGCTGTGTCAGAACACCGATCACAAGCGTTCCGTCCTCGATCAGACTGATCGTTCCGTGTTTCAGTTCTCCTGCCGCATAAGCCTCAGAATGTACATAACTGACTTCCTTCATCTTCAGGCTTCCTTCCATACTGATCGCATAGTCGATGCCCCGTCCGAGGAAAAATACATCTTTTGCGCCGGCACATTTGCTGGCAAACCACTGAATCCGTTCTTTCTCATCTAAGATCTGCCGAATCTTATCCGGAAGACTTTCCAGTTCTTCTATCAGATACTCCAGATTCTCTTTCAACGTTTCTTTGACCTGCGCCGCCCTGACCGCTAGCAGATAAATCGCTGCAAGCTGTGTACTATACGCTTTCGTTGTCGCCACAGAGATTTCCGGTCCTGCATGTGTATACATCACATAATCACTTTCTCTGGCAATACTGGAACCGATCACATTTACAATGGAAAGAACTTTTCTTCCTTTTCCCTTCGCCAGACGAAGTGCTGCCAGACTGTCTGCTGTTTCCCCGGACTGTGAGATCACGATTACCAAAGAATGCTCCACCAGCTTCGGATTCCTGTAACGGAACTCCGATGCAAGATCTACTTCCACCGGGATCTCAGCCATATCTTCGATCACATATTTGGCAACCAGTCCCACATGATAGGCGGAACCGCACGCCACAATGTAGATTCTCTCCAGATTTTTCAGATCCTCTTCTTTCAGTCCGGTCTCTGAAAGATCGATCGCCCCGTCTTTTAAATATGCACGGATCGTATCACGGACTGCTGTCGGCTGTTCATGAATTTCTTTCAGCATGAAATGCTCATATCCGCCTTTTTCTGCTTCCTTTGCATCCCATGTAATCTCCGTCAGCTCCTTCTGAATCTCTTCCCGGTCAATGTTAAAGAAATGAATCTCATCTTCTGTCAGTTCTGCGATTTCCAGATTGCCGATGTAATACACCTGTTTGGTCCATTCCAGAATCGCCGGTACATCCGAAGCGATCAGAGAACCGGTCTGCCCTTTTCCAACGATCAACGGACTGTCTTTTCTTGCCGCAAATAATTTTCCCGGGTGATCTTTGAACAGAATACCAAATGCATAAGCACCACGTACACGCAACATTGTACGGGAAATAGCTTCCAGCGGCTCCCCTGTCTTTCTATAATAATAGTCCACCAGTTTTGCCGCAATCTCTGTATCTGTCTCGGAATAAAATGTATACCCTGCTTTCACCAGTTTTGCTTTCAATTCCTGATAATTTTCAATAATTCCATTATGTACCAGGACAACAGACTTATCATCTGAACAATGAGGATGTGCATTTGCCTCGGAAGGACCTCCGTGGGTTGCCCACCGGGTATGGCCGATTCCACACATACCCGGGATTGCATTTCCACCATCTACTTTATCTGACAGGATTTTCAGTCTTCCTTTTGCTTTCACAATGTCGATCCGGTCTGTTGCATCATCCCGGATTGCGATTCCCGCAGAATCATATCCGCGATATTCCAGCTTTGACAGACCGCCAAGAAGGATCGGCGCTGCCTGTTGTTTTCCGATAAATCCTACAATTCCACACATTTTTTAGTACTCCACACCAAAATGATCAAATAATACTCTCTCTGCCTCTGCGCTCCACAGTCCGCGGTTTGCTTTACAGATCTCATCCAGCTTCTTGAATAACGGATCAGTCTCGCCCAGTTTTCCAAAGTCTTCGATCGCTGTCATCGGCATATCAAACTGTGTATAGCTTAATTTCTTTCCGCCCGGAATCTTTGGAAGATTGAGTGTTGTCTCTGCAATACTGTTGATTCCACCTACATGAGTTACCATAACAGCCGGCTCGATCTTTCCTTTTGCAGCAAGGTCATTTGCCTCAATCAGGTCATCGTTATTTCCACCGGTTGTTCCAAGGATATGGCTGCTTGTATAGTGGCAGTTGTAAAGATTGATCTCTGCTTTGAACTGATTGTCGGTCGGTCCTGCAAAGAAGTTCATGCAGCCGTCAAATGCAAGCAGTTTGTCGCCAAGTTCTGCCACCTGTCTGTTTGGAATGTAAACGAACACATCATCGTAACCTTTTCCACCTGTGATGGCTTTGAGCTCTTCTACAGGATCTGCCATTTTTGCTGTATTTACATAGAGCAGTTCAACTCCGTTCTCAGCAGCCTTCGCTTCCGGGATTACCTCTCTTGCACGCTCGAGCTTTGCATCATCGATATCTGTTACAACAATTCTCTTTGGTCCTTTTTCAATCTGAATACCGTAGCTGACTGCTCCAAGTCCCATCGGTCCACATCCACCAAGGATGATGATATCTCCGCCTTCTTTTGTTCCTACAGAAAGATCATGGTTTCTCTTATTTGTGTGGTAGTTTCCGTGATATCCTCCGATAATACAGCTCATTGGCTCTCCAAGAGATGCTTCAAAGAAACTGTCTCCTTCATACGGCATCAGGCATCCAAGTTCCATTACCTCATGAGGGATGATGCAGTAAGTGCACGCTCCGCCGAAGTATTCGTAGGAATATCCAGGGGATGCAAGACTTCCCTTATAGTTCAGTGCCGGCTGCTGTGCAAATTTCATGCCTGGTTTGAACTGATCTTTCCATTTTTCACCGACTTCTACGATCACACCTGCGAATTCATGTCCGATGATGATCGGGTTTGTGTCGATGTTCTGCGGTGCTCTTTTATGTTTCTTTCCCTGCTCTGCAAGTTTGTAAGTAGACATGCAGATGCTGTCACTCATGATCTTTACGAGGATTTCATCATCTTTGATCTCCGGTAATTCAAACTCTTCCAGTCTTAAGTCTCTTGTTCCATACATTCTTACTGCTTTTGTTTTCATAATTTTGATCTCCTTTTCTATTTTGACATTTGCTCTATGAGTTGTACAAATTTTTTTATTTTTTCAATTTGAATTTTTATTTACATGCTGTTTTATAAATTACATTTCTACTGATCTTTTCTTCCCACCAAAATGTATTTCGTATATTTTGCAAATTATATATCTGAATAATTTACAGGCAATTATTATTTCAGCACCTCAATCTCAACCTTCGGCATCAGCTCATCCACCACTTCTCTTGTTGGCGGTTTTGTTCCAACGGTTGTAACTGCTCCGGCTGATGTTGCGATACATAGGCGAACCATCTCTTCTTCCCCAAGACCTTTATCCCAGGAATAAGCAAGTGCCGCAACCATTGCATCTCCGGCTCCTACCGTAGAGTGGGCATTGACTGAAAGTGCCGGGCATTTTGCAGCGTAATCGCCTTTCAGGATCAACGCTCCGCCCATTCCCATGGAAACTGCCACGGTATGGATTCCGTCTTTGATAAATTTCTCTGCCATGTCTTTCAGTTCATCCTGAGACATTCTGTAATCCACTTCTGCATATTCTTCCAGCTCTGCACGGTTCGGTTTGATGATATCCGGTGAAGCCTTCAGTGCATTGCGGAACAGCTCTCCGTCTGCATCCATCAGTACCTGACCACCTTTTTCGTGAACTCGCTCTGTGATCGTTGCATAAACGTTTTTGTCCACGCCTGCCGGAATACTTCCTGCCAGTACAACCAGTGTATCTTTATCTGTACGCTCACAGATTCTGTCGATCAGTTCTGCAATCTCTTTTTCACCGATTGCCGGTCCTGGTTCATTTAACTCTGTCACGGCTCCGTTCTTTTCAAATACCTTAGTATTTGTTCTTGTCTCGCCATCTACCCAGATGAAATCGTGCTGAATCCCACGCTCTGTCAGGACATTTTCAATGGTCTTTCCAGAATTTCCACCGAGGAATCCCATCGCGATGCTCTCACCGCCAAGCTCATGGATCGTCTTGGAAACGTTGATTCCCTTTCCACCTGCATCATATTCTACTTTCTGGATACGGTTGAGTCCGCAGATGTGAAGTTCCTCAATCTCCACTGTCTTGTCGATTGCCGGGTTCATTGTTACTGTGATAATCATGATCCTATGCCTCCTTTTTTGTTAAGATCTCATAAATCTGTTCTGCCTCGTAATCTGCCATATGTTCTCCGACTTCCTCATCCAGCATGGCCTCTGCCACCAGAGAAAGGATGTCCATATGCTCCTCACCAACTCCTGCAACTCCGATGACGATTCGTACCGGATTGCCGTCCCAGTCGATCGGTTCTGTAAATGTAAGGACGGAGATTCCAGATGCTTTCACCTGGCGTTTTGCTTCTTCTACACCATGTGGAAGTGCAAGTCCATTGCCCATGAATGTGGAAAATGTTTTTTCTCTCTCCTGCATGGCATCTACATATTCCTGATCTACATATCCTGTATCTGCCAGCATCTGTCCTGCTGTTCGGATTGCCTCTGCCTTCGTCATCGGCTGACAATGTACTTTGATATTGGACTGATACAAAAGTTCTTTTTTCTCCTGTTTCTCTGCTTTTTCTTTTCTTGATTTAAAAAACATATCCTGACCTCCCTGAAGTTTGTTTCCGTGTTTTGTTCTTCTTTCTGACCACATTATAGCCACCTGCAAGTGCATTTTTCAATTTAAAGAAAGGGGGATTTGGCGCTATCAGATAGTGACAAATTTAAACCGGTTTTTTTATCCAAAAAAAGCCCGGAAACAGTGGATTTTCCGGACTTTTCATGAGGTTTTCTGCGCACTGTATTTTGGTTGTTTCCACAGTCGTGTCAGCCTGATTCAGACAACACATGTCACAGCTGATACAATATTGCAAAAAATAAAAAGTGTATTGTAAAAAAGTTTTAACACTTCAATACAACACACCTTTTTAATTCAGCATAGATTTTCACATAGATTTCAGATTCACTCTACGACAATCCTGCCAGATATTTCTTAAAATACTGTTTCAGATTCACTGACAATACGGAACGGATCTCTTCTTTGTCTCCACGCTGGGCCGTGATCAGAAAATCCGGATCTTCGATCAGCATGGCGCTGATATGTCCCATAATATCATTGTTGATCTTCACCAGCTCATCCACCGGGACAAGCATGATAAAGACCACATCAATCTGTTTAAAATACGGATCCGCAAATGCTGTCAGATCTTTCGTCATACAGACTGCAAAGGTCGGACGTGTCACACCTTTCGTTCGTGTATGCAGCAATGCAAAGCCAAATTCTGCAAAAATCTGGGAAGAAACCTGTTCTCTGCGCATCAGGTCATCCCGGATCATGTGGCTGCGGTCCGAATATGGGGACAGACGCTCTCCGATGGCCAGCAGCAGTTCCTCAAATGTAATCTGTTCATTTACCTTGAAGAAATCCATATATTTGATGACCTGATTAATCTGTGCCGCCATCTGATTGATCTGATCCAGCTCCACTGAAAATGCATCCTCCTCTTTCTGCTTCTTCGGCATCCGCTCATACTGATACACCATCTTCTGAATTTCACTGATATCAGTCTCATTCAGAAGTGGATTGACATAAATCACCGGGATCTCTGCATTTTCCATCGAGAGACTGGATACAAAGAAGTCTGTTTTACCCTGGACATACGGAGTAATATCCTTTTTCCCATATGCAGTCAGATTCAACCGGTCGCCAAATAATTTCGACAGCTTCGACATCATCAGCCTGGAAATTCCGATTCCGCTGGAACAGATGATTCCCACATCGACTTTACGGATTTCTTCTTTTCTTCCTTCCAGGCGCACCATGGCCGCACCAAAATGAACCGTAAGAAATCCTGTCTCTTCATCCGGGATTTCCTTCCCTGTATAACGTTTCAAGACCTCTGCCACATGAAGACATCTCTCATAAATCTCCGCGTAACTGGTTTTGATCTCATCCAGTACCGGATTCTGGATCTGCATGCCGTGGATCAGACGGATCAGAGTCGGCTGTAAATGAGCCAAAAGTCCCTGAATAAATTCATCATCCTGCTTCAGCTGATAAGATTTCTCCGGGTCAAATGCGTCCACCATCTCATTGAGAAGCTGCCGGATCTCCTGATTCTCCGGCAGAGCCTGCTGTGACTCATCCCACTGGATCTTCTCATGCTTGGCTCCTTTGATATGCAGGCAGATATACGAGATTTCCACTCCCGGAATCTGAATCTCAAATTCTTCTTCGAGCTCTTTTACAATCTGTTCTGCAAGACGGTAGTCTTCATCCTGCTCCAGTTGCTGCTGCCACTCATTCTGTGTATCGATCACTTCATCTTTCAGGATCCGGTTGATCGCAATTGCGATATGGATAATCAGACCTACATAGGCGTTTTCTGTCAGTGTTTTCACACGCAGGTTGTTCATCCCGGACAGACAGTCTATGACACGCCCGACAATTTCATCGTTCAACAGTTTTCCAATCTCTCCATGCTGCAGAGAACTCCGCACGGTCGGATTCACCGCGGATGCATCATATGCCTCACGAAGCATATGCGTATCAATATTTTCATTGATAAAGGCACGGATTGCCCGACGGTAAGCCTCCTCGCTTCCTTCAATCGAAATCCCACTGCCCGGTTTTCTTAAAATCTTCAGGTCATACTCTGCAAGCCAGCCTTCCACCGCCTCCAGATCTGCACTGATCGTCGCCTCACTGACCTGAAAACGGCTACTGTAATAAAACAGCTTTCTCAGCTCTTTTTCCTTCAGGATTTCCAGCACCAGACGCTTTCTGCGTTCTTCCCGGTTGCTGACATCCAGCCTGTCATCCTGTGAAAGGGCTTGAAATAACCGCTGTTTATCCTCCAGACTTCCTTCCAGCCAGATGCCTACGCCGGTTTTAGACTGAAAGCAAATCGCATATTCCTTCAGTACGGAATCCATATAACTCATTTCACGTTGGATGGTTCTTTTACTTAATCCCATCTGCTCTGCAAGATACTTGACAGATACCGGCTGCTCCTGTTGTAAAAGGAGCAGGAGAATCTGACTCATACGCGGGGTAATATCCATATTTTACACACCTTCCTCATATCTGTATCATTTTTTATAATATTATAATCACGTCACTGATTTTTAAGACACACTCTAGCATTTTATCAGCTCAGTTTCCCATGTTATTCTCGCTCAGGATCCTGCCGGCAAGTGCTTCATATTCTTCTTTCGCCGTAAATCCGGAAATGACATGGCAGTTCAGTTCCTGCATCTCTTCATTTAACTGATAAAACTCCTTCTGGCAGACGATCAGATCCAGATTCTCCGGGATCAGGTCTGCGGCATATGCTTTCACTTCCACTCCCTGGATTCCATGCGCTGCAAGACTTCTGCGGAATAACGCAGCACCCATGGCACTCGAGCCCATTCCACCATCACATACAAATCCGATCTTATGTAAATTCTGATAATTTATCTGTTTTTCCTGCATTCTGTTCCTCGTTTTCTCCTCTTCACTCCGATATGATTGCGGAACTTCCGTCACTTTATCCATGTTTATAATGGCTTCCTTTTCCTGCTTCTGATCTTCTGATACTATTTTTTCATTCTTTATGCAGGCATGCTTCTGGCTCTCAATACAAAGAAACGTCAATGCGCAGGAAACACCTGCTGAAATGAGAATTCCGCCCCCTGTCGCCAGCATCCGTTCCGGATCTGAAAGAATCAGAATGGTGATCACACTTCCCGGAGACACAACACCGGCTGTTCCGCACTGAAAAATCGAAAACCAGACAGTTCCCGTAATTCCGCCACAGATCAACGGAATTAAAAGGCGAAGATTCTGCAAAACCAGCGGGAAATACACTTCATGCACACCGCCGATTGCTTCTGTTACTGCAACCGCCATCAGCTCTGCCCTGCGCTTTCCATCCTCTCTGCGGCAGATCAGAAGACCAAGAATCACTCCCAGTCCCGGTCCTGGATTCGTCTCCAGCAGAAACAAAAGTGACTTGCCGGCCTGTTCTGCCTGGCTCATCCCAAGCGGCACAAATGCACCGTGGTTCAGAAGATTATTAAAGAAAAATACTTTCGCTGGCTCAATCAGTACATTTAACACTGCAATGCATCGGTGTTCGATCAGGAAACTCACTGCATATTCCAGCACAGAAGATACGCTGCCGGTAACTCTTGTCAGCAGATAATAAGACACTGCCGCCAGAATTCCACCTGTCATTCCAAGCGTCAGATTCTTCACCAGCATCTGCATCTTTGCAAGCTGACTGTCTTCCAGCAGTTTCTGCCCTTTTTTCCACAGGAAACCACAGACCGGGCCACAGAGCATCGCACCAAAGATTCCACTCTCCGGTGAACCGATCAGAAGACCACACAATGCCATCACGGCGAGTGTTCCGCCCTCATGTCCGCCAATCCTGCTTCCTCCGGCAAATGCAATCATACTCGGAAGCGCATAATTATATGCGAACTGTGAGATCTCATACATTGTTGCATTGGGAACCCATCCGTCCGGCTGAAATACAACCGACAGTAACCCGATAAATATAAAGATTCCGATATTTTTCATGATGATCCCTGTATAGAATCTGCCTGTCTTCTGTACTATTTTCATCTTTCCGCTCTCCTGTAAAAAATTTTAATCCATTACTTGTATTTTAACATGTTTAAACACTAAAATGAAACTAATTTATAGAACTATTCACTCCAATCAATAGAGGATTAGTTACTGTTCACTCCCATGTCAATCACTCCGCTGATTGGCATGGAGGATGCATTGAAATACCCCATTACTACGCAATTCCCTCAATCATACATATTCTATGTGAATAGCACAAAGCCCGGTCAGCAGAAAACAGAATGACCGGGCCGTTATGATATTTATTACTATTCAATGTACCTCGCCATTTAGAATCGCCTACGGCGATGGATAAGATACATTCAAGCTAAAATGTGCACCCTCCATGTCAATCAGCAAAATAATTGACATGGGAGTGAACAGCAATTTAACCGAATCAAGTAAGTCCCCTGCTTCAATTGCGAAAAGCAATAAGCAGTGGGTGGGGACTTGCTTGTATCAGGAGGAGTGCAAGCTCCTTCTGATAAACTGCGGAGCAGTTATTCGGTTATGAGCAAGTAGCGAAGCGGATTGCGAATATCCGCTTGACTATTTACAGATTTCTCTTCTTCAGATTTTCTACAAGTACATCATATTCCGGTGCAGCAAGGAAGTTTGTGATCAATACCAATTCCGCATTCGGATTGCTGTGTGCGGCGCGCTCCCCTAATTCCTCATGTGTCACCACGATCTGTACATCCGCCGGGATACTGGAAACCGGTGTATGGATGACTTCGATGTCTGAGAGTCCGGCAGCAGTAATTTTCTTTTTCAGAACCGTTGCACCCATGGCGCTGGATCCCATTCCTGCGTCACACGCAAATGCAATTTTCTTTACTTTTCCTGCTCCATTTGCAGTTGCTGCATTTTCAGAATCGGCTTTAATTCCTTTGGACTGTTTTTTCATACTGTCTTTCTTCTGTTGTGCTTCTTCCAGTGATGTGTCCTTTCCCATAAATTTCAGGATCGGGATGGAAATCAGTAAGGATACCGCTGCTGAAACAGCCACACCAACCAGAAGTCCTACATAACTGTGTCTCTCAGCCATCATGATCAGAGCGATGATACTTCCCGGTGATGCCGGAGCTGTCAGTCCTACATCAAATAATGTAAAACAGAAGATTCCACTTGCACCGCCTGCGATCGTTGCGATCAGAAGAAACGGGTTCATCAGAATGTATGGAAAATAAATCTCATGGATTCCACCGAAGAAGTGAATGATCACTGCTCCCGGTGCAGAACTCTTTGCATTTCCTTTTCCTGCGATACAGTATGCAAGCAGAACTCCAAGTCCCGGTCCCGGATTTGCTTCCAGAAGGAAGAAAATGGATTTTCCGGCTTCTTCTACCTGCTGAATTCCCATTGGAGAGAGAATTCCATGGTTGATCGCGTTGTTTAAGAATAACACTTTGGCAGGTTCAATAAAAATACTTGCCAGTGGCAGCAGATTATGTCTTACAAACACATCTACACCCGCACGCATCACTTCATTTAATCCTGTTACAAGTGGAGTGATTCCAAACATTGCAAGACAGGCAAGAACCGCACCGATGATTCCAAGTGAAAAGTTATTGACCAGCATCTCAAATCCTGCCGGAATATGTCCTTCCATCGCTTTGTCAAATTTTTTGATGATCCATGCTGCCAGAGGACCTACGATCATAGCACCGATAAACATTGGGATATCGGATCCTACAATCACGCCCATCGTTGCGATCGCGCCGATTACTCCACCACGCTGTCCATGAACAACTGTTCCACCTGTATAGGCGATCAGAAGTGGGAGCAATACTGTTGACATCGGAGTTACAAACTGTGCGAGCCTTTCATTCGGAGCCCATCCTGTTTCAATAAAGAGCGCTGTGATCAGTCCCCATGCGATGAATGCGCCAATATTCGGCATTACCATTCCGCTCAAGAATCTTCCAAATACCTGAACTTTTTCTTTCATTTTGTTTACACCTCATTCTTTTCATTTC
The DNA here is from genome assembly GCF_934309415.1 of uncultured Mediterraneibacter sp. Classification (GTDB taxonomy): domain Bacteria; phylum Bacillota; class Clostridia; order Lachnospirales; family Lachnospiraceae; genus Mediterraneibacter. The sequence continues at coordinate 221,310 of NZ_CAKRDI010000001.1, forward strand.
TACTGACATGCAGTTTTAGAGATTCAGCATCTTTCCCCTGTGCAGGGAATAACAGATTTTATCGTTTTATACTGCTTTCCTGTACTGCGTTTACTTTGTTTCGGCGATTTTGCTTACTATAGTATTATTTAATATTCTGGAATCTTCCAGTTCATTTCAGCAATCAAACATCACCACTATGTAATTTAAGAATTTCAGAAGTGTAACCGGCCAGTCACTTTCTTTTCCATGTGCTTATTATAAGATGGATACAATTGATTTTTCAACAAATAGAAAAGGAGATTTGGCACTATGGATTGATGCCAAATCTCCTTAATTTCAAATCTTTTAGTTTATACCTTCTGCGGCGCAAAAAAATGTTCCTTTGCATAGGCAAATTGTCTATTGAAACGTTCTGCTGCTGTGTCGCTGATGCTAAGCTCCAGCTTCATCATATCAAATGCATGAACATCTGTATGGCAAACATCTGCCGCTGCATGAATCCCCTGTGCTTTCATATTCCATGATTTTTCCACCTCCACAACTTCTGATTTATATTTGTTTTTATAATTGCTCAGAAATAATTTACTGTCAACAATCCAAAATAAGTTGATGTATCTTGCAAATTCACACATCAACTTATTTCTATTTTTCCAGAATCTCAATCGCACATTCATGCTTTTTCGTTTTCTTATTGTAATTAATACCAACAAGCAATATCTTGCCTCGATACTCTTTTAATGCGTTCCCATAATTCTTTTCTTTAATCTGATTCAATGCACCAGAAACACTCTTGTCCCATTTCAATTCCCGTTGCAACAGCTTCTTCATCCAATGACCACAATGCTTCCAATAATCTGCGGGATGATTCCACTGACTCTGCTACTCCATACCAGTTCATCGTACTGATTGCATTCACATATTCCTGTGATACCTCTTTATTTGGAATTCTCACAGTTCCATTTGTACTGTCATAAGTCAGATATCCAAGATGCACTAACAATGTCAATACATCATCCTTCGTAGCAAATGTAGTCATATCATTACTGAATGTTCCAACATTCACTGGTACGGCTTCTCCTGCAAGCATTCTAATTACAGAATCTTTTAATCCATCCATATCCATCTGAATATAGATTTTTAATGCTTCATAGGTCTCTGTCTGATTCCAGTAGGTCCCAAACTTGTGCCGCATCATAGCTTCTACTACGGATTTAGGATTATATATAGAATAAGAGTCATTTCCAGTCTGTCGGTATACAATTAGACGATATCCGTCATACCATGTTTCTGCTTCCTCGAAACTCATTCCATATTTTTCACATAAATCCGCTGTTTCTTTCTCTGTAAATCCAAAATATTCAGCCAGATCGCCTGGATCTGTCATCGAATATTCAGTAAACATATTCAAAGCTGAATGAGAACCATATTTTTTTATAGGTAAAATTCCTGTCATATACGCTAACGCAACATAATCTTTATCTTTCAACCATACCCGCAGAAAATCAAGGTACTTTTTCTGCGCATTATAGTCTTGTTGATATTCTCTGAACAGACAATCCCACTCATCAATTAAAATAACAAAACAACCATTTTAATGGCGATAGGAAATTTGTTTGGAATGGGTGGAAGCACTTTGTTTTCCAGACTGTTAGGAAGTGAAGAAACAGATACAACCAGACAATGTGCATCTACAACATTATGGCTGTCATTTATCGCTGGTCTGTTAGCCGCAGTAATATCCAGCATTTTCAAAGGTAAATGGAGTTATTTTTTCTCTTCTTGCAGCCGAAGCGATTTCATTCGTCACAGGTCTTGCATTATATCAAATTGAGAAAGTCAGAACTATTAGAAAATAGAACTGCAGATTACAATGGATTTAGGAGCCTGATCCAGCTGACGCAGGGTGTGGGCGTTGGGTCTGTGGTGGGGACTTTCATATAAAAATAATCAGCTAAAAAAACATGAGAGCCTGTTTTTTCAAGGCTCTCTCGTTTAAAACAAATCCAACATATTATCCAGGTACAGTTCTTCTCTGACATGCAACTGATATTCCGGCTTTGTCATGTAATAAAGTAGGAATTCTAAAACAAGCGCACTGCCAAGCCCCCGTCCTTCGATTTTAAAATTGGTAAACCCCATTGGCAAATAAATATTTTGTATATCATCGATACTGATAAAGCCGGGATTTGTCATTGCTTTTGAAAAACGATATCCTTCCGTTGCATGAGGTGCAGTACATCTGTGTTCCACGCTATCTTCTTCGCCAAGATTTTTGCGGCTCACATCTTCATAACAACATTTTCTGTCTTTGCAACCAAACCAGCAACATTCATTGCATAGAAATTCAACTTTATCTTTCTGCTTCCCGGACAGTGTATCCCATTTTTCAAACACCTTATTCAGGCGGAAATCCGGCACAACATACCGGAAATTTTCTCTCTGTATTTCCTTCAGGCAATCTTGAAATTCAGTCAAAACTTTCGTGGTAGATGATACAAAATAAAGTCCTGGATATTCCTTTTTCAAATAGTCCAACAGCAAATCCGAATGAATGATCACACCATTTTGCGCTCTACTGTTTTTCTCAAATAAACTGCAAAGTGCATTACATTTTCTATCTGAAAGATGTTCTTCTCTGAGTAAAGAATTGCTAAATGTCAGACGGGCTGAAATCCCATATTCCTCCATAAGTGCTAAAACTTTCCGCGGCTCTTCCTCTCCTGCTTCCACGCGTCCTCCACCCCACAAGCAATCTTCGGGCGCCCCATAAATGGAGCCAATCTCGCACCAATCGTAAAAATATTCCCTGTGTGTACGAAATAATGGCAAAAACTCACGATATAATTCATAAAATTCAAATAATCCCGGAAGGTGATAATACGCTGTATACCTCATAAAATAAATTTTCTCCTGAAAGTGATTGACTTAAATTTAACTTTAAGTTGTACACTTGATATAAACTTATATATAGATTATCTGTATCTCATAAAAAAGTCAACCTTTAAGGCAGAGTATGAACTCGGGAGTTTGACACATTAAAATTCAAAAAAGCACCGCAAAGCCTTGAAATAGGCTTATTTTTTTGTCAATTTTT
>NZ_CAKRDI010000002.1 GCF_934309415.1 uncultured Mediterraneibacter sp.
TCAAGTACGCAATCAGCAAAATCACTGTAGTTGATAAATTCCGGTACTGTATCTGTTTCAAGTTTATCAAGCCATGTGCAAACAGATTTGATTGCCATACCATTAGTCCACTTCTGTGAAGTGTTGCCGGAAATAGTACGGTTAAAGAAAATCTTTCTACCTTTCTGATTACCTTCCAAGATGCTGCACTGTGCGGAAAACATCAGCTTGTCACCTTTCTTTGTTGGTTTGATCTCCATTTTATCAAAACTTACGTCATAATCCCCATCAGGTACATCCTCAAACTGTGAATCGTCTGCTTCCTGAACCTCTTTCTGTAATGCGTTAAGATCAACCTGTTCATCGAATGCACTAAAATCTACTGCCATAATTTTTCACCATTTAACCTTTCTTAAAATAAATTTATGATTATAATTGCTATGATACAAGCAATACAAACCCTTGTATAATTATCTCTATTTTCCTGAATCCTGTCACCCACTGAACCGAATCCAAAGAATACTGCCATAACTGCAAGAAAAATATTTAGTGCAATCATGATCTTGTTCTTCTTCGTCTTTGACCTCTAACGTGCTGTTCAGGTGGGTTCATAGCACCGTCTAAAGGTTCAGCCGGGGTCTGTGCGTCAGCAGGTACAGGGTTGTTTTCCTGTGCAAGTCTTTTGATTCCTGCATTAAATTCTTCTCTTGTGATTACCTTCATAACCTCAACACCATCAACGATCAGGTCAACCGTATCACCCTTATGCTTCATCACATAGTTATCATCAGCAGGAACATAGAAATATGCATCTGCGTCCAGTGTGACAGATTCAGAATCAGTGTTCGTTGTACCGTCCTGAACAGGTTCAGACTTTTCAGCATTTCTTTCCTTACGTGTTCTTCTTGGTGGTTTCTGTAAATCCGGTTTCGGTACTTTATCGGCAACATCCATTGCTTCATCAAACGGTACTTCTTCCTGTCCCGGAAAAGCCTGATCAATAGCCTTGTCAACTTCATCCATGTGATCAGCAATCTTCTGTTCATTTTCTGCCTGAACTTCTGCTCTACTCTTGCGTGTTCTTCCAGTCTTTTCTTCCGGTGCAGTAGTTGGTGTTGCAGGTTCAGCTTTTTTACCTCTTGTTCTTCTGCCTTTACTGTCAGGTTTTTCAAGATTAGATGCAACCGCCTGATCAGCAGCATTCATTTCATCATCTGATTTGTAATCACCAAGTTCATAATAATTTCTGATCTTATCAACAACATAATTCAGATCATTGTCAATAGCGTATGTGGTGAACATTCCAAGCGGTGATTTTACTGTATCTTTTCCGCTATTCTGTGTATAGAAATAATACTTTGCTTCATTTACTCCGGTTCTGAGTACAACGGTAAACAGTCCTTCAATTGTGATCTTCTCACGCAACAGTTTGCCAATCAGCTTAACGGTTGTAAGACCGTTATCTAAAGTTTCCAAATGGGTCATATAAACGACTACAACATCATCAGGTAAGTCTTTGCAACAGTCAATGATTTCAAAGTAGTTCGCACCAAAATCATTGTACTTGTCCCACCCGGTTTCTTTGATACGGTTCATGTACGGTACTGCAAGAATGTACTGGAAGTCATCAACCACCAACAGCTTCTTACCTGTTGCACACTGTTCTTTCATGTACTTCACAATTTTTCTTGCATCTGTTTCATTGTTCAGCATTTCAAAGTGATTCTTGAACGGTAACGGTTTACCTACTGGATTGATAACAGCTGTTGTTGCCGGGTCACAATTTCTAAGGCTTGTACTTTTACCTGTACCGGATTCACCCATAATTAAAACTTTCTGTGCCATGTTTATTTATCTCCTTTCTTGAATAAGCCCATTAACTTAGTGAAAAGATTGCTTTTCTCTTTCATTGCTTTCTGCTGTGACACTTTCAAAATCTGTCTGTTCTGAAAATGTTCAGCGGTTGCAACACTGTTTCTGTAACTTCTGTGACTTCTCTGTTTGTGTTTCTTTGCACTACTCATTGATTTCATCCTCACTTTCTTTGATAACAACCTGTAATCTTGTATTATTATGCAGTGGTGTAACCTCTACTGTATAACCGTTTGCCAACAGGATTCCTACTAAATCCTGATATGCTGCTGTGATTCTTGTACCTTCGATTTCAATACAACCGCACAATCTTGACATTTCATTGAAAAAGTCATCATTTGCAGCATCAACAACACTATGCATATCATTCAGCATATATTTCAGTTCATCACGCTCGTCTTTCAAATGTCTATTTTCTTCTTTCAGCTTTGCAACTTCTGCTTCAAGAACTTCTTCATAACTGTTTTTATTCTTCTTCATTATTTTCACCTTCCTCTTTTACTTCATCGGTTGTTTCTTCCGACTTCACCTGATCATTGAATCTGTCAAGTTTTCCGACCTCAAGAAACTGTGCTGACCAAAAATCTGCAAAATGAATGATAACCTGCAATGGTTCTTCATGACCTTTCAGATCATACGCAAGACTTCCATAAGCACCATCATGATAGAAAATAGCGTGTTCTTCTTCCTCTGTCAGATCAATGTAACGTGCTGCCAGTTCAACCGATCTTAAAGGGTGGTCAATGCGGCACAAATCAGAACTGATCTTGTACGGTTTACTTTCTGATCTCTTATACTTCTGTTCAGGATTTTTTTTGGTCGGTCTACCATCCTGCACCATGTTTTCAACATAATAAGGACTTCCATAACGTCCACACTTACCAAGGTCGTGTAATGCTGATGTAATGATCACGCTGCTGTGAATCTTGTTATATGCTTCACTTCCAAGCAGTGTAAGACCGATCTTTTCAGCGTACTGCATGACGTTAACTGTATGCTCTAACAGTCCACCATCTTTACAGCAGTGATTTCCACCGGATGCAGGGGCATCATAAAAACCAAGTTCTTCGATGAAGTCAAGTAAATCTTCTATACCCTCACGACCTGTTGCCATCAGGCAACCTTTGAAATACTCAATCTGTTTTTCTCTTGTCATTGTTAAATCTCCTTTTCTTCTAACTTTATTTTCCACCGCTTCTGTTCTTCAATATTGGAAAGATACCAAGCGTTAGATTTTGTTTTGTGTTCATTGAACCATTTGAACTTTTCAAAGTCCTTTGGGAAAAGTAAAATCCCATATCCACCGGATTCTCTTATTTTCCTTAAATTTCTAAGCTGTAGTAATGACGGTTCACCATCTGGTGCTTTTACTTCAACCCCTAAAAAACAACCATCTGAACTTACCAGTAAATCAGGAATACCGCTTTTTGTGTAAGCTGCACCACCCCAGTATTTGAGCCACCAACAACCATATTCCTCAAGGTATTTTTTAACCCGGTTTTCAAAATTCTTTTCTGCTGCCACATTAACCACCTAATTTCAGTATCATAAGTCCAACCATTTAATCACCTAAACAAATCATTCCCGGTATCATTAAAATCACACCTATTACAATTTCTTTCATGTGAGCTGTCACCGGTTCATATATATGCATTTCAACAGCATAATCAGATGCACCGACCGCACCAACAATTAAGAAAAATCCAATAATTGCCATAATTCCGAATACCTTATCAAGTATTGAACAATTCATCAGTTAGTTCCTTTCCTTCCTGCAATGCTGCAAGATTCCTTTCTTCAAAACTTCCCTTTACCAGTAGGTAATAGTAGAAACATGGTCTGTTCTGACCGATTCTGTGTATACGTTTCTTTGATTGTTCCCAAAGATCACAAGACCCTTTTCCAAGTGGCAACGTAAAGTACACAATCTTATTTGCTTTCTGATAGTTACCACCCATTGCCCCTGCTTGGTACTGAACAAATGTGACACTGTTATCTACACATTCATATGCATGCATTGAACGTCCTGAACCATTTACAAAACTGACTTCCCTGTTGAGTGATTCACATATTTTTCTAAGTCTTGTCAGTTCTTCATTGAAGTTATAAAACACAATCAACCGATCTTCCGTTGATTCCAGTAAGTCCCTGAATGCTTCCAGTTTTTCCTTATGCCATTGACCGCACAGTTGTCTGCAATATAATGTTTTGGTCAGGCTATTATCACCGATCAACTCAACCCTTGGTGTCACATCTTCACCTTCAAAATCTGAATCATCTTTGAATCTGACTAAGTTCCTTGTATCAAGTTCCAAGTAACTGTGTTTAATGAAAAACTTATATTCATTTGTGATCTTCAAGAAAATTTTCTGTTCAGTCTGTTCAGGCAGTTCAATCACTTCTTCTGTTTTCATGAATACTGCACCAAACTGTGTAAGTCTTTTCTTCAAATGCTCAACGTGCTTATATCCTGTGATTACTTCTTTCTTGTACCCATCACCGTTTTCAATCCATTCCGTCTGAACATAGGAAGCATAAAAGGCTTTCTTGTTAATGTCCCAACCTAACAACTTAAGCTGTGACCACAACCGTTCATACTTTCCTGCCGTTGGTGTACCTGACAGCAAGATCACGCTTTCCGGTTGTAACTTCAATATGAATTTTGACCGTTTAGCGTTTTCATTACATATAAGGCTTGATTCATCAAGTAACAATGTAAAGTCGGTTATATGGGCTATATACTTACGTCTGAATACCAAATCATAATTGATTACACCGACAATCTGAATGTTCTGATCATACAGGTCTTTGGTTTCAACCAGTGTACGGAAGTTCACACCTTCACTTTTCTTGGTCAAGTCCATAACCCTGTATTCAGGGTAATACGTTTTCATGTGATCAACCCAATCATCAATTTTTGATTTTTGGCATATAATCAAATTTACAGTATTGTTCAGCAGATACATTTTTTCAGCACCTACAAAAGTTTTACCAAGTCCCATATCTAAGTAATAAGCGCACCTGTTTTTATCATCAGTCAGGTTCAGCACTTCTTCCTGATGGGGCATGAATTGAAGATCATTCATTATTCATCAGAGTCCTTTGGTGCTTCACCTGAAAGGTCAATCTGTAATCTTGCGACCTCAACTGCTGCTCTGTAAACTAATGCATACTTAGAATCACCATGTGTCTGTGTGACCTTTTCAAGAAATTTATCAATCTTACCAAGGAAGCAACCACACTTGACAGTAATTTCATTGTCTTTATCTCTAAAGAATGTTGTGAAATCGTCCCGGCTACCAATAGCACCGATCACTAACACATGACTTGCAGAAAAGACCTTGGCATCACCGCAAACCTTGGCATCACCGCAAACCTTGGCATTGCCCCAAACCTTGGCATTGCCCCAAACCTTGGCATCACCGCAAACCTTGGCATCACCGCAAACCTTGGCATTGCCCCAAACCTCGGCATCACCGCAAACCTTGGCATTGCCCCAAACCTCGGCATCACCGCAAACCTTGGCATCACCGCAAACCTTGGCATTGCCCCAAACCTTGGCATTGCCCCAAACCTTGGCATCACCGCAAACCTTGGCATCACCGCAAACCCAAGCCTTTCCTTCATGGGAAAGATTTTCTTCTTTCTCAATCCAACCGCCAAGATCACCAATTTTGACAAGACCAAATTCTGCTACCGCTCTGATTCTGTGAAGTGTAGCTGTTCTAAAAAATAAACTTATTGTCTTGGTTTCTCCTGTAAATTCAAATTTTTTCATATTATTAAACCTCACTTTCTATACTGTAATTCCTTCGATCTCTGCAAAACGTCTTGCGTTGATGAAGTACACCCATCTGTTATCAGATGTATGAATACCGTAACCCCAAGGGAAAACCCCTTGCTGTAAACCCTTACGAACTGTGTTGTGGTTCATTTGTAACAGCTTTGCAGCCTTTTCCACATCTAATCGGGGAATTACCCCATTTCTTAATTCAGCAGTTGGAAGTACAACCACCTGTTCATCAGATTTTGAAAAGTAATCTGATTCAAGTCCAAGTGCTACTGCAATAGCACTCTGAACATCTTCTGACGGTATCTGTTTACCTGAAAGGTACTGACTGACAGACCCTTTACTTTTTCCAGTCATACCGCACACCTGACGCTGATTCAGGTGTAATTCTTGCATAGCCTGTTTTAACTTTTCACTGAATGTCATCTTGTTTCACTCCTTTGTTGGTAGATAATTTATCTACTTTTTAGGCAAAAAAAATCTTGTTTGCTTCTTCATTCGTCAACTTCAAAAGTTCTTTCAACACTTTAATTTCAGACGCTTTGAACTCTGTTTCATTGTTGACTTTCTTCATCAATCCATAATAAGTCAAACCGCATTTTTCAGCTAAGAACTGTAACTTATAACCGGATTCATCAATTTTCTGTCTTAACAGTGTTGTGTTTGTCATTAGTTCTCACCACCTTCTGTTGTTGGGAATGGGCTTTTATTGTACTGTCTGTGTATTCTGATCATGACTCTATCACCGGGTAACTCTTTACGTTCCACAATAGTATATGCCTGTTTCTTGGCTTCAATAGTAGCAATGTACTTATCCAGTTCTGTGACAGACGCAAATTCAAGCATCAGATCAATACAACCTGCAACTACTTTCTTCATTTTTGCAACCTTCCTTTCTGATTAGCAGCCCTTTTATAAATGTTGCCTGTTATGGGGTGGTTTTATTTTTCAGAGAATCACACACCAAGAAACCCTTATCAGATTTCACACTAAAATCTGTAAACTTGCTGTCCTGCTATAGAATTTTTATAGCGTGTTTCTATGAACCGCTGAACAGTTTCACATTAAAACTGAACAAAACCTGTTAACCATCACATAACAGACAACACTTATAAAAGAACTGCTATCTTATTTTTGACCTACCATCATCAGTACCGGGTGGTCATTTCCGGCAGACGGTCATTGCTGACCGTTTCGGCTTAGTTGAAATATTTTTCACGATATGATAAAATATTTTCATGCTAAAGGCATAGAAGGGAGTGTGGTTTCATTGACCAACCTTTTGACTTTGCCTGCTCTCTTAAGATAGGGTCGCACTCGTGGTCCCACAACACGTAAAACTGGGTTAAGGTGTAGATTACTAATGCGGCGTTATGTGGTTGCACCACGTTTAAAAACGCTTCAGTCGGTATCTGGTCTCCTACCGCACCGTATTAAGTTCTCCTTATCATTTGTCAGCGATTAGGCATGTTGCAGAACCAAAACTGCAAAAGTGGCAAAGTATTTCATAGAAACACAAGGCATCATCTCGTGTGGTGAAAACCTGCAAAATACATAGAGTAAACAAATTTGGCAAAGTGCTGGTGGGAATGATGCTCCTATCAGTATTTTTGTTTCTATACATCTTCCGGTACAAACGTATCAACTGACACATCCAGAGCTTTGCATATTGTAAAATACTCTTCTACGCTCATTCTCCTCTTGCCGTTTAAGGTAAGACTCAACAGATTCATCGGAATACCTGTCAGCCTTGACAAATATGAATATTTAACACCATGCTGATCTAAGTATTCCTTTATTTTTAATCCAACCGTATTAATCACCCCCCCCATTTTGATTTTTCCAATTATCATTTCATTCTTCAGCAACAAAGTACTGTGTCCTCTCGCTCGTTGATTCTTCCGTTTAACTGCTTCTTGTTTAAGGAGTAAAGTCACTATCGGCTAGTGCTGAAATGTTTTCTTCAATTAGTACAAATCACTTTGCTTTCTTGTCCTACAGTTCCTACTTTCTTCAACTGTTTTGCCGGGTCATGTTTAATCTTCACACACTCTGTCTGTCATTCTCGCAGCCTAACTACCATGTTACTTGTGTGTAGCCCTATCGCTTCACCCGGTCTTTCCTGCTTGCTTTGTTCTGTTTTTTGAAGTAGATGTTTTATCTACTGAAATCATAATACATGATGGTAGATAGAATGTCAACAGTTATTTTGAAAAAACTTGAAAAAAGTTGATATTTAATCTATTTCATGGTATTCTTTACTTATAAACAAGGAAAGGAAGGTAATCTTAATGAGTATAGGTCAACGTATAAAAAGTAGACGTGAAGAATTGGGAATGTCACAGGAAGAACTTGCACACCGGATTGGTTATAAAAGTAAATCATCCATAAATAAGATCGAACTTGACATACAACAATTAAGACAATCTAAGATCAAACAGATTGCAGATGCACTTGAAACTACGACAGATTATATTATGGGTTGGTCTGAAAAGAAAAACGATGAACCAAAAGAGAAGCATGATGTTACTGATCTTATTAAAAATCAATATGGTTCAGATGTGTATGAACTTGTTCAGTTATATTCAAAACTGAATGAAGCAGGTAAAAACAAAATCATGGAAGAACTTCGTGATACTGCTGCATTACCAAAATACACCGAACCTGTAAAAAGGGACGCTCAAAAAATGGCATAATATACCAAATTTGGGAAAATCAGGAAAATATTATAATTGTAGACTTTAGAAAGGATGGTTGATCATGGGATTTTTAAGAAGTACAAAAGGCTCTATCATTAGTGACTATTTTAAATTACAGGAAGATATTGCAGGTTTTTCAAAGGGGTATATGTATGACGTTGCGTTGTATGATGATCATTTAGAAATTACTTCAATGCAAAAACGCAAGCTGTTACTTAATTATGATCAGATTACAGATGTATTTTATGGTTTTGAAACAGAATTAGTTGAAAAACCAAAGTCTGTAATAGGTCGTGCAGCAGTAGGTGGTATCTTGTTTGGCGGTGTTGGTGCAATAGTCGGTGCTGCATCTGGTACAGGTACAAAAACAGAAAAAGAACTGCATCGGTGTTTCATCATCAGTTATACCAGTTCGGACGGTGAAGATAAGTATATACAGTTTGAAGATACAAGAAAGTACAAAGGAAATAAACTATATAAAAAATTAAAAGATCTTGCACATATTGAATCAGAATCAATACCTGATGTTCAGAATTTGTAATTTGTTACAGTTACACTTAAAATCTATATTCTATATATTTTATATCTTATACTTTTTTTTATTTTTACTCATATAAGCGTTATATAAAGAATTTATCTGTTAATGTAACATCTGTAACAAGATTGATTTTAAGCTATTTTTATCTGTAACACCAACTGTAACAAGGTGTAACCAGTAAAAAAAAACGACCCCAACCGTTGCAGCGGTCAGGGTCAGCAAAACCAAACCAAAGGAATGAAATGATTTGGGCTATGCAAAAACCATTATAGCATTCATTCCTTATGGTTTCAATGAAAGGAAGTGCTATTTATGCAAGGTGGAGTAAGAAAAAGAGGTACAACATGGTCATATTATTTTGACCTTGGAAAAATTGACGGTAAAAGGAAGAAAAAAGAAAAGGGTGGATTCAGAACCAAGAAAGAAGCTGAGCAGGCATTGACTGCTGCTATGAATGAATACAATAATGCCGGGACTGTATTTGAACCGACAGAAATAACGGTTGCTGATTACCTGAATCAGTGGTTTGATCTGTACTGTAAGACCAACCTGAAATATAACACGCAAGTTGGATATTTAAGAATCATTCAAGGGCATCTAATTCCAAAGTTCGGTGTATACCGACTAAAAGCAATCACCCCGGCAGTATTACAGGAATATGCAGTTGAACTTAAAATGAACGGTAATTCAAAGAGTCATTTAGTTGGTATTTTGTCTGTATTCAGTGCAGCACTGAATTATGCAGTTGAGCCAATGCACTATTTACAGTCTAGCCCCATGCAATATGTGAAATTTCCAAAGGTTGAAAGAAAACCACGTGAACGAATTGTACTGACATTAGATGAATGGTGTAAAATTCGTGACAGATTTCAAAATACCCGGTACTACATACCTTTAATGATCGGATTTTATACAGGCTTAAGAATATCAGAAACCTTTGGTCTTACTTGGGATGATATTGATTTTGATAAAAGAAAAATATCTGTAAATAAGCAGATTGTAAAACGTAACTTTGGGGCAGATGTAAGAAAGGTTGTTGAAAAGAAAGGTAAGAAAGAACAGCGTTCATCTTGGTACTTTACTACACCAAAAACCTTTACTTCCATTCGTGAAGTCCCTTTTGGTGAAACACTATATCAGGCATTGAAACAGGAAAAAGCTGAACAACTTAGGAATGAAATGAAGTATGGTGAATATTACACGATTCATGTTAAAAAGATTGAAACTGATGAAAAGGGTAATGACATGATCAGGGTTGTACCAATTCAAAAATGTGTTGAAAGTCCACTACAGCGTATCAGATTGGTTTGTATTGATGAAAACGGTCAGTATACTTCTACTGATTCATTTAAGTATTGCAGTAGGGTTATACACCATGAAATGCATCTTGCCTTTGATTATCACAGCTTAAGGCATACACACGCAACACTGTTGATTGAATCCGGTGCTGATGTTAAGAATGTTCAGACACGATTAGGACACACCAATATAGAAACTACATTGCAGACCTACGTGCATGATACTGAAAAAATGGCTGAACGTTCTGTTGATCTCTTTGAAAAAATCACCCAAGCAAAAACGTCATAAATAAAAATATTGGGAGTGAATCCGCTGATTGTTCAGCGTGTTCACCCCCTTTTCTTTGTTCAATGATGATTTTAAAAATTACGGTGGCAAATGGGTGGCAAATATACTGAACTCCACTCATAAAAGCCTGTAAAACCGCTTATTTACGTGATAATAAACATACTGTTTCGACATGCACCGTATTCGGGAACTGATCCACCCCACGCACAATCTTCATCTCGTACCCATTCGCACAAAGATATTTCAGATCTCTTGCCAGTGTCGCAGAATCACAGCTTACATACACCACTTTCTCCGGCTGCATCTTCACGATGGTTTCAAGCAATGTCTCATCGCATCCTTTTCGCGGTGGATCTACCACGATCACATCTGCATGTGCGTTCTCACCGTGATGCTCTCTTGCATAATTTTTATAATACTCCGGCAGAACTTCCTCTGCTTTTCCTACGAAAAATTCTGCATTTTCAATCGCATTGATCTGCGCATTCTGCTTTGCATCATCAATAGCCTGCGGTACAATTTCCACACCATAGACCTGTTTTGCTTTCTGCGCAAGGAACAGAGAAATGGTTCCAATTCCACAGTACAGATCCCATACTGTCTCATTCCCTTTAAGATCCGCATATTCCAGCGCAAGTCCGTACAGTTTTTCTGTCTGCACCGGATTGACCTGATAAAAAGATAATGGGGAAATCTGATACTTCACATTTCCTATATAATCCGTAATATAGCCCTGTCCCCAAAGCATCTCATAAGAATCTCCCATGATGACATTATCACGACGGTTATTCGGACTGATCGTAATGCTCGTCATTCCTTTCAGCTTTGTCAGCTTCTCAATCAACTTTTCTCCATGCGGAAGCTTCTTTCCATTGACCACAAGACAGACCATAATCTCTTTCGTTTTAAAGCCGTAACGAATTAACGCATGACGAAGTAGGCCTTTTCCGGTTTTCTCATCATACGCGGCAATATGATACTCTTTCATATACTGCAAAATCAGTTCCAGAATCTCCTGATTCTGTTCCACTCCAAGTGCACAGTCTGTATTGGCAATAATATCATGCGTACGTCCAGCATAGAATCCTGTGATCGGGTTTCCTTCTCTGTCTGTTCCAAACGGAAACTGAGCTTTGTTACGATACCCAAAAGGATGCTCCATTCCGACAACCGGTTCCATCACACGGTTGATCTCTTCCTCTGCAAATCCGCCGATTCGTTCCAGATTCCCGCGGATCTTCTGCTCCTTGAATGCAAGCTGACGCTCATAAGACATCTCCTGAATCTGACATCCCCCACATTTTCTTGCATAGGCACATTTGGGTTCCACACGATCTGAAGATGGCTGGATTACCTGCATCAATCTGGCATATCCATAATTTTTCTTCGCCTTCATTACCTTTGCTTCTACTACATCTCCGATAATGGCATCCTTAATAAAGAGGGTATAGCCATCTACATGGCCTATCCCCTCTCCGCTTACTCCGATATCTGTAATTTCTACTGTTACAATCTCATTTTTATTCATATACTTTTATACCTCGGAAGATCTTCTCAAGTTAGACTCAAACAGTTTGTTATATCCCAGCCAGTCATTTCCTTTTTTGCTCTTAAAGATCTCAGTCAGTGTCTGCATCTTGGCATCTGCATTGTCTGCCAGATTCAGCGCCATCGCCTCTGCAAGTGCCGGTTTCTTCGGTGAACCATATTCCAGTTCTCCGTGATGCGCAACGATACAATGCTTCAGTTCATTCGCCAGTTTCACCGGGAAATCCGGAATCGTGCGGACTGCGTCATTGATCATCTCAACACCAATCACAATATGACCGATCAGCTGTCCTTCATCTGTATAATCGTTGTCCGGGAAATCAGAAAGCTCTTTTACTTTTCCGATATCATGGAAGATTGCCGCTGTCAGCAGAAGATCTCTGTTCAGGATGGAATAATTCGTTGCAAAATATTCACAAAGATGAACTACACTCAATGTATGCTCGAGCAGCCCTCCTGAAAATCCGTGATGAACTGTCTTAGCTGCTGAATGTCCCTTGAATTTCTTGATGAATGCTTCATCATTTACATAGTAATATTCCAGTGCTTTTCTCAGATACTGATTGGAAATCTGACGAATATACGCTGTCAGTTCTTCATACATTCCATCAATACTCTTCTCTGTTGTAGGCATGTAATCTGCCGGATTGTATTCTCCTTCTTCTGCTTTACGGATCTGGCGGATATTCAACTGCAGATTTCCATTATAATTGATCACATCTCCAAATACTTCAATGAAATCTTTCTCATCATAATCTGCAATCCCCTGTGAATTCGGATCCCACACTTTTCCATCCAGTGTTCCTGTCTTATCCTGAAGAATCAAATTGTCATAAGGTTTTCCGTTTCTTGTCTCTGCAGAACGTTTTCCTTTACACAGATATACATTTCTAATTGTTTCGCCTTCACATAAACCACTGATAAATCTCATTTCTATCCTCTTTCTATTTCCTTGTCATACATATCGGACAGATATTTTTCTCTGCCCTGTTTTACTATTTATAGCACTGTCCTTGCTGCCGTTTGATTACTATTTATTATTCTTTCGTTCCAACTGTCACATTAAACTTGACCGACACATAATCATCTGCGCCTTGGCGTTTGCCTTTCAGCTTAATCTGATTACCTGCTTTAGTGCGCAATACCGCTTTCTGATAATTCCCAATATTGGTCACAACTTCTCCGTTCACTTCACAGATGATATCCCCACTTTGGATTCCGGCTTCCATCGCCGGTGAGTCCGGATCCACATCGATCACATAGATTCCTGCCGGAATTCCTTCATCCTGAAGTTCTCCTGTTACTGTTGTTCCATAGATTCCGACATATGGAACAGATTCTCCATTTGCCATCCGTTCAATAATTGGCTTCAAATCTGAAATTGCGTAAGCATTTGCTGTATTACTCTCCTGTTCTTCCCAGATGGATGAAGAAATCATTCCGACTACTTCACCTTTCAGATTGAACAAAACTCCGGTTGCATCTGCCGCACAGGGGATATCCGTGGCAAGTACATCGCATTCGCCATCGCGGAATTTTTCCGAGTAGCTGTTAGAACTGATAATCCCATAAGAAACTCCTGCATTATATCCGGCAGTATTTCCCAGTGCAATCACACATTCTCCCTGCTTCATTAAATTGGAGTTGCCAAGCGTTGCTACTTTTACAGCTTTCCATGCTACATCAGATATCTCTTTTTTAGCCACACCAAAAACAACAAATCCACTATTTGCATCTCTCTTTTTTAACACAGCCGGATGCTCACTTCCGTCTGAAAACGTGACTGTCCACGCCTCTGCATCTTCGCAGACTGACTGACTGGCAAAGATCAGCAGCTCCTGTCCATTATCTGCCGTGATCACACCTGATACAGCCGGGACAATTCCCGTTGCTTCTGCATCCCAATCTTCCTGATCCGATACTTTACTTACTGCAACCACGCTCTTTCCGGCAGTCTGTGCTGTATCATACAGGCTGTCCAGCATCTCTTCATAATTCGCCTGATCCAGTACCGGATTCTCCTGTACCTCTGTATCCTCAGAGGTGTCTGCTACCTCTGTATCCTCTTCCGGTTTTTCATCCTCCGGAATCGTCACTGTCTGCGGATCGCCTTTAAACCAGTTCTGCGCTTTCGGTTTCAGCGCATAAAATCCCATACATGCAAATGCTCCAAGTATCACCCCATACACGGCGACACGTATAAACTGCTGCAAAAGCTTTTGCCTGCTGATAGTTTTCGGTTTAATCGTCTCTTCCAAAAACGAATAACTTTCCTGTTGTTCTGTTCCTGTCACATCTTCATGATTCTGCCCGTTTTGACCGTTCCGGGCATCTGTGCGCTTCTTTTCTTCTGACATAGGCATGAATCTCCCATACGCAAAAACGTCTCTAGATTTCTAGTATAACTGATTTATACAGATTGTTCAATCCATAAGTAAATAGTGATAAAACCTTTTCTTTACGGAAAGAATAGGGTACAATGATACTCAGTTAAATTGGGCTTCATCCTTATATTTAATCAATAAGATGATTAGATATGGTCTGAACAGGTTACTGTTCACTCCCATGTCAATCACTCCGCTGATTGACATGGAGGATGCACGTATTGTCTTGAATGTATCTCGCCTATCGCCAAAGGCGATTTTAAATGGCGAGATACGTTACTGTTTGCAGCTATGCTGTGAACAGTAACCTGAACAGAAACACGTATGTTACAATTTACAGAAATGATTTTTCAACGATACTTTTGATACTATAAAATATAAGGTGGAATTATGAACCAGAAAACTTTATTTAAACTTGAATATGATAAAATTATCGCCCTGTTGGAAAAAGAAGCAACTTCCTTCCGGGGCGGACAGCTCTGTCGTCGTCTTAAGCCAATGACAGATATTGATAAAATTAACACTTATCAGGAACAGACTGCTGCCGCATTTACAAGAATCATCCAGAAAGGACGTATTTCTTTCGGTGATGCCGCACCTGTAGAAGAGTCTATGAAACGACTGGAAATCGGTGGTACACTGAGTATCTCAGAACTGCTTCGCATCTGCCGTCTTCTTGGCAATGCTGCACGCGTAAAATCCTACGGCAGACATGATACACAGGAGGAATCCTGTGACTGCCTGGATGCATATTTTGATCAGCTTGAACCGCTGACACCTTTATCCACTGAGATTGAGCGATGCATCATTGGAGAAGATGAAATCAGTGATGACGCAAGCTCCACACTGAAACACATTCGCCGCAGTATCAACGGCATTAATGATAAAGTACATGCCACACTGACTAATCTTGTAAATGGTTCTCTGCGTACTTATCTGCAGGATCCAATCATCACTATGCGTGGTGACAGATACTGTCTTCCTGTAAAAGCGGAATACAGAGGTCAGGTACAGGGAATGATCCACGACCAGTCTTCCACCGGTTCTACCCTTTTCATCGAACCGATGGCTGTCGTAAAACTAAACAACGATCTGAAAGAACTTTACGCAAAAGAACAGGAAGAAATTCAGGTCATCCTGGCAGACTTAAGTGAAGAAACAGCACAGTATATCGAAGAGATCCGCGCAGATTATCGTGCACTGACTGACCTTGACTTTATCTTTGCACGTGGTGCACTTGCCCTTTCCATGAAGGGAAGCCGTCCGATCTTTAATGAAGAAAACCGCATTCATATCCGTGAAGGACGCCACCCGCTGCTGGATCCAAAAACAGTTGTTCCGATTACAGTAACTCTCGGAGAAGATTTTAATCTGCTGATCGTTACAGGTCCGAACACCGGTGGTAAGACTGTCTCCATTAAAACAGTTGGTCTGTTCTGTCTGATGGGGCAGGCCGGTCTGCATATTCCTGCCGGAGACCGTTCAGAACTTGCAGTATTTCATCAGATCTACGCAGACATTGGAGATGAGCAGAGCATTGAACAAAGTCTGAGTACCTTCTCTTCTCATATGACAAATATTGTCTCTTTCCTGAAGAAGATTGACTCACACTCACTGGTACTTTTCGATGAGCTCTGTGCAGGAACTGACCCGACAGAAGGTGCCGCTCTTGCGATCGCCATTCTGTCTCATCTGCATCAGCAGGGAATCTGTACGATGGCAACCACTCACTACAGCGAGCTGAAAGTCTATGCACTTTCTACTCCGGGTGTAGAAAACGCCTGCTGCGAATTTGACGTACAGAGCCTTCGTCCGACTTATCGTCTGCTGATCGGTATTCCGGGAAAAAGTAACGCATTTGCTATTTCCGGAAAGCTTGGGCTTCCAGATTTTATCATTGATGATGCACGTGAACGTCTGACAGAACAGGATATTTCCTTCGAAGATCTTCTTGCGGATCTGGAGACAAGCAAACGCACAATTGAAAAAGAACGTGAAGAAATCGCTGCTCTCAAAAAAGAAGCTGAAGATTTGAAATCTCAGGCAAAAGAACGTCAGGAAAAACTGGATGAGCAAAGAGACCGTATTCTCCGCGAAGCAAATGAAAAAGCCAGTGCCATCCTGCGTGATGCAAAAGATGTCGCAGACGAGACGATCAAGAACTTCCGTAAATTCGGAAAAGAGAATATCTCTGCCGCAGAGATGGAAAAAGAACGTGAACGTCTGCGTAAAAAGATCAAAGATACTTCTTCCGCTTCTGCAATGAAGACCCAGAAGCCTAAGAAAGCACATAAACCGACTGACTTTAAGCTCGGAGAATCTGTAAAGGTTCTTAGCATGAACCTGACCGGTACGGTCAGCTCTCTGCCTGATGCACGCGGAAATCTGACCGTTCAGATGGGAATCCTTAAATCTAAGGTGAATATCTCAGATCTTGAAATCATCGAAGAAGTATCACCATATGCTCCGAAAAAGCTGAACCGTACTTCTAAAGGAAAGATTAAAATGGGCAAGACACTCTCCGTCAGACCTGAGATCAATCTGCTTGGAAGAACCGTAGATGAAGCAGTTGCCGAGCTGGACAAATATCTGGATGATGCGATTCTTGCGCATCTGAACAGTGTACGTGTAGTTCATGGAAAAGGAACCGGTGCACTGAGAAAAGGAATCCATGAATATCTGCGCCGCCAGAAACATGTGAAATCCTATCATCTGGCAGAATTCGGTGAAGGCGATGCCGGTGTAACTATTGTTGAACTTGGATAAACGCATGATCATATATAAAAAAGAAAGAAGGAGAAATATGATAGGAAAACAGAAAATTCTGATCGTCGATGATGATGAAAATATCGCAGAACTTATTTCACTTTATCTGACCAAAGAGTGTTTTGATACAAAAATGGTTTACAACGGAGAAGACGCGTTGGCTGCCTTTGATACTTATCAGCCCAATCTGATCCTGCTGGATCTGATGCTTCCGGGAATTGACGGTTATCAGGTCTGTCGGGAAATCCGTTCCAAATCTGTCACACCGATCATTATGCTCTCAGCCAAAAGCGAAGTATTTGACAAAGTACTTGGTCTGGAGCTCGGAGCTGATGATTATATTATGAAGCCGTTTGACTCCAAAGAAATGGTTGCCCGTGTGCGTGCTGTCCTCCGTAGATATCAGGCCGGGAAACAGGATGAACCTGCCGTGGAAAAGACCAAATGTGTGGAGTATGACGGCATTGTGATCAACCTTACCAATTACTCGGTCCTCTGCGACGGAAAACACGTAGAGATGCCACCCAAAGAACTGGAACTGCTCTACTGTCTTGCCTCCTCTCCGAATCAGGTATTTACAAGAGAGCAGCTGCTGGATCGGATCTGGGGCTACGAATACATCGGTGATACCAGAACAGTTGACGTACACATTAAACGACTCCGTGAAAAGATCAAAGATCACCCACACTGGAGTCTGAGTACTGTATGGGGCATAGGCTACAAGTTTGAAACAAAATAAATGCTGCTGTTTACAGTTTATCTGAAACCAGCAGCAAACAAACAACATCCGAGGTAATAACATGAAAAGTATTCTTCATCTTAAATTTATAGCACTGTATCTCATTTTCGGATTTCTGTGTATTTTTACAACCGCCACACTGACTTCCGAACTGCTTACAGATCAGCTTGAAAATGATACTTCCCAGACACTGTACCGGGAAGCTACACTGATCGCCAACGAGTATCTTCCATCTTATTTCGAGGAATCTTCCTCAAGTATGGCCGTGCATTCTCAACTTTCTGCAATGAGTCTGTACCTGAACTCTTCTCTCTGGTTTGTGGAGAAAGACGGAACTATGATCAGTTCCTCTAACATGGAAGGAACTACTTCACCGGATAAGATTAAAAATTTTAATCCTGCAGAAATTGGCGGCAATCAGTCCCTGATCGGTACATATCACGGATATTTTGATGAAGATTATATCACTGTCATTGCACCTGTAACAAAAGGATTTACTACAAAAGGATATCTGCTGATCCACAGTCCGGTTTCCCTGATCAGTGAAAAATGTACTGCTCTGCTCAAACCAGTTTATATTTCTCTTGCAGTAATTTATTTTCTGTCCTTTATTTTTCTGCTTGGCTTCCACTTCTTCGTCTACCGACCACTGCGTCAGATCACAGAAGCTGCCAAACAGTATGCTATGGGGAATCTGGATTATGAAATACCAGTACATACACATGATGAAATGGGTTATCTGTCCGCATCACTGAACTATATGTCTGTGCAGATTAAAGACATGGATGATTATCAGAAGAAGATTGTTGCAAATGTCTCACATGACTTCCGCTCTCCGTTAACTTCTATTAAAGGGTATGTGGAAGCAATGACAGATGGTACTATTCCACCAGAGCTACATGAAAAATATTTGAAGATTATTCTCTTTGAAACGGAACGTCTGACTGATCTGACAACTGATCTTCTGACTTTAAATGAATTTGATACAAAAGAGTTGTTATTGGATAAATCGCAGTTTGACATTCAGGAAGTAATCAAAAATACTGCACAGTCTTTTGAAGGCGTCTGTACACCAAAGCATATTTCAATCAAGCTGATCCTGCTGCCCGGTACAGTCAAAGTCAATGCAGATAAACGTAAGATTCAGCAGGTCCTTTATAACCTGATTGATAATGCAATTAAATTCAGTGAGAATGATTCCTCTATTTCCGTTGAAGTCACAGAAAAGAACGGAACGATCTTTGTCTCAGTTAAAGATCACGGAATCGGTATTCCTAAAAAAGAGCTGAACAAGATCTGGGAGCGTTTTTATAAATCCGATCTTTCCCGTGGAAAAGATAAAAAAGGAACCGGACTTGGACTTTCTATTGTAAAAGAAGTGATCCAAGCTCATGATGAACATATCAATGTCATCAGTACTGAAGGAGTTGGAACAGAATTTATCTTTTCACTTACAAAAGTTACGCCCTGATTTTTGAAATCATTTTGAAGTATGTCTGAAATATTTTCCTGACAATGAAAAAGGAGTCCTGCAACGGCTGAAATTTATCAGTCAGGCTGGACTCCTTCTTTTATAAAATTTACTAGAGCGTGTCTTAAAAATGCTTTCTGTAAGATATATGTCACAATTTGTGGGAGATTTTGTCTGAATGAGGGCGGCGTAGCGGGCTACGTCAACCGAATGAAGACAAAATATACCGCAAAGTGGGGCATGTAGATTGCAGGAATGATTTTTAAGACACGCTCTAGCATTCGTCAGGCACGCATTCTATTCATACAACAATGGCTTTACATCATCATCTTCCATGTTCTCAGCAGTAGCCCACACATATCCTGTATCAACTACAGCTTCGTTTCCGATTTCAAGCACAGTACGTGCAGAAGCAATGACGGATGCATATCCCATACCAAATGGATTCTGTACAATCAGACCATCGATATCACCATTTTTCAATGCTTCAACCTGCGTCTTGCCTGCATCAAATCCAACCATCTTAATTTCATCCGCATTTTCCATCTTTTTCAGAGCTGAAACACCAAGCTGAGTGGTTGTCTCATTCGTGGCCAGAAGCCCTTTCAGATCCGGGTGTTTCTCCATGTAGTAAGTAAGCACATCTTCATCACTCATCTTAGCTGCGGCATCATTTACCTGTTGCATTTTTTCTGTAATGCTCATGTCCTGAGTGGTTGTATCCGTCTGATCTTTTTTCTCTGCATCTGATGCAGATGTATCGGCTGTCTGCTCATCAGATTTCTCGGAAGCTGCATCTTCTGTTTTCTTAGTCTGCTCCTCTTCTGCTTTTTTGTCAGAAGAATCTGCCACGTCATCCTTTACGTTGCCAGCTTCTGCTTCAGCAAGTTCATCTTTTGTCATACCAATCTGTTCTGCCGCGATTTCCTTTTTCAGTTCATCAAACTGATCCATGTAGATTGTTTCCACAACAGAAACATCCGGGTGATTCTCTTTGATTTCTTCTGTGATTCCTGCTTCACGATTTTTGGCCGTTGCAGATACAGAATCATGTACAAATAAAATTACTTCTCCCTGATCTCCAATCGTTTCACAGAACTTCTGCGCACCTGTTTTTCCTGCTGCCTTGTTATCTGTTCTGGCAGTACACTGAATTCCATTGTAGCTGTTGCCGGAATCAAATGCCACGATCGGAATTCCATTCTCAATAGCAAGATCAAACTGTACAGAACATGCACTTTCATCGATACTTGAAATTGCAATCACATCCGGGTATCTTGCAAGTTCCTCGTCCAGAATGTTTACCTGTTCGTCAATATTATCATTCTCTGACGGTGCACTGTAAAGTACTTTGATCTTATCTTCACCGCTGTATCCAAGTGATGTGTTCAGATCAGAAGCTGCCTGCTCTACACCTGCTTTCACCTGATTCCAGTAAGCAGTTCCGCTTCCTCTTCCGATGACCGAAATATAAGTTCCCGGTTCCAGTTCCAGACCATCCGCCTCCGCATATGCAGATGGAGAGATCTCATCCAGATTCTTCTGGTATGCCGGTTCTTCCGTTTTATCTCCTGTGTAAATAGATTCTTCTTTCTGCTGACCACATGCGCCGGCCAGCATTGCAGTACACAAGGCAAGCGCAACAACAGACACATAGTTTCGTTTCATTCTAATACCTCCGGTTTCCCCTGTCTTTTATTTTTTGTTATTACAAAATTACATTTTGCAGAATGCTGCAATTATTACTGCGCGCACTATCTGATGTCAGTATTCAGCATTCTGACAATTACACATCTATCATCTTCAGACTCTCATTTCAATATGATACACCAAAGATCGAAAAAAGGAAGTCATTTTTTCTTAAAAATCAGTGAATTCTTGTATTTTCTGCTGTTATTCCCACTGTTTTCGCCACTTTTCGGCGTGTTTTCTTGTATCTGGTTTCAATTTATGGTAATATTTTTGAATATTAGTGTTTTTAGTGTATACAATTATACACTCTGAACTTTAATGTAAAAATTATCTATTCAAAGAAAGGAATGAACCCCCATGACAACTTCACATATCTGTATCATGCTTGCAATCATTGTCTATCTCGGATGCATGCTTTATGTTGGTTACCGCTGTTCCAAGAACAATAATGACTCAGCAGACTTCTATCTGGGAGGTAGAAAACTCGGTCCTCTGGTTACTGCCATGAGTGCAGAAGCTTCTGACATGAGCAGCTGGCTCCTGATGGGACTCCCGGGACTGGCATATCTGACAGGAATCGCAGATGCCGGCTGGACAGCCATCGGACTTGCAATCGGTACATATCTCAACTGGAAGATCGTAGCAAAGAGAATCCGCCGCTACACACATGTAGCCGGGAATTCCATCACACTGCCATCTTTCTTTAGTAACCGTTACAGAGATGACCGTAAGATTCTCCAGTCAATTGGAGCAATCTTTATTGTTGTTTTCTTTATCCCGTATACAGCATCTGGATTTGCTGCCTGTGGAAAGCTTTTCTCCAGTCTGTTCGGTGTGGATTATACAGTCGCTATGATCATCAGTGCCCTTGTTATTGTCGGATACACTACTTTAGGAGGATTCCTCGCAGCATCTACCACTGACTTTATCCAGAGTATCATTATGTCAATCGCCCTGATCATCGTGTTTGTATTCGGAATCAGCGTTGCAGGCGGCGTATCTGCTGTTGCTGACAATGCAATGTCCCTTCCGGGTTATCTTACAATGACAACAACTTATGATCCTGTAACAGGCACAGAGCAGTCATATCCAATCCTGAATATTCTTTCCATGATTGCATGGGGACTTGGATATTTCGGAATGCCACATATTCTGCTCCGTTTTATGGCAATCGAAGATGAAAAGAAACTGAATCTTTCCAGAAAAGTAGCTACTTCCTGGGTAATTATCTCTCTGGCAGTTGCAGTTCTGATCGGTGTGGTTGGTCTTGCAATGACAGCAGCAGGAGAACTTCCGGTATTGGAAGGATCTAACTCTGAGACTGTTATCGTACAGATTGCAAATCTGATGAGCCAGCATAACATACTGCTTGCACTCCTCGCCGGAATTATTCTGGCCGGAATTCTTGCATCTACCATGTCAACAGCAGACTCACAGCTTCTTGCTGCATCCTCTTCAGTATCTTCCGACCTGCTCGGAGATTTCCTCATGAAGAAGACCGGAAAGAAGAATTCTATGATTGCAGACCGTGTAACTCTTCTTCTGATCGCAGTAATCGCTGTATTTCTTGCAAGAGATCCGAACAGTTCTGTCTTCAACATTGTATCTTTTGCATGGGCAGGATTTGGTGCCGTATTCGGACCGGTAGTACTTTTCTCTCTGTTCTGGAAACGTTCCAACTGGCAGGGAGCCCTTGCCGGAATGATCTCCGGTGGAGCTATGGTATTCATCTGGAAATATCTTGTACGTCCGATGGGCGGTGTACTGGACTTCTACGAGCTGCTTCCTGCATTCCTCGTATCCAGTCTTATGATTGTTGTAGTCAGCCTTCTGACAAAGGCTCCTTCTCAGGAAATCATAGACGAGTTTGAACATGTAAATAAAGAGATTTAAATGAGAATTTTTACCGCATTTTTTTGAACTTGATTCTGGTTCTCATTTGCCCATAAATTTCACTTACAATTTACGATAAGTTTTTAATTAAATACATTTTCTCCCTTGTATATTTGGAAGTGTTGTATTAGAATGGTACTAACGAAGAGGAGAGATCCGGTTTCGTAAATCCAAAGAAGGAGGGTACATACAATGGCACACGTAATTAGTGAAGAATGTGTAAGCTGTGGTACTTGCGAAGGCGAATGTCCAGTAGGCGCTATCTCCGAAGGCGATGGCAAATATGAGATCGATGCTGATGCATGTGTAGATTGCGGAGCATGTGAGGCTGCCTGTCCAACAGGTGCTATCTCAGCTGAGTAATTTATAAAGCTCACAAGAAGAGAAGAAGGAGTCCTGCCCGACTGATGAATTTCAGTCGTTGCAGGACTCCTTCTTAGTTTTATTTCAATTCTTTCTTTTCGTCCTGAAAATCAAATGTTTTATGTTTTTTAGGACAATTTCTACAGAACGTGATATAGTTACTGTTCACAGCATAGCTGTAAACAGTAACGTATCTCGCCATTTAGAATCGCCTTTGGCGATGGGCGAGATACATTCAAGACAATACGTGCATCCTCCATGCCAATCAGCGGAGTGATTGACATGGGAGTGAACAGTAACGTGATATATGCCATAATTTGACGAACGATTAAACATCTGCCTTAAGAATCCCTGTGCTATAATAAGTCTAGTACATCATTTCCCAAATAACTGCTGTATTCTGTTAGAGAAAATCCAGTTATTTGTGAAACGTTATACCAGACGTTACAGTTCCTTTATTTTCAAGGACAGGCTGTAACTTGCAAGGTTCAGATAGGAGGTATAAATAATTCATGGGTAACACCAGATTTATGATTTCTGAAGCGGCTAAGAAAGTCCAGGTAGAATCACATGTTCTCCGTTACTGGGAAGATGAACTTGGAATTAAGATCTGTCGTACAGAAATGGGACATCGATATTATACCGAAGATGACATTCAGCTTTTCCGCTGTATTAAAAAACTTAAGAATGAAGGAATGCTTTTAAGAGATTTGAAGCCTCTGATACCCGAATTACAGGCAACTAAAATGAAGATGCAGGAGAATACCAAAGGACAGAAAAAATCGTCTGTAGCACCTTCTCAGACATCTTCTACGTCAATTAAAACCTCAGACAATGTTATTTCATCCGCTTCTGGCACATCCGACTCGTCTGCACCTGAAACAACAGATCTGAAGTCTTCTAAGAAAAATGAACATAATAAAGCAAACCAGATTGAGTCAACTTCTACAGAACTCAAACCCGTTACAACTTCCGGTGTTTCTTCAATTCCCGATACAGTTTCATCAACTCCGGAACCGGCCGATGTGATCACAGTCACTCAACTGGAACAGGTGCGTTCTCTGATCGGTGACGTCCTTGCAGAAGTTGTAACTGACAATAATGACGTGTTAAAAAAAGACATCAGCAAGTCTGTAACTACTGATGTCATGCGGGAAATGGATTTTCTTTTCCAGGCGAAGGAACGCCGGGAAGAAGAACATTTCCGTAAACTGGACTGCCTCATCCGCCAACAACAGGCAAGCCGCCGCGAAAGCGTCAAAGGCAATCCTCTTTTAAAATTGAAAAAAATTCTTACATAAATACTGTAACTGTATATGGAACTGTTTTCTGCAAGATGCATCTCGCATCTACTATTCCTGCTCCTGCTGCCGCAGTTCGTTGCCGAACCGGGTGTACTGCGGCATCCAGGCAAGTCGGACCGTACCGATCGGGCCATTTCTCTGCTTGGCTATGATAATCTCTGCAATGTTCTTATCTTCCGTATCAGGATTATAATAATCATCTCGATAAATAAACATACAGACGTCGGCATCCTGCTCGATTGCTCCGGATTCTCGAAGGTCAGACAGCATCGGACGCTTGTCTGTTCTCTGCTCTACCGCACGGCTCAACTGCGACAGCGCAATTACAGGAACGTTCAGCTCACGTGCAAGTCCTTTCAGAGATCTTGAAATTTCAGAAATTTCCTGCTGACGACTTTCGTTCTTACGGCTGTTACTCCCACTCATCAACTGCAGGTAGTCGATGATGATCAGATCCAGTCCCATCTCCAGCTTGTATTTTCTACATTTTGAACGCATCTCTGAAATTGTAATACCGGAAGTATCATCAATGATCATACGGGAGGATCCAATTGTTCCAGCTCCTTCGATCAGTTTTTCCCAGTCTGTATCTGACAGATTACCTGTTCTTAAGATCTGCGCATCTACATGGGATTCCAGTGAAAACAGACGATTTACGAGCTGTTCCTTGGACATCTCGAGACTGAAGATCGCTACTGCCAGATTCTGACGGAATGCCACATGCTGTGCAATATTCAATACAAACGCTGTCTTACCCATAGAAGGACGGGCTGCAATCAGTACCAGGTCTGAGCGCTGCAGACCGGATAACTTATAATCCAGATCAATAAATCCTGTCGGAATACCTGTGACTGTCCCCTTTGTCTTCGATGCACGTTCAATTACATCCAACGCATTTAAGACAACCTGTTTGATTGGAACATACTCCTCAGAATTTCCGTTCTCTGCCAGTTCAAAGACCTGTTTCTGGGCATCTTCCAGAATCTCCTCCAGCGGCTGATTCTGAAGATAACATGCATTCGCTGTTTCTTCATTCACCTTGATCAGACGACGCATGATGGATTTTTCACGGACAATCTCCGCGTAATACTTCACGTTCGCAGAAGTCTGCGTTCCTGTCAGCAAGTCTCTCGCAAACTCCATACTGCTGATCTCCGGCGGAACATTCTTTTCTTTCAAATATTCCTGCAATGTAATCAGATCTACCGGTTTACCTGCCTGGAATAATTCCACGACTGAATCAAACAGAATTCCATATGCCGTCTGGTAAAAATCTTCCCCTGATAACATCTCGGAGGCCACCGTGATGGCCTCCTTGTTCATCAGCATTGATCCGAGCACTGCCTGCTCTGCCTCCACACTGTGCGGAGGAATTCTTTTCATTGCTGCTTCTATATCCATAAAGACTCTGTCTCCTTATGCCTCTTCTTTAACAACAACCTTCAGTTCTGCTGTTACTTCCGGGTGAAGTTTCACAGATACAATATGTGTACCAAGTGTCTTGATTGCTTCTTTTAACTGAATCTTCTTCTTGTCTACATCCAGATTCATCTGCTTCTTAACAGCCTCTGCGATTTCTTTGCTTGATACAGAACCAAATGTTCTTCCGCCTTCTCCGACTTTGATGTGAGCTACGATCTGACCTGCAGAAAGTTCTTTTGCCAGCTCTTTTGCTGCTTCCAGATTCTCTTCTGCAATCTTCTTCTCGTTGTTCTTCTGAAGCTTCAGATCATTTAAGTTCTTTCCTGTCGCCTCTACTCCTACTTTCTTTTTCAAAATAAAGTTTCTTGCATATCCGTCATTTACATCTACGATTTCTCCCTTTTTTCCAAGAGATTTTACATCCTGTAATAAAATAACTTTCATTCTTATATATCTCCTTCTTCTATCATTTTATCAATTGTCTCTTTCAGAGCATTGATTGCTTCTTCCATATTGGTATGGTCAAACTGGGCTCCGGCAGAATTGATATGACCGCCGCCTCCAAGTTTTTCCGCAATAATCTGAACATTTACTTCATCGATTGATCTTGCACTCAGGAAGATCTTTCCCTCATATTCTGTCATGACAAAGGATGCTTTGATACCACTGATATCTAGCAGTTCATTCGCTGTCTGTGCCGCAAGTACCGTCGGGCTGTCGATATCGCTCGGGCATCTTGCAATTGCATATTGCTTCTTATAAACTTCTGCATGGCGCATTGCCTCTGCTTTTGCGCGGTAGGATGCCATATCATCACGGAACATCTTACGCACTCTCGTGATGTCTGCTCCACATCTTCTCAGGAATGCTGCCGCCTCAAAGGTTCTTACACCCGTACGGTTCATAAAGTTTCTTGTGTCGATCATAATTCCCGCATACAGGCAGTCTGCTTCAACAGAAGGGAACTTGATATCGTCTACAATGTACTGTAGTACTTCTGCAACCATCTCGCAGGCAGATGATGCATACGGTTCTACATAGGACAGAACCGCATTCTCGATAATATTGCTTCCCTGACGGTGATGATCCAGTACCGCGATCATTCTGGAACGTCTTAAAAGTTCCGGACACTCTGTCATCTGCGGTTTATTTGTATCCACAACGATGATCATCGTATTATCATTTACATAATCCAGTGCCTGATCGGATGTCAGGAAAATATCATCTTCATAAGCCGGGCTCTCTGCGATCTCGTCATAAAGCGGTCGAACAGAACCTGTTACTTCATTGATGACAATATGTGCCTTTTTCTCAAGACTTACCGCCGCACGATAAATACCCATACATGCACCAAAAGAATCCGGGTCTGCAATCTTATGTCCCATAACCATGACCTGATCCTTGGTTACAATAAACTCTCTCAGCGCCTCTGCTTTTACACGCGCCTTTACACGCGTATTCTTGGCTGTCTGTTCTTTCTTGCCACCGAAGTATGTGATTCCGTTACAGTCTTTGATCACAGCCTGATCGCCGCCTCTGGCAAGCGCCAGGTCAATGGCTACACGTGCATACTGATAACTGAGCGCATAAGTTGCTGTATTCAATCCCAGACCAATACTTAAAGTGGCAGATCTTGCATTTCCGATATTGACCTGTTTTACTTCTTCCAGAAGTGAGAATTTGTCTTCCTTAATTCTCTTATATCCGGACTTTCGAAGTACTACGAAATACTTATCCTTCTCCAGCTTCTTAACAATACCATCTACATCCCCAATGTATTTGTTAATCTTTCGGTCGATCAATGCCACAAGAAGTGACTGACGTACTTCCTCGACACTCTCCATGACTTCATCGTAATTATCGATGTAAATCAGTCCGGCGATCATTCGCTGATCTTCATTCTCACGAATATATGCATTCAGTTCTGTCACATCACGCATGGAAATTGCTACAAAGTATTCCTGTTCTTCCGGAAACTGCAGAAGTTCTTCTTTCTGACTGAATCCCTCAAGAGAAACTCTTCGAAGCTCTACCTGATAACTGCGTTCCCGATATGTCACTTCCATTTCTACGTGTTCCATATCGTCCTTCGGAAATACTCCGGAATGCAGCTCCGGTATCAGCCGGTTCAGATAACGTTCCTGTTTCTGACCTTCCATAAGAGTCTTAAAACTCTCATTGCGCCACAGGATCCTCCCGTCTTCCATTGTAATCGCATAGGGAATTGCCAGTTCTTTCAAAAGCTGGTTCTCAATTCCTTTATACTGTGCAGAGAACTGAATCAGATCCGCGAGAATCAGAGAGCGGTTGTAAAAATACAAAGTTGCTGCGATAGCAAGATAAATGAGGATAAATAAAGACATGATGATTCCTGCCTTTTTATCCACCATATACATCCAGATATCCATGGCAAACAGCAGAAGACTCATAATCAGCGGCCATTGCATGTACATTCTGAGCTGTCCTTTTAGTCGCATTTTGTTTTTCTTCATAATTGATACCCCGTCTAAAACTCTTTGTCTGAAGTCCTTTTATGTCTCTGTTTGTGGTTACCGTTCACAGTATCCTGTGAATCGTTTCCTGTTCATGTATTTTCATACACTATAACGGATACATTATATCACTTTTTACTGTAAGATGCTATAATTACATTTCTCAGTATTTACCTACATTCAAAAAAGAAAAAGGACCAAATCCTCGAATTTCTTCAAAGATTCAATCCTTTGTATTATCTTATATTCTCAATTAGTCCTGAACGTAAGGCATAAGAGAAATATGTCTAGCTCTCTTGATTGCTACTGTAAGAGCTCTCTGGTGCTTAGCACAGTTTCCTGTGATTCTTCTAGGAAGAATTTTTCCTCTTTCAGAAACATATTTCTTTAATTTTGCTACATCCTTGTAATCGATCTCGTTATTCTCTTTACCACAGAATACGCAAACTTTTTTTCTTCTGCGAGCCGGGCCTCTTCTTTTGAATCCACCCTCTGGTCTGCTTCCTTTTTCGTAAGCCATGATGGTTATCTCCTTTCCGACTTAGTTAAACGGTAACTCCTCGTCGATACCATCCGGGATATTCATGAAACCATCACCAGCGTCTGCGCTTGGTGCCGGGCTTGGTGCAGCCTGATGCTGGAAGCTTGCTCTGTTAGCGTCACTCTCAGCTCTGCTCTCTGCGAACTCCTGCTCTTCCACGATCACTTCTGTCGTATATACTTTTACGCCATCTTTGTTCGTGTAGCTTCCTGTCTGGATACGACCGGAAACAGAAACACGCATGCCCTGACGGAAATATTTCTCAGCAAACTCAGCGGAACGTCCGAATACAACACACGGAATAAAATCCGCTGTCGGCTCACCGTCTCTCTTGAATCTGCGATCTACTGCAACTGTATATCTCGCAACTGCTGTAGCGTTATCTCCCTGTGAATATCTCACTTCTGGATCTCTTGTCAACCGTCCTACTAAAACTGCTTTATTCATATATACCTCTTTCCGCTTATGCTTCCTGTTTCACGCATAAATATCTGAGTACACTGTCCATAATGCGGATACGCTGCTCCACCTCTGCAGGAACTGTGCTTTCAGCCTCAAAGTGGATGAAGTAATAAAATCCTTCTTTCATCTTCTGAATTTCATAAGCGAATCTTCTCTTGCCCCACTCATCAACGTCTGTGATGTTTCCGCCACAGCGAGTGACCATAGCTTTTACTTTCTCGATTACATCCGCTCTTGCTTCGTCTTCGAGTTTTGCGCTTACAACAACAGCTAATTCATACTTGTTCATGCTCATTTACCTCCTTATGGTCTCTTGGCCCCCGATCCTTTGCCGGGAACAAGGAAATTTGGATCACTGATGGATACTAATTCCAACAGCATGTCACAATTTGACATGATACCATATCTCATCAATTGTTTCAAGCTTTTTTTGTAATTTGTCTTGTATTTTTTTCAACCAATTTTCTCGGCACCATAATCTGATGTCCGCATCCCATACATTTCAGTCTGAAGTCAGCACCTACACGAAGTACTTCCCATTCCTGACTTCCGCATGGATGAGGTTTTTTCATCTTTATAACATCTCCGATGTCAAATCTGTCTGCCATGTTTTCTGTCCTTTCCTTCTTCTGTTGTTACTGTTCACAGGTAACCTGTAAACAGCAACCAGTCAAGCGGATATTCGCAATCCGCTTCGCTACTTGCTCATAACCGAATAACTGCTCCGCAGTTTATCAGAAGGAGCTTGCACTTCTTCTGTGGATTCTCTTTTAGTCAGATCCACCCACTTCTTCTGTCAGTACTCCCTGTAAAAGGAAACGTTCATCTTCTTTCACATTCGTACAAGTGGAAAGACTGACAATCTGGGAATCTTTATTTACTTCCACATCCACATCATAATTGGACGTATCTCTGCACAACTGGATGTACTCTTCAAATTCCTCATCTGTCGCATAACTCAGATTATAATTATCTGCCGTATCCTTTACCACACCCGCTGAAAATACGGTATAAGTCCGCACCTTTCCATCCGGTGTATAGATATAGAAATAAGGATGCTCCTTGCAGAAGGCTTCCTTCTCATATTCTTTTAACTGTGAGAACATCTCTCCGCCAAGCTTCAGATTATGTCCATAGATCATCGTATTCCTGTCTGAGAAATCTGAATGATTATTCATGTCCATGAAGATTGCTCCAAGTTTATTGTCATTTGCTGTAAACGTCTTTGTCAGATATTCTTCATTATCTGAACTTTTTACTACCGGATAACTGATGATAGACGGTTCCTCAAATCGGATCCACGCAACAGTATCTGCATTTTCTTTTAGCAGTGCATCAAAATCCACACTGAATCCCGTTCCACTTTCTTCTTCTCCTGCCTGACTGTTGTCTGTTGTCTCAATCGCAAGATCTTTGATCTTGTCATATTCTTTTCCACCGGAATAATAAGGCACTGTCATCTGGATCAGACGGAACAATGAATAAACAAATACACAGACTGCTATAATCAGTACCAGGATTGATCCAAATCCATTTCCATTCTTTTTTCTCTCAACTCTTTGTCTTCGTCGACGACGCCGTCTTCTTTTATTATTAGCCATTTATTTTCTGCCACTAAAAACAGATGTATCTCTATACCTGTTTGCTGAATCGATGTCTCTATATTTTTTTACAGATCAGATACAGTATTCATCACCAGTAGCTTTTCCTTTCTTAAATTTCATTTTCACAAAATTCTCTTTAAATGTTTATCACCCTTTAGAATCCAAGATTCTCATCCACAAGAATGATTTTAAATCTTCCCTTGGCTTTGCTGAATCTTGTCACAAGGATCTGACAACAGATACATGCCGGACTCTTACAGTCAAAGCAACTTCCGTTCTTTGAACATGGCGTATCAATTCCAAAACGCTGTGCATTGATCGGAGCTGCTTCATTTCTTGCTCTGCTCATTGCATCTTCCTGTGTCTTCACTACTTTATTCATCCCAACGATCAGAAGTACATTCTTTGGGCCGAACGAATATGCTGCCACACGGTTTGCATTTCCGTCAATATTAATAAATACTCCGTCTTCGCTCATGGCATTGACACTTCCAAGAAACCAGTCACTGGTAAATGCTTTCAGGGCAATCTCATTCTTTTCTTCCGGAGTTTCTACTTTATCTCTGTCATAGAATTCATAATTGCCGGAACAGACTGCATCATAAAGACCACATTCTTTTACAGATGACGCTCCACCCATATTGATCGTGCTTCCTTCCGGGATCAATTCCAGTGCCTTTTTTACAGCTTCTTCCTTTGTCTCTACATAATATGCTTCCATATTTCTGGATTCAAGCGCTTTTACCACACGTTTTCCAAGAACTTCATTTCTCATTTTTCTTACATCCATACTGTAAACCTCTTTTCTATAATCTTTATTTCGATTGCCTGTATCTGATTCTCCATCATAAAGAGTTCCGGCAAGAAGTTGCCGGATCAACCTCAAATGCTATAGTTTCGAAAGCTTTTCCCATAACTACTCTAGAGTGTGTCTGAAAAATGCTTTCTGCAAGATATATGTCACAATTTGTGGGAGATTTTGTTTGAATGAGGGCGGCGTAGCGGGCTACGTCAACCGAATGAAGACAAAATATACCGCAAAGTGGGGCATGTAGATTGCAGGAATGATTTTTCAGACACGCTCTAGCCAGCCACTCATTTCATTTACGAAATACCGCCCCGGGCGGCCACAAGCATCTCCACATCGTCCATCTGACGTTCAATCTCCTGCTGTCTCTGGTCAAACAGAAGTCCCTTGTTATATCTGTAATAAAGATCAGAGCCATTTTCTCTTATAAACCACAGACTATAATAATTGGCATTCAACTCTGTGATAAACGCAACCATCTCCTGACTGTCTCCAAACGCATCCTCCATAAAATGGAACACATTCTCTAACACCTGTGCTGTATGTTCTGTCTGAACATCCAGTTTTTTCGTTTCTCCTCCAAACAGCTCACGTACTTTCTCAAATTCATTTTTCTGTCCGTCAATGCTATCCTGATTCTTTTCAGCCAGCTTCATCAGGAACTGCCGGAACGTAGCAGACACTTTCTGAAAAATCCGTTCTTCTTCTTTTGTGAATGTCTCGGAACGTTTTCCACATTCGAGATCATTTTCTACAGACTTTTCCACATCTGACAGCGAGATATCCTCCTGATGCTCGCGGAAATAAACAAGATATTCATATAATTTCGTTACATACGCATCCATCCGGAATGTATCCCGGAACATCTCTCCGAGTTTTCCGTTTAACAGACTGATGATGCTCAGATGCTCATCAAATGATGCAGCGCCAATCTTGCGAAGTGTATTTTTGTCCCACTGTCCTTCCAGAATATCTTCCACATTATAGTCTTTTTTGTACTTATAATACAGTTCCAGATAATTCGCAAAATCTTTCGCTACGATCCGGTGCTGAAGATACTGTGTAACCACCTCGCGGTCAACCGTTTTTCCCAGCAGTTCATAAACCTGGATCAACTGCGACAGATCCTCCCAGCCACGGGCAGTCACAAAATATTTTCCATCCACGGTATTCTCAATCCGGTAGAAATTTTCCTTTCTCAGTTCCAGATATGAAATCACTGCCGGATGCAGCCCCTGACGGTAAGCATATTCTTTCCATACTGGGAAATTCGCCTCAATCTCAATCTTCTTCAGTCGGTCCAGAGTTACCACATCAAATTCACGGACAGACTTATTATATTCCGGTGGATTTCCTGCTGCCACGATCACCCAGCCTGCCGGAATCTTCTGATTGCCAAAGGTCTTGCACTGAAGGAACTGAAGCATTGTCGGAGCAAGTGTTTCAGATACACAGTTGATCTCATCCAGGAACAGGATTCCTTCCTTCATTCCGGTCTTTTCCA
Source organism: uncultured Mediterraneibacter sp. (assembly GCF_934309415.1). Classification (GTDB taxonomy): domain Bacteria; phylum Bacillota; class Clostridia; order Lachnospirales; family Lachnospiraceae; genus Mediterraneibacter. The sequence continues at coordinate 33,459 of NZ_CAKRDI010000002.1, forward strand.
TCTTTTCATAAACAGATGCAATGATCTCACTCATCGTATACTCCGTCACAGAATAGGTCTTTCCTCCATATTCTCGTTCTTTGATAAACGGAAGTCCCACAGCGCTCTGACGTGTATGGTGTGTGATTGTATATGCAACCAACCCGATCTTCAGTTCTTTTGCAATCTGTTCCATAATCTGCGTCTTTCCGATTCCCGGAGGACCCATAAGTAATACCGGTCTCTGTCGAATCTCAGGGATCCGATATTCTCCCTGCTCATCTTTCAATAAATATGCTTCCACCGCATTTTCAACTTCCTGTTTTGCGCGTTTTATATCCACCGTTCCGTCTCCTTTTTATTGCTGGTTGTCTCCTTAAAGCCTGATATTTTCTTCTTCCAGAATCAGATTCACTGCCCATGCCGGCACATCTACATCTCTGTAGTCTTCTTCCAGAAATACAAAAGCTGTCTTATATGGCGGCATCTTTTTCGGATAAATCCCATAGCCGTCAGTGAAATAAATCAGGCCTTTCAGATCTTCAAACTCTCCCTGCTCCAGAAGTTTTTCTACATATTCGAATGCAGGTCTGAAATCCGTTCCGCCTTCTCCATATAACTCCAGTTGTTCCATATAATTTTCCAGTTCTTCCTGCGATGTAATCTTCACATCGCTCTGAACTTTTTCATCACATTGTAAAATATGTACGTTGATTTTTCTGAAAAAACTTTCTGTTGATTTCAACACATCGTACGTCTCTTCCAGGAACTTCCTGATCAGTTCCCCGGAACATGACATGGAAGTATCCAATACAATCACAAACTCTGCAACCTTCTTTATCTCTCGTGTCTCCTGAGGTTCGATCAACGGAAGATTTCCATAGAAAGAAAGTCCGTAACTGTACATTCCATAATCAAATGTGTCTGGATCTACCTTCATCTCTTCACGGAATACCGCAAATTTTTTCAGGAACTCTCGATAGTCATGACGTTCTTTATTTTCTACTTTCAGTAATCCAAGAAAATCTCCACTCCCCTCGGATGCTTCTTTTGAAAAGGTTTCCAGATCTGTTTCCATCTTTTCATCGATGTCTTTCCACTTCCGATTCATCTCAGGATCCGGTTTTTTATTAGGATCCTGATTCTCCCAGTAACGATGATCGTCCACATAAAATTCCTGTTCCAGACGTTCCAGTTCCTTATCATTCAGATTCCATTGGCTGAGTAACTGATAGACTCTTTCCGCATTGAGCGTCTTCTTTTCCTGTTCCAGTTTCCTGTAAGTCTCCCTTCTCAGAAGACTTCTTGAGAAACGAACCGGGCGCAGATCGCAGCCATCCACAATATGTTCCGCTGCAATATCACAACTCAGATTCCAGATTCTTTTCTCCATCCCCTGCTTTGTCATATGCCGGAAAATACAATGCAATACCATGTGAAAATAGCCTCTGTTTACAAGGATCCTGTTCTGTCGGTACATTCCGGCAAGCTGCTGCGGATGAAAATAAAGAAACACTCCATCTGTTCCAAAAGAAGAAACAGATGCATCCATCTGATAGATCAGACTGCTTAATGCCACATCCAGAAAATGCATGGAAAAATAAAGTTCATCTCTGGATGCACGAAGAATCGACTGTCCGATCTGATCCAGTTTTTCAGCGATTCTGTTTTCTGTCTCTGATTCATTGTTATTTACTTCTGTTTCCAATCGCATCACTCTGTTCCTCCTTTCCATAGTAAAATTTTCTGATTTTCTGCATTGTTATCATTCATAACATATATATTTCACAGTAATTCTCACCAATTCAGGTTGTCTGCAACAACAGCCGATAAACTACCGTCATTCACTTCAGACAGACTCCATTCTCTCCACTGATTCGCTAAAAAGATATACTTTCAGATTTGAATGCTACAATTCAAACCGTTTTTTTCTTACAGGGAATAAACGGTGTTTTGTCTCCATCAACAAACTGAGCAGTTCTTTTTTCTCTTCCCTGGATGCATAATCGATCGTCTTGTTCAGAGAGTCCTCATTCCAGAATTTTCTGTCTGTCATCAAATTCATCTCTGCCATTACATCCAGTCCATTCTTCTGATCTGTTCCTGTTATTTCAGCACAGTCCACCAGATAAATTCCTACATCCCCACTGTTGACTCTTAGATATTCTTCATACTCTTTCCCTGCCTGCCCTGACAAATGAGCAGGATATAATATTCTTCCAAATGCCATATCTGTAAGAACATTTAATTGATCGTACACCTTTGCCACAGAAAAAAGGCCATCATATTTTTCATAATCCATTTCTTTATTATAGAAGCACTGCCGATAATTGTTTCCTGATCCATGATGCTGTGTAAACAGAATACGGGCCGGTGTATTTTCCACAGCTTCTTCATAGTGTCCCGGGAATACCAGATACGCCTCTTCTTCTCCGGTCAACCTGATGTCGATTCTATGCCAGAGATCACCAAGGATCTCTTTTACACAGGTTTTCTCTCCATCCTGCATATGTACTGTCAGTTGATTCAGTGAATGACATCCGGTGAATGCGCCGCTTCCAATCCCCATCATCTGGTTGGAGAATTCCAGACTTTTAAGATTCTTACAGCCATAAAAAATATAGTTTCCTATCTCTTTCATTGTATCCGGAAAGATGACCTGTTCTATGATTTCTCCTGCAAGCAACTGGTCTTCTTCTGAAAACATTCCCTCTTCTGTCTCATATACAAGAACATCTTCTTCCTCTTCCCATTTTCTTGCAGAAAATGTATATGCACAGGCTTTTGTTACCGCTTTCCCATCAATCTGTTCCGGGACCACAATGCTTGCATCCTGTCCATAACATCTCACAATCTCTACTTCGTCATTTTGCACTCTGTAATGTATCTTCACCTTTACTCTCCCATTATGAAAATATGCACAGGTACACACCCCTCATTGTCAAGCGGATATTCGCAATCCGCTTCGCTACTTGCTCATAACCGAATAACTGCTCCGCAGTTTATCAGAAGGAGCTTGCACTCCTCCTGATACAAGCAAGTCCCCACCCACTGCTTATTGCTTTTCGCAATTGAAGCAGGGGACTTACTTGATTCGGTTAAATGATCTGCCGCAATGAACAGATAAGCACTTTCATTGCAATATGTGCATCCTGTATTGACTTATTTATTACCGTTTACAGACTCTCAACGATGTTGCCCTGCTTTTTTAACAATTCATAAATGGTATATGCCACGCCAAATTCTGTATTGGATTTCGTCACATATTTTGCAGCTTCCTTTACTTTCTGGTCTCCATTTTCCATCACCACAGTAGCACCAAAATCCATAGAAAGCATAGATAGATCATTCAGACTGTCACCAAATACCATCACTTCTTCCATCTTATAACCTAAAGATTCAATATATTTTTTCAGGACAGGACCTTTCTGAGCTTTTACATCTGTAATTTCCAGATTTGTAATAAAAGATGAGGCAACTGCGATCTCTTTATTCAGCTCCAGCTCTCTTTTAATCTTATCCAGCATCTCCAGATCTCCGGCAAACAGAAAAATCTTGTAAATCGGCAATTTCTGTTCTTCAACTACTGAAAAATCCTGTATAAAACGGGTTCTCTCCTTAATGTGTTTATAAAGTTCTGTAGATTCTACTTCTTCCCTGAAATTATCTAAATGGAACAACTGGATCTGGCGGATGATACTTTCTTCTACTTCTTCCTTTGTTCCGATTCTGTAGTCCAGATCATCCGTACAGAAAATAACCGAAATTGGATATTTGCTTACTGTGTCATATACCTGACGGCACACCTCATAACTGATTGCCGTTGTCTGTACAATTTCTTTCTCCGGATTTCTGACCTCTGCACCACTTCCCACAATATAATCGCAAGTCAGATCTAATCCTTCAAGTTCTGTCATTGCCCCAGGAAAATTTCTTCCTGTTGCGATCATAAAACGGATTCCTGATGCCTGGGCCGCTTTTACTGCTTCCAGAGTCTCCGGTGCAACTTTATGGTCATCTCCAAGAAGAGTTCCATCCATATCACTTGCTATTACCTTTATCATCTATCTTCCTCCATTTACAATTCATCCTGTTCACAAACTGAAACATATCCATCTTAGCACATTTATGGTTCCTATAAAAGTAGTTCATACATTGTTAATTTGTATATTCATTTTTCTTGTATTATAATAGGTAGGTAGTTTTCGGCAATTTTTACAACAACGAAGGGAAAGGAACGTTATTGTTCACAATACAGTACCTGTCACAGGAAGGAACAGTAACAAAGGAATATCTATGTCAAACAACGATTTTATTATAATGGACGAAGAAACCGAAGACGTTTCTTCTGACTCCGAAAAAACGACGGAAGTCACTGAATCTGCCAGTGCTTCCTCTGATCCAAAAAAGAACCATACATCACATGACGATGATGGCTATGAAAAAATCTGTTTTCTCTGCCATCGTCCTGAAAGTGTAACAGGAAAGATGATCGACCTGCCGAATCATATCACAGTGTGCCCTGACTGTATGCAGCGCAGCTTTGATACCATGAACAATATGACAAACAACGGCTCTATGGATTTCAGTAAGCTGATGAATATGAATATTCCGGGTGTACAGTTCTTAAATCTTTCAGACCTTGAGAACATGCAGCCAAGAAGCCAGAAGATCAAGAAGAAAAAAGAGAAGCCAAAAGAATTTTCAAAACTGGATCTGCATAGCATTCCTGCACCACATAAGATCAAAGCACAGCTTGATGAATATGTAGTCGGACAGGAATATGCCAAGAAAGCAATGGCTGTTGCTGTTTATAACCATTATAAACGTGTTGCTACAGATACAATGGACGATATCGAGATCGAAAAATCCAACATGCTCATGATCGGACCTACAGGAAGCGGTAAGACTTATCTTGTAAAAACACTTGCCCGTCTTCTGGATGTACCGCTCGCGATCACAGATGCAACTTCACTTACCGAAGCAGGTTACATCGGCGATGACATTGAAAGTGTTGTTTCTAAACTTCTTGCTGCTGCAGATAATGATGTTGAACGCGCAGAACAGGGAATTATTTTTATCGACGAGATTGATAAGATTGCAAAGAAAAAGAATTCCAGCCAGCGTGATGTAAGCGGTGAGTCTGTACAACAGGGAATGTTGAAACTGCTGGAAGGAAGTGAAGTAGAAGTACCTGTCGGAGCCAACAGTAAAAATGCCATGGTTCCTCTGACAACTGTAAATACAAAGAATATCCTGTTCATCTGCGGAGGAGCATTCCCGGATCTTGAAGATATTATCAAAGAACGTTTACAGAAGAAGACTTCCATGGGATTCAATGCAGAACTGAGAGACACCGTAGAACATGATGAGAATCTGCTTTCAAAAGTTACTGTAGAAGACCTGAGAAAATTTGGTATGATTCCAGAATTCCTTGGTCGACTTCCAATTATCTTTACTTTAAAAGGACTGGACAAAGACATGCTCGTCAAGATCCTCAAAGAGCCAAGAAATGCCATCCTCAAACAGTACCAGAAGCTGCTTGCACTGGATGAAGTAAAACTTGATTTCAACGACGGAGCACTGGAAGCTATCGCAGAGAAAGCCATGGAGAAAGACACCGGAGCACGTGCGCTTCGTGCCATTATTGAAGAATTCATGCTGGATATCATGTATGAGATTCCAAAAGATGACAATATTGGAGAAGTGACCATCACAAGAGAGTACATAGAGGGAACCGGTGGTCCGATCATCCAGCTCCGTGGACAGGAAGTTCCAAAATTGAACGGTTAAAAAACGAGAATATAGAATCAATCTTATTCCCTATATATAAATTTAGAATGTGTCCAAAAATGGTTACTGTTCACAGCATAGCTGCAAACAGTAACCAAAAATGTTCTGACACTTAATCTAAGAATCGACAGCAATACTAATTTAACGTAACAGATAACAGGCTTTTATACATTAAAGGAAGAGAGAATAAACATTATGGATTCATACAGATATTTACTAGACCTCGCTATCATTTTACTGTCAACCAAACTGCTTGGACTTCTTACAAGAAGAGTTCAGATGCCACAGGTCGTGGGCGCACTACTGGCCGGACTGATTCTCGGACCTGCCGGATTCGGACTACTGACTGAAACCTCATTTATCCATGAAGTTGCAGAAATCGGAGTGATTATTCTGATGTTCTCCGCCGGAATGGAGACAGATATTAAGGAATTGAAATCAAGCGGAAAAGCTTCTTTTGTGATTGCATTATGCGGTGTAATTGTTCCTCTGATCGGCGGTTATGCAGTCGCCTGGTTCTACACAAGACCAGGTTCTGCAATTGAAACAAACATCTCCTCTCCTGTATTTTTACAGAATGTATTCATCGGAGTCATCCTGACTGCAACTTCTGTAAGTATTACAGTTGAAACTCTGAAAGAACTCGGAAAACTGAAAACCCGTTCCGGAAATGCCATCCTGGGTGCAGCGATCATCGACGATGTTCTCGGAATCATTGCACTCACAATTGTAACAAGTATGGCAGATTCCTCCATCAGCCTGATAACTGTACTTCTGAAGATTGTTGGATTCTTCGCATTTTCAGGAATCGTAGGATTTGTATTCTACAAAGTTTATAAAAAATGGGTTGATGAAGCAAAGAAAGAACTTCACCGCCATACGATCGTAGCATTTGTATTCTGCCTGATCATGGCATTTATCGCTGAATCTGTCTTTGGAGTTGCAGATATCACCGGTGCTTACATCGCCGGACTGATCATCTCCAATGTGCAGCGTTCTGATTACCTGGAATCCAAATTTGATACTTTATCGTATCTACTACTTTCTCCTGTCTTCTTCGCAAGCATCGGACTGAAAGTAACACTTCCGACTATGTCTGCTTCTATCGTGATGTTCGCCGTTGTACTGACAATTGTCGCTGTACTGACAAAAGTCGTTGGATGCGGACTCGGAGCGAAACTGTGCGGTTATCAGAACTATCAGGTGAAGCGAATTGGTGTCGGAATGGTCTCCCGTGGTGAAGTCGCACTGATCGTAGCCAGCAAAGGATCTGCACTGGGACTGATGAGTTCCGCTCTTCTTGGTCCTGTAATTATCGTGGTTGTAATTACAACCATCATTACACCGGTTCTTCTGAAAGTTGTATTCGCTCCGGGTACTGCACCTGGACCAGAACAGATCACACCGGAAAATGAACGTGTTACAAGTTACTACGAAAACCGTGAAGACAATAAATAACATCCGTTCACAAATAACGCTCTCATGTATTCCATCGCATGAGGGCGTTATTTATTGCAACTCACTTCTATATCGATTACTTCTCTGACTGACATGGAAAGCTATGTTTTACTTTAAATATATCTCGCTATGTTGAGATAGCAAGCCATGAAACATTTATCTCTGTCGCATAGCCTCAAATGTATTATAAAGATTTAACTGACCATACCCCCACTCTCTGTTCGGATACTTCATTGTCTCCGGTCTGACCGCGCCCAAGATCAGTAAACTCTTAATCTGGAACACATCAATTCCCGGCACATCCTGCTGATATAACTGCCATTCCAGCATCAGAGCAACTGCCCCAGCAGTCACAGCCGCTGCCACACAGGAACCTGATCTCGCTGCAAATCTTCCACCGGGGAGCGCTCCTTTCACGTTAATTCCCGGAGCAGTTATGGATGGATTTGTAAAATCTGTTCGCGTATACCCGCGCCCGGACTCCTGTGCGAGCCCTCCTGTAGTTCCATTATAATAAGACACAATAATCGGACTTGGTGCATTGGACGGATTCGTCAGCGTATAATATGGATCTGCTTCCAGAAAATAAACTTCACCATCCATAAATTCTGTGATTGGAAGCCAGAGATGAAATGCTCCGTCAATCAGGCGAATCGGTTCTACTACTATTTTCCAGATTCCTGCTGCAGGTGCCTGAAACCTGAAAAAGACAAGTTCAGAATTCGTCTTCTCTACCGACAGCCGATACTCCACCGTCACCTTTGTTTTCTCAAACAGAAAATCCAGTTTCGTACTCGTTCCCACCCGCAATGGAATCCTGGATGTATTTTCCCCAGAAGGTGAGATAATCGCAATTGACAGCAGATTTGGAACCATCACCCATAACTCTGTTGTAAATCCTGAAACACCTTCTCCCACTCTCACTTCTACTGTTTTTGTATCATCCACATTCTGAATCCGATTAAAATAATGATGCCGTTTATCTGCCTCATTCCCGGTTCCGATCACTGCGATCCGGTTCGGCATCAGACTGTAATTTCCAATCAGGCTCGGAAGCGGTAAAGTCCCCACATGTCCTCCCATATTCGATCCCACACTGATGCACATGACCAACGGCAGATTTAATTCTTCTGCAAGATCATTCAGATAACGTAACCCCAGAATCAGATCCGTTTCCTGATAACACACTGCCTGCTCCGGGATACAATAATATTCTCTCAGATATTGCTTTGCCTGTTTTAACTTCACAACAGCAATGGATGCTTCGGGTGCTGCTCCGAGAAATTCCTCTGCTGCGTTTGCCCCACCTGCTGCAAGACTCGCAATGTAAGTACCGTGTCCACTTTCATCAACCGTTGGCACGATCGAAACAGGGGTTTCATTCTGCAACGCTGTATTAATCTCAACTGCTCTGTATTCCGTTCCATACGCAAATGTCTTCGGCGGTATTCCGCTCTGCACCGTCTGATCCCAGATTGCTACAATTCTCGTTGTCCCATCCAGATTGCGGAACACAGAATTTGTATAATCGATCCCACTATCTAAAAAACCAATCAGCACTCCTTTTCCGCTCAACTGTAAAGTTGGATAATTCTGCACCGGTAAAATTCCCGTCTGATTCAGCGTTGCAAGACTTACCGGGGCAAAACAGTTTGGGATAGAGTTATAAGAATACCGCTCCAGCGTAATCGGTTCCACCGCTTCTTTCGGGAAATAAAAACATTCATATCCCAGTCCTGCATCCTGACTGCAAGGCCTTTCATTTACCAGTTCATCAAAAAGAGGAGTTCTGATTGGATTTCCAATAAAATCCCGGTAGTCTTCTGACAAGATCTGCCTTCTGCATGATTCTAGTTCTTCCGATGCCATCTGCGTGATCTCATCTCCTGATAAATTTATTTCTTTTTTCAGTACTGTTTTTATCGCTTTATTTTGAAAATAATTTTCTTCTTTTTTCCTGTTTTGAGTCCGCTTTTCGTCCATCTTTTCCCTCTGTGTTTTTTCTCACGATACTCTGCAAATTCTATGCATAAAATATATTAAATATGTATAAATTTACCCTGTCTTCTGTTTCACATTTCACCTATTTCGGCTATAATAGAAGCAAGCAATATTAACTATACAACGTTTCATAAATAACTAATGCATCCACTGACAAGTATATGTAATAGTTATTTTAAAACCGATGTATGAGAAATCATATTTAACTGGTTCTTATTTTTTCACATCAGGAAGGGAGATTATATAACTATGAGAGATTTTTTTGAAGATTTAGGTAAACGCCTTGGCGAGACCGCTGAGACTGTTACAGCGAGAGCAAATGAAGCAATTGAGATCCAGAAGTTAAAAGGGCAGATTCGTGAACTTTCCAGAGGAAATGCGGTTGATCTTATGGAGTTAGGACGCAGTATTTATGACCGTTATAAAAATGGAGAAGAACTGGATGACACTTCCAAAGGACTCTGCGATGCAATCAAAAACCGTGAAGGAAGTATTGAGGAATATGAGAAAAAGATTTCTCTTCTCAAGGGTGCAGGTGAATGCCCGAAATGTGGAAAGATGGTTGCCAGAGATATGGCTTTCTGCCCATACTGCGGAGAATCTGTTGTAAAAGTGGAAGAAGAGGATATTTTCGAAGATGAAACAGTTGATGTAGAAGTAACTGCTGAGGATGCGGAAGAAGTTGAGGCTCCTGTTGAAGAAGCTGTGGCTGAAGCTGAACACACTGCCGAAACAGCTGAAGAAGCACCAGTTGTTGAAACTGAAGCTGACAAAGCACCGGTAGAACCTGTTGCTGAAAATGCCGAAACTTCTGAAGTATAATTACTTCTCAACAAAATGTACAACATCTGTAATATATAATTTTTCCAAATGAATTTTATAACTCAGATAATTTGAAGGGAGCGCATAAATACAGTCTACGCTCCCTTTTCTATATATTAAATTCCTCTTGTGGATCATCAGGAATGTATTTTCACTTTGCAGTATTGTACATTAAGTCAGAGAAATCGCCCAGACTTCAAAAGCCCGGGCGATTTCTCTATTAAGAGGTTTTTTCATATTCCTTTTATTTTACTTCTAGCTAAATTCAGGAAATTCATTATCCTTCAATTGCAATGCTCTTCTTTGTCTCAACTGCTTTTGCATCTTTCTTCGGAACAGACAGTCTCAGAATACCATTCTCGTATTTTGCTTTAATGTCTTCCTGAGTAATTGCATCGCCTACATAGAAACTTCTCTGCATTGCTCCTGCATAACGCTCTTTACGGATGTATTTACCTTTCTTGTCTTCCTCATCTTTGTCAAGACCTTTGGCTGCAGATACTGTCAGATAACCATTCTCCAGTTCTACATTAATCTCATCTTTCTTGAATCCCGGAAGATCAATATCTACTTCATATCCGGTATCATGTTCACGGATATCAGTTTTCATCATGTTCTTTGCGTGTTTACCATATAACGGATTTTTCTTTCCCCAGAAGTCCTGCTCAAATGGGAAGTTCATCCAATCATCATCAAATAAGTTTTCTCCAAAAATACTAGGCATCATCATAAGTCATTTCTCCTTTCAATGCTAACTTTGTTGCCCCTGTGAGGAAGCCTCACAGTTTTATATAAGCTGCTTTCGCAGTTGTTGCCAGAACAGTTTCGGATGACTTTTTATTCTTTTTCTTCTCTTTATTTCTTTGTCTTCCTTTGTTCTAGTTATTATATAGCACTTGATTGTTAGCACTGTCAAGAGCCGAGTGCTAATTTTTGTAAAAATTTTTGAACGCTACGAGACATGCAAAATTGATTTTGTAGAATTCCATATCACCTTTATTTCGACTCATCAAAATATGATTTGCATTTTTGCAATTATTTTTATTAAATACTCTTAAAATTTGCAAAAAAGCAACCATTCTTTTTTATAAATGAACGATGTCGTAATCTTTTTTCCATGCTATAATAAAATTATTAAAAGCACTTGAAAACCCCGACATAACTGAAAAGGAGGTAAGAAGCATGACCGAAAAAAAGAATGAAATAACATTATCTCCTGGCAAACGTATCCAGCATTTATGCGATATACATCATCTGACACGTAAAGAGCTTGCCCTGCATCTGGGAGTTGCCCCATCACAGATCAGCCGAATTCTAAACGGAGATACCAAATCTGTTAACAGTGATATTTTGATAAAATTGGCTCAAGAATTCCATGTATCCACCGATTATATTCTCGGACTTCATGAAGACTACCAAGACACAGAATACCTTCCTATGCTGCTTATGAGCACTGCTTTTCAGCCCGGAGAATGTCTGAATTTCATTCAGGATCTAAAAGATCATGATAGAAAGGAAATGGCTTACTGTGAATATTATTATTTTACCGGAGAGCATAATAAAGCAGTTGATCTTGCAGAATTATATCTGAATCATCAAGATTTCATGCTCCGGCTTTCTGCCTGTCTGATTTATACATTTGCTAACCTTTCTCTAAACAGAATTAACTCTGCGACCGGAGGGTTAAAAAGCCTGAAAGAAAACTTAAACCAGATTTTGAAAGGGAATCATAGCCGGAGAACTACAGCACTCGCGATTTTTACAACAGTTGCTGCGCAGACACTCCTTCATCTTCCCATCACAGACATTCCTCCTCTTTCAGACTACCTCACTGAGCTGCCTGTCGGAATGAGGTTGTGGGGATGTTATGTCCTGGCCCATGATTCCTATCTGTCTCGGGAATATGAAAAGTCACTTGGTATCATTCAGACCTGCTTGATGTTAAGCACTGAAGTTTATCCGATAGCTATGATCTACTTAAATCTTATGGGAGCAATGGATGCGATAAATCTAAGAAATCAGGATCTTGCCAGACAATATTTTATGAATGCCTGGGAACTCACTCGTCCTGACGGATTAATTGAAGGAATTGGTGAACATCACGGTCTGTTGCAAGGATTAATCGAGACCTGCCTGAGAAAAGATTACCCAGACGATTATAAACGTATTATAAACATAACCTATCAATTTAGTTATGGCTGGAGGCGGATCCATAATCCAACAACACAGGACGATGTTGCTGATAATCTCACAACCACGGAATTTTCAATTGCAATGCTCGCTAATCGAGGTTGGACAAATAACGAGATTGCTGATTACATGCATATGACTGTACGAACAGTAAAACAGCATCTGACTTCCATTTTCAATAAATTAAGTATCGAAAATCGCGGACAATTAAAATCCTATATGCTGAAATGAGCACACTCTAACCCCACATCATGGAAGGAGGAATCACTATGAAAAAATATGTTACACGAATCTTGCTTGCACTTCTTGGAATTCTTTTGATAGGTATTGGAATTTTTTCAGGAATTTATTTCACACGCTTTCGTACAATGGCTTCGGTTCAGAGGATCAGCTCTTACGATGACAGCTATAACTTGTATCGAATGGATGTGAAATATGATTACAATATAGATGATATAATTAACTATGGGATCACAGATGATCAGAGTATGATTGATGCAATTTTGAAAGAAGCGCTGCCAATTCTTCCAGTCAAGATCAAGGCTCCAAAATTCGGTTGCACTGCATTTACAATGACTGATACAGATGGTGACATACATATGGGCCGTAATTATGATTTTAAAAAGGATACTTCTGCAATGCTTGTGTATTGTACACCGAAAAATGGATATAAATCTGTTGCATTTGCGGCTCTTGATAATGTGTCAGCTAACATTCCAGATGAAAATATAAAGAAAAAACTTGCTTCATTAACTGCCCCCTTTATCTGTCTTGATGGTATGAATGAAAAGGGTGTTTCTATTGCAGTACTTACTCTGGACAGTGAGCCGGTTCATCAGGACACAGGAAAACCTACAATTTCCACCACTCTTGCAATCCGTCTTGTGCTCGACCGTGCCGCTTCAACAGAAGAAGCTGTTACTTTGTTAAAGAGTTATGACATGTTTGCATCCTCTGGCAGAGATTATCATTTCTACATCACAGATGCCAACGGAGATGGACGCGTCATAGAATATGACTGTAATAGTGCCAGCCGCGAACTTGTAGATACGAAATCAGAGGCAGTCACTAATTTTTTCATACTGTATAAAGACAAGGTTTCTCCAAATCAGAAAAATGGAATCTACGGACATGGAAGAGAACGTTACGATGCAGTTCTTAATGTTTTTAAAAATGAAAAAGAATACACAAACACAACTTCATGGAATGCATTGAAAGCGGCATCCCAGGATCCAAATCCTGTCAATATAACCAGTAATACGCAGTGGTCTATCAATTACAATAATACGGATCTGACTGCTGAAATTGTACTTCGACGGAACTGGGATGATGTTGTGACTTATGATTTAAATAAGAATGACATTGAAGTGCAAAATAAATAATTTAGCAAAAAGCTGAAATTCCACGTTACTGTTCAGACCATAGCTAATCACTTTGCTGTACACATTAACATAATTTTTATCCGCTTACAGAATAATCTGTGATAAGATAAACAGAAACTGATATTTTAACGTTACTGTTTGCAGGTTACCTGTGAACAGTAACATTTTAACTACTTCAAAGGAGATTCATTATGAATATCACAGTATATCTTGGCGCTTTCGAGGGAAATGATCCAGCCCTGAAAAGCGCAGTGGAAGAACTTGGAACATGGATTGGAGAAAGTAGGAATGCCCTCATCTATGGCGGATCAAGATCCGGTCTTATGGGACTGCTTGCTGAAAGTACCTTAGCTGCCGGCGGAGAAGTGACCGGTGTGGAGCCTCAGTTTTTTGTGGATAGTGAGCTGCAGCATGGTGGGCTGACAGAACTGATCATTACCAAAGACATGACTGAACGAAAAAATAAGATGATCAAACTTGGTGATGCATTTATCGCATTTCCAGGCGGTACAGGTACGTTGGAAGAAATCGCTGAAGTTATGTCAAAAGTATCATTAAAACATCTGGATGCACCATGTATTTTCTATAATCTGAATGGTTTCTATGATAGTATAAAAGATCTGTTAGCACTCATGATTGAAAAGGGATTGTCCTCTGCTGAACGACAGGAAGGAATCTTCTTTGCTGAGAATCTGAATGAAATCCGGCAGATTCTTAAATAGAATAGAACAAAATAAAAATGCACATCTGATTCCCAATAATTTTGATTTTAAGACACATTCTAAAATCTAATTTATGAAAATCAGATATGCATTTTTTAATTTTTAACTATTCTCAAGCACGCTTTAATTTATTTTAAACTTGCTTTTCTGTAAAATAATCTCTCTAAACACATACTGTTATATATCTGAAAAACATCTTATTTCTCTTTTAATGTCAGAAGCACAGTTTCTCCAGCCTGAACATTTCCTTCTGTGCATATAAGCTCTCTTTCTTCAAGACCTGAACCGATAATAACCGGTGTGATAGAACTTCTGCCTGTTTCTTTAATAAACTCCAGATCTGCTTCTGCAACCAGATCACCGGCTTTTACTTTATCTCCTTCTTTTACATGAATCTGAAAGCATGCACCATTTAAAGCAACTGTCTCAAGACCTACGTGAACCATAACCTCTACTCCATCTTCTGTAGTAAATCCATAAGCATGTCCTGTCTCTGCTACTTTTGATACAACTCCGTCAACTGGGCTTACAATCTTTCCGTCTTCCGGAATGATTGCGATTCCATCTCCAAGAATTTTCTCTACAAAGATTGGATCCGGAACTTCTGCCAATGTAATAGCTGTACCAGTCATCGGTGCTAAAATTGTTTTTTTCATTTTCTGAACCTCCATTAAATTTTATATATCCCCGCGCCAAAGCTTGTTTGAAAGCAATTACTGTAATCATAATGTAATTGCAAAAATTATGTTTTCATACAAACCCCAGCCTGTTTTATCGCCTGTCACACAGACGATTTGTAACTTCTTGTGCCAAGTCTGATATTATAATCATTGTTTCCTCTAATTGCAATTATATTTTTTAATTTACCTGTTAATTCTATGTTTTGCATATTTTTTCACGCTGGTTTGCTTTATTATTATTCAGAATTACACCTGCAAAACTCATTTTCATTGCTGTTTACAGATTACCCATAAACAGTAATACATCGTCAACATACCATGAAAATCTTCAAAAATTATAGTTCTTCTGAAGATTGATAAGACGTCATTTCTAACTGGTTAAAGTTTATATTTCTTAAACATTTCCAGATATTCCTGCTCAACTTCTTTAAATTCCCGCACTGTATAATCAATCTCCACATGTACTTCCGGTCTGTCTGCCTCTTCTCCCTCATCCAGAAGGTATTTCAGATCATACCATAGCACTGCATCATCGATTTCCTTGATCATTCGTTCTTCCTGCTCATTCAATGGTGAGCCGAGGAATTTTGTATACAGTACATCCAGCAAATGATCTTCCTGCTCTCTGTATACATTCATCAACTGCTTTAATGAACGCGGTACATCGGACATATAGCACTCACTTGCATCATGCAGAAGTGCCGCTAAAATCAAGCGCTGACCATATCCTCTTGCCACTGCTTCTTTCGCACATAGAATGCAATGTTCTCCCACCGACCAGAATGTACTGACATGTCCGTTTCCTCTGCAGATCATTGAAAGTGCATGAGCAATGTCCTCAATGCAGATCAATTCCGGATCAGGATGCACCGGATCAAAATGTTTTCTTGTGTATGTTGTGATGTAGCTCATAACTCTATCTTCCTCTCGTAATTTATCTAACAGTCATATGTTATAATTATCTTCACGCATTATGTCCATCAATACATGCAACTTAAAATGTTCTCATGTATAATTTTACATATATAAATTTTTGAACACTTATAATATTTTCACCTAAAACATGTCCTAAAAATGTTTTCTATAAGATGTATACCGCAAAGCAGGACATACAGCTTATAGGAATGTTTTTTCAGACAAGTTCTAACTTAAACGATAAATGTATTTACTTCCCTCATAATCTGCTCCAGATTTTCTATATCCTTTAATACATCACCTGTTTCCAGTGAATGATTTCCGCTCTCTGTCAGCATAACCGGAAGATTCAGCTTTTCACATCCTTCCAGAATATCTTCTGTCTTTGCCCATGGATCCGCTGTTCCATGAAATACGATTCCATTCTTATCTGCAAATAAGAAAGTCTGTGAAAGTGGCGTAAACAGAACATTACGGACATTGAGCTCATACTTTTTCGAATATGCAGAAGAAATAACTGTTCCTACACTTTTTGACAAAAATAAAATTTCCTCATATTCTTCCCAACGAATCTCTTGCAGGATTTCCTCTGCCTGTTCTAATCCACTGTAGAAAGCTGCTTCCATTTTTTCTTTATTTCCTTTTATCCCTGATGGGAAATTGCCATACTCTACCTTTACGATTTCATATCCCTTTGCTGCCGCAAGTTTTCCTGTATAATAAAGCAATGGCCTCTCACAGGTATACCCAATTCCGGGGAACAAAACTGCTATCTTTTTGTTCATAAGGCACCTCTTTTTTTATGATATTTGATTTTTATATTATAATAAATATTCTCCAAGCATCTCTGACACTGGCATTTCTATCATTTCTATAATGGCAATACACCACTCTTTCTCGAGTCCTGCATTCTTCCCGTATTGTCTCGCACGATTGATAGTAAAGCCAACTTCTTCTTTTAGTATACAGAAAAAAAATACGAACCTCAACCGAAACTGTTTATAGAAATCATAATCATAAAAGCGTGAAATACATTTTCTAAAATTTTTCCAATGTACTTCACGCTTTTTAATTTTCACACATCTTAGAATGTGTCTCTATGAGTTTTATAAAATTGCTGAATTATTTTTCTTCTACCGCAGCCCAGTTCATCCTTCCATATCTGAGTGCCATTCCACAGATTTCTTTCTGCAGTTTCACAGACAGCTGTCTTGGATTCACTCTCCATTTCCAGTTCTTTCCTACCGTGGATGGAGTGTTCATGCGGCACTTGTTATCCAGTCCAAGGTAGTCCTGCATCGGAACAACGCACAGCTTCGCGCTGCTTCTCATGATCAGACTGATAAATGATTTGTACAGCTCCTTTTCCGGCGTATATTGATCACACATATAATCTCTCGCCAGCTTCTGCTCTTCTTTTGTGATACTGCTCCACCATCCGACAATCGTCTCATTGTCATGAGTTCCTGTATACGCCACACTGTTCACCGGATAATTGTGCGGCAGATAATCATTGGCACATCCTGAATCACGGGAATCAAATGCAAATTCCAGTACTTTCATTCCAGGGAATCCACTTTCATGTACCATCTCACGGACAGAATCTGTCACATATCCAAGATCTTCCGCGATAACCGGTTTCCAACCAAGTGCCTGCTCCACTTTGCGGAACAGATCGATTCCAGGTCCTTTCTCCCAGTGTCCTCCGATGGCATTCTCCGCACCATATGGAATGGAGAAATATTCATCAAACCCACGAAAATGATCAATTCTCACAACATCATACATCTGGAATACATAATGTAATCTTGAGAGCCACCATGCATACCCTGTCTCTCTGTGATAGTCCCAGCGGTACAGCGGATTTCCCCACAATTGTCCTGTTGCAGAGAATCCATCCGGCGGACATCCTGCTACAGCAGTCGGAATATTCTCCTCATCCAACTGGAATAATTCCGGATGCGCCCAGGTGTCTGCACTGTCCATAGCCACGTAGATCGGGATGTCTCCGATGATCTTGATTCCATTTTCATTTGCGTAGGCTTTTAACTTCATCCACTGCTCATGGAACTTAAACTGCATATACTGCTGGAATTCGATGTCATAGTACAGTTCTTCTCTGTAATAATCCATTGCATTTCCCCAGCGCAGACGGATATCCTCTGCCCACTTTGTCCACTCTACATCATCAAATCTGGATTTCACTGCCATGAATAATGCGTAATCAGCCAGCCACCAGCTGTTCTCTGATACGAATTTCTGATAATCAGGGTTCTCACTGATCTTACTTCTCTCATAAGCTTTTCGAAGCAGTGGATAACGTCCTTTATAGATCTTCTCGTAATCAATACTTCCCTTTGTCTTTCCCCAGTCTGTCTTCTGGCATTCTGCGCGTGTCAGAACGCCTTCTTCAATCAGTTCATCCAAACTGATGAAATACGGGTTGCCCGCAAATGTGGAGAATGACTGATATGGAGAATCTCCATAACTTGTCGGTCCAAGCGGAAGGATCTGCCAGTAACTCTGACCGGCTCCTTTCAGCCAATCTACAAATTCATATGCGCTTTTTGAAAAACATCCAATTCCGTACTCAGACGGTAAACTACTGATTGGCATTAAAATGCCTGCGGCTCTCTCATTCATTTTCTATTCTCCTTGTCTTCCTGATTTTTACCCCCAGTGTACTGTGTCATTCACTTTCAGTATAATGAGACAGTACACCAGAGCCTGTCTGAAAAAAGCTTTCTGTAAGATATATATCACAATTTATTAAAGAGTCTGCCTGTTACCTTACTTCAATCATTACTCCATAATGATCCGACACCACTGGATAATTTGATCCATTGCATATTACCCTGGATGATAAAATAAACTTCTCTTTATTACAGAAAATGTAATCCAGACGCTTTGACTCCTTCGCTGCATCTCTTCCATCTTCCGCACGCCAGCCATCGATTTCTTCTTCTACCGTAATTCCGGAATCTTTCTGTCCTGCCAGATGATAAGTATCCTTCCATCCACTGCTGCAGATCAGCTCGTATCCTTCCTGCTTCACATCATCCAGACTGTTGAAATCTCCCATAAGCCAGATTGTTCTGTCTTTTTTCTCCAAATTCTGTGTGAGCTGTTCAATCTTCTCCCACTGCTTCTTCAGTGGCTCTTCCTCATCATTCCACCAGCCCATATGCACTGTAAAGAAAATATCATCACTGCCTTCTATCTGCATTCCGAGAATCTTTCTGGTCTTCCAGTTGTTATAGTCATCCGTCTGACTGATGAGAAACTGACGCACTCTTTCAATCGGCTTCTTTGACAAAAGTGCCATTCCCTCATCATATTTTCCATACCCAATCTTCGCAGAAGACCAGGTCCAGTAATAATACATTCCCCTCTCCCGGAGTGCTTCAACAACTGCTTTTGCATGATTGTCTTCTCTTACAGGAAGTCCGAATTCCATACATCTTTTATACCCTGGCAGCATAACATCCGGGATTACTCCCGCTCCTGCTGTCTGATTCACTTCCTGCAGCGCAATCACATCTGGCTGTTCTTCTGCCAGCATCTCGATGAACTTTTCTTTCTTCTCTTCATAAGATGGTTCTACAAGACTGTGTGTATTTAATGTCATTAATTTCATTCTCGTCTCACTCCTGTAAAATGACAGGGGCATATGTCCTGCCCCTGTCGAATCTCTGAATTTTCTCAACTCAATTATACTCTGATTTCTGCAAGATGCCTATTATAAAATATCATTAATGTCTGATTTTAATACATCTGCCTTCGGTCCGTAGACTGCCTGAATTCCATTATCTTTTTTGATCAGTCCCATGGCTCCTTCCGATTTCCATGCAGGAAGCTCTGCAACCTTATCCAGATCTTTTACTGTCACACGAAGTCTTGTCATGCAGGCATCTACAAAAACAATATTCTCGCGGCCTCCAAGCAGTGCGATGATACGTTCTGCCTGACTGTCTGCTCCCCCTTTGTTTCCATTTCCGGAACCGGATGCAGCGGATGTTGAACCTGCTGTGTCATCTGCATTGTCATCCATATAGTTTCCAAGTCTTCCCGGTGTAGCAAATTTAAATTTGCCAATCATGAAGTATGCCACAAAGTATCCGATCACAAAGAATACAACAACACAGATTACAAAATTCAGAATATCTCCTGCCAGCCCGGCTTTAATACTCATTGGAATTCTTGTGATAAATTCCAGATTTCCAAAAGAGTGTACTCTCAGATGAATGATTCCTGACATTGCGAATGCACATCCCTGAAGAACTGCATAGACAATGTACAGCGGCAGTGCACAGAACATAAACATGAACTCCAGAGGCTCTGTAACTCCTGTAAGGAATACTGCAAGTACGGTTGAAATAAACATGGAACGATATTTGTCCTTCTTGTCTGCATCAACTCTTCTGTACATTGCAAGTGCAACACCAAGCAGAAGACCTGTTGCTCCGATCATCTGTCCGACTTTGAAACGTGCCGGTGTTACAGTTGTGAGCAGGTTCTTGTATGCTTCCATATTTCCCGCATCTTTGTAGTTGATCAGGTCAGTTACCCATGCAAGCCACAGTGGATCCTGTCCGAATACTTCTTTTCCTGCATTGATTCCTGTTGCGATTGTATAAGTGCCTCCGAAAGATGTATAGTTCATCGGGATAGTCAGCATATGGTGCAGACCAAATGGCAGCAACAGACGTTCCAGTGTTCCGTAAATAAATGGTGCCAGAATCGGTGATGTAGAGGATGAGTTTGCGATCCATACACCAAACGCATTGATTCCTGACTGTACAACCGGCCATACAACTGCAAGGATCAGAGAAATAATTACAGACCATGCAATACATACCATTGGTACAAAACGTTTTCCATTAAAGAAGGAAAGTGCCTCCGGCAGTTTCCGGTAATTGTAATATTTATTGTAAATAACTCCTCCTGCAAATCCGGCGATGATTCCGACAAACACACCCATGTTCAATGCCGGTACGCCTAATACAGAAGTGAAATATCCATTAACAAGGATTTCTTTTCCAAACAGTGTATGTGTTACTGCTGTCGCATCATTCAACATGTCAGATGTAACACCGAAAATTGATCCTGTAATCTGGTTGATCAATATAAATGTAATCAATGCAGCAAATGCACCGCCGGCACGTTCTTTTGCCCAGGAACCACCGATTGCAACTGCAAACAGAATATGCAGGTTATTGATGACTGCCCATCCGATATTCTCCATGGTACTTCCGATGGTCATAATAACAGAAAGATCTGCACCTGCCATCTGTACCAGTTTTCCTAAGCTGATCATCAGTCCTGCTGCCGGCATAACTGCGATAACCGTCATCAAAACTTTACCGAGTTTCTGAAGGAAATCAAAGTTGAAATGGAATTTCTTCTTTTCAGTTTTCTCAGAAGCTGATGTTTTTTCTAAATTTGCTTTCCCATCAGCAGATGTATTTGCCTCAGATGTTCTCATTTGCTTTGTTGCATTTTCTTTAGATGCTTCTACTGTCTGGTCTTCTTTTACCGTCAGCACTTCTGTCTCACCTGCTTTCACCTGACCTTTGACACAAACAAGTTCTTTTTCTTCAAGATCTGAACAGATCAGAACCGGTGTAATGCAGTTGAGCCCTGCTTCCTTTATCTTCTCCAGATCTGCTTCTGCAATCAGATCTCCTGCTTTTACTTTATCTCCTGCTTTTGCATGAATCTGAAAGCAATCCCCTTTCAAAGACACTGTTTCAAGACCTACGTGAACCAGAACTTCCATCCCATTGTCTGCTGTAAAACCATAAGCATGACCTGTTTCAGCGATCGTAGTGATCTCTCCGTTTACCGGGCTTACAATTTTTCCATTCTCCGGAATAATCGCAAGTCCATCTCCAAGTACCTTATCCGCAAATACCGGATCCGGAACTTCTGACAATGCAATTGCTGTACCTGTCATAGGTGCAAGAACTATTGCATAGATGTTTTCTATTTCCTGCTTTTTCACTTTCTAATCCTCCCTTAGATCACTTACATCTGTTCAGCCTCTGGATAATAACCCTTTGCTGAACGGTTATTTGTTGCTCCGTGTTGCATTGTTTTATGCAACCGTTTGCATTAATTATATTCGTAGTTTGCATGAATTTCAATTCTATTTTTAAATATTTCTTTTCTTTCTCTCTTTTCCACAATTCGGAAACCTGTTTTTTGTGCATTTTCCCTAGAACATGGTATCTTCTATACATTCATCCACCTTTCTGCGGAATGTCATAATCTAGAGTGTGTCTGAAAAATGCTTTCTGCAAGATATATGTCACAATTTGTGGGAGATTTTGTTTGAATGAGGGCGGCGTAGCGGGCTACGTCAACCGAATGAAGGTAAAATATACCGCAAAGTGGGGCGTGCAGATTGCAGGAATGATTTTTCAGACACACTCTAGTACATCGTTTTGTAAATAGCTATACTAATCGCGCAGGATGCGGATTCGAGTGTTACTGTTCACAGCATAGCTGCAAGCAGTAACTATTTTATGCAATTTTTATGCAATTCATTGACATTATTTCCTAATTTATTTACAATTGTTTTCATATATTATGATATGAGTGTCAAAAAGTCTTTTGCCACTCATTTGATACCCTAGAGTGTGTCTTAAAAATGCTTTCTGCAAGATATATGTCACAATTTGTGGGAGATTTTGTCTGAATGAGGGCGGCGTAGCGGGCTACGTCAACCGAATGAAGACAAAATATACCGCAAAGTGGGGCATGTAGATTGCAGGAATGATTTTTCAGACACACTCTAGATTGCTCCATAACTTTATGTATCTGAAATTATTTATTAGACATATTTGAAAATGAAACGTCGGCAGGAGGAATTTATTTATGGCAGTAACAATCAAAGATGTGGCAGCTTTGGCAGGTGTATCTCCTTCCACTGTATCCAGGACCTGCAAAAACAGCCCATCCATCAGTGATGAAACAAAAGAAAAAGTCCGTAAAGCAATGTTGAAGCTTGGATACGAGCCTAACTTTCAGGCAAGTAATCTCGCTTCTCAGAATTCCCGTACAATCGGAATCATTCTTCCAGCATCCGCCCGGGAAGTATATGAAAACTCATTCTATCTTGAAGCAATCCGTGGAATCAGTCATTACTGTAATCAAAGGCAGTACATGACTACAATTGTTACCGGACAGGATGAAACAGAACTTTTGCAGGCTGTTCAGTCCATGTCCAGAAGTGGAAAAGTAGATGGGTTTATCGTGCTTTATTCCAGAAAAGATGATCCCGTTATCGATTATCTGTTCAATGAAGGACTTCTTTATATCCTGATTGGAAAGGCAACACAATATACGAATCAGTCTATTTACATTGATAATGATAATCTGCTGGCCGGGGAAGAAGCCGCAGAATATCTTTATCAGCTCGGTCATCGCAGAATTGCATATCTCGGAACTGACAGCTCCCTGATCTTTTCCGCGGACAGAAAGAACGGATATCAGCTCGCACTTGCAAAGCATGGGTTGTCAATCCGATCAGAATATTGCGTAGAAGTTCCAAATATATCACAGGGCGGCACAGAGAAAATTGCTTCCTTGCTGCTGCAGGAAGAACCGCCAACTGCAATTGTTGTAAGTGATGATATTCTTGCTGTATCCCTTGAAAGAGTCTGTATGCAGAATCACGTATCGATCCCAGATGATTTATCCATCATCTCTTTCAATAATTCTTTGTTTGCAAGACTGACTTCACCACAGCTTACTTCGATTGATATTAATTCCCATCAACTGGGAATTGAAGCAGCCACACAGATGATCAGCCATATCGAAAATCCAAAACTGGTGGCAACAAAAATTATTGTGCCCCATCATCTGATCGAACGTGACAGCTGCTGTAAAATTTCCACTTCCTGTTCTTCGTCTGATAAACATTCGATGGATTGATATAGGAAGCATATATCTCAAACATATTTGAAAAACATTTTTTGTACGATGTATGTCAGTGTGACACGATTTACAGGAAACTTTTATCTGTATTATAAAAGCTGCGATTTAAAGGAATTTTCCCTCAAATTGCAGCTCTTATATTTCATTGCTATTTCTTTTTATTATTAGTCAATACGCCAGATATCTCCAAAGCATTTTTCAGACACACTCTAATTCTCATTACTGTTAAAAATTGAAAATAAACAAAAATACGCCTTAAATTATTCTCTATTAATGCTTACTCATTCCTTGTAACTTTAAAGAATGTACCCACAAATACAATTCCTTTTATCATAGAAGTTGATGCAAGTGCCCACCAAATTCCATCAAGTCCCAACGAAGTTTTGCCGAGAAGAATTGCAAGTGGAATTCTTGCACTTGTGAGCGCAATACTGATCACACTGCAAAGGTGTGTTTTTCCAAGTCCTGACAGTGCACCTACGGTCATCAGTTCTACGCACATAAACGCTTCACTGAAACCAATGATCACAAGATAACTTACTGCTATCGCAATTGCTTTTGGTTCATGGAAGAAAATCTTTGCAATTACATTTGGCTCAAAGACGAACAACACTGTAATCAGCAATCCCCAAAGTCCTACTGTCCATAAAGAAGCTCTGTACCCTTTCTTTACCCGGTCCATCCTGCCTGCGCCATAGTTCTGACCAATAAATGCATTCAAAGCCGCTCCGAATCCATCTGCTGTATTCCAGGAAATAGATTCAATCTGACCTCCTACCCTTTGTGTTGCAATTGCTTCTGCTCCAAAACCTGACACCATACGAGTCAGAACCATGGAGATTCCACAGTAAACCATTCCCTGTATTGCTGTCGGAATTCCAATTTTACAGATTCCCTTTAAGTATTCCATCGGAATCTTTGCAAACAGATGAATTCCTTTTAATACGTTTTCTTTTTTCTGTATGATAATTCCAAGAATCATAATACTCATAACAATCGCCTGTGCTGTCACAGTTGCAATTGCAGCTCCTGATACGCCCAGTTTTCGGAATGGTCCCGGTCCCAGAATTAATACAGGATCCAATATCATATTTGTAACAAGACCAACCAGATTTGCCAGAAATGGAGTTCTTGAATCTCCCTGAGCTGTGTAGATCCCTGTTAACGTCACTGTTAAAAATGAAAATACAATCAATCCGCAGGCTATCTTTGTATAAGATAATGCCGCTGTCAGAGATTCTGCATCCTGTAATTGAAAGAATCCAACCAATGGATGGACAAACACAAGTATCAGAACTGCGTAAGCCAATCCCATAATCGTAGCCAACTGGATTGCTGCCTGTGCATATCTGTGCGCCATTTCTTTTTCACCACGCCCAATGCATTGAGCAACCTGCACCTGTCCTCCCATCCTCGCCATAGATGCCAGTCCCTGAGAAAGCCAGGTAAACATACCACCAACTCCAACTCCCGCGACAGCTTTTGAACCAAGCAGTCCAATCCATGCCATATCTGTAATATTATATAAAGTTGCAAGAAACGAGGACGCCATAATCGGTATCGCCAGTTTCGTCAAGGTTTTTAAAATCGGTCCTTTTGTTAAATTTCCTTCCATCTCTTTTCCCCAGTTTATCTATTTTGTTTATTATCTTACATAACGATCTATCTCGTCCTTGTCAAGCGGATATTCGCAATCCGCTTCGCTACTTGCTCATAACCGAATAACTGCTCCGCAGTTTATCAGAAGGAGCTTGCACTCCTCCTGATACAAGCAAGTCCCCACCCACTGCTTATTGCTTTTCGCAATTGAAGCAGGGGACTTACTTGATTCGGTTAAATTGCCTTTACTACATTTCTACGCCTGCAAGTTTTGTCAGCTTCTCTTTTGTAAAATGATTAAAGATCGCAATTGTTCTTCCCACCCCAATTACAGCAAGAACCGTTCCGATACCAACACCGTGCAATCTTCCGGTACAAACCAGACTTATGATAATCGTAAGTGTTACATTAAACAAGTCAAAGCAGTTTTTTGTAAATCCCACACTTTTATGAATACAGTCTGCAATAGCCTGTACAATTCCATCTCCAGGATTTGGAACAATCCTCATATTCAAAGACAGCGCCGCTCCGATTCCAGTAAGAATTAATGCCAGCAACAGTACGAGAAATCTCAGAATCCATTGTTGCGCTGTATGATCATACTGTTTTGAAAATGCAGGTAATACCGCCGAAAACAGATTCAAAAATCGTGTAAAAATGATACTGAGTGGAATCTGAAGAAGATCCATTATAAAAATCAGTTTTCGATCTACTTTGTTTGCATGCTCCAACATGTTATGACTTTCTTTTTCATACCGTTTTTCTCTGAACAAATGCAATATAATTTCTACTACAACAAAAGAACAATACAGTAACATAGTCATATTTCCAAAATTATGATGTGTGATTTCAGAAATACTGTATGAAACTGAAATAATTGGTGATACTCCTAATCCTGCTTTTGTATTTAGCGTCAGTCCCATTGCGAGAATCAACATTCCTGCTGTATAAATAAGTATTCTGCATATTGTTGATTTTTTCATTTGTCATCCTGCCTCCCCTTTCAACAATTAATATGATACTGCTTTTCTGTTATTTTGCAAAGAAAAACCTTCTGGTATCTGTTTTAAAAAATTTTCTGTTACTTGTTCACTCCCATGTCAATCACTCCGCTGATTGGCATGGAGGATGCACGTTTTGGCCTGAATGCATCTCGCCCATCGTCGCAGACGATTCTGAATGGCGAGATGCGTTACTGTTTGCAGCTATGCTGTGAACAGTAACGATTTCAAATGGCTGCTTACAGTTGTTTTTTCTAAATAGTAGATTTTTTCATTGATTTATGTTAGGATAACAAAATAAAAATCAAGAGCAGGAGGAAACGACATATTGAATAAAAGACTAAAAGTAGTAATCTCGTACCTTGCAATTATTCTTGGAGCAGTTCTGGCAAGTTTTTCTGTCGCCTGTATACTGCTTCCTAATGATGCAATCGACTATGGAACTGCCGGAATCGCTATCATCATAAGTAAGCTTACCGGTTACAATCTTTCACTCTGCGTTCTTTTTGTCTTTCTTCCTTTCCTGTTTGCAGGAATCATTTTTCTTGGAAAATATTTTTTTACTAAAGCTTTTATCGGCTTTGCCGTCTATACTCTCGGACTCGCCTACTTTGAGAAAATTCCTTTCGAACTGAACACAGAACATTTTCTTGCTGTTGCCTTTGGCGGTGCTATTTTAGGAATTGGTTTATCACTGATTCTGCGAAATGGCGGTTGTATCGATGGTTCTGAGATATTTGCAAATATTATTGTAAATAAAATTTATAATAAAACCGGAAAAGATTACAGTATTTCTTACATATTGATTGGTTTTAATATTGTTGTATATGTTGCAGTTTTTATCAGTATTAACCGCGATTCGGCCATGTTGAGTCTGCTGGTTTATATCATCGCCACTGCGATCATTGACCATTTTACAGATCATTTTGAAGCAATCAAGCAGGTAACTATTATTACCAAAGATCCTGATGCTATCATTCGCCAGATTAAAGAAGAACTAAATAAAACCTGCACCATCATCAATTCCTCCGGTGTCATTGCCGGGGAGAATAAAACTTTGATCTGTTATGTAAACTACTTTGAACTTCAGAAGGTAAAAGCAATTATTTCTGAGAATAAGGGAACTTTCAGTACTGTTTCAACGATTGAGGAGATTCTGAGATAAATTTGCCAAATAAATGATTTTATTAAAATAAGCGAGTTATGCACTCTGTTTTTACAGTTTGCTGTGCTTGCTTATTTTTTAATTTAAGCAGTTGGCTTAAATGCCAGATTTTCTTGCTTTAAATTCCATTGACATCAATGCTTTATTTTGCTATAGTCATTTCTACATCAAAATCTCAGACAATTTATATTCTATTAATTCCGTTTGTCTGAACGTGTTATCCAAATCGATAACCTTATCTCACATTCAAGGCTATATCAGCATGAGATTCCATTTTGATGAATTATTACAAACTACAAATACTTAGGAGGTACTGTCTATGGGAAAAGCAGATATTAACGTCAATATCTGGCTCAGCGAGAAAAAGCGATTTGCAAACTTATTTAATGGAATTCTTTATAAAGGTAAACAGGTAATATTACCAGAAGATCTTGAAGAGGTAAGCCCAGTTGCATCTGTCAGTGTAAAGAACCGAGCTGGTAAAACACGAAACATGAAAAAATACCGGGATATTATTATGAAATGGAAAAATCATACGATGCTTGTCCTTCTGGCCAATGAATCTCAAGATCAAATCCACTACGCTATGCCACAAAAAGTTATGATTTATGACGGGATGGATTATGAAGAACAGATTCGAAGTCGCTGGAAACAGTTGATGGAGCAAAGAAAACAAACTCAAAAATCCGGACAGCCACTGGAACGTCTTACTGCCGCAGAATATTTATCACATTTTCGTAAATCGGATCGACTGACGCCAATTATTTCTCTTGTATTTTATTATGGCTCCGAACCTTGGGATGGCCCGTTGGATCTTTATGATATGTTTCATCTGGAGGGAACTGAAGAAGAAAAAGCAGTTTTGGAGAAGTATCTGCCTAATTACAAAATCAATCTAATTGATGCGGAACGGATGAAAGATAGTGAGATAGAGTGCTTCTCTGATGATTTACAAGTGATACTAACTATGCTAAAATACAGGCATAAGAAAACTGAACTAAATGAATATATTAATAAAAATAATACATATTTTCAAAATGTAGATTATGAAACCAGTCAGGTAATAAAAACATTTTTGAACTTGAAACATATACCAGGTGAAGCAGATGGAAAGGAAACAATTAATATGTGTGAAGCAATTCAGGAAATGTATGATGATGGAGTAAAAGCTGGGATGGAAGCTGGAATGGAAAAGAAATTAATTGAATTAATCTTCAAGAAATTAAAAAAAGGAAACACTGTAAAAGAAATTTCTGATATGTTGGAAGAGGATGTAGTGACAATTCAAAAAATCTGTGATGTGATTCAGGCCTGTGATAGTACTACATATACTATTGAGGATATTTATAAACAGCTTCATAAATAAAAATGCATTAATATGATGATGTTGTTGGGGTCAAAAGATCTTTTATATATTAAAAGGAAAATCATATTAATTTCTTAAACTGTATTTTTTATATACTAGAGCGTGTCTGAAAAATCATTCCTGCAATCTACATGCCCCACTTTGCGGGAGATTTTGTCTTCATTCGGTTGACGTAGCCCGCTACGCCGCCCTCATTCAGACAAAATCTCCCACAAATTGTGACATATATCTTGCAGAAAGCATTTTTAAGACACACTCTAAAACGTCACTACAGTAAAACTTTTCTACTATAGTGACGTTTGTTATTAATATAATATTCTATTTAGAACTGCGATTTACTCTGCAGCAGCTTCGCCATCTGCTTCTTCATCGGCAAGATCAGAAGCTTTTACATGAACCTCTGTAACTGTAACGACAGTTGCTTCAGGGTCTGTCATAAGATCGACATCTTTATCTTTTGCAATCGGAAGATCAGCAACTCTGATTGTATCTCCGACTTTAAGATCTCCAACATCAACTTCAACTTTCTCAACCAGTGCGGCTGGGAGAGCTTTGAATGAAATTTCATGTAACATCTGCTGCGGTACTCCAGCGGCAAGTTTATCCAGATTTACAAGATGTACCTCTGCTGTAGAATGAACTTTCTCATTGCTTACAAGTGCCTGGAAATCTATTTCATCCACATAACCTTTTAATGGATTGTAATCAACCTCTTTGATCAGTGCATCGTATGTTTTTCCATCGACTTCCAGCATTACCTGTCCACCTTTGTTTTCAACTTTCAGTAGTTTTTCAATTTCTGCTTTCTCAAACTTAAGTGGAATGGATTCCTCAAGTTCACGACCAAAAAGAATTCCTGTTACAAATCCTTCGCGTCTTAATTTTTTTGCTTTGATTGACATGTCTCTTTTTTCAGCTTTTAAAGTATTCATTTATCTTTTCCTCCAAATACTGAATCTTGCTTAGCAGCCTTCAACTTGTCAAAATAATAAGTAGGTTTTGTTAAGTATTTGTTTTCCTTGCTACAGTTACACTATAGCACCTGTTGTCAAGAGGAAGGATTAAAAAGGCAAATGTAGAAAATATAAAAGGATTAAAATTTGAGACTTTTAAAAGCCAAAAAAGCCTCCAAAGTGAAAAGATTAAAAATATAGAACCCGTGCTGAAAAGTGCAAGAGTAAAAATGACGAAAAAGAACGTTCAATAAATTTGTCTTAGAAGAAAAGTGACGAAAATAAAGTTTATAAAGTTAAATTGTTCCATCGTTCTAAATATGGTAATATGGTTCATAAGATAAATATGTTTGTATTTTATAAATTATATATGGTAATTCTTTGTGACAGATATGAGAAGTGCAGTTTTGATACCCCGGATTGCTCCGCAACTATGCTGCTCCCGCACTCCTCCAAGCATTCGAAATCCGCTGATTTACTATGTAAATCGCTACTTTCTCATGTTTGGCGTGTCAAAAAGAATTACAGGAAAGGAAGGGTGTCATATGAGAATATTCTGGATCGTACTGGACAGCGCGGGAATTGGAAAAGCACCGGATGCATCACAATTTGGGGATGAAGGAAGTGATACATGGAAACGATGCTATAATTCCGGTAAACTTGAAATTCCAAATATGAAAAAACTGGGATTTTATAATATTGATGAAATAGATTATGGAATGCCAGAGGAAGTACCAATGGGATGTTACGGAAGGCTTCATGAAAAATCTCAGGGGAAAGACACGACGATCGGGCATTGGGAGATGGCTGGCATGATTTCAGAAAAACCATTTCCAACTTATCCGGATGGATTTCCACAAGATGTGTTAGATGAATTCACCAAACAGACCGGAAGAGGCATTTTGTGTAATAAACCATATTCTGGAACAGATGTAATTCGTGATTTCGGGAAGGAACATATCGAAACAGGAAAACTGATCGTGTATACTTCAGCAGATAGTGTATTTCAGATTGCAGCACATGAAGAAATTGTTCCTGTAGAACAGTTATATGAATATTGCAAAATTGCGCGTAAAATTCTTATGGGAGATCATGCGGTGGCAAGAGTCATTGCGCGTCCTTTTATCGGATCTTATCCAGACTTTACAAGAACAGATCGAAGACATGATTTTTCACTGGTACCGCCTAAAATTACGATCCTGGACCAGTTACAGACGGCTGGAAAAGATGTGATTGGTGTTGGAAAGATTTACGATATCTTTGCTGGAAAAGGCATTACTGAGACAACACCAAACCATGGAAATACAAAGAACATGGAGAAAGTCTTTGAACTTCAGCAGAAAGAGTTTGATGGTCTGTGCTATATTAATCTGGTTGATTTCGATATGAAATATGGTCATCGCAGAGATATTGAGGGATATACAAATGCGCTGAATGAATTTGATGTGCAGCTTGGGGAATTTTTAAAGAATATGAAAAAAGAGGATATTCTTTTTATTACGGCAGATCATGGATGTGATCCGGGATACAAGGGAACAGATCATACAAGAGAATCTGTACCACTGCTTAGTTATGGTGCAAAACTAAAACAAGGAGTCAACATCGGAACAAAGGATACTTATGCAGATATTGCGGCAACAATAGGGGAATTGTTTGCGCTGGAATATGAGGGAGATGGAAGAAGTTTTGCGGCTGATATTGTCAGATAGATAATTAAAAAAACATTTAGAGGAAAGAGACGAATTATGCAGGCATTTATGGTATTACTAATTGAGTTGATAGGAACCGTGGCATTTTCTATATCGGGAGCCATGGTTGGAATCAGAAAAAGGATGGACATCTTTGGGGTACTGGTTCTTGGAGTTGTAACTGCTGTTGGAGGCGGAATGATGCGTGATGTCATACTGGGGAAAACTCCAAGTGCATTTCTGAAACCGATTTATGTGGAAGTGGCCGTAATTTCATCACTTGTTCCATTTATTATATTGTATGTGAATAAAAAGATGGTTCACAGTAAATATCAGGATTTTTACGCAATAGTCATGTTTTTGATGGACTCACTGGGACTGGGGATTTTCACTGCAATGGGAATCTCTACCGGTGTGAATGCCGGATACGAGGACAATATGTTCTTCTTATGTTTTCTGGGAACACTGACCGGTGTTGGCGGAGGGCTTCTAAGAGATATGATGGCCGGTGTCCCGCCTTACATTTTCGTAAAGCACGTCTATGCATGTGCTTCTATTGCCGGTGCAATCTGCTGTGTCCTTGTATACCGAAGTTACGGACAGCTTCCTGCACTGATTGTAGGAACCGCAGTTGTGCTCGCCATTCGAATTGTAGCGGCACATTACCGGTGGAATCTACCGTGTGTGAAACTGGAGGAATAAATAGTCTAAAAGCTGTTCGTGTTTACATGATAAGGCAAGACCTTTTGACACTCATATCGTAATATTAAAACAGCCACTTCCGAATCAAGTTTTTACACCTGATTCGGAAGTGGCTAAATTTCCTATAATGCTTTTTTATAAAGCTCAATCATATCCTTCAGATTTGTCTGTCTTGGGTTTGCCAGAACATTTGGATGAACAACCGCATCTTTTGCCATCGCTTCTATCTTATCCTCTGTCACCCCTACTTCTGAAAGTGATTTTGGAATTCCAAGATCCGCATTCAGCTTTTTGATTTCATCAATCAGCATCTGTGGTTTAAAATCAACAGCCGGTTCTTTTTTCTCCCTGATATAATTATAGATTTTCTCATAACGTCCGTGATCTGCAAGAGCGTTATATTCTATTACGGTTGGAAGAAGAACTGCATTGGCAACTCCATGTGCCACATGAAAATATGCACTGACCGGATGGCTCATTGCATGTACATTTCCAAGTTTTGCCCAGGCAAATGCCATTCCTGCGAAAGTAGAACCGATCATCATGGCGCATGCTGCTTCCTCGTCCTGTCTGTTTGCTACAAATCGACGGATATTTCCACCGATCAGTTCCATTGCTTTTTCTGCCATCGCATCCGTAAACGGAGATGCAAAATTTGATACATATGCCTCCAGTGCATGGATTAATGCATCTACACCACAAGATGCTGCAATTGATGCAGGTGCTGTCATAATCAGTTCCGGATCCAGCACTGCATATTTCGGAAGCATTTCATAGCTGATAACAGACATCTTATAATTTCTGGACTCATCTGTTACAACTGCAGACGCAGTTACTTCACTTCCAGTTCCTGCTGTTGTTGGAATCGCAATGATCGGAACAATTGGTCCCGGTACTTTATAGAGCCCTTCATAGTCTGTAATCTGACCACCATAAGTTGCAAGTACTCCTGTTGCTTTTGCCACATCCATGGAACTTCCACCGCCAAGTGCAATGATGCTTGTGGCACCTGATTCTTTGTAACACTTTGCAGCTTCATTCACAACGTCAACTGTTGGATTTGGAATTACATCCAGATAGGTTGTGCATTTCAGTCCGTCAGCCTCAACAATATCCTGCACTTTCTTGACAACCCCAATACTTTCCAGTCCCCTGTCTGAAATAAGGAAAACATGCTCTGATTTATTATCATTTAAAATATCCGGAAGTTTCTTCAGGCTCCCAACTCCAAATTCAATGTTTTGTGGTACTTTAAATTTAAAATCTTTCATAATCGTTTCACTCCTAATATATCTTTAAAAATGTAATTCTGTTCGCTGTATCAGGTCTTTCTGCAATGGTTTTCCAAGTTCAACAAAATATGCGCTGTATCCTGCCACACGTACCAGCATGTCCTTATAATCTTCCGGTTTTTTCTGTGCTGCTCTCATCGTTGCAGAACTCATGATATTAAACTGTACATGCATTGCTTTTTTCTTCATATATTCATCTACAAAACTGATCAGATTATCTCTTCCTTCAATTCCTGCGACCGCTTCCTGTGGGAATCTCAGATTCATCAGTGTTCCATTCGTTGCAAGACTGTGGTCTACTTTTGTAAGTGAATTTGCCAGTGCTGTCGGACCATTAATATCATGAGATCCTGCTTCTGTATGAACCGGTCCCATATTATCGGAAATCGCTTCTCCTTTTTTACGTCCATCTACTGATGCATTGGTATTCAGTCCCATCGCTACGTTGGCATTTACGGAATATACTCCCGGGCTGAAGTAGCCGCCTCTTGTATTTTCTCTTCCACTGATATGTCTGCAGTAACATTCAAACATAAACTTAAACAATTCATCTGCATAATCATCATCATTTCCATAGTGATGAACTTTTGAACTGTTCACAAGAGCATACAGTTTCTCATAGCCTTTCCAGTTGTTCTTCACAGCTTCAAGTAACTCTTTTCCTGTTACTTTCTTCTCTTCAAATACAAGCTGTTTGATTGTTGAAAGTTCATCGGCACAGGTTGCAATTCCGGATGCCTGCGGTCCCGTTCCATTGTATTTTGCCCCGCCTTCTGTGAGATCTTTTCCTGATTCCATACAGTCTTCAAAAAATGCAGATACATATGGAAGCGGTTTTAATTCTCTGTGCGCTTCTTCAATGATATTCAGACTGCTGCACATCTGGTTTGTCCAGTATTCAAACTGCTTGTCCACACTTGCAAGTACTTCATCAAATGCCTCATATATATCAAGACTTCCTGTGTCAGGTCCAAGCTGAACTCCTGTATTCATAGAACGTCCGCCATTAATCACCATCTCCAGCATCTTCGGTGTATTTACATAGGCTGCATCGTGCCAGCCATATTCTTTACCCGGAAGATCGATCTCTACACAGCCAACTACACAGTAATCACGCGCCTCTTCCAGCGTCATTCCTTTTCTCATCATACCTTTGATTGCCGGATCATCATTAAAAAGTTTCGGATGTCCATATCCTGCACGGATACACTCGATCGCCTTTACTTTCAGTTCATACGGAGTATTTTCATGCATACGGACGCATACCCACGGATTCATCATTCTTGTATGTGCTGATCCTTCTAGCATCAACATTGTCAGATCATTCGTGGCATCATTTCCATCTTTGTCAACACCACCAATCGTAAGACTCTCTCCACCAAAGCCACGGCCGTTTCGTACTGCCATGCTTCCTTTATCTTTCAGCTTTGTCGGATTGTTCATCTTCACATATTCAACTTCAATTAATTCCAGTGCAAATTCTTTTGTAATGGTTCCGTTTTCAATATCTTTTTTATAATATGGATACAGCCACTGATCCATTCTTCCATAAGAAATAGAATGACCATTACTTTCTACCTGAATCAATGTAGTGGCGATATTAAATAACTGCATTGCCTGCCAGAATGTCTGCGGTGCTCCTCCGGCAATCTGTCTACAGTTATCTGCCATAAGTTCCAGCTCTTTTCTTCGCTGTGTATCTGTTTCTTCTGCCGCTTTCTGCATACAAAGCTCTGCGTAACGCTCGATGTATTTCTTTGCTGCTTCATGCATGATGATCATCGCTTCATAAAAATCACGTTTGTCATTATATTCCGGATCTCTCATACTAAGCTGTTCCAATTTTCCCTTTGCTTCACTGATTAATCCGTCATATCCGACACGCATTAATTTTGCATAATCAATTGCCAGATGACCGGTTCCCGCATAATGATACAGATTCGTCTGGAAGATTTTTTCTCCTGTTTCAGACCCTTTTGACTGGTCATAAGAAAGTCTTCCTTCGATCCGGTCTGCCACTGTCTTTCCCTGCCACCATGCACACAGATCCAGGATCTCCTGACGTTCTTCCTCACTTCGAATATAGAACTGATCATGTTCACGTTCTTCAAATGGTGAATGAAGAATTTCATCGATAATCCATGCCACTGAAAATTCTGGATAAATTGGGGATGCTTTCGCCGGTGCGGCAATTTCCCCTAAGATCAGATCTTCATCATATACATAAAGTGATGTATTCAGAAGAATCTTTTCAAATGCATAAGCACACTGCAATTTACGCGGTGCAGTCGGATGTTCTTTGTATGCTTCCGTAACCAGACGGAGTCTCTCTACATCGATCTCGTACGGTCTGTCGAGAAAGGTCTGTCTCAAATGATTTACTCTTGGAAATGGAGACCAGTCTTTATGATGTACCTCATATCCAAGGCTGTATGTCTTGTCATACGCTTCTGTTCCACATGCATTCGTGTGATTTCTGTTCATTTTTTCCTCCTTGCAATCATTCTGTTTTTTCTTTTGTTCCTATCAGACAATGAATTCCTCTACTGTTAAAATAGTCTGCTGTCTCTTCTACTTTTTTCTGAAATAACTTCCTGTTCATTCTTACTTTTCCCATCGGATAAGGAATTCCGAGAGATTCATATTTTTCTTCTCCCAGTCTCATAAAGCTCAGAAGTTGAAGTGTTCTTACGCTGCTGCCAAGCTGACTGTTAATAAATTCTGCCGTTGCTTCTATATTTCGTTTATCATCATTCACTCCCGGAATAACCGGAATCCTCAGAATCATCTCTCTTCCTTGTTCTGCCAGATATTTAAGATTCTTCAAAATCCTTTCATTCCCAACTCCCGTATACTTTCTGTGAACTTCTGCATCCATCGATTTAATATCTGAGATAATCAGGTCTGTAAATGGAAGTACCTCTTCAATTCTTTCTATTTCTACATGAAAAGTGGATTCCAGACAGGTGTGAATTCTTTCTTTCCGACAATTACGAAAAAGTTCTGTTACGAATTCACTTTGAAGAAGTGGTTCGCCTCCGGAAGCTGTAACCCCTCCCCCGGAAGATTCATAGTACCCTCGGTCCTTGCGTATGATTTCCATACATTCTTCCACTGTCATACGCTTTCCCCACTGTTTTACTGCCTCAGATGGACAGACATCTGCACAGGTAAGACAGTGCATACATTTTTCCCGGTCTATTGCTGTCAGTTTTCCCTTGAAAAACTTTAAGGCACCTTCTGCCGGACAGGAATCCAGACATTCCCCACATTTTCTCTCTGAGATACATTTACTGCGATATACTCCCGGCTGGATCAATGACATCCAGCTCTCCGGATTACTGCACCACCTGCATCGGAGCGGACAACCTTTCAGAAATATTTCTGTTCTTAGTCCAGGACCATCATGGATGGTAAAACGTTGAATATTAAAAACAACACCTTTCTTTTCCACTTCTTTTCTCCTAGTCACTTTGTAGTTCTTTCTCACGCCCAATCTAGTTCCTCTACGAATCAGATCAAAAGATGTGCGTTTTAGTTTGAATGTATTTTTATAGATACAATCTATGTTAAAATTATATCAATTCGTAAACTTTATACCAGTGGCTACCTGGTCTATTTCTTATAGGGAATTCTCCCTATTTTGTTGTCCTGATTTATCCAATGCAGTCTGTAGTGTATATAAAAAGTGCTTTCCACAAGAGATATGATTAGGACAAAACGTGCATCCTCCATGTCAATCAGCGGAGTGATTGACATGGGAGTGAACAGTAACGATATATGTCACAATTTGTAGAAGATTTTTCCTGAATTTTGACAGCAAAAACCTCCCGGGCAGGCAGTGCCCGGGAGGTTTGACTTAAATATTTTCAGGGTTGATTTTATTTGTAAATTGATTGGTTTATATTTTGGCTTTCATTTTGGTTATTTTTGTTAATGATCCATCCATTTATGAAGTTCATACCGGCTGTTCACGCCACACTTCATATAAATGTTCTGGACATGTTTTTTCACTGTGTGATAACTGATCACAAGTGTATTCGCTATGGCCTGATACGTCAGACCATCATCCAGCAATTCTGCCACTCTGCGCTCTGCCGGTGTAAGAGGCATACCTGCTGTTTTCTCTGAAGAGACCTTTTCTTTCTTGGGTGCCGAAATCGTAATCCAGTGATACCGGTCTACAATTCCATTTGAATAAGTCTGATCATAAGTATAAATTTTAAAAATATAATTTTTAATTACCCGCGTCTGCACCCGTTCCGCGGTGAGTTTACCATCTTCACTTCCAAGAAGAAATGGAAGCCAGCTACATGAGACAGTACTGCTGATCTGTTCTGCTGCCGCTGTTCCCAGAATATCTTCCAGATATTTTCTTGCCTGCGCATTACAGCTCATAATATGCATAAAATCATCTGTTACGAGATACGCTTTTTCACCGGAAGCGATCACTTCATTCTGAATATCTGCTACAATCTTTGCCTGTTCGTATTTCTTAAAATTTTTATACGCACTTGCAACATAAACATAGATTTCCTGCAATTCTTCCAGCTCTTCTTCTGTAAAATCTCCGTCTTCTTTACTTTTCAGAAAACTAATCTGTATATAAGCATTGATTCCAAATGCCATGGTCACGCTGTAATGGCTTTCAAAGTTTCTCTCCAGAAACCGGACAAAACCAGAGCTCTCATAATCTTCCTCCGGAATCATCTCTGTAGATTTATAAAGTCTTGGCTCCACATCAAAATAAGTAAGATGATCCCGAACTGCTTCTTCATGAATTCTGTACCGTACAATATCATTCGATGCGAATGCACGATAAGGATGATTTTCACAATCCGGTTCTATCCCTTTCCAGCTTGTCCAGGAAAGGAATTTTCCGTGTGTATCAAAATATGAAATTACTGCTTTCTGCCATCCAAAACTTTTATTCAGCGAATCCAAAAGTACCGAACTGAAAAATTCTCTTGCCGAGAGCTGATGCTCTGAAATCTCTGAATAAAACTGGATTTGTCCTTCATTCACAGCCTTCATCTATTTATTCCTTCTTTGTTGTACCACCATTTTCAAAAAAGCAGGTTCTTGCAATCAACGCTGTTCCACCTATATAGGAGATTTTTTTACTGAGTTCTGATCGGTGAATATATTCATCTGTATAATGTTCATCATACTTTTTACAGAACTGCATGAACAGATTGTAAATCTGATTGTTCTCCAGCATTGGTCCGAAAACGATCGTATGATCCGGAGCCAGAATTGTCATCACGTTAACCGCTACTCTGGCAATTCTTTCTACTGCTCCTGCCATAATATCTGCTACCACCGGATCCATCCTTGTCAGATAGTTGTCCACTTCTTCTGACTCTGCCCATTCTGTGATCAGTTCTCTTGTGATTTTCTGACTGTCACCTCCTGTCAGCTCATACAGCACCGGTGTATTGTCTTTTGAATACTCCTGTTGGATTCTTGCTGACAACGCATCTACAGATACTCTTGTCTCAAGGCATCCTCTTCGTCCACAACGGCACTCTATTCCATCCGGCTCTACAATATAATGTCCGATTTCAGCTGCATTGTGCTTGAAGCCTTCATACAGCTCATTTCCAATCACAATCGCAGAACCAACTCCGGGACCCCATTTAATAAATAACATATTGTCCCCGGATTTTCCAACACCGTAGAGCATCTCGCCTTCTGCAAATGCTTTTACGTTATTTTCCACGATAACCGGACACTGAATATACTGCTCCAGAATCTTCTTTACTTCTACTTCCTGTTTCCAGATTCCATAAGCATGAATACTGATCCCTTTACTGCGGTTTACAATTCCCGGAATACAAACACCGACTCCAAGTACATCCGAAAGCTGTATCTCCTGCTCCCATAAAAGGATCTTGATTTCTTTTGTGAGATTTTCCAGAAATAGCTCCGGACTTATTGTTGTATCTGTCTTGATTTTTACTCCTGCACGACTGCATCCCTTAATATCCGTTACCGTAATTCTTGTATAAATTGCTTCGATACTGACAGAAACAATGTATTTGCAATTATAATTAATATCTACCAGCACTTTTCTGCGGCCTGCACGTTTTGCTTCCTGAAGTTCTCCTTTTTCTACAATGATATTTTCTTCGATCATCGCATTACACAGCATTGTTACTGCTGCCGGTGTGAGTCCCATGCGAGCCGCAATATCTTTTCTAGACATCGCTCCGTTCTTCTGAAGCATCTTAAGAATTTCAGATTTATTATTATATTTTACATTTTCCAGTGTAATACCCGGCTTGCCCATTGCTCTCCACCTCCTAAAAACTTTTAACTTCAGTATATCATTTTGCAATTTTCCACGCAACGATTGCAGTATTAATATTCTACTCATCACACTATAAGCATTATTGTCCAGACCATAGCTAATCACTTTGCTGATTAGCTATGAATATGCACGTTTTGACTTGAATGCATCCTTCTATTTTAACTGCTTTTAGCGATGAGGCATGCCAATCAACAATATGATCAGCATGATTGAAACATAATTAATATTCACACACTTCAACTTCCAGCATATGACCAAGAATCTTTAATTCCTCTTTTACATCTCCATAAATTACTACGAAATGTGGCTCCCAGCCGTCTGTTACGCTTCGGTTTACAATATCATAGGAAGAGCCTTCTGTCTGAACTACAATAGATGTTCCAAGGAACTGTTTTGGTTTATCCAGTGCTTTTCCTGTTGTCAGGAAGAAACGGAATGTGCCATCGGCTTTTCTGCCAACTCTGAATACAGTTACTTCCTCTGCCGCCTTGCATCCAAAGTCCATAACCGGTCCAATCTTTCTGTTCGGATGTACTCCGATCACTGCTCCTGTGTCCTCTCTTGCAATAGAGCATGCTGCTGTTCCGCAGTGCCAGAATGTGATCGTATTTTCCTCTTCATCCAGTGAAACCGGATCCCCGAAGAAAACGGCTGATTCTGTCAGTTTCATTCCCATGTACATAGAAAGCGCTCCATAGGTATCCGCCTCACAACTTGCAGCAATACCAAGGTCATTTAACATTGCCAGTACACCACAGACAGGTGTTCCGAATGCGGTAAAGAAATCCGGCCAACATCTGGAAGACAGTGCTCCGATACCGTTTTTCTCTACATATTCTTTATATGCTTTGCAGAGTCTTGCAAAGTCTTTTCTGTTTTTGTCCGGTGTCTGTTCCATACCGACAGTGCAGGCTGTCATCTCTGCAAGATAAGATTCACATTCTTCATCTGTATAACCTTTTGCCATATCGATCAGCTCGCGTGCCTCGATGGATTCAAGAGATGCTCCAAACACATTCAACAGATCCAGATCCATTGCCCGGCCAAATCCAAATCCTTCCGGAGTATGTCCTACAGATGCAATCTTTAATGATTTCATTTCATTTTTCAGCCATGCTGCGCTGATGCATGCATGAATCTTTTTCTTTGTCCGTTCTTCTTCCGGACTTCCGAAAATATATTCAAAGTTTCCATTTCTGAATGCTGCAAGTGCGTTTCCGGCAGAATATGCTCCTGTCAGAGAATTCAGTCTCAGTCTTCCTCCGTCAATTACAGGTTCTCTCAGTGTCCAGAGAAGTACCGGACATTGGAATCTTCTTAACACCTCACTCGCATAAGCTGCATTAGCAAATGTAATATTCTGTAATACAATCAGTGATGGATTGATCGTATCCAGAAATGCATTCAGATCCGGGATGGATAACAGCATCTTCTCCGGAACAGCCACTGCATCTGTTAAGTTCTTTAACAGATCAATAGATTTTTCAAATTCTTTCTGTGCACTTTCCAGGTGAAAAGTCGGGACTCCCACCGGAATATATGCTACCTGAAATTCTGACATAATTCTTCCTCCTTTTTTCTGGAACCCCAGAACGTGTTTGCCTTACAACTTATTCCGACTGTGGTTCCACATTTGTTACTGTTTACAGCTATACTGTGAACGATAACCTTTGTTTCCTTCATACATTTTCTGCGAATCTTCCCCATTCGCTTTATTTCTTAAGTAAGTCCCCTTTTGCCCATTGCTTTGTTTCATTGAAACAGGGGACTTACTTATCTTCTGTCTCCAAATTATTTCATAGCCTCTGACAATTCTGTAAAGATTACTCCCAGTGCATAAGCTCCTGCATCCGGATAACCAATACTTCTGTCTCCAACCGTTCCTGCTCTTCCCATTCTTGCTGCAATCTCTTCTGTTTTCTTTGCTCCTTCTACGGCAGCTTTGGCAGCTTCTTTAAATGCTTCTTTCAGAGAGCTTTCTTTCTCTGCACATGCTGTCCATGCATCTGCACACGGTACCAGTGCATCGATCAGTGTCTTGTCTCCCACAACAGCTCCACGTCCAAAGGATCTTTCTCCTGTTGCCTGAATTCCTTTCACCGCTGCCTGAACCATCTCAGCAAATTCTGAAATATTCAGTTCTTTCTTTCCGGCGGTCAGCTTTCCTGCTGCACGGAACGCGGATCCCCAGATCGGACCGGAAGCTCCTCCACAGTATTCCATAATTACAATCGAGCAAGCATTCAGGAAAGTTCCGATATCCACAGATTCATTTTCCATAATTTCATCCCATTCTCTCTTCAGCTGGCGGAAACCTTTTGCAACACTCATTCCAAAATCTCCGTCTCCTGCATGGGAATCAAGTTCACAGAATGGGACTTCATTTTCGATAATACAGGTACTCATCCTGTCCACAAGATACTTCATATTATCAAGTGAGATTTTTTCATCGGAAATTTCAGCTCCTCTTTCATCCGCTCTCATTTCATAGCTGACTTCTTTGTTCTCCTCACTTTGCTCAGTCAGATTCACATATGGAATCTCTGTCTGACAAGGTGCAACTTTGAATGCCGGTGCTTCACTCTCCTGATTGAGATACTGTTTTAACTCATCATCCATTTTCATGAGAGAAACCGATGCTCCCTGCATGTCAATGCTTGTCATGTAATTTCCAACAAATGTTCTGTGAATGGCAATTCCTTTTTCATCCAGTACTCTGCATACTGCATTGTTCAGAAGATATAATTCCTGAAGTGGAGTGCTTCCAAAGCCATTCACAAGGACTGTAACAGAATCATCTTTTCCTGCTTTAAGTTCTTCTGTCAGAGCATCTGTCATTCTCTCTGCCAGTTCATCTGCACTGATTACAGACTCTCTTCGGATTCCCGGCTCTCCATGGATTCCCACTCCATATTCCATTTCCTCGTCCCCGATTTCAAAGGTCGGAGTCCCTTTCGCCGGAACTGTACAGGATGTAAATGCAAATCCAAGACTTCTTACATTTTCTACTGCATGTTCTGCTGCTTTCTTTACTTCTTCCAGAGACAGTCCAGCCTCTGCAGCCGCTCCTGCAACTTTATGTACAAGAACTGTTCCCGCAACGCCACGGCGTCCTACTGTATAAAGACTGTCCTGAACTGCAATATCATCATCTACTTTTACATAATCAACTTTAATTCCATCTTCTTCTGCAAGATACGCTGCATTCTTAAAGTTCATCATATCTCCACTGTAATTCTTGATGATCAGAAGCGTTCCTTTATCACTTGCTGTCTCTCTGATTGCCTGATAGACCTGGATCTGGGAAGGAGATGCAAACACATCTCCGCATACTGCTGCATCCAGCATTCCTTTCCCGACAAATCCTGCATGTGCCGGCTCGTGACCGCTTCCTCCTCCGCTGATCAGGCTGACTTTATTTTTATTGATTTCTTTTTTGCTTATTACTTTAAATTTTCGGTTAAATTTCAGCTCCGGATGTGCCATGACAATTCC
Organism: uncultured Mediterraneibacter sp.; assembly: GCF_934309415.1. Classification (GTDB taxonomy): domain Bacteria; phylum Bacillota; class Clostridia; order Lachnospirales; family Lachnospiraceae; genus Mediterraneibacter. Next base: position 76,916 of record NZ_CAKRDI010000002.1, read on the forward strand.
ATTACACATTTCAATTACTACGGTTTCCGGACGGTTGATAATCTTCTTCATCGCAATTCCCCTCCGTCCTTTTATGCCTGATAGCTTTCTTTAAAGCTTTTTCCTGCCGCATCTGCTGCAACAATTGCTGCCATTACACTCTCAACTGTTACCGGGAACGGCATTGCATAGATGGATTCCTCCGGAATACATGCTTTCTCTGCAACTTCACGAAGCTCTTCTTCTGAAATTTCTGTCACTCCGATGTCTTCCAGGCATACCGGAAGTCCAAGGCTCATGCAGAACTCGAGAACTTCTTCCAGTTCTTCTGCCGGTGCATTTTCAAGAACAAGCTGTGCGATTGTTCCAAATGCCACTTTCTCGCCATGCATATATTTATGTGTTCCTTCGAGAATTGTCAGTCCATCATGAATTGCATGTGCCGCAGCAAGTCCACCGCTTTCAAATCCAAGTCCTGACAGAAGGATATTTGTCTCAATAATATTTTCCAGTGCAGGTGTTACTACATTTTTATCACTTGCCTGTTTTGCTTTTACTCCATCCTCAAGAAGAGACTGATAACAAAGTGTTGCCAGTGCGAATGCTGCTTTTGTTCCTCTTGCTTCCGGGCAGAGACCTTCTCTTACACCACACGGAAGTCCTGCATTTACTTTTGTAAAGGATTTTACATTTGCTCTTGCCTCAAAATAAGTAGATAATGCATCTCCCATTCCGGAAACAAGGAAACGTGTCGGAGCTTTTGCAATAACAGAAGTGTCGATCAGGATTACACTCGGACTCTGTTTGAAATAAGCATAGTCATCAAATGCTCCATCCGGTGTGTAGAGAACTGCGGAATGGCTTGTCGGTGCATCTGTGGCTGCAATAGTCGGAACAATGATCAGTGCTTCGCCTTCTGCTACGCATTTTGCTGTGTCAATTGCTTTTCCGCCACCAAGACCGATTGTGCATTTACAGTTTTTCTCTTTTGCAAGCTCCTGCAGACGGGCTACTTCCTGTCTGGAACACTCTCCACAGAATCCGCTCTCTACAAATGTGACACCAAATTTTTCAGCTGTCTTATCCAGTTTTTCTTTTACTCTTGCAGCATCATCCGGATGTGCGATCAGCAGTGCTGAATCTCCGTAAGTCTGAACAAAATATCCGAGATTTAAAATCTCATCTTCACCCTGTACATATTTAGTTGGACAAATAAACGCTTTTCTCATATCGATAATTCCTCCGAATTCTATCTCCACGCTCTTTTCAGAGCCTATACTCTTTGTTCTGTATGAATCAAAATTTATAATTATATGAATCTTAAAGATTTAAGTAATCCAAAGCCCATCTAAAAAATGCTCTGCTACCTAAATCATCTACTTAAACATCAATAATACTCCTGATATAAATAAGAGGATGTATGTCAGTTTCATAAACACTTCCTGACTCATGCGTTTTACAAGTACAGATCCGATTATCATACCTGCAATCATAAATGGAATCGAGATGAGCTGTGTCGTGATCAGTTCCGGTGTCCACATCCCTGTACTGATATCCTGAATCAAAATAATTGTATTCAGGATGATCCAGATGGTTGAAATTGTAGCACGAAAGCTGGTCTTCTCTTTGATTGCTCTTGATAAATATCCGATGAGCAGTGGGCCGCCTGAAACAAACATTCCATGAACAATTCCTGAGCTGACCAGCAATGCCACTGATTTTACTTCTTCCTGTTTCCCGGTAATCTCTTCTTTTTCCACCTTTTCTGTTTTATGAACAGCCTTCCAATATCCCTGAATTGCCAGCAGGATTACAAAGATTCCGAGAGCCTTGTATAAGATTCCATCATAACCTGTGAGCAGATGTTTGAGGAAAAATCCAAGAAAGATGCCGACTGCCATGATCAGGACTACTTTCCGCAGCTCTTTCCAGTTCACATGCTTTCTCTGTGTAAGAAACACATAGATTCCCGCCAGAATCCCAAGCAGATTCAGAATTGGTTTTGCTACATCATATCCTACCAGCATCAGTCCCGGAGGCATTGCGAGGATGGTCCCCGCAAAACCTGTAATTCCCTGTATTACATTTGTCAAAAATATTACTATGTAAAACGCAATGTAATTCATTTACTTATTTCACTCCGTATTTCTCTCTGATCTCAGAGAACAGTTTTGCATACTGACTGTCTTTTCTGTAGAATGCCGGTGTATAACCAAGTTCTGCTGCTACAGTAACTGTACCGCCCTGATATTCTTCTCCTGTCCAGAGATGAACCCACTCATCTTCCGGAAGGTAAACTTCCCATTCATGCTTCTCTGATTCATAAACAGGAGCTACCAGTATGTCTTTTCCAAACAGATATTCATATTGAATCTCATATGCTTTTTCATCATTTTCATAATGCATGAACAGTGGTCTCTGTACCGGATGACCGCTCTGTGCATTTTCTTTTACCAGCTCTTTTGTATATGGAGCAAGCATTGTATAAATATCAACCAGTCGTGCCAGCTGATCCATTGTATCTTCGTCATCATAATACTGGAAGTTTGTATCCGGTCTGTTTCCTTCATGTGTTCTCATGAATGGAGTAAACATTGCCATCTCAGCCCATCTGAGGAATAATTCTTTTGTTCTTGTATTATCGAACAGTGAAGTGTATCCTCCGATATCGCTGTGTGTCAGACCGCATCCCATCATACCTGCACTGAGTGCCCCGCAGATAACAGAAGCTAATCCATCATGAATGGTAAAGTCTACGGACTGATCTCCTGCCCAGAGAAGTGTACAGTACTTCTGGCTTCCGGCACCGCCTGCTCTCATGAAATAAACAACATCACCAAGTTTTCCAGATTCTTTTACTGCTTCGTAATTACATTTTGCCCACAGTACCGGCCAGTGATTATGCTCGATCATTGGAGATTTCTTATTGTAAAGGCAGATATCATCTGTCGGAAGATATTCTCCGAAATCAGCCATCCATCCGTCAATTCCAATATCCAGTGTATATTTCTTAATAACCCCTTTGAACCATTCAAATGCTTCCGGATTGGTCAGGTCTACGACTCCACAATAGAATTCTCCAAAGTCTACCAGATAATCACTTCCATCTGATTTTGTGGCAAAGTAGCCTTTTTCCTTTCCTTCTTTATAAAGTTCTCCGTCATTGACAAGATACGGATTTACATATCCAAGGAAACGTACTCCTTTTTTATTTACTTCCTTAATCTTTTCCGGAAGATCAGGATACATCTCTTTGTGATATTTCCAGTCCCACTGAAGTCTCTTTCCAAAAGATGTTACACGTTTTCCGCACCAGTCCTGACACCAGATACCGGATACTTTGATTCCTTTTTCCATGGTCTTATCCAGCAGTCCAAAGGATCTTTCATTTCCACCCTGAACACCGATGATCAGGCCATTATATACCCAGTCCGGAAGTTCCGGCTGTCTTCCAAAATACGCAGTCAGTTTCTCTACCACTTCCAGATAATCTGCTGCCGCCTCGATCCGGATCTGTTTTGGTACTTCCCAGATCTGAAGTTCATGGAATGTATCATTCTTAAAATCAAAATCTGCATATGCAGTAGAATCTACATGAAGGTAATATTTCTTTGTAGATACGAACGTTGGCTGTGGGAAATTCGTATTGTAATAATCTCCACCTGCCTTATTCTCTACATCAGAACGCCAGGTTACATAAGTTGTCTTGTCTCTTCCCACTCCAGGCTCAGAAGTCCAGATCGGGAAGTTTCTTCCACGCAGGTTAAAGTAAGACATCTGTTCACCACAGCCATAGCATTTCTCATCCTTGTCCGCAGCAACCCGGAACCAGAAACGGTTGATGCGAGCATCTTTCTGCTCAAAATCTAACGTGCATACATCATTTTCACATTTTACATTTACCTGAATGCGGTTTTCAAAATTCAGTTTTACCCCATCCGGTGTCTCTGCCGCCTCTGTCAGAGTCAGCGGATAACGCTCTGTAACGTAATCACTGATTTTAAAATTTCCGCGGTACATATCAACATCTTCCTGACCGACTCCCACATAGATCATAGGTCTTTCTTTACTGTGGACAAGAATCTCTTTTCCATTTGCTGTAAGCTGAAATTCATCACTCTTAACTTTAATCTGCATGTTTAAACCTCCTTTGGCAGGCAGCTCTTACGCTGCCGCCTGACGCTTTTTCATTTCTTTTATAATCAGTACAATTGTTTCAATTACGAGGATTGCTGTTACAACTGCAATTCTTGTAACGCTTCTGTCTGCTGTTGCGATTCCTGCCGGTGAGAAGATGAAGTACTCATACACAAGGAAAGAAATCAGCCATACAGCAAATGAGTTTTTATGTTTCCATGGTGTCATGTCATAACCGTCTGTACGGTGTGAACCTTTATCAAATTCCTTTGTATTTGGAGCGATCTTGCTGCATACAAAGATGATAATCAGCATGATGATAAAGGAAATTGCATAAATGTTCATGTAGTTGATTCCACATACTGCATTTGTAAACGGTGTATCAATTCCCGGGAAGATAAATTTATAGCATGCGTAGAACATAATATGGAAAACAGTCGCGCATACAGCTCCCAGTGTTGATCCTTTTTTAGAGAACATTCCAATCAGTACCATTGTGATGATCGGGATATTGTAAAATCCTGTGAAGCTTCGTCCAAAATCATACAGTCCTGTGCTCAGTACATCCAGGAATGGTGTGAAGATAATTGCAAATGCTGCAAATCCCCATCCAATCTTCTTCGCCAGCTTAACCGTTGCTTCCTCTGAAAGAGTCGGATTGAAGATTGGTTTATAAATATCAATCATGAATACGGTACTTGCTGCATTCAGGAATGAGTTATATGTAGAAATAATAGATCCGAAAAGTGCTGCACAGAACAGACCTGTGATCGGCCATGGAAGTGAATGCGCAACCAGTGTCGGATATGCAAAGTCTTTACTGGAAAGTCCAGGTACAAGTCTTGCTGCGATAACTCCTGGAAGTACCAGAAGCATTGGAACCATCATTTTCAGAAGACCTGAGAGAAGTACTCCCTTCTGTCCTTCTTTTAAGTTCTTTGCTCCAAGTGCTCTCTGGATCAGCACCTGGTTTGTGCCCCAGTAGAACAGGTTTGCAAGTAACATACCTGTAAAGATACACATAAACGGAACCGGATCATTCTTTCCACCGATTGCATTCAATTTCTCCGGCTGACTGTTGATTACATCAGCAACACCTGCTGCGAATCCGCCACCGTTCATTTTTCCTACTGCGATAAATCCAAATACAACAACAAGAAGTGAACCTACAACAAGCAGGATTCCGTTGATTGTATCAGAAACTGCAACAGCTCTCATTCCACCAAGTACTGCGTAAAGTGCTCCGATGATACCTACAAGAACAATCAGGATTGTAAGAGCCGTTCCTTCGCTGATTCCAAAGATATCTGCAAATCCGAAGATCTGTTCAAATGCAATTGCTCCTGCGTACAGACATACCGGAATTCCAATCAGCAGATAACCAATCAGAAACAGGATAGAAACCATTCTTCTGACACCGATTCCATAACGTTCTTCCATGAACTCCGGAAGTGTTGTATAACCTTTTCTTAAATATAATGGCAGGAATACGAATGCCATAACTACTGTTGCGATTACTGCGGTTGCCTCCCATGCCATACCGGACATGTTAGCTGCATAGGATTGTCCCGACAATCCTACCAGGTTTTCTGCGGACAGGTTTGTCAGCAGCATGGAACCTGCGATAAATGTTCCCCCCAGTCCGTTTCCTGCAAGGAAGTATCCTTTTGCTGTCTTCTGATCATCACTTCCGCTGACGATTTTTCCGGAAATGATTCCAACCAGTACTGTAAAGAAAACGAACGTTACAATCGTAAATACTAAATGTTCCATTTTTCCTCCATTCCACAAGAATATTATTACCGATTTGTCTAATCTACCTATTCAACAATTTAAAAATCTGTGCTACAATATTCTCGAAAATTGTTATTTTCAATTCCACGTAACCGAGAGTATTGAAATATTCCCAGTATTCCGCTTTCGGTATGCGTGGCTTTTTTCTGTCTTTTTTCTTATTTTATACATATACCTTTTAATAATAAATAACTTCTAATAAGAAAGTTCTTTATTCTCTCCGAGTAATCCCGGATATGCTCCCTGACGGATCAGAGGCTCTCGTTCCGGATGTGAAATTACCCATTTATTCTTCTGAAGAAGCAATCGTTCTTCCCCGGTTTCACGCTGATATTGCTCTTTGTTTTCAAGCGGTGTGTTGGTTCCTCTTGGTAAAATTACAATATCTTTAAATCCTTCGTCACATACTCTGCAAGGTGAAAGATGAAGTGTAGTCTGATACATCTCGATTGCTGTACCTTTTTCAACAAAGAAGACTTTTGCATCTTCAACTTTGTAAGTATTATCTTTGATCTCCCAGGTGTGTCCCAGCACCAGCATAAAATCTGTAACTGCAATATTGATCTCACTTCCCTTATGGTATTCAAATCCATTGTAAGTTGTGTTTCTTCCATTGCAGTAACCAACCTCAACCGGCATCTCACCATAGATCAGATTCTGTACTTTTTCTGCAACCTCTGTATGCTCCATCTCTGATACAGAAGCAGTATAGACATTTCCATTCTCAGGAATCTCTGTATGTTCTTCCATATACTGGATCAGTTCAGAGAAATCATATCCTTCAATAATTCTTCCATAGCTTTCAAAGCAGGAATCTTTGACACTGAAGATTTCAACATCATTTTTTTCATTTAACTGTTTTAACATGATCTCCCAACTTTCTATTTCTGCATCTCGCGAACTGCTTTGATTGTTGCACAGAAATCTTCTTTTCCACAACCGATCTCCATTGCTTTATCGTAAACTGCTTTTGCTGCAGCTTCTCCAGCAAGATGCATTCCACACTCTTTTGCCATGTTCATGCAGATATTCACATCTTTGTACATATTTTCTACAGAAAACGCTGTTGTGTAATCTTCATTTTTGATTGGTGCATTCTTAGAATCCAGATAAAAGTTCTGGCCTCCTCCGTAGGAAATTGCTGTTGTGTAGCTCTCAATATCAATTCCATATTTGCTTGCCAGTGTCAGTGTTTCATTTACACCATTCTGAATCTGGGATACAAGTGCATTGTGACAGATTTTCATAACAAGACCTTTTCCGTTTCCACCCATACGGATGATATTTTCGCCCATATATGCAAGAATCGCTTCTGCCTTTGCACATGCCTCTTCATCTCCACCTACGTAGATTCCAAGTTTTCCTGCAATTGCTGCCGGTTTGGATTTTACAACCGGAGCATCTACAAACTGAGCACCTGTTTTCTTTACCATCTCAGAAATCTCAACAGATACAGACGGATCGATCGTACTCATATCGATGCAGAGTTTTGTCTCATCCAGTGCCGGAAGTACTTCCTTATATACTGACATGGAATGTTCTGACTTTGGAACCATGGAGATGATTACATCTGATTTCTGTGCAAGTTCCAGTGAACTACTGCATCCGATTCCACCTTTGCTCTCAAGAAGCTCTACTTTTTCTTTTACAAAATCAAAAACATATACCTGATCATCATGTTTTTTAATGATATTCTCGCTCATGGATTCGCCCATGATTCCAAGTCCAATAAATCCTATCTTCATTTCTATCTCTTCCTCTCCCGGAGTTCTCCTCCGGGCAGCTTCCTGCTGTCCGGTCTGCTCCGTCTTAGCGTTTCCGAATTACTCTGTTACTGTGTTATCCCATGCATTTCTGAATGTTTCAAGTCCCTGGTTTGTATATGCATGTTTGATGCTGTCTTTATATACTGCAAGACCTGTTGTGATGATATCTGCTCCTGCTACTGCACAGTCAACGATCTGTTTTGGAGTTCTGATTGCTGCGCAGATGATCTGTGTTTTTCCTTTGTATCCGTAGTTATCATAGATATCGGAAATTGCTTTAATGTAAGCTTTGCAGTCCTCTCCGTTTGCCTCTTTCCATCCGATGAAAGGAGAAACAAATAAAGAATTGTTCTTTGCCGGAAGGATTGCCTGTGCCGGTGAGAATACCAGTGTTACATTTGTTCTTACTCCCTCAGCTTCAAGTCTGCGTGCTGCCTGGATTCCAGCTTCTGTACAAGGAATCTTGATTACAAAGTTGCTGCAGATTGCTGCAATCTTTTTACCTTCTGCAACCATCTCATCTGCATCATCAAGATGTGGATTGATCTCTACTGAAATCGGGAATTTTTCATATCCTTCAATTCCTTCTTCTTTTACCCAGTCAGCCATTTCTTTGATTACTGTGAGGAATGGTTTCCCACTTACCATGATGTGACGTGGATTTGTTGTTACTCCATCGATACCGAATGTGTGATACGCCTCTTTGATCTCATCAATTTTTGCACTGTCCAGAAAATACTTCATTTTGTTCTCCTCCTTGATATTTGATTAATTTTATTAATCAATTGTTTTAAAAAAATTTCAGCCGTGCTTTCCTGAGATTATTTTATCAATTCATCTCTTTTATCTTGGCTATATCCGTAGTATATATCCACTTTTCTTGCTTTTCAATAGCTTTTTATGCTATTTTTTTATTTTCGTCCTTTTGATTAAAACTTTTAATCAATTTTTGTATAAAGTGACGAAATCTATTTTTCAAAAATACACTTCATTCATTTTCAGGCATACTTTAGTTTTTTACTATGGGATTTTTATTGACACGTATTTTTATATATGCTATTATTCATACACATTAATAGTATATTTAACCGGGTAGCCGGGGGACGTGCTCTCATCTGACCTGAGCCTTACAGAGAGGATGATTATTATGAGTACATACGAGGAATTGCAGATTATACTTACTACAGCTTTACTCATTGTTGCAATTTTAACTTATACACATAAGAAATAGCCGTCCTGCTCTCTGGTAAAGTTTGGGAACGGCTATCTCTTAGATAACTTATTATTAAATTCGCCGGGGCGGGTGATGGCGCTCACCTTCCGACTGCCTCGTTAAGTATATTATAATTAAGCATTTTTTGTTTGTCAACTGCTTCTTACTAAATTTCTTTCTTCTTCCATTTCTTCGTCACATGAATATAATACGGAACCAGTGGAATCAACGCTGCGAGCCATGCCGCCGGATCGGAAAGGCAGACGCCTGCAAAAGTGGTTCGCCCTGCAACAAACATGACAATCGCAGATCTTGCTGCAAGTTCAAAGACTCCTCCCAGCATCGGTACCAGACCATATCCTAGTCCCTGCAGTGTATTTCTGTAAATAAAGATACTTCCAAGGAACGGATAACACCAGAATACTGTACGGAAATACAGCACAGCTACATCTACAACCGCTGTTTCTGACGGACTAATAAAGAGCCAGGTCATATATCTACTGAAGAAGAATGCTACAAACATCGCAAAAACAGAATAGATAAGAACCATGATCTGAGTGTATTTTACTCCCTGTTTTACACGCTCGAGCTTGCCGGCTCCCCAGTTCTGTCCTACATAAGTTGCCAGCGTTGCTCCAAATGCTACGTATATAGTCGCTACAATATTCTGCAATTTTCCTGCTGCAGAAAATCCTGCCATATAATCTTCGCCATAGACATTTACCGCTCCCTGCACTATGATTGTTCCAATCGCTGTAATCGAGAACTGCAGTGCCATCGGAATACCAAGTGCCAGAAGTCTTCCACATGCCTGGAATGAAAACTGGAAATTTTCTTTCTTCAAATGAAGAATCGGGAACTTCTTTACTATATAAATAAAACAAAGTATGGCTGAGATCCCCTGTGCGATAACCGTCGCATATCCGCACCCTTCAACGCCCATTCCGCCATAAATAATCAATGCAACATCCAGAAGTACATTGATCACCGCTGAAATAATCAGAAAATACAGTGGGGATCTGGAATCACCTAACGCACGCAGAAATGCTGCCAGTGAATTATATGCCGCAGTAACAATCAAACCTGCATAAATAATTCCCATATATGCCTTTACATCCGGCATAATTTCATCTGAAAAGTTCATCAATCTCAGAATCGACTCATTTGCTGTTCCAAGACCGATTGTCATAATCAATGCAAACCCAACAGAAAGATAAATTGACATTGCCACATAATGTCTCATTCTGTCATATTGCTTTGCCCCAAACCACTGTGCTACTAAAATTGCAAATCCGCTGCTCAGCCCGTTCAGCCATCCTGTTACAAAAAACATTAAAGATCCTGTACTTCCAATCGCCGCCAGTGCTCGAACTCCCAGGAACTGTCCTGCTATAATGGAATCCGCAATATTATAAAACTGCTGAAAGATATTCCCCAGAAACATCGGAATCATAAACTGTATGATCAGTTTCACTGGACTTCCTTCGGTCATATCATGCATCGTTTTCGTTGCTTTTACTTTTGTATTCTCACTCATATTTCGTCTCCTTTCTCTGTCATAAACTGATTCTGTCACCTGCCGTTCAGACAGATGGCAGTAAAACTTTATGGTATGTATTTTCAAACTTCTGATAGTTTCTGCCTTTTAAATTTCACAGAAACTATCTGTTTACATATAAAAATCGTAAAGCAGACATTGCATTCTACTTTACGATTTATACTCATAAAATAATACTGTTTTCCTATTATAACGCATTTAAAATGGTTTTCAAGACAAAACTGAAATATATTTAAAAATCTCTCACAGAGTGTTACTGTTCACAGCTAACCTGCAAACAGTAACCTTACAGATACCTGATCTTTATCAACTGTGTATCACATTTCTGTTCTACACAGATTGCAATGATCCAGTCCCCTGCAATCCGGTACTGTTTGAATTGTAGACCCGGTTCTGTGCATTGCACTTCTGATAAGGAGACACATTCTGTTCTGACAGAATTGATTTTCTCCTGAACGGAACCTTCTTTTCTTAAATCCTCAAAAACCAGTACTGTTGTCTCATCCTTTTCTCTCTTCTCTGAAAAAGTGTTCCAGTCTTCAAATGTAAAAGAGAAGTCTGTCAGAGGCATGGACATTCCTGAACCGTTCTGTTTAATCCGACTCTCTTTCAAAGTCCACAGACGGTAAAAACTTTCTCTGTATTCTTCCTCATTCTCTTTTCGTGATTTCAGAAGTTCCTGTTCTGACGGTGTAAAAACCCGGCGGAAGATTTTTTCATTGACCTCATCCTTCTTCTCCGCATCCACACCAAGCTCTATATCAGCAAATGCACATACTGCCATTCCTTCACAATGACTGATGTTAAAATGAATCTCCGGATGTTCCCGCAGATATGTTTTTCCGTACTCGCCTTTTTCAATCTGATCAGGAAGCTGCTCTGCAGAAAAATCCAGTTGATACAGTTCTTTCAATCCATAAGATAAAAGTTCCAGTCCTTTCTGATGTTCCGTTCTGTACTTTTGCTTTACAGGTACCTGAGGAAGATCTGATAGATACACTGAGATCATAATTCTTCCTCCTGCTTTTCCTTTTCCTGCGCTTCTGGCAGCTTTACTTCCTGATTCTTTTGTGCAACTTCATCTTCCCTTTCTCTCTGCAATTCATTCTGAAGCTGATTCTCTTTAACTTGTTCTTTTTCTAACTTCTCTATAATCTTCTCGTTCTCTTTCTGTTGTCTTTGTGAATCTTCACTACTCTTCCTTTGCTCTTCTCTTTTTGTAATTTCCGCTCCTTCTATCATCGCCAGTACAAATTCTTTCATCTCACGTTTATCCCAAATTTCAGGAACCGGATACAACGGATTTGCTTCTTTCTGTGCCCATTTTACAATCTGGTCTACATCTTTTCTGCAGATCATGTCCGGATATTCCGGAATATCCAGGTTTCGTTTCAGCTCTTCCATCCAGTTCAGAAAAGCCTCGGCACGCACTTCTGCCGGGATCATTCCATCCGGTGAATCCACTTCGATTCCACAGATATCACACAGATTCGCCAGTTTATCCTGTGCCTTCTTTCCATAAGCTCTCATCACATGTGGAAGAAGGATTGACACTGCAAGTCCATGTGGTGTTCCATATAATCCGCTCAGTGTATGAGCAATTGCATGCACATATCCCACACCGCCTCTTGTAAACGCTCTTCCTGCATTGAATGCAGCTTCCTGCATATTGCTGCGCGCCTCAAGATTGCTTCCATCTTTATAGGCTGTATACAGGTTATCATGAATCAGGCGCACTGCTGTTCTGCACATCTTTCGTTCAAAATCTGTATTATATCTGTCATTGGTGTATGCTTCCACGGCATGGCACAGTGCATCCATCCCTGTCACCGCTGTTGCCTGTGCCGGAAGTCCCACTGTCAGTTCCGGATCCAGCACAACATAGCGCGGCATCAGATGCAGATCATTGATCGATGCTTTATGATGTGTCCTCTCTTCTGTTATAACCGCTGCAATGGTAGCTTCTGAACCACTTCCTGCTGTAGTCGGAACTGCAAAGATTACAGGAATTGGTCTTAACACACGGAACTGTCCCTGCAACTGCTTTACTGATTTTTTCTGTCGCGCGATTCTTGCACCGATTGCCTTTGCACAGTCCATCACTGAGCCTCCGCCAAATGCAATCATACAGTCACACTGTTCCTTCTTATAAAGTGTTGCTCCCTGCTCTACTTCCTGATCCGTAGGATTCTGAGATATATTGTCAAAGATAGCATACTGCAGTTTCTTTTCCTGCATCACCTCAAGTAAGCTGTCCAGAAGTCCTCTGCTTCGGATTCTTGGTCCTGTCACAATAAGAACTTTCTTGAATTCTCTTCCTGTCACCGAATCCGGGAGCTTCCGGATTGCTTTAGGACCGCTGAGCACTTTGGGAGTTCTCCATGGAAGTAAATCCATCATAACAGCCGCTCCTGCCTGCCACGTTCTGCAGTATTTTTTCATCAGATCTGATCTGATCTCTAGATTAAATCCAGGCTTTTTTTGCATTTTTTTAACTATCTTGATTTTCTTCATACTCATCTCTCTTACTATCAAATTAATACTTCCAACTAAAAAGCGTATCCCAAAACCATTCCTGCAATCTGTACGCCCTACTTTACAATATATTTTAAAGATAAAGATTTTAATAAATACCTTTATGTTACTGGCATTTTAGCGCACTTAAAGAATTAAAGCAATGCAAAAAAGCCTGAATGTACATTTTCTACCAAACGTATGTTACTGTTCACAGCATAGCTGTAAACAGTAACGTATCTCGCCATTTAGAATCGCCTTTGGCGATGGGCGAGATACATTCAAAACAATACGTGCATCCTCCATGCCAATCAGCGGAGTGATTGACATGGAAGTGAACTGTAACAAACGTATAACAATTCAAAGAGAATCTATGAATCATTATGCATCTTACCCTTTTCAGCCATCTGTGATGACCGGTAAGATACCGCTTATAGTACATTCAGGCTATTCTTTCATTTTTAAAAATACTACTTACAATGATCGGAAGATATGGTGTATTATTATGATTCTTTTAATAATTCCACAACCATCTTCGCTGTCTTTTCCAGCCCATCTACGGTCGTATATTCCTGGCAGCTGTGCATCTGATACATTGCACTCGCAAGCACAAGGCCTTCGATTCCGTGCTCTGCAAAAATATTGTTATCGCTTCCTCCGAAAGTCGTTGTCAGCTCTACCGGGATGTTCAGTTTTTCACATGCCTGTCTGAACGCTTCTACAACCGGACTGCTCTTGTCTGTTTCGTAAGCTTTAATATGAACCTTTTCTTCCCATTCTACTGTTGCTCCTGCCTCTTTGGCAGCCTCTTCCAGAATCTTCTTATATTCTTCTGCCACGTGAAGTGCAGTCTCATGCTTCATACTGCGGATTTCGCCGCGCAGAACGCAGCGTTCCGGCACAATGTTGATTCCCGCTCCACCTTCAATCGTTCCTACATTTGCAGTTGTCACTTCATCAATATGTCCCTGCGGCATCTGACTGATGGCTTTCGCAGCAACTACGATCGCATGAATTCCTTTTTCCGGAGTCATTCCTGCATGTGCTGCCTTTCCATTTACAGTTGCTTTAAATGAAATCAGTGTCGGTGCTGCATATGCTGCCGTTCCGATTTCTCCGGTCAGATCCAGCGCATATGCATATTTAGATTTCATCTTGCTGTAATCTACTTTCTTTGCTCCTTCGCAGTACAATTCTTCTCCTACTGTAAAAAGTAACTCAAAACTCTTATGTGGGATCTGATTCTTTTTCAGATATGCAACTGCTTCCAGAACCGCTGCAACCGCTCCAAGATCATCTGCTCCAAGTACGGTTGTTCCATCACTGGTAATTCTTCCATCCTCATGCAGAATGGCTTTCTTCCCTTTGGATGGCTCTACTGTATCCATATGTGTCCCCAGAAGGACCGGCTCTCCCGGAAGTTCTCCTTCCACATAGGCATAAAGATTTCCTGTATTCGATCCACACTCAATTCCTCCCTGGTCTTCTTCCAGATGAATTCCGAGTTCCGCAAAGCGTTTCTTCAGATATTGCGCCACTTCCCGCTCTCCATATGATGGACTGTCTATGCTGACCAGCTCTTTAAATGTCTGGATTAATTTATCTTTCATTTCCATTTCCTTATTTTCCTATCAGCTAAGTATGTTTTTACCATCTTATGATATTTTCCCATAATTGTCAAGTAATGATAAACGCTGCATAGCATCCAACAAGTGACTGGTTTACTGTTCGCAGGTAACCTGCAAACAGTAACGTATCTCGCCATTTAAAACCGCCTACGGCGATGGGCGAAACACATCCAAAACATTACTAATATCTTACCAGTATTTTACATTCTTGATTTATTTTATTTATATTTATTGATTTATTTTAATCTTATCATTTAAAACTCCCTCTTTTTTCCTCTTTGGTGAGGTTTTCCCTGTGACATGTAAAATCTCTTAATAAAATTCCTCAATTTTGTGGATTTTCTAGCCAAAAATATAGCAAAATAGCACAAAAAGTAGTATACTAAAAGGGAAGTATATGAAAGAGAGGGCTTATTATGAAGCAAAATAACATGTTGGCTATGATTTTGGCCGGTGGTCGCGGAACTAGACTCCATGATTTGACAAAAAAAGTGGCAAAACCAGCTGTATCATACGGCGGAAAATACCGCATCATCGACTTTCCGCTCAGCAACTGTGCAAATAGTGGTATTGATGTGGTTGGTGTTCTTACACAGTATGAATCAGTTCTCCTGAACAGCTATGCTGCTGCAGGAAGAAGATGGGGGCTTGATGCTAAAGACAGTGGTGTTTACATACTTCCACCACGTGAGAAAGCAGATACAGGACTTGATGTGTACAGAGGAACAGCAGACGCTATTTCACAGAATATTGACTTTATTGATTCCTATTCACCGGAATATCTTCTGATTCTTTCCGGAGACCACATCTATAAGATGAATTATGACAAAATGCTGGAATATCATAAAACGAACAACGCTGATGCTACAATCGCTGTTATCGAAGTTCCAATGAAAGAAGCAAGCCGTTTCGGTATCATGAATACAGATACTGAGACAGGACGAATCGTTGAATTTGAAGAGAAACCTGCTCAGCCAAAGAGCAACCTTGCATCTATGGGTATCTATATCTTCAACTGGAAGCTGCTTCGTAAGATGCTTCTTGCAGATATGAAGAATGCAGATTCCAGTCATGACTTTGGTAAGGACATTATCCCTACAATGCTCAATGACGGAAAGAGTCTCTTCGCTTACAAGTTCAAAGGTTACTGGAAAGATGTTGGTACAATTGACTCTCTCTGGGAGGCAAATATGGACCTTCTAAATAAAAATAATGCTCTGGATCTGAATGATTCTTCCTGGAAGATCTATACAGAAGATGTGACAGCACTTCCGCAGTACATCGGAGCTGAAGCTAAGATTGACAGCGCATTTATTACACAGGGTTGTGTCGTAGATGGAGAAGTAAAACATTCTGTTCTTTTCACAGACGCAAAAGTAGCTGCAGACGCAAAAGTTATTGACAGTGTCCTGATGCCAGGTGCTGAAGTTGGAGAAGGTGCAGTTGTAACACGTGCTCTTGTAGCCGACGGAATTAAGATTGGCAAGAATGCTGTAGTCGGCAGCGCAGACAGCGAGACCATCGAACTCGTTGCAAAACGTGTAAAGGGGGAAGAATAAGATGAGTAAAGCATTTGGAATTATAAACTTCGCAGGAAATCACATACAGGTAAACTCCATGCAGGCTTATCGTCCGATCGGAGCTTTCTCTTTCCTTGGAAGATACCGTGTAATCGACTTTCCTATTTCTAATATGAGCAACAGTGGAATTGATGTAATGCAGGTTTATGTCCGCAGAAAACCTCGTTCTCTTGTAGAACACCTTGGAACAGGACGCCATTACAACATCAACTCCAAACGTGGGAAACTGAACGTTCTCTTCTCTGACAATAATAATGAGAATAACGTTTATGATACAGACATCGCAGCATACATGGAAAACCTTGACTGCTTCGATGAGATTGATTCTGAATATGTTGTAATCGTACCAAGTTACATGGTATATACATCCAATTACAATACATTCCTTCAGGCTCACATTGAGTCCGGAGCTGACATTACTTTAATGTATCACTCTGTAGACAATGCAAAGGATCATTTCCTGAACTGCCAGACTCTTGATATCAACAAACAGAAAGGTGTTCTTTCTATTGAGCCTAATCATGGAAATACAAAGAACAGAAATATCTTCATGGATACTTATGTAATGAAGAAAGATCTGTTCCTTGAGCTTGTTCAGAAAGCACACAAGCTTTCTTCCATGTACACACTGGCAGATATCGTAAATGAGATGTGCGGAGAAATGGATGTCCGTGCAATTCCTCATCGTGGATATTTTGCAACAATTACTGATTTCAACAGTTATTTTGAAGCAAACCTTGACCTTCTTAACCTTAAGAAAGCAACAGATCTGTTCCATGATAACTGGCCGATCTATACACGTACAAATGATTCCTGCCCGACGCATTACTTCAGCGGAAGCAATGTTACTTCTTCTGTTATCTCTAATGGATGTCAGATCGAAGGAACTGTTGAAAATTCCGTTATCGGACGTGGTTGCGTAATCAAAGAAGGTGCTGTTGTTAAGAACTGTGTTGTGAATGCAGATGTTGTGATCGGTAAGGGTGTTCATGCTGAAAACCTTGTAATCGATAAACACGCAAGACTGATCCGTGGTAAGAGAGTCATCGCAGCTCCTGAGAAACCAGGATATATCAAGAGAGGCGATCGTTTATAAGCTTCTGCTGTCAGAATGATTTATGAAATCATCTCACTCAGAGCCGACGATATCAGGGGTTTAATGTCTGACTTCAAGTCGTATTTAAATTGAATTTGTTTTATACATATTCGTTAAAAGCCGGAGTTCCTGTTAGTGTTTCAGAAACTCTGGCTTTTTGTAATTCGGCAAATCCTTATACTATTAATAAAAATCCCATAGCCCCTGTAATAATATTACAGAATTCCATGGGATTTCTCACATCTCAAACTGGTTACAATATGCTGTAAACAGTAACCTTATTTTTACTCCATCTTATTTCTTACGATTCTTCCGGTAAATCACAGCAAGTCCTTTTAACAGAAGATCATCATCTATAATGATCTCTCTCCTACAATGTGGCACAATCTTCTTTGCAAGACCTCCTGTAGCCACTACGGTTGCTCTGCCTCCCAGTTCTTCCTGCATACGGTCAATAATTCCATCAATCGCTGCAGCACTGCTGTAAATGATACCGCTCTTCATACATTCTACGGTATTTTTCCCGATGATATGCTCCGGAGCTTCAATGCTGATACCGCTAAGCTGGGAAGCATTTGCTGTCAGAGAATCCAGTGATACTCCGATTCCCGGATAAATCATTCCACCAATGTAATTGCGGTTCTTGTCAATCACGCTGACTGTATTGGCTGTTCCCAGATCCAGAATCACCAGCGGAACCGAATATTCCGAGATTCCTGCCACAGCATCTACTACCAGATCGCTTCCAAGAGAAGCAGGGTTATCCATACGGATATTTAGACCCGTTTTAATTCCCGCTCCTACAACCAGTACTTCTTTTTTCAGAATCTTCTCAGCCGCAAGTTTTACAATATTCGTAATCTGAGGTACTACTGAGGAAATGATTCCACCCTCAAGATCACTGCGGTGAATATGATAAATATCAAGTACATTCTTAATATCTATTGCATATTCCAGCTCTGTTTTTGTTCTCACTGTAGAAAGGCGCTCCACAAAAAGACATTTATCCCTGTCTATACATCCAATTACAATATTGGTGTTTCCCATATCAATTGCTAAAATCATTTTCTAACCTCCAGAATATGGTCAAGAATCTTCGCTGCCGTATCCTCTTTGGACATCTTGCCCAACTCTTCTTCTTTCTCTTCCGTAATAATCGTTACTACATTTGTATCGCCGCCAAAACCGGCTCCTTCTACTTTCAGGCTGTTTGCCACGATCATATCCAGATTCTTCTTTTTCAGCTTTTTACGGGAGTTCTCCAGCATATGTTCTGTCTCCATGGAGAATCCACACAGAAACTGTTTCTCTGGCTTGTGTGCGCCCAGATAAGCGATGATATCATCTGTTCTCTCCATCTCCAGTGCCATATCATCCTCTTTCTTTTTCATCTTCTGATCGCTGACATGCTTCGGGCGATAATCTGCAACTGCTGCCGCTTTGATGATAATATCCTGCTCCGGTGCTCTGGAAGTTACTTCGTCAAACATTTCCTTTGCAGAAGTAATCGCAACCGTCTGAACAAATTCCGGCTTCTTCAACGCAGATGGACCTGTTACAAGTGTTACTTCCGCGCCGCGCTGCATACACACTTTGGCAATTGCATAGCCCATTCTTCCGGTTGAATGGTTCGTGATGTATCTCACAGGATCTACTGCTTCCTGAGTCGGTCCTGCAGTCACCAGAACTTTCAATCCTTTCATATCCTTTTCACGGGCGATTTCTTTTAAAATGTATTCTGCCAGCACTTCCGGCTCCGGCATCTTTCCTGCTCCTGTATCTCCACATGCAAGATATCCGACCGCCGGGTTGATCACCTCATATCCATAATGTTCAAGGGTTTTCAGATTATCCTGAACGATCGGATTCTCAAACATATTCGTGTTCATTGCCGGTGAGATGATCTTTTTACATTTACATGCCATAACTGTTGTGGTAAGCATGTCATCTGCAATTCCATGCGCCAGTTTCCCGATCACGTTCGCACTTGCCGGCGCGATCAAAGCTACATCTGCTTTTTTTGCCAGTGATACATGTTCAACACTGAACTCAAAATTCCGGTCAAATGTATCTACAAGACACTTATTCCCCGTCAATGTCTCAAAAGTGATCGGATTAATAAAGTTAGTTGCATTCTGTGTCATCAGAACATGTACATCTGCATTCAGTTTTTTCAATGCACTGGCAAGATATGCAATCTTATATGCAGCAATACTTCCTGATATACCCAACAGAACAGTTTTTCCCTTCAACATTTCAGAAACCTCCCATTTTTGCACTCTTCGTTTCTTCACTTTATTTTAACTGTTCGCAAGCATCTGTAAACAGTTACACTTATTGCCTTATTATATTGCATAAAAATTGAAAAATCAACGATTCTGCCTGTGTAGGAGGATGCTTTTCCTCATGTATGTCAAAAAATACAGGCTTCTGATTCTGTTGAAACATGATGAATTACTTATCACTAACGTATCTTTCTCATACGGTATGTATAGTTTTAAAGATTTGGGAAATTCTATCTTTGTAAAGATTTCATTCTAGAGTGTGTCTGAAAACGCTTTCTACCAAGTCTCCATAAACTATAACGTACAGATTACTGAAATAGTTTTTTAATCAGACGATGACAGACTCTAGAATCAAAAATTAAAGGAGTATTTTATCATGGATGAACAGACCCGCAAACTTCTTGAAGAATGTACCAGTGGCTGCCAGATGGCCATCGACAGCATGCAACAGATCAAATCTTATGTCAAAGATAAAGATCTTCATCAGTTAATTGAACATTATATTAATCAGCATTCCCGCCTGAACGGACTTGCCAAAGACCGTCTGATTGATGCAGGATGTGAGATAAAGGAACCCGGACTTATGGCTTCTGCCTTCTCTTGGTTCAGCACAGAAGTAAAACTGACTGTAAATGATGACAACTCACAGATCGCAAAACTTCTGATTGATGGATGCAGCATGGGAATCAAGACATTAGGAGAGCGCACCAATACACTTTGTCAGGCAGACCGGCAGGCTGATTCTGTAGCACGCAAGATCATCAAACTGGAAGAACAGATGATCCGGGAACTGGAAGCCTATTTATAGTTATATATGGCTTAAGTATGTTTTCTATAATCTGTATCACGCACCATCCTGCGGTGTATCTTAGTTACCGTTCACTCCTAATGTCAATCGCTCCGCTGATTTGCATGGAGGATGCACGTTTTATCCTGAATGTATCTCGCCCATCGCCGTAGGCGATTCTAAATGGCGAGATACGTTACTGTTTGCAGATTACCTGTGAACAGTGACGTATCTTATAGAGAACTTATAGAGAACTTATAGAAAGCTTTTTAAACATGTTTTAAATCCTGTCATTTTTCCATAAAATGTATTATAATTCAGTAAATGGCCATCCGCAGAATTTCCTGTATTTTCATCCGGAAATTCTGTAGATCATACTAAAGCCTGTCTGAAAAGGACTCTGGAAGAGTTTTTTCAGACACATTCTAAGAGAAGGAGCAGTTCTCATGCTGAAATCATACATTGCATTCGACCTGGAAACAACCGGTCTGAAGCCACAGGAAAATGAAATTATTGAAATCGGAGCCTTAAAGGTCAGAGAAGGGAAAGTGGTTGACCGTTTTATGGAATTCATTCATCCACTCTCTCCAATCTCTTCCGCTATATCTGAACTTACAGGAATTACAAATGATATGGTTGCCACCGCACGCTCCTGTGAACAGGTGCTTCCTGATTTTCTTGATTTTTGTGAAGATGATGTCCTGATCGGACACAACGTCATGTTCGACTACAGTTTTACTAAATGCAGCGCATCAAAATGTGGACTTCCATTTGAAAAGAACGGACTCGATACATTGAAAATTGCAAGAAAAGTACATAAAGACTTCCCATCCAAAAGTCTGGGAGCCCTGTGCGATTACTATCACATTGAAAATAAATCCGCCCACCGTGCCTACCACGATGCACTGGCCACCGCCAAACTTTATCAGACACTGGCACATTATTTTGAAGAATCTGATCCGAAATTATTCAAGCCGCTGCCTCTGATATATAAAGTAAAAACCGTCCAACCGGCCACGCCGAAACAGCTTGCACTGATTGAACGACTCATACCGCAGAAAGAATATAGCGGAGAATGGGATCCTGAGACAATTACAAGAAGCGATGCTTCGCGGTTAATTGATGCATTACTAAAAATGTAAAAAAACAGAAGCCACAAGGTATTTTCCACTGTGACTTCTGTTTTCTATTCTAAGAATTGATGTTGCAGAATATTTCTTCCATTTTTCTGTTTTTTATTTTTTAGAAGCTCCTTTTACTTTCTCTGTACGAGCTTTGAACTCTGCATCATATTCCTTGGAAAGATCATCCCATTCACTATACTTTGTATCACCTCTGTGATCTTCAAACGTATAATTCTCTGCAAGATATTTTCCAAGATACTCTGTTGCTTTTTTCGCACCAAAGATATTCAGATGATCTCCTTTATCCAGACTGTCTTTTGACCAGTCCAGACCGATCTCATCCAGTTTACTGTTGAAATCAATATACGGAATATTCAGTTCCTTTGCATAGTTCTGGACAGCTGTTAATCTCTTGCCGTTATAATTGACCGGTGAAGGAGCACTGATAAACAGAATCTGCGCTCCGTTCTTATCGCAGAGTTTCTGAATCTTCTCCATATAGATTTCTGCAAATGGAGAGATCTCTTCTACTTTCTTGGCTTTATCCAGATAATCTTTTCCGGTGTATGCTTTCGTCTGCTCTCTGATACGGAATCCCTTGTAATCTGTCCTTTCTTCTGTCGGATCATCAAACAAAGTCTTCCAAATATTGTGATAACGAAATACCGGGAAATAATATCTCAACGGTTCAGCCAGCGACATCTGTACATTCTTGATGGTTCCTTTATCTCTGAACAACATATTTGTTTCAACGATCACCAGCTTTGGAGACTGTGTTCTGAAAGCTGTTTTTAATGCATAATAAGCCTCCTGAATTCTCTGTCCCGTCTGTCCACAGTCAAAGGTTGTAATGCCGTACTGCTCCCACAGTTCCATTGTAGAAACGGTATTATAACTCTCACTGTCTCCCACTACAACAATATCCAGTGACTCAGCCGGTTCCGCTGTCATACTTGCAATCGGTTTACTTCTTCCTTTGATCTGATCTCCGTTGCTTCGCAGCAGTTTATTAATCCACATAGAACTTCCGGCTAACAGGACTAATAAAACGAGGAAGAATACACCGATCCTTTTTACTATCTTCATATTCATTTTTCCCAATCTCCTTAAAATCCTGCATAGATCAGATCAATTGCCTGATATCCATCACCATAAGCTGCGAGAATAATGACCGCAAAAATCAACGCATAATACAATGCCCAGCGAATTGGTACTGCAAGTGTTCCCATACGGTCTAATACAGGAATTCCTCTTTCTTTCAGAGATCCTACGATACCAACTACAATACATCCTATGATGATCGCAACATAATCTGCTTTTCCAATTCCAAGTTTCAATAAAGTTCCGTCTGTCAAAATGTTCAGGCTGAACTGATCAAAAATACTGCGGAACATATGTAAGCCTGCTTTCAGGCCATTTGCACGGAAGAATAATTCTCCTGTAAAAATGATCACCCATGTTTTAGCGATCTGAATCACTCTCCACCAGCGTGTCTCCGGATTAATATGACACACTCCCAGGATCTTGTCTCTTACCGGTTCTACTGCCATGCCAAGCATGATCAGCACAAAATAATACATTCCGTAAAAGATATAGCTCCATCTTGCACCATGCCATACACCGTTGGCAAGCCAGACAGGGAAAAGTGCAAGAGCAGATGTTACCAGTCTTGTCACATGTTTTCCTACATGTTTTCTTCCGTACTGATTCCATTTCTTTACAGCACCGGATACAGATACCGGATAGAAAATATATGCCTTGAACCATGCACCAAGTGTAATATGCCATCTTCTCCAGAACTCGGACGGGTTCTTCGCACAGAACGGCTGTCTGAAGTTTTCCGGAAGAAGAATACCAAATACTCTTCCGCTTCCAATTACAATATCCATACATCCTGAGAATTCCATATACAGCTGAACTGCATAAGAAATTGCTCCCACAACGATGATCGCACCACTGTAATTTGTATAGTGATCAAAGATCGCTGCCACCACCGTGGCCAGACGGTCCGCAACTACTTTCTTCTTAAACAGTCCCCAGAAGATACGGACATAACCGTCACAGACATTCTTATACTCCAGTGGTTTGTCTGTATACAATGTATCTGCTACATCTGTGTAACGTGCGATCGGTCCTTCCATGATCTGAGGGAAGAAACCTAAAAACAGTGCTGTTCTCCACAGTTCTCTTTCTGCCTTGACCTTACCCCAGTACACATCTACCATGTAACCGATCGCCTGCAGAGTATAGAAAGAAATACCGATCGGCATCAGCATTTTCTTCTCCTGCAAAGTCAGAAGCGGCAGACTCACGCTTCCCAACAATGTGGTTACATTTTTTACAAAGAAGTTGTAATACTTCAAGTATGCAAGTACGCCTAACAACACAAAGATTCCAAGCAGTAATACCTTTCTTCCCTGTTTCTGGTACTTGCTTTTAATTATTTTTTTCTGTTTTCTGTCAACTCCCTGTAATTCTTTACTCTCTTCACTCTGAATTAAAGTAAGCCAGATTCCTATGCAATGTGTAAATACTGTTGTTCCCAGCAAGTAGACAATCAATTTTCCACTCAGCATATAAAAGAAAATCCAGCTAAATGCGAGCAGTACTTTACTGCGCCATTTCGCTGGCGCCAACTGATACACCGCCAGACATACAGGGAGGAACACAAATACATAAATCGACGAATGATATCCCATTACCTAAATACTCCCGTTATTCCTTCTTAGTCTTCCTGTAATCTCTGTACCATCTTCCAGATTGCTTCTGCAGAGTTGAAGTTCTCCGGCATCATCTCGGAAGCTTCGATGCTGATATCAAAAGCCTCTTCCAGTTCGGATACCAGTGTAATTACACCGAAAGAATCCAGCAGCTGATCATCGATCAGGGCTTTCTCGTTTTCATAATCGATACTGTCATCAATTTCCTTTAAAATTTCAATTACTTCGTTCATTTCTAAATCCTCCATTTTCCTTTGGCAGTCTGACTGCCTGCTTATATTTTTATTTTCTGTTTCATTAGCTTTCGCTTTTTTATATAATGTCTTAAAACTACTTTCTGTAAGATGTATACCGCAAAGTAAGACATGCAGATTACAAAAATGATTTTTCAGACACACTCTGAATATCAGACATTTATTTGAGGCATATTTAACTCAAAAGTCTCCTGACGCTCTCTGGCAACTTTCCAGCCGTTCTCTTCATCATAAAGAACGACACCCGGAAGTTCATGACTTAAGAATAATGCCATACCTTCCATTGCCGAATAAGCTCCTGTTCTCTCAAATACAAGAACATGTCCTTCCTTTACCGGCGGAAGAGAAATGTCACTGCACATCACGTCATTTACAGTACATAAAGAACCGCATACATTCCATTTCTTTTCTCCATCAACTGTTCCTTCCGGAATCGTCATTACATAAGGTTCATACATCCCCTTGATCTGACCATCGTAATTGATCTGGTGGTTTCCTCCATCGACAATACAATAGTTTTTCTCTTTGTTTGTCTTTATATCACGGATCTCTGTCAGATAATATCCACACAATGCCGCGATCGCGCGTCCCATCTCGATTGTTACGTGCCCTTTCCACTGCATCTGTCCGATTGCCTCTGCCAGTCCCTGAAATCCTTCGTCCTGGAATGTCTCTGCATCTTTTCCTTTAAAATACGGGACAGCTGTTCCGGAACCATACTCCAGACAAGGGATTTTCTCTCCCAGCTCGTCCTCTATATTTCTGAGGAATTCATCCAGATACATCAGTTCCTTCTGGTGCTTTTTCAGATTTTTCTTTTGAGTTCCTGAGAAATAATGGATTCCACCAATCTCAAGACTCGGATTAACCAGTATCATACGAATTACACTTTTTACTGTATTCTCATCCATTCCAAACTGATTACCACTGGTCAGACGCGGGTACAGATGAATATGTAATTCTTTTTCCGTTGAATGGGCATCGCACCATTCAACGATCTGATGGAACTGTCTGACAGATTCCACCGTATAATTGGCCCGGTCTCCGCAAAAATCAAGAATCTCGATCAGATCCTCTTTTTTCTTGAGCACACCCGAGATGAATAATTTTTCAGGTGCAATCCCCAGTGCTTTGCAGATTCTGAATTCTCCCATGGAGCAGACTTCAATGCGGTCTGCACATTTCTCTGCTGTCTGTGTCAGAAATGGATTTGCTTTCATTGCATAACAAATACCGGTTTCTTCCCCCACATTCTTTTTAATTCTTTCAATCTGCTGTCTCAGAATATCCAGATCAAATACATAAAGCGGTGTTCCATAACGGGCCAAAGCATATTCTAACTGCTCTCTCTTCATAATTCTTCCCTTTCACCTTCCTTTATTTTTACAACCTTTTTAGCAATAGACTACAGAATCTGCTGTTTAAAATAATTCCTGTCTGTCTTTCCATTCTTATTCAGCGGCATCTCATCCACCTGTGTTAATTTGGATGGAATCATATAAGCCGGGAGTTTTTCTTTCATCTGCTTACGAACCGTTGATGAATCAGCTTCTCCCATATAGAAACCGACAATCTTATTTCTCTTTGTATCAAAGATACAGCAACTCTTCTCCACACCGTCCAATGCTGTCAGGGCACTTTCGATCTCTTCCAGTTCGATTCGATGTCCCATATGCTTGATCTGAAAATCTTTTCTTCCTGCAAAGATCAAATTTCCTTCCTGATCGAGATATCCGAGATCTCCCGTCTTATAGATTCTCTGCTCTTCGCCCTGATCGACCGGATAAAATACAAATTTCTCAGCAGTCTGTTCCGGATCACGATAATAGCCATTGGCAAGAGATTCACCTGCCACACAGATCTCTCCCTGAACTTCCGGCTGATCGATCTGATGTCCCTCGTCATCCATCAGGAAAACTCTTCTTCCCGGGAATGCCTTTCCGGCCGGAATCTTTTCATTGTCTTCATATGGACGCTCTACTTCAAAATAAGTACAGTTGCAGGTAATCTCCGTTGGACCATACAGATTGACAAATCTTGTCTGTGGAAGTTTTTCCTGCCAGATTCTCAGCTGTTTTGGCGGCATAGCCTCACCACTGAACATAATTCGTTTTACTGATTCTGGCACTTTGTAATTTAATCCTTTCAACGCTGATACCAATGTCAGCGCTGATACTGCCCAGGTCAGATTCGTTACTTCCTGATCACACAGATAATCTAACAGTCTCGGTGGAGTTGAAAAATATTCTTTCGGGATCAGAACCAGTTTTGCTCCTGTCATTACAGAAGAATAAATATCTTTTACAGATACATCAAAATCAAACGGAGCCTGATTTCCAATTCTGTCATCTTCAGTAATTCCAAAGATCTCTGTGAAGTGTCTGATAAACCGGATCACTGCTCCATGACTTACGGCAATCGCCTTCGGTGTACCTGTAGATCCGGATGTGAAGATTCCGTACAGAATATCGGTTTCTTTTCTCTCTTTACGGATCTCTTCCAGTTTCCATACATCTACTTCTTCCTGTAAAAGAGTCTGCGCAGATACTGCAAGTTCACTTTCCTGAATCTCTGCTAACTGATCTTTTCCTTTTTCGTCTGTAACTATTACCTTCGGCTCAAGCTTCTCCAGAATCTTCTTTAACCGCTCCGGTGGGTTGACCGGATTTACCGGCACATAAAAGCAGCCGGCATAAGCAATTCCCAGCATCGCTGCAAGTGCTGTCGGACTCTTCTCCAGCAATACCGGAACCGGACTTCCCGGCTCTGTTCTTTTGCTGATCCCACTTCCGATTTTTCTTGCCATCACTGCCAGTTCATGCCAGGTAAGTTCCTGTTTTCCGTCAGTCACAGCTGGTCTGTATTTATATAAATTTTCTGAACGTTCCAGGTAATCAAGTATGCTGACTGTCTGCATCTCTTCCATTATATTTCACCTCTGAATCTATTCCATTTGCTTCCTGCTCATAACCAGATTACCACTTTTCGCAGTAAAAACAAACCGTTTTTTTTCTGGTCAATCTGCATCATCCTCTATTATGAATTCTTCATCTTAATGTATCCCGAACTCTTTCTTAAAATTTTCTTAAATACTCACAGTTTTTCAGCCCGGAGCGTGTTAAAATAGAATAAATGTATTCACACCACTGAAAGGAGATTTATATGAAACTAAAAATCGGAATGATCGGTACAAATTTTATCAGTGACAAATTCGCTCTTGCTGCACTCCAGGTACCGGGTGCTGAACTTTATGCTATATGTTCCCGCAGAAAAGAAACCGGTGCTGCCTTTGCAGAGAAATATAAGATTCCTAATGTTTTTACAGACTATCAGGAATTCCTGAACTCTGATCTTGATGCGGTCTATATTGCTACTCCAAATGCACTGCACTGTGAACAGACACTTCAGGCACTGAAACATGGGAAGCATGTCCTCTGTGAAAAGATCATGGCTATCAATGAAGAGGAAGTTCGTTCCATGATCGACTGCGCAAAAAAGAATCACGTGGTTCTTCTGGAAGCTATGCGTCCTGATTTTGATCCCGCCTTTTCTCTTGTAGATGAACAGCTTCCAAAAATCGGACAGCTTCGCAGGGTAGTTTTCGAATATTGTCAGTATTCCAGCCGATACGATAACTTCCGTAACGGTGAAATTCTGAACGCATTTAACCCTGCACTTGGCAATGCAGCCGTTATGGACATCGGTGTCTACTGTATCCATTCTCTTGTGCGGTTTCTTGGGATGCCAGATTCCATTCAGTCCAGCTCCGTAAAATTATCCAACGGTTTTGAAGGTGCCGGAACGGTTCTGATGAAGTATGCCGATTTCACAGCCGAGGCTGTTTACTCCAAAATTTCTGTCTCTGTAACTCCGAGTACTTTACAGGGAGAAGATGGATCTGTCCTGATCGATCAGATCAGCACTCCGCATCACATGGAAGTGCGCCTCCGCAAGGGCTGCCGTGACACATTGGACGGTGGCATCATCCAGCCAATTGAGTATACACCACTGGAAAATAACATGGTCTTTGAGATCCGTGAATTCCTTCGTCTGATCGAAGAAAAAGAAATCAATCATAAATATCTGCAGTACTCACTGGATACGATCCGTGTCATTGATGAAGTTCGCAGACAGAACCAGATTCTATTTTAAAAACAGATAAACTAAAAAACCAGCGATTTAATGAACTGTGCCGCGCTGTATACGTTACTGCTTTCAGCTATGCTGAAAGCAGTAACGTATCCCTCCATCATCAACGGTAATTTTCAATAACGAGACAAGTGCTGTTCATTAAAATCTCTGGTTTTCTTTTGTACTTTACTTTATTTTATTACTCTTATTTTATCATAAGTGCTGCTGTAGGTTTCAGCACGATTGCGGAATGGGATCCCATGTTCAGTACGATCTCTCCGTCTTCTACAATGTACTCATCATAATCCGTTGTATATCCCTGCTCATAAGAATAGATCAGACGCTTCATTCTTCCCCTCATCGGAATACCACTGTACCATACCGGAACAGTTACTTCTCTGAGAGAATCACTGTTATTGATAATCACAACAATCTGATCATCCTTTTCAAATCTTCCGTATGCAAGAAGATTTTCTTCTGATGCAAGAAGTTTGATAGAGCCTTTTCTCAGCGGTTTTTCTGTCTTATGAATGCGGATCATTTCTTTATGAAATTCAAGTAACTCCTTATTTTCATTTCCCCATGGGAATGTCCTTCGGTTATCCGGATCTGTAAATCCACAGACACCAACTTCATCACCGTAATACACTGTCGGTGCGCCAACCCATGTCATCTGCATTACAACTGCCTCACGCATGACAGCATAATTGATTCCTTCTTCTGCTGCTTTTGTACCATACTGACTGACACGTCCCGCTTTACGGTTGGTTCTTGTAAGGAAACGTGAATGATCATGGTTGGATAATTCATTCATCGCCACCTGCAGAGACGGAGTCATCATACTGGACATGAAATGCTTCATCGCTCCTACAAAGTTATCTGCATTTCCCCAGAGGTCATTTCTCTGCTCATCACTGTGCTTCTCCATACCGGTCAAAAACCAGGTCAGCGGCTCCATGAATGCATCATAATTCATGACACTGTCCCATTCATCTCCCTGAAGCCAGTCCTGCGGATCACCATAATGTTCTGCAAGAATCAGTGCATTTGGGTTGGCACTTTTTACTTCCTTGCGGAAACGCTTCCAGAACATGTGATTATATTCATTACTGAAACCAAGATCAGCAGCCACATCCAGTCTCCATCCATCTACATTGTACGGAGCGGACACCCATTTTTTACCGATCTTCATAATGTAATCTTCCAGTTCCGGTGAATCCTCATAGCCAAGCTTTGGCAGTGTATCATGTCCCCACCAACCATCATAACTTCCGTTGTATGGCCATGCTTCATTGCGGTTATCATGAAACATGAAGAAACTTCTGTACGGACTGTCCGCACTTACATAAGCGCCTTTTGGATAATCCGGCTGTGGCTCGTAAATTCTTTCTCTGTCCATCCATTTATTGAATGAACCACAGTGATTAAATACACCATCGAGAATTACTTTCATGCCGCGCTTATGCATCTCTTCCACAAGCTGAGCAAACAATTGATTGCTCGCCTCCAGATTTCGGATATCTCCTGTACGCTGCTGGTATTTTGTTGCATGAATGTTATCTTTTGCTCCTTTTGGAAGTACCTCACCTTCATCTACAACAATCTTTCCATAGTGCGGATCGATGTAATCATAGTCCTGAATATCGTATTTATGATTAGATGGAGAGACAAACAATGGATTGAAATAGATTACTTCAATTCCAAGTTCCTGAAGGTAATCCAGTTTATCCATGACTCCCTGAAGATCTCCTCCATAGAAATTACGGATATCCAGTGATTCCGGTACCTGATTCCAGTCTTTGATCTTCTTGCTCGGTGCACCAATGTAAATATATTCATCATCTTCTACATCATTGGTCGGATCTCCGTTATTAAACCGATCCACAAAGATCTGATACATGACTGCACCTTTTGCCCATTCTGGTGTGGAAAATCCCGGCATGATAATAAAAGAATAGTATTCTTCCGGACGGTTTGTCACACCATAGCGGTTAAAATAACAGATCTCTGATCCCTGCTTTATTTCAAAATAATATCGAAACGCTTCTATACCAAGCTGTATTTCAACTTCATAAAAATCAAATTCTCCTTTTGTCTTCGTCTTCCACAGACTATAAACATGATTTCCTGTATGTAGTTTTACCTCATCTACATCGTTGTGTGCAGTGCGGAATCTCAGCACTACCTTTTCATTTATATCGGGTTCTGCCGGGAATACATAATCCCATGTTCCGTCACAGAATAGTGCATTTCTGTTCATCTCCTATACCCCTTTTCCTGTTTTATTGTCTGATTTAATATAAGAAAAATATAAAATACCCTCCGTTCAGCAGAGCCTTCTGCCAACGGAGGGTATAAAGACAAAGCTTATACGTTACTGTTTACAGCTATGCCGTGAACAGTAACGTATCTCGTCATTTAGAATCGCCTTTGTCGATAGACGAGATACATTCAAAACAATACGTGCATCCTCCATGTCAATCAACGGAGTGATTGACATGGGAATGAAAATATTGCTTATTCAGCTTTCACTTCACTGTCTGTTCCTGCAAACAGTGCTTCAAATTCACTTCTTGTTATCTTCTCTTTTTCAAGAAGCAGCTGTGCACACTTCTCGAGTACCGAATGATACTCCTGAAGAATGCTGCGTGCCTGCTGATAACACTCGTCAATAATACGCTTTACTTCCTCATCAATGGTTCCAGCCACTTTTTCGCCATATCCTCTTGATGTATGACCGAAATCACGGCCGATAAATACCTCATCACTGTCATTGTCATAATTGATCAGTCCAAGGCGTTCTGACATACCAAATTTGGTAATCATAGATTTGGCAATCGCTGTTGCCTGTCTGATATCCTGTGAAGCTCCTGTTGTGATATCATCGAAAATCTCTTCCTCTGCCACACGCCCTCCCAGTGATACAGTAATTTCCTGAAGCATCTGTCCCTTTGTGTTGAACATATCATCTTTTTCAGGAAGTGGCATGGTATATCCGCCGGCTCCTCCTGTCGGGATGATTGATACACTATAGACAGGTCCCACATCCGGCAGTACATGGAACAGAATCGCATGGCCTGCTTCGTGGTAAGCCGTGATTCGTTTTTCCTTGTCAGACACGATACGGCTCTTCTTCTCAGCTCCGATTCCAACCTTTACAAATGCATGACGGATATCAGACTGCTGGATAAATACTCTGTTCTCTTTTGCCGCAAGAATTGCCGCTTCATTCAGAAGATTCTCAAGATCTGCTCCGGAGAATCCCGCTGTAGTCTGAGCGATCTGTTTCAGATCCACGTCATCACCCAGCGGTTTATTCTTCGCATGTACTTTCAGGATCTCTTCTCTTCCGCCTACATCCGGACGTCCAACTACAACATCTCTGTCAAATCGTCCCGGTCTTAAGATCGCCGGATCAAGAATATCCTTACGGTTTGTTGCTGCCATTACGATGATGCCTTCATTGACACCAAATCCATCCATCTCAACCAGTAACTGGTTCAGTGTCTGCTCTCTCTCGTCGTGTCCGCCGCCAAGACCGCTTCCACGTCTTCTTGCAACCGCATCGATCTCATCGATAAACACGATACACGGTGCATTCTTTTTCGCATCCTGGAAAAGATCACGCACACGGGAAGCACCTACTCCGACAAACATCTCAACGAAATCTGAACCTGAGATGCTGAAAAACGGAACTCCCGCTTCTCCTGCAACAGCTTTCGCCAGCAGCGTCTTACCGGTTCCCGGAGGTCCCTCCAGAAGAACTCCTTTCGGGATTCTTGCACCAACCTGAACGTATTTCTTTGGTGATTTCAGGAAATCTACAATCTCTTCAAGTTCTTCCTTCTCTTCCTTCAATCCTGCAACATTCGCAAATGTTACTTTTATCTCATTCTGATTTGTCATCTTCGCACGGCTCTTACCAAAGTTCATTGCCTTTGAGTTCGCTCCGCCGCCTGACTGACGGTTCATAAGATAAAACAGCAAGAATACACTTCCCAGTGAGATCAGTACCGGGAAAAGCACTGTTAGCATCATGGAATCTTTCGGAACATCCGACATTCCATAGTCAATGCCATTGTCTTTCAGCAGTTCTTCCACTACTTCTACATCTGAGACATTCACTTTCCTTGTGCTGTCCTCATCTTTCAGCTTCACGGAAACCGTTCCCGTCGGCACTGCACTGTTTTGGTTAATGTATACATCCGATACATTTTTTCCCTGCACAGCCTCAACAAAAGATGTATAGGTCATCTCCTGCTGATGTACCTGAAACTGGTTCGCCATCCAGAGGATCACTACCACAATCACAACAAAGGACAGTATAGACCCTCCGCTGATACCTCTGTATTTTTTATTGTTGTCCAAACCTATGACTCCTTCCTACTCCACGCCTTCTACTATACCGATGTATGGAAGATTTCTATATTTCTGCGCGTAGTCCAGTCCGTATCCTACTACAAACTCATCCGGAATGTCAAATCCTGTATAGTCAACTTTTACATCTTTCACACGGCGATCCGGTTTGTCAAGTAATGTACACAGACGAAGACTTGCCGGTTTTCTGCGCTGAAGAACGTCCATCAGATAATACAGTGTATTTCCTGAATCGATGATATCTTCTACGATCAGAACATCCTTTCCTTCGATGGACTCGTCCAGGTCTTTTGCAATTCTTACAACTCCACTGGATTTTGTTCCGTCTCCATAACTTCCTACACACATGAAGTCCATAGATACAGGTACTGTGATTCTTTTTGCGAGTTCACACATAAAGAATACTCCACCTTTCAGGACGCAGATCAGATGGATCTGTTTTCCTTCGTAATCTTTGCTGATCTTCTCTCCCAGCTCTCTGATTCTTGCATCTACTTCTTCTTCTGGTACTAAAACTCTGATACTTTCTGCCATTGTCTTATTCCTCCATAATTTTTATCTTAAGAATCGTCTTTGTCTTATCTCCAATCTGATAATGAGAACTCATTCTCCGCCCCGGAATCCACACGATATGATTTCCTTCTGCGATCAGCAGAAGTTTTTCCCGCTCTTCTCTCGGGATCTTTTCATCAATAAAATAGGATTTCAGTTTTTTCCGTCCTCCCCGACTGTCAATTGTCAGATAATCTCCGGGACGTCTGTATCTCGCACACAGACTGCTCCTTATTATATCATAATCAAAGCATTTCGTGTAGCTTTTTTGTGGCATCTCTTTTGCATTCGTCACATCCTCCACCGGACAGATCTCACAGACAATTCTCTGACCTGTTTTCTCTAGACATATCTCTCCCGGAATTCTGAGTTCCGTCACCTGTTCTGTTTCTTTTTTCCTGCTGTTCTCTGTTGAATTCCAGCTCTTCTTATCTCTGGAAATATCTCTCTGTTCTGCTTCTTTTTTCATCAGAATTCCCTCATAGATCCGTTCTGCTTTGATTCGGTAAGGCAGATTCGCACTTCTTCCAACCTGTCGTTCAAACAGAGACAGGAGCATCTGGACATGAACCAGCTCGATATCTTTTTCCGAACCAGCCACCGTACAGATTGCTCTTCGGACCAGCAGTTTCTTTATTACTTTTGAAAGCTCTGAAATCCTGTCCTCTCTCAGAAATACAGCACCCGATTCTCTTAATTCTGTACAGACTGCCCATGCTTTATCTGTCTGCTTTTCCAAATATTCCATCACTTCTTCGGCCTGCTCTCCAAGCTCATTCAGATGCCGTACTGTTCTCCGGTTGACTTCCTGTTCCAGAACCGGGAGTACATGATGACGAATTCTGTTTCTCGTATATTCATCTTCTGCATTTGTCTCATCTGTACAGAAATGAATCTTTTCTTTTTCCAGATACAGCTCAATTTCTTCTCTGGTCAGACACAGTAACGGACGAATCCGCTCTCCATAAACAGGACGAATCCCGCATATTCCTTTCAGACCTGTCCCTCTTGCAAGATTCATAAGGATTGTTTCTGCATTGTCCTGCTGATGATGAGCAGTTGCGATCTTAGTACACCGGTTCTTTTCACAGATTTCTTCAAACGCTCTATGACGGACCATTCGCCCTGCCTCTTCAAGAGATTGTTTCCCATTTTTCGCAATTAATTCCACATTTTTCCTGAAAATATGGCACGGAACCTGAAGCTGTCCGCAAATCTGCTTCACATAGGCTTCATCTGCATCCGCATCCGCTCCCCGCAAACAGTGGTTCACATGGCACACTTCTACCTCAAATCCCAGTCTTTCTCTTAATCTGCACAATATAACAAGCAGACAGATCGAATCTGCACCACCTGATACACCTGTCACAATCCGGTCTCCGGGCTGGATCATATTCTGTTTTTCAATAAATTGTTCTACTCTTTTTTCTATTTTCTTCATCATATGTAAACTATAACTCAATTCTCTTTGAAATGTAAAGTAAGAGATGCATTCAGTCCAAAACGTGCATCCTCATAGCTAATCAGCAGTATTTTGTTAACATCTCCACAGCCCGATCACCAACACTGTCATATCATCCTGCGGTTCTTTCCCAGTCCAGTTTAACACCTGCTGTAATATATGTTCTGCCAGTTCCCGTGGATTGGTGATCTGGCTGCCTTTGATGATCGTCTCAAGAAGTATATCCTGCTCTCCTACCGGAAGTGCATCCAAAACTCCATCCGTCATCATAATGATAAAATCACCGTCTGAAAGTTTTCTTTTCACAGAATCAATATCGATTGAATTCATCACTCCGATCGGAAGACTGGTAGAACTGAGATGTTCTACTTCATTCTTTTTTCTGATAAATGTGGACGAAGCACCTGCCTTGATGATCTCGCACTCTCCCGTATACAGATCAAACACCGTCATATCTACTGTAGAATAATGGATCTCTTCCCGCCCCATCACTAACGTTGTGTTGATCATCTGGATCGCAGTTTTTTCAGGAAATCCCGCCTCCAGAAGTTCTTCCAGCAGCTCGATCACCATCGTACTTTCTTTGCATGCCTCTTTGCCTGAGCCCATTCCATCAGAAAGTGCTACACCCTTTTTTCCGGCAGGCATGTCCATCATCGCAAAATTATCGCCTGATATGCTACTGCATCCTTTTCCGATTCTTGCAACCCCCTGCATGGTATAAAAAGCCGGACCTTCTCTGCACACAACCGTCATATAACGAGGTCCCACAACCTGCGCGCTGTCACTTTGTGCCACCAGTCTTCTCCCGCTGATTTCTGATAAGATCCGCGCCAACTCCCGGACCGTCACCTTCTTTTTCTGCAGAGATCTCAGGGTAATATGCACTTCATATTTCCCTTCCTGATTCATAAAAAATCCAGTATACAATACCCTGATGCCCCGTTTCTTTAACTGCGCGATGATCCTTTTCTCCATTCGTTCATCTGTAAAAATGCTTTCTTCCAGCTCTTTTGCCGTATTCTGTATCATATCTGCAAACGTATCCATCTGTATGGCGCACCCTTCCCGGCTTCTTGCCATCCGGTTGATCCAGATCATATTTTGCCTTGCATCATGAAATCCTTCCAGCATTTCACGCAGAAATTTGGGAGCCATAACACAGCGCTGCATTAATTTTCGCTTTGTCTCTGTATTCAGATCATTTCCATAATGATCCACCGCAGATAATATCTCGTAGCCCATCTGATACGTGTGGACGAAATTTTCACCCCAGCACCAGACGCATTTTTCACATTTATTGCATACACGCTCCTTCACACGCTCAAACATTTCATCAATCTCTTCATCCGTAAATGCCTGTTTCTTTTCCTCCAGTCCGAGAAATGTCTGTGAAAGCTGCTTCAGAGAACTGGCAAATTTCTCGATCTGCTCCACATACGGACTGTTATGTATTACCTGTTCATCTTCCATATGATCCTGATACTCCCTTCTGAAAACCGGTAACTTACGGGATGAAATTCCCAGTACTCTTCTTGTATTCTACTCCCTTTTGTTACTGTTCACTCTCATGTCAATCACTCCGCTGATTGGCATGGAGGATGCACGTATTGTCTTGAATGCATCTCGTCCATCGCCGTAGGCGATTCTAAATGGCGAGATACGTTACTGTTTGCAGGTTACCTGTGAACAGTAACCCCTTTTTCTCAACTATAGCAAAATCAGAAAATAACAGAACAAAGAATGTGCCTTGGCACATTCTAGAGCGTCTTCTCTTCGTTCCGGGTGGCGCTCCATAATACAGTTTCAGATATAGAAAAACTCCAGGAGTTATTCTTTCTCCCGGAGTTATCTTTCGTAAATTCTATTCCCTGCCACTCTCTGAATACAGCCATTTGCAATATGCGGCAAACACTGTCAGATCATTCACTTGTATTTTACTTTGTTGGTTTAAAAATAATTTCATTCGGATCTACAAGTCCAAGTTTATCTTCAGCGATGTCCTTAATATAATCATCTGTCTGAACGTAAGATTTAAACTGTTCCACTTCTTTGGATCTTGCCTGTTCTTCCTCGATCTGTGTCTTCAGTTCAGCTTCCTGAGCTTTGTATTCATCATTCTTTGCCTTTAAAGAAAGAGATCCAAACGCAAGTACACCTGTTAACAGAACCAGTACCATACCTGTAAGCAGAACTCCACGTCTGTTTCTGCTCAGCTTATTCTGTCTGCCTGCATTCTGACTTCTCTTTTTTCTCTTCTTTGTCATTCACATCCACCTTATTAATCTATTATATCTTCTAATTTAACTCACAATGTTATAGACATTTTAGCCTCTTTTTTTTAACTTTTCAAGGTTTTTCCCGACTTTTGAGGAAAGTTTTTTGATTCTTTTTCCCACAAAATATGTCCCTGTGATGCCTAATACCATACCTAGTATAAAGTACCATCGGATACTACCATAAGTAGTCAGATACATCTGACGGAAAATATATCCACTCATTATCGTCCAGAAAATCAGATCTTCAATTCCCGTCACAAAATTGCTGTGTCTGACCAATTTGCGGAATGCTAAAAGTATGTAATAGCTGACCGGCACAATAATTCCAGTCAGTACGGCATATATAAAAGTCAGCAGTTCAGTTCCTATTCCACTCATCTGATCTCATCCCTGTCATTTAAACAGTCTGGCCAGAAATCCGTCTGTCTGACGTTCCAGCTGATTGGTTCCAGAATATGCAATACTGTCAATATTTCCGGAAAGATCTACCTCGCCCTTCTCAACACTCAGCCGATTCACATGCAGATCTGTTCCTTTTACCATAAGCATCCCCTGTTCTGTCTCCAGAAGGATTTCATTCAGATCGAATGACAACACATCCAGAACGCCTGTCACCATACTTGTTTTTCGATTATTGATCACCAGTTTATGTGTCTTCGCAATCCGCTGTTCTTCCATCCGCACACCTCCTCCTGAAAACATAATTTCCCATTGTTACTGTTCTCATCAATTAACATAGCGATGGACATGAAAACAAACATTTCCGTTATTCCCATGTCCATCTATATATATGCCGGGGTGCGCTTATTTATTCCATTTCAGTCTGCATCAACAAAGCGAAGGTAAATAAAAAGCCCGCAACCGAACTGTGAATCTCTCCACTTTGTCCGATCCGGGCTTTTCTCAGACTGCATGATCCATCTTTGAAAATGAATCAAAGATAACGGAACAGCTCTTTGGCTTCTTCCTTTTTCGTTGTCTCCTGAAGGTCAAGCACCTCCACCTTTACAGTCCTCGTTCCGAACTCAATCTCAATTACATCTCCAGGTTTTACCTTAACCGATGCTTTTGCTGTTTTCCCGTTGACCAGTACACGACCGGCATCACATGCTTCGTTTGCCACAGTTCTGCGCTTGATCAGTCGGGATACTTTTAAAAATTTATCAAGTCTCATATCTGAACAATGTTTCCTCTGTCTGAAACTTCCGAATTAGTTGATCGCATCCTTTAATGCTTTTCCTGCTTTGAATTTAGGAGCTTTGCATGCTGCGATTGTCATAGTCTTTCCTGTCTGTGGGTTTCTTCCCTCTCTTGCAGCTCTTTCGCTTACTTCAAATGTTCCAAAACCAACAAGCTGTACTTTATCTCCAGCCTTTAACTGCTCTGTAACAACATCAACGAAAGCCTTTAATGCTTTTTCGGAATCTTTCTTAGAAATCTCTGCTTTTTCTGCTACTGCTGCGATTAATTCTGTTTTGTTCATGGATTTGTTTCCTCCTTTATTGTACTTGTATACAATTCGTTCTTAATTTTTCAAAGGCTTCCAGTCTGCACGTTTACATGGTTATGCCCTTATGTACTGTTATAACGGTTTCCCTGTGGTTTGTCAAGGAATTTCAGCGCAGTCACGCGGTTTCCGGGGATTCCGCAACACTTCATTTTTATTATTCACTGACAATTTAATCTGAATAAAACTGTTTTCAATATTCTTGAAAGACTCGCCTTAGAAACTCTGTTTTCTCTTCTGTCTGCCGGACTGCAAGTTTTAATTTTTCCACACTCTTTTCCGGAAGCCATGCTTTGTTTGATCTGGAATACATACTGGCTGTTTTCCAGAATTTTTCTGGATACGCCAGCCTGAAGTGAAGATATTCCCGCTCCGCCGGTTCAAGCATTCTTACTGACTCATAAGCGTTCAGGATATTCTGCCCGACTTCCTTTCTCCAATGGCATTTCTCCAAAGATTTCCGGAGAAAATAATACAGATCCTGCACCTGTATCCCTATCTTCAGGTGTTCAAAATTTGTAATTGCCATTCCATCAGAAAGCACCAGCACATTGTGGTAATTATAATCTCCATGCAGCAGCTTCTGCTCTCTGACACTCTGCTGATACAACTGCATACAGTCTGACTGTTCCATTGCATTCAGTGCATCGCACGCCAGGCTGTACATCTTTTCAAAATATGCAAGATACAAATATTCAAATTCATTTTTTGCAACTTGTCTGCGTATGAACGACCGTACCTTTTTCATCTCTCTGTTATGTCTCAGCAGTTCTTCTATCGGACTTCGCATGACCGGTGGACGGATTTTTGCAATTCTGTGCAGTTCCTGTTCTCTGCTTTCAGGCTGTAATACATTGCTCTGTGAAATCTCCTTTAAATCTTCAGATTTCCCATTTGAATCATTTTGCGGACTGTTTTCCCGGTCTTCCTCCTGCCATTGTTCCTGATTTTCCGCAAAACGTTCCAATTCCTGCTGATCCGGTTCATTCCACTGGAATTTTCTGTGCAGAATTGCAAGCCTTCTTGCCGCTGCCATAACTTCCGATTCTCGTTTCATATCACATTCCCGACCTTCATGCCACTTTTTCAGCATATAATGTCTGCCATCACGTGAAGTCACCACCAGCTCACCATTCGCTGCAAAAACCGGAGTATCTGCCAGCTCTCCCTGCTCTTCCAGACGACTAAGCACAAAATACAACAAAGGGGCGCGCTTCACGGATACTTTCGTTTCCTTCAGAAGCATCGTCCCCTCATTTGTATCACAAAAAAATGCACCCCTCATCCGCCGGGTGCTGTTTACTTCCTGACTGTACTTTTCCAGTACTTCCAGTTCATACTCTCTCATGGCTGCCCCCTGTTTCCCGTGAACCGGACTGTCGGGATAAGTGCCGACGGTTCTTTCACGTTTAAGTTCGAATTCTTTCTAATGTATGCCCGGGACAGCCAGAGTATGCTATTTTATTCTTTTGTTTCCGGTTCCTTTTGTTCTGCCTCTTTCTGTGCGGCTTCTTTCTCAGCAGCTTCTTTTTCTGCCGCTGAGATGAACATCTTAATTCTTACATAATTACATAATTGTTCTTTGTCATTCTTTGACGGATCATCAATGACATATTCAAGAAGTTCATTGAGCATTGCGCCCATCTCTCTTCCCGGTTTCATTCCGATCTCCATCAGTTCTCTTCCACTGACTGCAAGATCTCTTAAAGTCACACAGTCTCCATTCTGCAGCGTCTCCTGATAGATTCTGCGCATTGCGATAATATTTTCAATCTTCTCTCTGCGCTGATAGTTGCTCTGCGCTTTTACATCTGCCATGCGAACTGCAAGATAATACGGGAACAGATCTACTCCGATCCGGTTCATGGTACGACGAACATTCTGCGGTGTTGCCTCTACACGATAATCATGATAGCAGACCAGTTTTGATACAATCTTGATCGTCTCATTATCAAACTTTAATCTGCGCATAATATCCTTTGCGATCTGTTCACTCGCAAGTGAATGTCCCTCAAAGTGATCTCTTCCATTTTCATCTGTTGTCTTCATGGACGGTTTTCCCATGTCATGGAACAACATTGTAAGACGCAGATATTTATTCTTCTTAATATTCTTAAGAGCACGCAATGTATGATTTGCAACATCGTACTTATGATGCGGTGTATTCTGCTCTACTCCAACCATCGCATCCCACTCCGGCAGGAATATCTTGGTCAGCCCCAGTTCGTATGCATCCTGAATCCGTTCCGGGTGTGGAGAAGTAAGCAGTTTCAACAATTCTGTCTGAATCCGCTCTGCACTGATGTGCTCCAGATTCGGCGCCAGTTCGCAGATTGCCTGTGCAGTCTCCGGCTCGATCGGGAAGTTTAACTGTGCTGAAAAACGTACTGCACGCAGGATACGGAGTGCATCCTCCGAGAAACGTTCTCTCGGATCTCCAACACATCGGATCAGATGATGGTTCAAATCCTGCATTCCTCCAAACACATCGACCAGCCGGACTTCTTCATTGTAAGCCATGGCATTGATCGTGAAATCTCTGCGGCGCAAATCTTCTTCCAGCTGATTCGTAAACTGTACTTCCTTTGGATGTCTGCTGTCCTCATAAGCTCCATCAATCCTGTATGTTGTTACTTCAAACATGTCTTTTCCAAGCAGAACTGTCACCGTTCCATGTTCGATTCCTGTATCCACGGTTCTTTTAAAAATCCGCTTGATTTCCTGCGGCTTTGCCGAGGTTGTAATATCCCAGTCCTGTGGGCATCGTGCAAGGATGGAATCCCGCACACAGCCGCCTACTGCAAATGCTTCGTATCCATGATACTGCAGATTATTGATTATAAACAGAACTTTTCTGGGCAGCTCAATCTTCATCTATCTATCTTCCTTCCTGAAAATCAATCTCTCATCAGTTATTTCTGGTCGTTCCTCAAAACAACTGAGCGTTTCTATTTCATTATTTCATCCTTAAATTTTCTTTTCTGACAGCTTAATATTATAGCGTGTCTTTTCGATACGCTCAACTATTTTTAGATAGATTTCATTCTTTTTCTATATAATATGTTACTGTTCACAGCATAGCTGTAAACAGTAACGTATACTGCATTAACCATTAACTGACTGAAAAAGAGCATTCATGATCTGCTCATGTAAAATGCTGTCGCATCAGTTCTTTACTGATTCACACGATAGACACATGTTTCAATCTGAATGCTCTTTTCCCCGTAATTTTATTCTTCTTATGACTGCACTTCCTGCAGGAAAGTGCTGAATCTTACACCATCTTCCGCAGCATCTGCAAGATTCACACAGCTGTTTCCAATTCGTTCAATATTATGAAGTATTTCATTAAATGCAGCTGTAAGACCTGCTTTACATTTTCCTTTATGTACTCTCTTGATATGTCCCTTACGGATATCGCCATCCATCTTACGGACTTTTTCTTTCATCTT
This sequence comes from uncultured Mediterraneibacter sp., assembly GCF_934309415.1. Classification (GTDB taxonomy): domain Bacteria; phylum Bacillota; class Clostridia; order Lachnospirales; family Lachnospiraceae; genus Mediterraneibacter. The sequence continues at coordinate 119,111 of NZ_CAKRDI010000002.1, forward strand.
CGCAAGATTTTCTGCTTCATCTTTTTCTTCACTGATGATCATCTTCATGACCATATCATACATCTCACTGACCAGTTCCAGACTCTTACAGACATCTTTCATAGCTTCTTTGGAAAAACCTGACTGCTCGACTTTTTCTCCTTTACCATTCTTCTTTCCACTTTTTATCACTTCTTTCGTATGAAGTGCTGTTGCAATGCTCATCGTCATTTCACTGATTCGATCAATATCACTTAACACGTACTGTAATTCTGCGGAACGTGCTGCCTGATGCTCTGTCATAACACCTGCCGCAGCCATTTCGGCCAGATAGTCTGTAATCTGTTTTGCAAGTGCTCCTGCTGCTTCTCTGCTCTCCTCAATCATTTTCACTGCACTGAATTCTCCGCTGTCAGCTTTCTCTGCGGCCTTTTTTAGCATAGCTCCAACCTGATACCCACAGTTCATTACTTCACGAACTACAAGCTGCATTGCCGCTGCCGGCTGTGCCATCAGTTTATCATCCAAAAATTTTGCCTGAGCTGGTTTTGCCACTTCTGCTTTTCCATCCGGAATAATGTGCATTACAATTTTTACCATAACACCTACCAACGGAACCCATATCAGTGTCATTACAATATTGAAAAATGTATGTGCATTTGCAATCTGTCTGGAAATTACTTCAATCTCCGGTCCCTTTGGAGAAATATACTGGATCAGTGCTGCAAACGGTTTAATAAACCAGATAAACAGAAGACATCCTGATATATTGAAAATACAGTGTGCCATTGCTGTTCTTTTTGCATCTTTTGGCTGACCTACACTGGCAAGCAGTGCTGTGATCGTTGTTCCAATATTGTCACCAAACAGAATCGGAATTGCTCCTGTCAGTCCGAGAATACTTGTTACTCCGTCAGGTCCTGCCTGAGAAGCAAAGTTCTGTAATACTGCGATTGTGGCACTGGAACTCTGCACAACCAGTGTCATCAGAGTACCGACACAGACTCCAAGAACCGGAACATGAGCTACTTTTCCAATCAGGTCTGTAAATACCGGACTGGATGCCAGTGGTTTCATCACGGATCCCATTGTCTCAATTCCAAGGAATAAAAGTCCGAACGCAAAAATCGTCATACCAATATTTTTTACACGTTCTGATTTTGCTACAAAATATACGATAAATCCAATAAAAATAATTACATAAATGTAATCGCTTAACTTAAATGCGATCAGCTGTGCTGTCATTGTAGTACCAATGTTCGCACCAAAAATGATGGAAATCGCCTGTGGCAATGTCATCAATCCTGCACTTACGAAGCCGATTGCCATAACAGTTGTTGCACTACTGCTCTGTAATACTGCGGTAACAAGCATTCCTGCAAGTGCCCCCATAACAGGATTTCTTGTCAGCATAGAAAGGATTTTTTTCATCTTTTCTCCTGCTGCCTTCTGCAGACATTCACTCATCAGGTTCATACCATAGATAAATACCGCCAGTCCGCCAAGCAGACCAAATACAATCTGGATGTTCTCTTTCATCTTATTTTCCCTTTCAGACCCTCTTAATTACTACTGTTCACAGCTTCTCTGCGATCAGTAACGTTCTTTTCTCCTACATCAACATGTTAAAATTATCATGGGATTATAAAATGCTTTGTTAAGTTATGTTAAATCTGCGTAAAATTTATGTTTTTTATGGATTTATGAAAAGAATTGATTAAATAAAGGTTAATATTTATGAAAAAATAACTTTTCTATAAACAAAAAGGACCTGATTTTGTACCTCCTTAACCTGTCGGAAATTTTATCCGATAATTGGTGGCTGATACAAAACTCAGGTCCTTTGATTTACTTTTTATGTTATTATTCACAGGTAACCTGTAAACAGTAACCTTTTATTTCTCTTATTATTCTGTTTTCTTATAAATTACAAGATTACAGTTCACAGTTATTTACTGTTCTTGGGAACGGAATTACGTCACGGATGTTGGACATTCCTGTCAGATACATTACGCAACGCTCGAATCCAAGACCGAATCCTGCATGTCTTGTAGAACCGTATTTTCTAAGATCCAGATAGAATCCATAATCCTCTTCTTTCAGTCCGAGTTCATTCATTCTCGTAAGAAGTTTCTCATAGTTATCTTCTCTCTGGCTTCCTCCGATGATCTCTCCGATTCCCGGTACAAGGCAGTCAACAGCAGCTACTGTCTTTCCGTCATCATTCTGTTTCATATAGAACGCTTTAATCTCCTTCGGATAATCTGTTACGAATACCGGACGTTTGTAGATCTGCTCTGTCAGATAACGCTCATGCTCTGTCTGAAGATCGCATCCCCATGAAACTTTATAATCAAATTTATCATTGTTCTTCTCAAGAATCTCAACTGCTTCTGTGTATGTTACACGTGCGAAATCCGAATTCACTACATTGTGAAGTCTCTCCAGAAGTCCTTTGTCTACAAAAGAGTTGAAGAAATTCATCTCTTCCGGTGCATTCTCAAGCACATAGTTGATGACATATTTCAGCATAGACTCTGCAAGGATCATGTCATCATCCAGATCAGCAAATGCGATCTCAGGCTCGATCATCCAGAACTCTGCCGCATGTCTTGTTGTGTTAGAATTCTCTGCACGGAAAGTCGGTCCAAATGTGTAGATATTTCTGAATGCCTGAGCATAAGTTTCACCGTTCAGCTGTCCACTTACTGTAAGGCTTGTCTCTTTTCCAAAGAAATCCTGTGTGTAATCTACTGTTCCATCTTCATTCTTCGGAACATTCTCCAGATCCAGTGTTGTTACACGGAACATTTCTCCTGCACCTTCACAGTCACTTCCTGTGATCAGTGGAGTATGCACGTAAACAAATCCTCTCTCCTGGAAGAATTTGTGGATTGCATAAGCAGCCAGTGAACGAACACGGAATACTGCCTGGAACGTATTTGTTCTCGGACGAAGATGAGAGATTGTTCTGAGGTACTCAAAGCCATGACGTTTCTTCTGAAGCGGATAGTCCGGTGCGGATGCTCCCTCAACTGTAACTTCATCTGCCTGAATCTCAAATGGCTGTTTTGCCTGTGGTGTAGCCACAAGTGTTCCCTTTACAATAATCGCTGCTCCTACATTCAGTTTGGAAATCTCAGCAAAGTTTTCCAGTTTATCATGATAAACTACCTGAAGTGTCTCAAAAAAGGAACCGTCATTTAATACGATAAATCCAAATGTCTTGGAATCACGGATACTGCGGATCCAGCCCCCAACTGTCACCTTCTGGTCCAGATAATTTTCTCTGTTTTTAAATAACTCACGAATTGTTGTCAATTCCATACCATTATTACTCCTTCAAAATATTTCCCGGTCTGCCTGCCGACAGGTCGTACTGCTCTTTATTATAGCACTTGAATGAGGGAGCGTAAATGCCTATTTTCAGCGAACTTTTTAAAGTGAATTTTTAAACTGCTCAATATGTGGTTTAATCTCTCCTTCTATGTAACTGTCAAGAAATCCTTTCATACTGTTTCTGCTGTATCTGTTACCATGAAGAATCTGTGCAAATCGATTTACTGCCGATGTTACATTGTCATTGATCAATACATAATCGTACTGATTCGCACAGGCAATATCTTCTTCTGCCATATCCATCAATTGTGCAATCTCTTCTTCACTGTACAGTCCTGTGCCTTCCAGACGTTCTTTCAGTTCCGTCCAGGACGGCGGAAGAATAAAAATCAGTGTTGCATCCGGACAGAGTGTACGAATCTTCATTGCACTGGTCGGATCCACATCTAGAATTACATTTTTTCCTTTTGCTCTCGCTTCCTCAACACCTTTTTTCGTTGTTCCGCATCCATAATTTCCAACATAATGGTATTCCAACATCTCTCCTGTACGGATCATTCGTTCGAATTCTGCCACAGATACAAACCAGTATTCTTCACCGTCTACTTCATCCTTCTTCTGCTCTCTTGTAGTCACCGGAATACTGATACATGCTCTTTCATGATCTTTTAAATATTCCTGTAATACTGTTCTTTTTCCCGTTCCTGCAGGGCCTGAAACAACAACCAGTTGCCCATCCTCGGCTATTTTGTCTAAATATTCTTTTTTCATCCGTTCAATTTCCCTTTCTTTTCAGAATTGTATGTGATTTGAATTATAATGTCTGATAATAGTTAAAGTCAATAATAATTATTATTTTAACAATCTTATATTTGTTTATTTTATCTGTTTTTTATAAATATTTTTCAAAATAATGTGTGCATTTTTACTTTATTTATGTTACAATAGCAAAATCTTTTGACTATTTTATACAATTCGCTCTTTTTGATTATCCGAGTATTAAAAGTCAAAAAAGGTGCGCAAAAACCATATCCTGATTCGTTGAATTCCAGCCTTTTTCAATGCATTGACCGAGTTATTGCTTTTGAAATTCAACGAATAAAATGATCAAATGAAAAGGTAGGAAATATTATGAATTGGAAAATCATCGAACACGCAAGAATGTTTGAACACTTTCAGGCAGAACAGATTAAAGAAATTTTTCAACAATTAAAACCGGCTTCTTCTATACTGAAAAAAGGAAATTTACTGATTTCAGACGGAGAATTCGTTAATTTTTTTGCAATTGTTGAAGAAGGAGAACTGATTGCCACTAAATTATACAGTGACGGACGGCAAAGCCTGATGGCCAAATATACCCCTTCTTTTATTGCCGGAGTAGATATTGCCGCAACCAAAAAGAAAGTCAGCACTTACTACATTACTGCTTCCAAAGAAAGCAAAGTTCATATCATCCCTTACGATTCTGTTGCAAAACCAGGACTGCTTAAAGAAACAGACCGACTTGTGATTATGGAAAATATCCTTGCATTGATTGCCGGTGAAAATCTTAAAAAAATGGCTCAGATTGAAATCATTTCAAGAAAAGGACTACGCGACCGTATTCTTACATTTCTTTCGATCCAGAGAAGTTTTTACGGATCTGATCAGTTTGAGATTCCTTTTAACCGTGAAGAACTTGCAGATTATCTCTGCGTGAACCGCAGTGCGCTCTCGCATGAACTGAAACTGATGGAAAAAGATTCTCTGATCACCTGCAGGAAAAATAAATTTCAGATTCTGGAAGCCGAACTTTATGACCGTGGGAATATTCATTTTTAGTATGATTGAACTGCTCTTCTATTTATTCACAGATTTAATTTTCTGTTTTTTTATTTTTTTAGATTAAGTTGTTCAGCCAACTTATTTTTGTATTTCATTTTGTGTATACTCCAAGCATCAAGTCTGTGGCCGGACCTTTTATCCACTGCTGTTTTACAGGATACCCATATATCAACTCTTATTTTTCTTGCCATTTTAAGAGTTTTATTTTTTACCGGCCACTTTATAAGTTACTGTTCACAGGTAACCTGTAACCAGTAACCTTTATAAAACGTTGATAAAAATTTTTACACACGAAAGGAACGTATACTTATGGCGACAACTTATTATTTCTTACCTACACGGAATTTGTTTGGAGAAGGCTCTGTACAGGAAGCAGGAGAACTCATGCTGAGTCTTGGCGGAAAGAAATCTCTGATTGTAACCGATGCATATCTTGCAAAAAGTGGAATGGCTGACCAGATTCAGAATATTCTGACAACCGCCGGCGTAGAAAGTGTTGTATTCGGCGGTGCCGAGCCCAATCCAAAAGATATAAATGTAAAAGATGGACTGAAAGTTTTTGAAGAAAATCACTGTGATTCTATTATTTCTCTTGGCGGCGGTTCTTCCCATGACTGCGCGAAGGGAATCGGCATTGTGGCATCAAATGGTGGCGATATCCGTGACTATGAAGGCGTTGATAAATCCACAAAACCCATGTGTCCTATGATTGCAATCAATACAACAGCAGGTACAGCCTCTGAAATCACTCGATTCTGTATTATCACGGATACGGATCGTCATGTAAAGATGGCAATCGTTGACTGGCGTGTAACACCACAGATTGCAATCAATGATCCGAAGCTTATGGTTGGCATGCCGCCTTCACTGACCGCTGCCACCGGTATGGATGCTCTGACTCATGCCATTGAAGCTTACGTCTCAACCGATGCAAATCCACTAACCGATGCTGCCGCACAGATGGCCATCACAATGATCACACAGTACCTTCCAAAGGCTGTTGCCAACGGTGCTTATATGAAAGCCAGAGATAAGATGGCTTACGGACAGTATCTCGCAGGAATTGCTTTCAACAACGCATCTCTTGGATATGTACATGCAATGGCTCACCAGCTTGGTGGTTTTTACAATCTTCCGCATGGTGTATGTAATGCAATCCTTCTTCCTCATGTAGAAGAATTTAACTTAATTGGAAATGCAAACCGTTTCCGCAATATTGCAAAAGCAATGGGAGAAAATGTTGACGGCCTTTCCACAATGGACGCTGCCAGAAAGGCAATCTCTGCAATTCGCCAGCTCAGTCAGCAGGTGGGAATTCCATCTTGTCTGAGAGAGTTGGGTGTAAAGGAAGAAGACTTTGAAATTATGGCCGAAAATGCGATGAAAGATGTCTGCCAGCTTACAAACCCAAGAAAAGCAACCAAAGAACAGATTGTCGGAATATTTAAAGCGGCTTATTGACAAATAGATAAAAGTATAAAAAATCCTGAAAACAAACGTTTTCAGGATTTTCTAGAGGCGCAGACCGGATTTGAACCGGTGCATCAGGGTGTTGCAGACCCACGCCTTACCGCTTGGCTACTGCGCCACAATTTAAAATTGTAATTTACATGTCGCTTTGCTTCATGTAAGTGACCCCGACGGGAATCGAACCCGTGTTACCGCCGTGAAAGGGCGATGTCTTAACCGCTTGACCACGGGGCCATAATCAGTCATTCGTCTTGCGTGACCGTTTTATATATTATCATATTCAAATGATAAATGCAAGAGGTTTTTTTATTTTTTCTATATTTTTTATTGGTTACTGGTTACTGTTCACTTCCATGTCAATCACTCCGCTGATTGCATGAGGATACATGCTTTTGTCTGAATGCATCTCGCATTTAAAATTGTCTTTGATATCCATCACTTTTATATTATCACTTCTGCGTCTGTATATTAAAAAAGCAATCTTCAAACAAACACCTTCAAATTTAAACTAACCGCAAAGCGTTACTTTCAAACTTGAAGGTGTATGTTTCTTATTTTTTTAATAAAATCTGACTGTTTCCTGTCTCACAGTCAAGTCATCTATTTCTCTACTTCAAAGTGATCCAGACTCATGGTCGTAATCTTTCCGGTTGAACTGTCAGTATCAATCTCACATCCATTGTAATGACTTTCTCCTGTATACCAGTAATACAGATTTACCAGATCTCCTTCTGATGTGTCATTCGGCTTTCCATAAATCTCAGATACTTTCTCCAGTTTATCGCCGATCTGAACCTCTCCTGGGAACAATACTTTCAGGCTATCATTTTTGATCGCATATTTCTCCACAGTAATTCCTGCAATCAGACAATCTTTCGCCTGGGCATCATCCTCCCCGCTGTTCAGCAGATCTGCCATAATCTCATTTCCATCGTCATCTTTAAACCAGGTCATCTGATATTCTCCCGGATGAATCTCATAATCTTCCGGGGTATATGTGCTGTCCATCTCCAGTCCTGCTGCCTTTAAATCTGAAACTGTACACGGCAGAGTCACTACTTTATCATTGACCTGCACTGTATAACTGTCCCAGTTTTCTCCCAGCTTTTTGCTCTGCTCTGCCTTACCTGCAAACTCTGTTTTTTCCTGACTGTCAGAAACTTCCGTCTGATCTTTTACGTCAGCTCCGCTTTCTTCCGCATCATCAATTCCAGTCTCTGTCTCATCTTTTTCCTCATCTTCTGCCGAAGAATCCTCTGAATCTTTTCCTGTATTTGAAGATCCCGGAAGTCCGAAGAAAGAAGACAGCGTATCACCTCCGTCAATTGCTGATGCAGCACCTTTCGGTAATTTTATCGATTTCAGACTGTCATACTCAAGGAATGTCATTGTCAGGCTGCACTTTGTTGTATCCGTATCTCCGGTGCCTTTCTGCGCCAGCACCTCTGTCAGATCTATGGTAATCTTTGCCGGTAAAATGCTGTCACGGTAAACGTCAATCGTGCACGGAATGCTGATTCCCTGTGAGACACTTGTTCCATTCTCTGCACCATCCCCCGTTGTCGCATCTGTCTGCGTTTCATCTGTCACATCAGAGGTTTCATCCGAATTATTCTCTTCACTGTCTTCGGCACTTTTGTTCTCAGTCACCCCCAGAAGATCACCAGTCTCATTTCCTGAGATTGCTCCTATAATTCCTCCGAAATATTCCTGATACGCTGACAGGTTCAACGTTCCATTCATTTCAAAGCATTCTTTATTATTTACACTCGGCAGTTCTCTGGATACTTCAAAACTGGAAGACACCATACGCATTGCAGAAAATAAATTTTCAAGAGTTTCTCTGGATATTGCATCAGATGAAGTCTCCTGACTCATCTTAAACCAGATATTCTGCAATTTATAATACATAACATACTGATCATCTTCTTTGATTCTGTAGATTTCTGTCTGCATACTCACATCAGAATCACCTGTTACCGTTCTGACCTGCCCGGTACTGTGTATCTCACCGGAATCAAGCAGCATCTCTACATCCATATTGGCTGTCTGTTTCGTCTCTGTTGAACCTGTTGTTGTATCTAATTCAATGATCTGATTGCTCAGTATAGAATTCGTCACTGCAAGATTACGCCCCATATCACGGAACAGATTCTCCGGAGTTGCCCTTGTTCCTCGTCCGCATCCTCCAAGCAACCCTGCTGTCAGCGTCAATACAATTCCTGCTGCAAGCCATCGTTTCCAGTTCTTTTTCATATAAATCTCCATTCTACCGCCAGTTTCTGACTGCATATACTAATTCTTTTCTATAGGTCAACTATCAAGTATACAGTATAGCATTTATCTTCTTTTATTTAAAATGAAAGTTAAATAAATTTTATCCATTTTACAGATAAAAATGCAATTGGAATGAAAACACAACAAAAGAGCAAAGAAGAATTTTATCCTGTGCCGGATTCTTCCCTGCTCTTTTTGTTGTTCTGTTTAATTCAGTATTGCTCGTTCTGCTAATAATCAAAAAAATAACTTACTTCGTTTTTCTTCTGACATTCCAGGTCCCTGCTCCGAACACTCCCGCTGCCGCCAGCGCCAAAAGCAGATACTTTTCTATTTGCTGCGAATCTCCTGTTTTTATAATCGATTTTACAGTCTTTTTTACTGTTGGAGTTGGCGTGGGCGTGGGTGTCTCTTCTTTTGCCGGAGTTTCATCATTGATCCATTGGTTTGAAAACAAAATCTGTCCCTGTTTCTGATCTTCTCCCTCTCTGGATGTCCAAACTTCCGCCGCCAGCTCATCATTGGCATCCCATACAATACGCACTGTCACATCATAAACATTTTTATCATAGACAAGGTCTTCTTTATTTTCTGTCTGCTGATAAACCTGATATTCATAATCTCCCGGCTGTGTATATATAATCGGGCCGAAAACTCCGCTCCCCGTTCCACGGATCTGTAAACTACTTACAGCCGGTAGCGGAACGTTCTCTCCTCTCAGTGAAACTGTAAATTCAAGCATATCCTTCGTCTGATCCACTGTTCCTGTCAATTCTGTCTGTACCGGAATGGAGACCTCACACGACGATTCATAACTTGCTTCTGCTGCCTTTGCTGACTGCGGCATCAGGAACACCATTCCTGAAAGCGCAAGTACCGCACCTATATACTGGATTCTCTGTCTCATCTATATGCTTCCCTCCTTTCCCTGTCCTCGTTTTTCTTTCTTCTGATCGCCTGCTGAATCTTGCATCTCTACTGACTTTATTTCGCACAAAATCACTGCTGTTTTTTCTCTCTTTTATTACAGTTTTCCTGTCACTTATTTATGCACCTGATCATCAGCTCTTATATCTATATCCAATCATAAATCAGTCCACATCATCCAACTTACCAAATAATAAAATCCGTCCATTTGAATCTGCTTCTGCACAGGTAGAGAATCCGACAATCTGATCTTTTTCATCTACTTCAATCTCACGATATTGCACTGCTTTGTCTTTCACATATTTCAGAAATATTTTCATCGTTTCCGGTGTCTGTGCATATGGACTGTATATCTGACTGTCTGATGCAGAAGCTTTGATACATGCAAAAAACGTAATCTTTCTGTCGCTGTCATCCGGCAGATACAACGTTCCCGTCTTATGATCTTTAAAATATTTTTTAGAACAGAATTCCGCCACATCTCCGAACATTGCTCCATTACTCATATGATGCCCATAGATCAGATTATAACTGTCTGAAAAATCCGGGTGATTTTGTGAATCAAGAAAAATAGCTCCCGAATAAGCAAAATTTCCATACACATCTTTATTAATATATTCCATATCTGTTTTCCCCTGCACAACCGGATAATCAATGTTCGTATCATCCACAGTCAGCCAGGCACATACATCTGGATTTATTTTCTGTAATTCCTGCAGTGTGGGGCTGTTCTCTTCCCCACCTGCAGGTTTATATTCCATCAGCTCCTGATCTGAAAACGCATTGTGATATATCTGATATGTATCCCAGAGGGAATAACCACCATACAGCAACATCGCCAGGATCAGCAGTGCCGCCAGAATCTCCAGAACTCGATTTCCTGTTCTTGCAACTTTAAATGCAATCCACAGTCTCTTTGATGCTCTTTTTGGTTCTTTTTCAAATCTTTCGGATTCGATTATCTTTTCAGCATATTCCATCTTTTACTCTTCTCTTTTTTTACGGAAGAACAGAACACCTAATGCAGATGCGGCTGCCATTACAAGTGCGTATGGTGTATAAGCTCGTGCGATTCCTGTCGGTGAAGTTGCGTTCTTGTTATTTTCAAATACTACGTTGTCATCTCCATCTGCCACATCACCTTTGGCTGTCAGTACCTGACCATTGCCTGCAGTCTCTGTAGTGTCTGCTCCTGTGATCGTTGTTTTATAACCGGAACTCTTATAATCTGCCTCAGTTACTGTGTAAGTGTCATCCTCAGATAAACCGTAAATTTTTGCACTTTGTCCATGTTTCAGTGTGAATGTTTTTGATACACCTTCTGTCAGTGTCGCATATTTTTCACCATCAACTGTCATGTAGAAATATTCTCCGTCTGCATCACCGTCAATTGTCACTGTAAAGCTGAACTCTTTGTTATAATTTTTCTGATTTCCTGTAACAGTTTTTGTGATTGTAAGATCGTGAAGCTTTGTCTTATAATCGTTTGTGAACTCCAGATCTGCTTTATCACCGTCTTTTACAGATACAACATGACCTGCATATAAATTTGTTCCGTCTTCATCTGCGTATACATACACATATACATCATAAGATTCCTGAGAATAAGTCACGCCCGGATGTGCCGGTGTCTGATTCTCAGTTACAACATAGTGATATACTCCAGGTTCTGCAAATTTGGAACTGTCAACATTCAGACTTCCGGTTCCTGTATATGATTCCTCTAATGTAACTCCATCAGAACTGAATGTAGCACCTGTTCCTGCTGTCAGACCGCCTGCTACACCTGCGTATACAACATTGCCTTCAAAATCATCCTGCGCTGCACCTGTTTCCACATGGAAAGTAAATGTTGTGGATGGTGCATAACTGTATCCGTCTGTTGTTACGGTCTTACCTACCGGTACGCTTGTGATATCTGTTTCACCATCTCCTATGATCGGTGCTGCCCCTACATTGACTGCTGCCACTGAAACAATCATTGCGCTTGCCATTGCCATTGCTGATACACGTCCTGCTGTTCTCTTTTTCATATCCATTACCTCTTTCTTTCCTTTGCTTTTATGATTTACAAATTCGAACGCCGGAGCACAGTGATTACTTTGCCCTTTATCTCTTCCTTTTTTACGGCTCCAAACGAGCGGCTGTCTTTTGCTCCTTCCCGCTGATCTTCCAGTACAAAATACTCATCTGATTTTAATTCTACCGGGTAGGTTACATCGCTCTTATACTGCGGAGTTTCATAAAAAATATCGTTTTCTATCACAATACTTCCATTTACTTCCAGTTCCTCTTCTTCCGTAACTGCTACAGATTCTCCTCCTCTGGCCACAATCCGTCCTGTATACTGTTTTCCTTCTTTTTCAAATACAACGACATCTCCACTGACCAGATCTTTCTCCAGGCGATAATAAAAGAGGACATCCCCTGCACTGATCTTAGGAAACATATCGTTATTTTTCATTGGCGTAATACCGAAAATCACGCCAAACAGAATCCAGCAAGTCGCCGCCAGGACAAGAAGCCTGATAAGAAAAATCCTGATTTCTTTTTTTGCTGTTTTTCTTTTCACTAAAACTCCATGTAACTTTCACTGTATTTTCTTTTTAAGAACATCCACAACATTGCTCCCATCAGAGAACTAATTCCTGCTGTAAATAAAATCGCAAATGGTGTAAATGAAGATAGATTTACTCCGGTCGGTGGATTCATATTTCTGGTATTTGTAACCGTAATGTTTGCATCTGTCGCTACATTTTCAAGAGTAATCTCTTTTCCGGAACCTGATACTTCATCACTGTTTCCAATAATATACACATAGGTTGTCACATATTCTCCGGCTCCGATTTCTTCCACTTTCACTTCTGCGCCACGCGGAATCGTAATGCTTTCAGACTCTCCGTCTTTCAGATAGATCGAATCCTGCTGCTCACCATTGACAGCATAACGGAACTCAAATTTCTGATTTACATTTCGCATATTACCTTCTACTTTTTTCGTAATGGTAACTTTCGCCAGGTGAAGCTGAATTACCGGATTATTATAAGGTTCTGTCTTTTCCACATCATCGTAAACATATGTGACATTTGCAGAATCATTGGAATGCAGTCCCGGTTTTCCGGAAGAAGTAATTCCTGTTTCCGCCTCACCTGTATCAGGATACTTATCACCGGAATCCTTGTAATTCTGATATGCCTTTTCTGTTGCGGAAATTGTCACTGTAACTTTGTAAGTCCAGTTTGGCTCCAGTTTATAACTCTCTGGGAAAATCATTCGGAGCTTTCCGTCCTGATATACTGCACGGATCGTTGCCGATGAATTCTGATCGGTTGCCGGAAGTGTCACAGATTCTGCCGGCTGTACTACATTGTTATTATTTTCATCGGTTACAGTCACAATGAGTTTCTGTGGTTTTCCATTGCTCATTACAACTTGTACGTTTTCGCTCAGCTCATCTGTCACATCTACATGATCACACAACATGGTGCTCTGTTCTGCTGCAATATTTTCAAAGATTTTGTTCAGCTCAGAGGTATCCGTTGCCGTATATCTTTTTGAAGTTTCCGCTTTTACATTGGAACACAGTTCATCCAGATTTTTTACTGGAAATGATGTGGCATTTGAAAACCATGGGCCTGCACCGATACAGTAAAATGCATCTGTTGTCATGTTTTTTATTGCTGTAACCGCTGCATCATTATTCTTTTTTATTTCTGTTTCATTTATTTTTGCAGGTCTGTCATCCGTATATTCTTGACAAGGTGTTACTCCTTCCCTAACGGTTGGCATTCCGTCTGTCAGGAAAATTACAATTTTCTGAGCTTCTTCACGGGCTTTTCCGAGCTGAGTGATTGCTTTTTTGATTCCGGCTTCATAATTAGTTGCGCCTGAAGGCTTAATATTATTTACCGTATTATAAGCATTGAAAGCCTGATTACTCCAATCCAAATCCACACTTGCATCAGAATCTGATCCTTTTGTATAAAAATCATTCGGTCCACTAAAAGTAACCACACTGTATCGTACATCCAGATTTGTATTCGCTTGCAGCGTATCCGTCAGACCTTTGGTTGCTTTTACTACGGAATCAATTCTCCGATCTCCATCATGCTTACTTCCATCTTCGTTTCCCGTCATTTTCTTCTTCATGCTTCCTGATTTATCTACAACCAGAAGCACGTCCAATGGAACTTTGCCTTCCTTTGTTCCAACAGCACCGGATACGGTCAGATTCAGATCATAGGTGTCCTCTGTTTCGTTATACTCTACATATTTTTGATGAGACAGGCTTCTGTTTCCACTGCCTGTTGAAAATACCTGAATTGCAGATTGTCCACCTGCAAACTGCGGTTCTGCGGAATCTGGGATCTGCTCTTCCGATGCAGTTTCTATCCCGTCTATATTCTCTTCGCCTGCTGCTTTATTCTCTTCTTTTTCCTCCTTTTTTAATTCATTTTTTGTTTCTGTCTGATTTACCTTTTGCTCTGTTTCTTGAGATTTTGCATCGGATTGTACATCTGATTTCGTTTCCGACTTTTGGCTGCTATTTTCTGTCTGCACTTTAGTTGCTGTCTTGTTTCCGTTTTTTTCTGTATCTTCTGTTATTTGGGACTCGTTCTTGCTTTCTGAATCCACCGTCACTTCAGATTCATTCTCGTCTTTTGAATCCACTGCATTAACAGAATTTATATTTTTATCCTGTGTGCTCTGTACCTCTGTACCGTCTTTACTCTCCTCCTGCACTTCTGTTACGTTCTCTGAGAATGTCGATATTGTATCAGAAGGTCCTGTATCTTCTGCTAATACCTGAACACCCATCACAGACAGCATCATAAGTACCGCCATCAGAAATGCGAGAGGTTTTCTTAGCTTTTTTCGCATTTTACCCTCTCCTGTCTTCAATTGATTTGACTGTACATAGGAAATAACATGCTCTATTGTCAGTTCCTGTCAGAGATGTCAGGTTTTCTGTCTTTTCTACTTTTAAAACTGTCAGTGTCCAGTCATAGAATTCTGTTCACTCCTGTGTCAATCAGCGGAGTGATTGACACGGAGGATGCACGTTTTGACCTGAATGGCAACAGCATAACTGTTCTTTGCAGTAAAAAGACGGATACTTTCATCTCTTCTGAAAATATATGTAAGGGCATGGAAAAATATGACACAAATTTTATGAAACAAAAAATCCATTAAAACTGTGTGGATTTCATTCTATGATTTCGCACGGTTTTAATGGATTTGAGATTTTTATATCACGTATATTTTATCTCATTTTCGTAAACGCTATTTTAGAATATATCTAAAAACACTTAACACGATTGGAGGATTTTATCATGGGAAATAATATGGATATGAATTATGAAATGTTCTGCTATCAGTGTGAACAGACAGCAAATGGAAAAGGCTGTACCCGCCTTGGTGTCTGCGGAAAGACACCGGAAATTGCCAATCTTCAGGATCTTCTTATCTTTCAACTTAAAGGCATCAGTTGCCTTTCCAAACCATTAGCAGATCAGGGGGAACTGATCGATAAATCAATTATCGCATTTATTGAATCAGTGTTGTTTACAACTTTAACAAATGTAAACTTTGACGCAGATGTTCATGTTGAGCTGCTGAAAACATCTCAGCAGATTAAAAATGAACTTCGAAACTCTGCGCCTGACATTCATAACACATTTACTGACTATACGCTTCCTGACACAAAACCGGAGATGCTTCATGATTCTGTAATTGCAGGCATCATGTATGATAAATCACTGGATCCTGATATTCGTTCTCTTCGTCAAACGATTCTTTATGGACTGAAAGGGATCAGTGCTTATGGACATCAGGCAAGAGAACTTGACTATTACAGCGATCAGGTAGATCAGTTTTACATCACCGCTCTTGATTCACTCACCGATGATACCCTTACAGTTGAAGAGCTGATCCGCATGACAATGCGAACCGGCGAAAATGCGATCGAAGTTATGAAAGTTCTTGATGAAGCAAATACAAATACCTATGGAAATCCTTCCCCTCATACTGTCAACGTACATTTAAAGAAAGGACCTTTTATCATTGTCTCCGGACACGATTTGAAGGATCTGGAAATGTTATTACAACAAACCGAAGGAACAGGAATCAATATTTATACTCACGGGGAAATGCTCCCTTCTCACGGATATGATGGTTTGAAAAAATATCCGCATCTGATTGGAAATTTCGGTGGAGCATGGCAGGATCAGCAAAAGCAGTTCGATGGGATTCCTGGCTGTATTCTCATGACTACAAACTGTCTGATGCGTCCCCGCGAATCTTACAAAGACCGTATTTACAGTACGAATGTTGTTGGATGGGAAGGGGTTCGTTATGTGCCTGAAAAAGCAGATGGAACAAAAGATTTTAGTGAAATAATCCGGCATGCGCTGGAACTTGGTGGATTTACGGAAGATCAGGAACCTCATGAGATTTTAGTAGGATTTGGCCATCATGCTGTTCTTGGAAATGCTGATAAAATCGTGGAGGCTGTAAAATCTGGAAAACTGCGTCACTTTTTCCTCATTGGTGGCTGTGACGGTGCCCGTCCGGGACGAAATTATTATACTGATTTTGCAAAACTTGTCCCTCGGGACTGTATGATCATGACGCTTGCCTGTGGAAAATATCGTTTTAATAAGCTTGATTTTGGAGAAGTGGCAGGATTACCCCGATTGCTTGATATTGGTCAGTGTAACGATGTTTACTCGGCAATACGAATTGCTACCGCACTTGCGGATGCGTTTGACACCGATGTAAATGGGCTGCCATTGTCATTGATTATCTCCTGGTATGAACAGAAAGCTGTTGCTGATCTTCTCGCATTACTCAGTCTTGGGATCCGCAATATTTATCTCGGTCCAGTGCTTCCTGCATTCTTAAGCCCGAATGTGCTTCAATATCTGGTAGATACGTTCCACTTAAGAGCAATTACAAATCCAGAAGATGATATTAAAACTTGTCTGAAACAGAATATTGAAGTTTAAATGGGATATTAAAGAAGAATTGTTTATATAACGAAAAAACACCCCACAGCGCTATATCTGTGAGATGTTCTTTTAGCTCCCCGAGTAGGGCTTGAACCTACGACATTTCGGTTAACAGCCGAACGCTCTACCACTGAGCTATCGAGGATTATTAGTGGATGAATCTTCAAAAGAAGTGTTCCATCAACGAATAATAGATTACCACATTGAAGTGAGTTTTGCAAGAGGATTTTTAAATTTTTTTATGTTTTTGGTTTGTGCAATCAGATTCGCAGACAAGTGAGTAGCATAGCTACTTTGAAAATGATGTACCAGGGGCTCAAAAAGCTTCGCTTTCCTCGCTCACGGGCGTTCACCCTATGAGAACAGAAAAAGAAACGCTCCGATTCATACAAGTATGATCGGAGCTATTGATTGATTTTGTTTATTGGCTGTGTCCATGAACACTGCGAGGAGCTCGAAAAGCTTCGCTTTCCTTCGCTCACGGGCGTTCGCCCTATGAGAACAGAAAAAGAAACGCTCCGATTCATGCGAGCATGATCGGAGCGTTTCTTTTTCTGTTCTCGCAGTGTTCACTGCTTTCGTGGAGAATACGAGAGTCGAACTCGTGACCTCCTGCTTGCAAGGCAGGCGCTCTCCCAACTGAGCTAATCCCCCAAAGTTGTGTTCTCAAATCGAACAATGATACAATATCACAACTCTGTAGGGAATGTCAATATAAAATTTCAAAAAATTATAACATTGAACAGTAACCCGAAATCTTTTAATAGAATCCTAACAGTCGGATCAACAGCGGATTATGTTCATATAGAAATGTCAGAATACTGCTGTCCTCGATCATTTCAAAACATACTTTTCCAAAGTCTGTAGAATAGACCAGCGCAAGGATCAGAAATCCAATCCACACGATTACCAGTCCCAATACAAGCCCCAGTGCTCCGCCGGCCAGATGATTTACAGTTCCCAAAACCGGCAGTTCACCGATAATGTGTACCGCCACCATCAATGCTTTCACAAGGATAATTGCAATCAGGAAAGTCACAAGGAATGAAATCAGATTTATGATCATTCTGGAAATGTAAGACGCCACATATTCTACAAAGGTCGTTACGCCCAGTTCTTTATAAATCGCATTATTATTATTTTCCAACAGCAGATCTTTCAAAAACTGCGGTATACTTGCATTTTCGATTGCTTTGATCTGATCATCCTTTGGAATCTCGCCAAGCACAGACAAAATGTCTTCCCCGTTGATTCCAAGTTTGCTCCAGTCCTTATCATTCAGTTTTTCGATCTGATCCCGGTCCAGTCCCGCGAGCGGTGTTCCACTCAGATCAGCTTTTAGAAGATCCTCCACCGGGATTTCCGGCATAAATGTTTCAATACATTTCTTTTCAATCAACTCATCAATTGGTGTATATTTTGTCAGCGCATCCGACACATATGGGGACAGGAATGACACAAGTACCAGTGTGATCACGGTAGAAAAAAGTGACAGACCAAATTTTAAAAATCCCCAGACATATCCGAAAACTACACAGATCAAAAATATAATTCCAACTAGAATCAGTAACCTGTTTTCCATATATTCTCCTATCATTACTGTCCGCAGGTTTCAGAGCTTGTCTGAAAAATACTTTAGAACAGTAACCCTGTACAGTACTTTTATTTTGTCAAATAAACAACTCTCAGTTCATTTGCACTCATCACATAGTATCGATTGATTCCCGAAGCCTGGAACATTTCCATTGCATCTATATTCAGATTTCCTTGGAATTTCAGGATTCCGGTCATAGTGAAAATACAGCAACGGTTTCCCTCGAACATAATGATCTCTTTATCATTCATTTTTACGTTACTGTACTCACCCATAAATTCTTTGGAGAATACAGCATCTCCAGAACGGTTATATACCCGCAGTTCATATGCCGATTTATCCTGATTCAGCATCACCAGGCCAAAATATTTTTCTGTATGGAACACACTTTTTATTTCCTGACTGACTTTGATTTCTTTCAGCCGTTTCGGTGTGTCCGCACCGGAATAAATTTCTATTGCAGTATCTCCGACAACAACAGACCGGTCATTTCCCATGAAGAAGACATCTGCCATCACCATATTTTCATACTGATCTGCTGTCACACGGTTGTCCGCTTTTTCCTTGCCTGTAGCTCCGAAATTATAATATCCGACTCTTGACTGAATCATTCCGTCCTTTGTGCACAGATATGTTACTGCAAGCATCGTTCCATCATCCGACATTTCCAGTGAAATCGGATATCCTGTATTCCCAAATGTTGCCTGCTGTTCTACAAGGATGTTTCCTGTTGCATCATAAGAAATAATCTTCGGAGAATTCTCATTTCTCAGAATCGCCGTTACGATTCCCTGATTGGAGATGGCAATTCTTTCGATTGGAAGCGTTGTCTGAATCTCTCCTTTCAGCCCGTCTCTTGTAAATACAAGAATATTATTTCCACCGCTGTCGGCTACAGCAAATGCATCATCTTTGACTTCTATGATTGGATTCTGAAGCTGTGTCGACTGAATCCACTGCTCTTCATTTTTCTTATTTAAAAATACAACTCCATCTCTGTTATACCGGACGATGCCATCCGCAAATTGGATATAACTGTTTGTGTCCGATATATCTTTTGTATAACTGGATGCCTTGCGTGCTGTACCATAGGTCTCATTCTGCAGCATAAGCCAGGTACCGCATAAAGCAAGCGCAATCAGAATTACATAAGATGCAATGGTTTTGAATTTTCTTCTTCGCACCTTCCTGACCGTTGTCCTCACAGCTTTAATATCGCCTGGTGCTTTGACTACTTTTAGATACGGTGTTTTCTTTCGCGCCATATTACTCCCCTTATCGTTAGTTTGCAAACCTGTTTGTCTTTTCATCATGTCCATCTATTAGAACAATAGCTGAATTCTTATTTTACTACTGTTCGCAGGTTTCCTGTAAACAGTAAAATTAATTATTTCACAGGCATTTCTGCCTTGCATCAGTATACCACGTCTTTACGGCAATAGCAATTTCTGACCAATGTAAATCAGATTCCCGTCATTGAGTCCGTTCATTCTGCAGATCGCATCTACATGATTGATATCTCCATACATTTTCCGGCTGATAATTGCCAGTGTATCTCCTTTCTCTACCACATAGACACCGTCACTTCCATTGGCGTCGGATGTTGTTGCCTCCGCACTCGTACCTGCTGCTTTCACGGATGCAGATGCCTCCTGTACCGGTTCTGTTTCCTCTGATTTTGCTGCTGAAGTATTTGCAGCCTCTGAAGCATTTTCTTCATCACCAGCACCTGCTGTCTCTTCTCCTGTTGACTGATTTCCTCCTTCTTCTTCCTGATCTGCCTCTTGCTGACCAGCCTCTTCCTGCGTCGTGTGCTGAATCTCTGTTTCACTCTCTGCGCCGGACTGATCCTGAGTTTCCACTTTTGCTGTCTGACCAGAAGTGACTGTATTCACTATATTTCCTGTTTCCTGGGTAGCTCCGGTCAGATTCTGAAGTTTCGACTGTACTGATTTCATTTTATCAAAATTATTGAGCATGGATACGCCCATAATGATCAGGATCAACACAAGTCCGGTACTGACTGCATAGATCATTCCGCCGGTCTTTCCCAGTCTTCTCCTCCTGTGCTGACCTCGTTCTCGAGCCAGATTACGAAAGTTCTGTGCAGCTTTGTCTTCCACAGATTCGGTTGCGACCGCCCCATTTTTTTTTCGACTTGCAATCATATAGTTCTGCATGCATGGATTTTTCTCATAGTAAGTATAATGACCGCCTATCTCCATAAGATCATTCATCTTATGTACATAATAGATCTCTTCTTTTTCCTGTGAATCTCTCATAACAAAGATTGTATTTTTCTTTGGAAATGATTTTTTATGCAGTTTTATTAACGAATGGTCTGGTTCCAGCGGCATTCCGGACTGTACCATAAACCATCCTACAATTTCTCCGTCCTCAAAAAATTCTTTGCATTCTTCATAGGCACGTTTCCATGCTGCATCGTCAAGCACGTATTCATTTCCTGATTTCTTCAGATCATGAATTTTAATCGCGCCGTATATATATACATAATCTTCATTCGCATTTCTCTGCATCTCCCCAATCAGAAATGCACCCAGAGGACTTTTTTCCTCGGATTCGTCCTGTTCATATTTTTCTGCCAGTTGCGCAAAAAAGGTGTCCACATAATCTTCCACATAGATCTTAGGGGTATCACTCACATTTCCAATCTGACGAACATTTTTCGGTATCTGTCTCTCCATTTATACTCACTCTCCTGCTCTGAATCTTTATTTTTTCGGCGACGTACTGAGGATAGCACAGCAAAAAGGAGAGATTTTATCACTTGATGTCAGATGAATTCGACAAAGATTGTTTTATAGAATTTTCATTCTTTTTCTTTCCACGTGTGCTACTATATAATCAGCAGAAGGGTTAAATAAAGACTTGCCAAACAAATTAATCATTACATGTCTGAAAAATACTTTCTGCAAGATGTATATCACGCTTTGCGAGTGATTTTATTTAAGTGATTCTTGGCTGCTATGATAATCTACTGTAAACATTCAGAACTTTATGTTACTGTTCACAGGTAACCTGCAAACAGTAACAACTTTATACTGTTTACAGAGCAGCAGAATGGAGATTGCTATGAAGTTATTTAAGAATAATATTACCGTTAATAATCAAAAGAAAGGACTTACTTACGATCCGGTATTTTATGCCGCTTTAAGAGAGCTTGCGCACGATCCGGTTGTTTGCCAGATGAAGCGTTATCCACATCATGGTTCCACTGACTGTTTCCGTCACTGCCTGCACGTTGCATACTTCAACTATAAGATCTGCCGTGCATTAAATCTGGATTATAAAGCCGGAGTCCGCGCCGGAATGCTACATGATCTTTTTCTGTATGACTGGCATACTCATGGAAAAGAAACAGGAGAACGCCTGCATGGTTTAACGCACCCTAAGAAAGCGCTTCAAAATGCACGCAAACACTTCAAACTGAACCATATTGAAGAAGATGTAATTGTAAATCATATGTGGCCTGTGACTCTGTTCCATTTTCCACATACACGGGAAGGCTGGGTGATTGTACTGACAGATAAGTATTGTGGATTGCTTGAGACCTTAAAATTATTATAGGATTTTTTGTTTCGTAAAGTAGAACTTATTTTTAGAAAACTGGTAGATATTAAATTTCGAAATAAAAAGAATGCCCATTGTGCCATACCAGTCAGCACAACAGACATTCTTTTTATTTTTCTAAGATTTTAAAATCTCAGATTATTTTGCAAATGCTTTGATTTTCTCATAGATACTGTCTGTATCAAGACCGTACTTCTTCAGAAGTTCTAATGCCGGACCTGATTCTCCGAAAGTATCATTTACACCGATCTTCATAACTTTTGTCGGAGCCTGCTCTGAAAGAACGTCACATACAGCACTTCCAAGTCCGCCGATTACAGAATGCTCTTCAACTGTAACAACTTTTCCAGTCTCTTTTGCAGCTGCAACAACCAGTTCCTCATCCAGAGGTTTGATTGTGTGAATGTTGATGACTTTTGCATCGATTCCGTCTGCTGCAAGTTTTTCTGCTGCTTCCAGACAGTTATTTACCGGAAGACCTGTAGCGATGATTGTCAGATCTTTACCTTCTCTTAATACAACACCTTTTCCAAGTTCAAACTTGTAATCCGGATTGTCATTGATCACCGGCACTGCGAGACGTCCAAATCTCATATAAACTGGTCCCTGATGCTCGTAAGCTGCACGAACTGCTGCTCTTGCTTCTACATCATCAGAAGGATTGATTACAACCATTCCCGGGATAGTACGCATTAAGGCGATATCTTCGTTACACTGGTGAGTTGCTCCGTCTTCTCCTACAGAAATTCCTGCATGAGTTGCTCCGATCTTTACGTTCAGATGCGGATATCCAACAGAGTTTCTTACCTGCTCAAATGCACGTCCTGCTGCAAACATTGCGAAAGAGCTTGCAAATGGAACTTTTCCTGCTGCTGCCAGACCTGCTGCCACACCGATCATGTTGCTCTCTGCAATACCACAGTCGATGAAACGGTCCGGATGCGCTTTCTTAAATACACCTGTCTTTGTAGCTGCTGCCAGGTCAGCATCAAGTACTACTACATCGTTATGTTCTGTACCAAGCTCGGCTAATGCATTACCGTAGCTGTCTCTGGTTGCGATCTTCTTTACTTCTGACATAATGCTTCACCTGCTTTCTCTAAATCTTCCATTGCAATTGCATACTCCTCATCGTTCGGAGCTTTACCATGCCATCCCACCTGATTCTCCATGAAGGAAACTCCTTTTCCTTTCAGAGTCTTGGCAATGATTGCTGTCGGCTGTCCTTTGACTGTCTTTGCTTCTTTGAATGCAGCATCGATTTGATCAAAGTCATTTCCGTCGATATTGATTACATGGAAATTAAATGCTTCAAACTTCTTATCGATCGGATATGGAGAGTTAACTTCCTCAATGGTTCCGTCGATCTGAAGGTTGTTGTTATCTACGATTACAACCAGGTTGTCCAGCTTATAGCTTGCTGCCAGCATAGAAGCCTCCCATACCTGACCTTCCTGGATCTCACCGTCACCAAGTAATGTGTAGACTCTGTAATCAGCATTGTCAAGCTTTCCTGCGATTGCCATACCAACTGCTGCTGAGATTCCCTGACCAAGAGATCCTGAAGACATATCTACACCCGGGATATGCTTCATATCCGGATGTCCCTGAAGGTAAGATCCTGTGTGACGAAGTGTCTTCAGATCTTCTTTCGGGAAATATCCTCTCTCTGCAAGTGCAGAATAAAGTCCCGGAGCTGTATGTCCTTTGGAAAGAACAAATCTGTCACGATCTGCTTTCTTAGGATCCTTCGGGTCGATATTCAGTTCCTCAAAATAAAGGTATGTAAAAATGTCAGCTGCTGAAAGGGATCCGCCCGGATGTCCGGCTTTTGCACTGTGAACTGCTGTCACAATGTCCTTACGGATCTCATTTGCTGTTTTCATAAGCATTAACTTATCCATGATATCTCCTTTTTATATTTATTATTTTTATACTTCATACTATATCACATACTTTGTAAATAAGATAGCATAAAAGGCTGTTGCCTATATATAAGTTTATATGTTACTGTTCACAGCATAGCTGCAAACAGTAACGCATCTCGCCATTCAGAATCGTCTGCGACGATGGGCGAGATGCATTCAGGCCAAAACGTGCATCCTCATAGCTAATCAGCAAAGTGATTAGCTATGGTCTGAACAGTAACTATATTGCAACAGCCTCCTGGTTTTTAATTACTCACCGAATACAGCAATGTAATCTTTTTTGAATTTCTCAATACCTGCATCTGTCAGTGGGTGGTGTGTCATCTGCTCGATTACTTTGTAAGGTACTGTAGCAATGTCAGCTCCTGCCAGTGCGCAGTCTGTAACATGGATCGGGTTACGAACGCTTGCTGCGATGATCTCTGTATCGATTCCTGCTACATCAAACATCTCTGAGATCTCTGTAATCAGATCAACACCTCTTACGGAAATGTCATCCAGACGTCCAAGGAACGGAGATACATATGTAGCGCCAGCTCTTGCTGCAAGAAGAGCCTGGTTTGCAGAGAAGATCAATGTTACGTTTGTCTTGATTCCTTCAGCTGAAAGAACTTTAACAGCTTTCAGACCTTCTACTGTCATCGGAATCTTAACAACCATGTTCGGATGGATCTTTGCGATCTCGCGTCCTTCTGCGATCATTCCTTCTGCATCTGTTGTTGTAGCTTTTACTTCTCCGCTGATCGGTCCGTCTACGATAGATGCGATCTCTGCGATTACTTCTTCAAATACACGTCCTTCTTTTGCAATCAGTGACGGGTTTGTTGTAACTCCACAGATGACTCCCATGTCATTTGCTTTTTTGATGTCCTCTACATTTGCTGTGTCAATAAAAAATTTCATTGTAATGCTCCTCCTTGATTTGAAAATCGTTTGTTTATGACTTGATTATATCTGTTTCATTTTGTCAGGTCAACAGGCCTGAAACTTATTAATAATTTAACAAACTAATATTTCCGAATTATTTTGTATATTTATTAATATTAATTAATATTATTCAAATCCAATTACACAATTTGCAGCGGTTTTCCGCTTATTCAGAGCATCTTGTTTTTCTATTTCTTGTCTTAAATCGCAATATTATTACTAATAATTTGATTCATTTTTATTAATTTTTATTTTTTCTGTCTCGGATATGTGGTCGTTCCACGTACTACAAGTTTGGGTTCATACTCTACATGATAAATACTTACAGGCTCGATTTCCGTATATTTCCGGTCTCTGGAAGCAATCTTTTTCATGATAATATCACAAGCATCCATGCCTTTATAAATCACGAAATGTTCAATGGTCGTAAGGGACACTTTTTTCACCTTGGAAAACAGTGTATTATCACATCCCATCACAGACATATCTCCTGGGACTTTATATTTTTCATCATGAAGTGCATCCAGAATTCCAAATGCAATCATATCATTCAATCCCACGATCGCAGTCAGTTCATCATGTTCTCTGAGAAGCTCCAGTGTCAGATCGTACCCGATACGGTATTCTGAATCAATTCCCGGAACACCCCCATCAATCTTTTCATCTGCCGCTTTGATCACTACATTGTCACCCAGTCCTGCCTTCCGGTACTCCTCAAGGAATCCTTCTACACGACGTGACCGTTGCTTCTGCCTCACAGTCAGAGGCGGGGCAATATACGCTACATGCTGATGTCCAAGCTCCAGCAGATGCCTTGCCATCAGCCTTCCGAGTTTGGTATTATCCAGCTCTACCGCATCCACATCCAGATGCTTGTCCCGGTTGTTAATCACAACTACCGGAATCTGTTTTGCCAGATCTGCTACCTGATCCATAAAGCACTGGCTCGGATTACACATATAAATGATTCCCTGTGCATTTAACGTAGGAATCATCTTGAGATATCGTTCTTCCAGTTTCAGATCCCTCTGCGTATTGCATACAAAGATTCCAACGCCCTTCTCTGCTGCTCTGGATTCAATTCCCTGAAGCAGCATTACATAATAAGGGTTCGTCAGATTGGGGCTGATCACGACCAGGAATTTCTCTTTCCGCTCTTCCCGGCGTGCCCTCCGCTTTGGAAGCTCATATCCAAGATCTTTGGCCGCCTGTTCTACTTCTCTGATTACTTCTTTTGAAAAAGAAACATTGTATTTCTTATTCAATACCATCGAAACGGTTGCCTGGGATACTCCCGCGCGTTTTGCCACATCCGAAGATGTCACTCTCTTCTTTGCCATAACGCCTCCTGAGTATAACTCTTACAGTTCCGTTCTTCCGTCAAGTGCACGCAGCAAAGTCACCTCATCAATATACTCAAGGTCACCGCCCACCGGCACACCACTGGCAATCCTGCTCACCTTAATTCCAACCGGTTTGATCAGTTTGCTGATATACATCGCTGTCGTCTCGCCTTCAAGACTTGAGTTTGTCGCAATGATCACCTCGTCAACATCTCCCTGCAGACGCTCCATCAGCTCTTTCAGACGGATGTCTCCGGGACCGATTCCCAACATCGGGGAAATCGCTCCATGCAGTACATGATAAACGCCATTGTATTTTCCGGTCTTCTCATATGCTGCAAGATCACGCGGTGTCTCAACAACCATAATGGTCTTATGATCACGGTCCTCATTACTGCAGATCGGACACACATCCCGGTCTGTCAAAGTACAGCACACTTTGCAGTACTTCACATTCTTTCGCGCATCCACGATTGCGTTCGCCAGACCTTCCACCTGATCGAGCGGCATATTGATTACATGAAATGCCAGTCTCTGTGCCGATTTATTTCCGATTCCCGGCAAGCGGGAAAATTCTTCGATCAGCCTGCTGATCTGGTTACTATAATAATCCATTCATTACACCTCGACTTCTGGGTTTAGAACAGTCCCGGCATTCCGCCGCCAAGCCCGCCTGTCATCTTAGACATAACTGAGCTTGCTTCTTCTTCTACTTTGCGTAATGCTTCATTTGTTGCAGCTACGATCAGATCCTCCAGCATCTCGATGTCATCCGGATCCACTACTTCTTCTGCAAGTTTTACTTTTGTAACTTCTCTCTTACCGGATACTGTAACTTCTACAGCTCCGCCGCCTGCTGCAGCAGTAAATTCCTTTGTCTCAAGTTCTTTCTGCTGCTCTTCCATCTGGCGCTGCATCTTCTGCGCCTGTTTCATAAGGTTTGCCATGTTTCCCGGCATTCCGCCACCCGGAAATCCTCCACGCTTAGCCATTTTTAATCCTCCACTGTAATCTCCATATTGATTTTCTGTTCTATATCCACAAATGTATCCTCGAAGTGACATCCTTCTTCCACATGACGTACTTCCACTTCTACTTTCTTCCCGATCTTATTCTCAATCAGTTCTTCCAGCTCCTGTACGTGATCCTCTCGGCCGACAATCTGAGCTGCCAGACTGTCAGGAAGAACGATCATCAGACGGTTATCTCCTCCAAGACTGAGTCTTGCTTTTTTCAGATATCCACGCACCATTCCTGATGCCTCATCCGCAATAGAGCGGAAGTTTTTTACAACCTCCTGCACATCTTCCGGGATGGCGTTCGGAAGCTCCGGTTTTACCCGTTTTCCGCGCGCTGCCTGATCCGGCGCAGCATCATTTACATACACCACGCGTTCCGACATAGAAGCCGCTGCCTCCAGCCCTTTCTCTACCTTTTCCTCTACCGCACGGATACGATCCAGCAGACTGTCCTGCTTCGTTTCCATGGCCGGTGTGCACAGTTTGATCAGGGCTACTTCCAGCATCACTCGTTTCTGAGTTGCATATTTTAGCTGTCCTGAAAGTTCCGAGAACACACGGATATATCGAAGCAGCATATCCAGTTCGATCATCTCAGATTCTTCTTTGAGCTGCATCATATTTTCCGTGGATACATCCAGCACGTCCTCTATATTATCAGATGTTTTGACCAAAAGCAAATTTCGGAGATACCATGTAAAGTCCGCTGACAGCTGGGTCAGTTCCCTTCCCTGCATGACCAGATCTTCCACGATATCAAGGACTCCTGCCACATCTCTTCCTATGACTTTTCGAAGCAGTTTACTGAACACATCTGTGTCCACTGCCCCGAGCACTTCCAGCACATGATCGTAAGTCAGTTTCTGTCCCAGATAGAAAGCAATACACTGATCGAGAAGACTCAGTGCATCACGCATGGAACCATCTGCTGCCTTGGCAATATACCTCAGCGCTTTCTCTTCCACTTCTACCTGCTCTGTTTCCATCAGCTCTCTCATACGATCTGTGATCGTCTCGATACTGATTCGCTTGAAATCGTAGTGCTGACATCTGGATAAAATCGTAATTGGAATTTTATGCACTTCCGTCGTTGCAAGAATAAAGATAACATACTCCGGTGGTTCTTCCAGTGTTTTCAGCAGTGCATTGAATGCTCCTATAGAAAGCATATGCACCTCGTCGATAATATAGACTTTATACCGTCCTTCTGTCGGGCGATACGTCACTTCCTCACGGATCTCACGGATGTTGTCTACACCATTGTTGGATGCCGCATCAATCTCGATCACATTCATAGAAGTTCCCGCTGCGATAGATTTGCACATAGCACACTGTCCGCAGGGACTTCCATTGACCGGATGCTCACAGTTGACCGCCTTTGCAAAAATCTTCGCTACGGTCGTCTTACCGGTTCCTCGTGTTCCACAGAATAAATATGCATGTCCGATACGGTTCGCCTTGATCTGATTCTGCAATGTTGTAACAATATGATCCTGCCCCTTTACATCCTCAAATTCTCCGGGACGGAATTTTCTGTATAATGCCGTATATGACATGTCTTACACCTCTTGTCAGTTTTCGTTTTCTTTACTTATTTTCTGCAGACTCTCTCCTTCTATCCTGGAGCCTGTCTGTAAAATCATTCCTGTAATCTGCTTTGTCACTGTTCACAGGTATTTGTAAATATCTGTAAACAGTAACTCTGCTCTTTTTATACTTCGTCACCGAAACTGATACCGATCATTCTTGCTTCTTTGATCAGACTGCAGTTCGGATCTACATATTTCAGTTTTCCGGCTACTTCTTCCAGCGGAACTTTCACTGTCTCGCCGCCACGCATAGCAACCATATATCCATACTCTTCATTTAAGATGAGTTCTGCTGCTTTCGCCCCTACTCTTGTAGCGAATACTCTGTCGTAAGGACACGGAGATCCACCTCTCTGAGTATGTCCCGGAACAGTAATACGAACTTCCTTATCTGTTGCTTCCTGAATCTCTTCTGCCAGTTCATAAGCGATGGAAGGATATTTTCTCTTCGCCAGTTTTTCTTTGTATTCTTTCTTTTTCAGCTTGGCATCTTCTTTGGAAATAGCTCCCTCTGCCACTGCAAGAATTGTAAATGGCTTACCGGCTTTTGTACGTCCATCGATCACATTCTTGATTGCTTTGATATCATATGGAATCTCAGGAAGAAGGATGATGTCTGCTCCACCTGCAATACCTGCATGCAGTGTAACATGTCCTACCTTATGTCCCATAACCTCAATGATAAATACACGGCTGTGTGAAGTTGCTGTTGTGTGGATTCTGTCAATTGTATCTGTTGCGATATCCACAGCACTCTGGAAACCGAATGTCATCTCTGTTCCCCACAGATCGTTATCAATTGTCTTCGGAAGAGTTACTACATTCAGTCCTTCCTCGCGAAGCAGATTCGCTGTTTTGTGTGTACCATTTCCTCCAAGTACCACAAGGCAGTTCAGGTTCAGCTTATGATATGTGTGTTTCATTGCCTCAACTTTATCAAGTCCATCCTTATCCGGCACACGCATCAGCTTGAACGGCTGTCTGGATGTTCCAAGGATTGTACCACCTCTTGTCAAGATTCCTGAAAAATCCTTCGGTGTCAGCATACTGAAATCTGCATAGATCAGACC
This sequence comes from uncultured Mediterraneibacter sp., assembly GCF_934309415.1. Taxonomy (GTDB): domain Bacteria; phylum Bacillota; class Clostridia; order Lachnospirales; family Lachnospiraceae; genus Mediterraneibacter. The sequence goes on from NZ_CAKRDI010000002.1 coordinate 148,998, forward strand.
TTTATATCCATCTTTAAATCCATAAATCTCAACATCATCTCTTTTTGAACAGAGTCCTTTCACAACACCACGCATTGCTGCATTCAATGCCTGGCAGTCTCCGCCACTGGTCAGCATTCCTATTCTTAACATTGATTTATCCTCCTTTGAACACAAAATTCAAAAATAAGCAGCCGGTTTTCCCAACTGCTTATCATTATACCCTATTTATAAATCCCTAACAAGAACTAACCTGATTCTCGCTTGTACGTGAATACGAACATGGTTACTGTTCACAGCATAGCTGTAAACAGTAACGTATCTCGCCTGCGAACTCACTGACAACGAGATGAATTCTGTTCATCTTTACCTTGAATTTATCTCATTCATCGTCAATGACGATTTTAAATGGCAAACTACATTACTCTCCCCAAAAATATCAGGCGAGAAATTCTTCCAATATCTGGCGAATTGCTTCTTCTCTGAGTGCAGGTCTTTCGTCCTCCTGTTTTGTCTGATCCGCACTTCCCTGTACCCTTTTTTTCGTTTCTACATTTCTTGGTTCCCCCTCAATACTGATAGAAAGTTCCCGGTCAAAACTGCCGGCATATTTTTCTCCGGAAATATGCTCTGCCACATCTTCTCCATCCCGGATATTGACACTGACAGGATCTCTTTTTATTCCATTGACATCTCTCTGGCCCTGTCCGTCATATGCCTGACCTTTTTCCGCATCGTCATAAAATTCTGATTCTGCATCATAAGGATCATCTAAGTATTCCGGTTCTGCTGCCAATTTCGCCTTCTCTGTTTTCTTCTTTGTAAACAGACTCTTTACTCCTCCACCAGTCTTAGAAGTTCCTCTTTCTGACTTTTTACTGTTTTTCTGCAGATTATTCTTTTTCTCTGTCTGTCGGAGCATCTGGTTTTCGTTTTGATACAGACCTGATTTTAAAGCCTGTCTTCCCTGCGCTCCCATTGCATTTTCACCTGCGATCACATCGATTCCATCACTGTTGCGTTCTGTCTGACGCATTCTGCGGAAACGAAATGTACAGATATTTTCCAGATAATCTACCATGTACATTTTTACAGCATTGATTTTATACGGTTCGTCTGACAGTCTCTGCACTACAGAAAGCAGAATGACCTCTGCCACACCTACCGCAAGATAACGGTATACAATTTCAGTAAAGCCATACTGCATATACTGAGTTCCCGCTCCCAGTGCTGCAAGAATTCCGGCAAACCACACCACTAACAGTTCGATCTGTCTCCACGTATGAATCCGAAAAATAAATCCTCTGTATTCATATATGTATTTCTCTACAAATGCATCTATATTTTCCACAGTGTCGTGAATCATACATGTATGCTCGTACTTTGCTCTCACAAGCTTTATCAGTCGGTGTGTGCTTTTAGACATATTTCCGGATGCGCGCAGCAGATTACGCAGTGTAAGCTGATTCACAATCTTTGCGAGTATCCCGAGAATGCCTGTTGCCGCCATCAGATAGAAAGCGACATTCGTATTCGCCAGCACGTCTCTCAGCATAGCAAACCCTCCTGTTTGTTTATTCTGTCACAACGTTCCCGCCAGAGCATATTTTTCAAAATTCTTCTGCAAAACATTTTCTTTTTGATTCGTTTGAAAAATATTTCTATAATCTGACCGCATCACAATCTATTTTTCAGGAAATATTTTTCAGATACACTTTAACGAATCGTTTGGAAATTGCAGAAATACATTTATAAATATGTTTCTGGATTTTGGTTCGGATTGTGTCTGTGCATATTATAGCGCAACTTGCCTGCACTGTGCGTAAGAATCGTTCTACATAATTCTACATAAAAATGAATAAACTGGGGAAATATGTCGGATTGTAATTTTATCTTCTATTTGCTATAATGCAAAGAGATTCAAGCATTTTTGCAAGATCAAATACGAAATTAAAGAGAGGTATAACATCATGGATTATAAGACAAAGGGTGTCTGTTCTCAGCAGATCCATTTCGACATTGAAGACAACAAGATTCATAATGTCTCATTTGTTGGTGGATGTAATGGAAACCTTCAGGGTATCTCCCATCTGGTTGAAGGAATGGACGTAAATGAAGCGATTTCCCGTCTTGAGGGAATTAAATGCGGATTTAAGAACACATCATGCCCTGATCAGCTGGCACAGGCGTTAAAAGAAGCAATCGCAGAATAGTTTTTAGAATGCAAAAAAGGAGCTTCGCCTTAACTCCTTTCTTGCATTACTCCTGATTGTCTCAGTCTCCCTTGAGCTCTGAAAGCAGTCGCTGAACGTCGCTCAGTAAATGTGGTGTTTCGGGAACAGGTTCTCATACTTCTTTCATTTTATTTTTTTATTTTTTAAATGTTAGTTTATGAGTTACACTGAGTTTCATCCAGCGGCTGCTTTTAGAACTCAAGGAATGAACCCAAGGGGACTAAGAACAAAATTATTCAGTTTTTAAAGTGTGATTGTGAGAATCACTTTGGTACAAGGATGCCATTGGTTAAAGATGCGGTTTCCTCATACACACCATCTTTTTCTACAATATGATCTGCATGAACTCTATAGTAGTAACCACGATCTACAGTAATGGACTTTGAAGTACAAATAAAATAATCCTCTTTTCCCTCTTTAGCCCATACATCAATTTGATCCCAACGATCATTTTCCTCATTATAACGATCAACATACACTATCACTGCTAAATAATCTACTGTATGATTTGCTGTTGTTGCTCCATATGTATAAATTCTTTTTGTTCCTGCTTTTGAAATGGAACATTCACCATCCATCAAATGGACTCCTCTCTCCAAATCATTATCTGCAGTTTTCCCTACGGAAGATTCATTTTCTGTTAAATATGAACCATCTATAGAATTGTTTTCTAATGCATTAATATCAACATGTGAAGAAACTGTTAACATTCCTGCTAATAAAAGACAGCTTGTCAATAGCGATATTACTCTTCTTTTCATATATTCTATTCCCTCCTCTATACTTATAAACAATCCTATAGAGAAAAACTTACGCTATTTTTGTAAAAAAAATAAATTTTTTAAAATTTTATCTATCTCATCCTTTTTCATTATTCCTTTTATTTGATATTGTACATCTAGATATGTAAATTCAGCTACATATCTTTTCTCACTCATATTATCTATCCTATATTCTTCGACCGCTATTTTATGTTGGTTATTATCTATAATGTATTCACTTTCTAAATTATCTAATGTTTTTTGACCCAGTGACGAATCTGAATTGTTCATATACATAGAATACCTTATATTTTCCCCATTATACGTATAAAATAGTATTGCCTTATTTTGATTTTCATCTATATTGTAATCCTTTAAATACATTCCATCTGGTTTTTCCATAATTCTAACAGGTGAAATTCCTAGTTTTTTTGTAATCTCTTTATATACACTCACCTCATCAATATCTTCTGACTCTTTCGTCTCCATACCTTCAACATCTAAGTAAGAAAATGTTTCATCCCCATCATCCTTCTCTCACGGCAATTTCCCATAAGACTTACTCCCCACTGCCGTCATCACGCTCCCAAGCATCATAATCAGCACAGCCGCAATTCCAACCAGAACATAAGTCCTGCGTTTTTTCTTCCGTACAATTGTGGTTACTTTCTTGTCGAATTCATATTCCTGAATTTTGTTAAAAAGAGCGGATTCCAAATCGTCCGATACTTTTATATCCTCAAGCTCCTGATCGGCCCGGATTTCGTCTTCTATCTGTTTTCCTTCTCTGTTGATTTCATCTTCAAGCGATATTTTCTTCAGATTTTTCATTCTACTTAACACCTTTATTTCTTATCGGTTCCCATACGTTACTGTTTACAGGTACTCTGCGAACACTAACTGTTACTGTTTGCAGCTATGCTTTGAACAATAACCACTAACTCCCGCACCATATTACACAATAACCCTATCTCTTTTTCTTGACATTTTCCCAAATAAGATTAATACTGAAACTGTATATTGACACAAATTTGGGAGGTTTTTTACAATGAAGCGAATCATTTTGACCGGCGGAGGTACTGCCGGACATGTCACTCCGAATATAGCCCTCATTCCACGTCTTAAGGAACTGGGTTATGATATCCAATATATTGGTTCTTACAAGGGAATTGAAAAGGAACTGATCGAACCTTTTGGTATCCCTTATCATGGAATTTCTTCTGGTAAACTTCGCCGCTATTTCAGCGTACAGAACTTTACAGATCCATTCCGTGTTATAAAAGGCTTTGGTGAAGCCCGCAGACTTATCAAAAAACTTAAGCCTGATGTTATTTTCTCCAAAGGCGGCTTTGTATCCGTACCGGTTGTTCTCGCTGGTAAGCGCTGTAAAGTACCGGTAATTATCCATGAATCAGATATGACTCCTGGACTGGCGAATAAACTTGCCATTCCTTCTGCTGTAAAAGTATGCTGCAATTTCCCTGAAACACTGGATTCTCTTCCGGAAGGAAAAGCCGTTCTCACTGGCTCTCCAATCCGTCAGGAACTCCTTACCGGGGATAAAGCTGCAGCCTTAGATCTTTGTCATTTCACACCTGACAAACCGGTCATTCTCGTAATCGGCGGAAGTCTTGGCGCCGTTGCAGTTAATGAAGCTGTACGCGGAGCACTTCCGGAACTTCTGAAGGAATTCCAGATCATTCATCTCTGCGGTAAAGGCAAAATGGATGAATCTCTGAAAGGAACAGAAGGTTATTGTCAGTTTGAATACATCAAAGATGAACTGCGCGATCTCTTCGCGCTTGCCGACATCGTAATATCCAGAGCAGGGGCAAATGCAATCTGCGAACTGCTTGCTCTTCGTAAACCAAATCTTCTGATTCCACTTTCTGCAAGAGCCAGCCGTGGAGACCAGATTCTGAATGCACGCTCTTTTGAACGTCAGGGATTCAGTCTTGTGATTGAAGAAGAACAGCTTACAAAAGAAGCACTTCTCGATGCAGTTCATAATCTTTATGAAAACCGTGACACCTTTGTTAATGCTATGCATAACTCAGGTCAGCAGGATCCGATCGCCACGATTATCGGACTGATTGAGGATGCTGCTGCCAGATAAACTGTTGCTGTGTACAGGTAACCTGTAACCAGTAAAGTAATTAGATGTGATTTAAGCAGTATCAATAATCACTCTATCTGATTTACACTACATAAAAAGTTGCCGGGAAGCATTAAAGTCTGCTCCAAGCCTTTAGTCTTCCCGGTTCATTTCTTCGTATTCTGCTCCATATTTCTTTTCAATCCATTTTCTTGCTCTGTGCAGCAAACTGTGGATCGTTCTCAGATTAATTCCCATCAGTTCCGCCGCCTTCGCCTGAGGCACCTTCATATAATACACAAGTACAATCGCTTCATGCCATCTTGGATTTTTCTTCATCAGACCATCAAATATCTTTTCATGGAGAATTCTGCGTTCTCTTTCGCTTTCATCCTCCATGTAGTCTTCCTCTGTACTGCGCGTTTTTGGCTCCGGCACAAAACTGAACTCATCATCAATGGTCAGTTCTTCTCTCCGCATTTTCTTACGGTAATTCAATGCCTGATTCCTCGCAGTCGTATACAACCAGGAAGAAATATTATCCTTCTTCATTGTGTCGTATCCCATGTACAGCTTCAGAAAAGTTTCCTGCATTATATCTTCTGCTGCCTCTTTACTACCTGAATATTTATATGCCGTTCTCAGGATGAAATCTTTGTGTTCTTCATAGATTTCATTAAATTCTCTATTTCCTGTTAACATATTTTCTCCGGTATTATTTTATTTTTTCCAAAATTTCCTTCTTATCTTCTTCTGTCAGTTCTCCCATATGCCAGCCAAGTCCTACGTTGTCATTCTTATATCTCGGGATCAGATGCATGTGAAAATGAAATACAGTCTGTCCTGCCGGTTCCTCATTGTTCTGAACCACGTTATATCCATCGCATCCCAGCACATCTGTCATCTTCGTTACCATCTTTTTGGCAAGAACAATTGCTTTGGAAGCTACTTCATCATCAATGTCATATAAATTACGGTAATGATTCTTTGGAAGGATCAGTGCATGTCCTTTTGATGCCGGTCCAAGATCCAGAATTACTCTGAAATCATCATCCTCATAAAGTGTTGCTGACGGAATCTCTCCTGCAGCTATTTTACAAAATATACAATTATCATCTCTCATGATTTATTCCTCTTTTCAGAAAGTATTTTTTAGGCTAAAACGTGCATTCTCCAGATCATTCATCGTAATAATTTATTTAGATCTAAGTCTCAGACACACTGTAATAGCATTTACCTGTAGTATAGACTATTTTTGGAAAAAAGAGAAGCAGTTTTTCAGGTCGTAAAAGGTCGAACGATTTTTCTTGAATTGCTTTTGTGTGAATGATAAAATAATCAGTTGAACATACTATTCCTGTTATCAATTTTTATTATGAAAGTGGGGAGTACCATATGCTTACAAACATCGATATCAACAAGATGAACCGTCTCATGGAAGAGAACGAAGACGCCAGGCAGATCATTACACAGCTTCTTGAAAATCATCAGTCGGCTGTGTCCACCATTGCCCATGAAATCCGCAATCCGCTGACACTGATCTCTTCTTCGCTGCAGATCATGCAGAAACAGCACCCGGAAGTAAAAGAATTTTTTAACTGGAATCAGACGATGGAAGACATTGATTTTATGTGCAGTCTTTTGAATGAACTTTCCACCTTCAACAACGGAAATACTCTGCATCCTTCTGTATTCAGCATTGAAAAACTGCTTCGCAATGTCGCGATTTCTTTCGCAATTTCTCTTGATTCTGAAGAATCTGATATCAACTTTGCATCTCGCATCCACCCTGATATGGGGAATTTTACCGGAGATAAAAACAAACTGGAACAAGTGCTTCTTAACCTGCTTAAAAATGCAAAAGAAGCTGTCAGTAGCAGCGAAAATGCGTCTATTTTCTTTTCGGCTGAACGAATCAATGACCAGATTCTGATTCAGTGTCAGGACAACGGAATTGGCATCCCGGATGAAGTTATCCAGACAATTTTTGACCCATTTGTCACATATAAAGAAAATGGTACCGGCCTCGGACTTGCTATTTCCAGACGGATTGCCGAAGCTCATGGCGGTACCCTGACCGCCCGGTCCGATGCTGTAAATGGAACCGTTTTTTCACTGACTCTTCCTGTCTGAATCCTGTGTATCTGCAAAATCAGTTTTGCCTCTCAGGCTCTGCTGCCTTTGTACACATCAGACAAGATTTAGAATTCTTTCCTTCTTCGATACAAAATCAACGCAACAAGGAAACCGCAGACCAGTCCACCTACATGTGCTGTATTATCTACACCGCTGCTTGTGAATCCAAAATACAGGCCAAGAAAAACCATAAAAGCCATTCCTTTTCCTGACAGATTTCCCAGTCTTCCTTTGTTAGCGATCACAACGTAAAGCAGTGCGCCCATCAGTCCGAAAATTGCTCCAGATGCCCCGGCTGAAACGGCCTGTTCGCCCTGCATTACATTCCACCATAAAGAGAACAGGTTGCCGCCGATTCCGCTGATAAAATAGATCAGAAGGTATTTCACTTTACCAACTACCGGCTCCAGATTCCATCCAAGTGCTCCTAACAGCACCATATTGTTCATCAGATGTTCAATTCCAAAATGTAGGAACATACTTGTAAAGATTCGGTAGTATTCTCCCTGTTCTACGACCATCGGTTCATACATTGCTCCATGCATCACCATAAAATATCCATCTTCCGTATTTCCCAGAAATCCTAACACAAGAAATACTGCTATATTCACTGCGATCAGGAGTACTGTACAGATCGCTTCCGGAAATTTTTTTAAGTTCATGCAGTCCCTGCCTCTTTTCTAAATCCAACTGTATTTTTAATATCATACCCCGAATTTTTTCACTTGTATAGCTTTTTATATTTTTTTCATAATTTCGAAATTTTAAGGTCTAACAACACAATTATTTTATATAATAAACTAACCGTTTTATGTAGGATACGACATTATGAAGAAGCGATTTCAGTCTCTTATTTTCTTTTTTCTGGTTCGTGCCGTCCTTGGTATGTTCCTGATTTTTTTCATCAACCAGTGGGTTCTTCCTGCTGATTCTTCAATTAATGTCGGTCTGAATCCTGTTTCCTTTTTGACATCCGGAACCCTTGGTATTCCTGGGGTTTGCCTGCTTTACGGAATCACTTGGTATCAGATTTTGTGACAATCTTACAAAAAATATCTTTTTCGTTTTTTGATATGGACAAAACAATTTTGCATGTATATAATGCGTTTTACCGACAGGACATCACCTGTTAACACATCAGCAGATCGGGGGATCTCTGATGCGTCTTAGTTTCACCGGAACTTGAACATCCGGCAGATAATCTTTATTATTCGGAGCTGTAAATCGCAGCATTATTTCGAATTATGACAAACACTTTGAAAGAAACAGTAAGGGATACGCCTCATTTTGTTATTTGCGACACGCAGAAAGAGTATTCAGAATATCTTCTGAAATTTCTAAGTGAACACTTGACCGATGAGTATCAGTTTCATCTGTTTCATGACATTCAAAATTTAAGCACCTTTTCAACCAATAAGAACATTCGGATTTTACTGATTGGAGAAGAGTATTCCTGTACAGACCGTTATCATATTCCTGCATCTGTACGTTTTTTACTTACCGGATGTAAAGAACCTTCCGGTTCCACTGCACGTGCATCTCCTTTTTTCACAGAAGAATCGCATGCACACGAAGCTTCAACCTCTGATCATCCATTAGAACATCCTTTGTTCCGTTATCAGGCAGCCGATCAGATTCTTGCACAGATTCATACTATTTTGCTACAGCCGAAAGACAGGCAAGGCGTTGTATCTACAGCTTTGCATACGGAAGCTTCACAGTCTGAATCATTAACATCAGACTTTACAGTAGAGGATTCCTTGAAACCAGATACAACTTCATCCGTCTCTGCAGTTTCTTCGTCTGAAAAAATGCACGGCGAAACTGTGCCTGAGACTGCAAAAGCAGGAGAGTACCGGCTTCAACCGCAAAAGGTTGCCACCGACTCCTCTGTTCATGGAATCATTGGCATTTATTCACCGGTTCACCGCATCGGTAAAACACGTTTTGCTCTGCGTCTTGGAAAGCAGCTTTCCCAAACCACATCCGTACTTTACCTGAATCTGGAAGATTATTGCGGTAATCCGGAATCTTTTCCGGAAAAGAATGGACAGACACTGGAAGATTTACTTTACTTCATGCGACAGGACAATATGAACCTCGGATTAAAACTCAGTACTATGATCGGACAAATTGAAAACCTGGATTATCTTGCTCCAATTCGGCATCATCAGGATCTTTGTTCTGTGCAAAGCAGTGAATGGTTAGAACTTTTTAATATGCTTCTTGAAAAAAGTATTTATCGGGTTTTAATCCTGGATCTCGGCGATTGTATTGATGGTCTGTATGAGGTTTTAAAGCACTGTACAAAAGTTTATACACCTTATCTTGAAGAACCGACCGCCAAAGTAAAGCTGGCGCAGTACGAGGAAGATCTACGTTCTTCTGGATATGGAGATATCCTGAGACATACTGTCAGAAGACGGATCAAGTCTGTCCGTAAGACAACTCAGAGAAACGAGGTATACACAGATGGCCAGAGTAAAACATAAGATCCACAGCGAAGACTTCTATGAGCAGATTCTGCTCCGCATGGATCTGACCCGTGAGATTACAGATGAAGAACTTCAGGAATTGATCCACACTGTGCTTGACGACGCTTCTGCACAGGAATATCTGTCTTTAAACGACAAGATCAGACTCAGCCGGGAACTTTTCAATGCGTTCCGCAAGCTGGATATTCTGCAGGAACTGCTCGAAGATGATGATATTACTGAAATCATGGTAAATGGGACGGAACAGATTTTTTATGAAAAAAGAGGACGTCTGTACCGTTCAGATAAGCATTTTTTATCCGAAGACCGGCTTTTAGATGTGATCCAGCAGATTGTCGGAGAATCAAACCGCTATGTAAATGAATCATCACCGATTGTAGATGCCCGTTTAAAAGATGGCTCCCGTGTGAATGTCGTATTGAAACCTGTGGCTGTCAACGGACCGATTCTTACCATCCGAAAATTTCCCAAAGAAGCTGTAACCATTCATCAGTTGATCCAGCTTGGAAGTATTTCGGCCGAAGCAGCGGAATTTTTAGAAATTCTTGTTCGTTCTAAATACAATATTTTCGTCAGTGGCGGAACCGGAGCAGGAAAGACTACGTTTTTAAATGCACTGTCAAATTTTATACCAAAAGAAGAACGTCTCATTACAATCGAAGACAACGCGGAGCTTCAGATTCAGGGTGTTCTGAATCTCGTAAAACTAGAAGCCCGTGGTCCTAATCTGGAAGGAGAGGGCGCTGTTACCATCCGCGATCTGATCAAATCTGCATTGCGAATGCGCCCTGACCGTATCGTCGTTGGTGAGGTACGTGGCGATGAAACAGTTGATATGATTTCTTCCGCTATGTTGAATGGGCACAGTGGTTCTATGTCTACCGGACATGCCAATAATCCGGCTGATATGCTGAAACGTCTGGAAGTCATGATGCTGATGGGAATCGACCTGCCACTGGAAGCCATTCAACGTCAGATTGCCTCCGCGCTCGACATCATTATTCATCTCGGAAGACTTCGTGACAAGAGTCGAAAATTATTGCAGATCGTAGAAGTAACCGGATACGAAAATGGATGTATCCAGACACGTACACTTTATGAATTCAGAGAGGAGGGAATGGAAAATGAAAAAATTAAAGGACGCCTTATGAAGGTTCATGACCTCAAAGATCAGGAAAAGCTGCTGGCTGCAGGATATCACCTGGCATGAATATATGGTTGGAATTACAAAAAGTACCGTATTTTTTGTCGCAGTTCTTTATCTGTTTTATGAATCCGCTCTTCCCGGGATTGTTCTTTTTCCCATCTGGTTTTTCTATTTCCGTGAATGGATGGAAGAGTGCACCAGAAAAAAAGAGCTGGAATTCCGCAGTCAGTTTCGTGACAGTATTCAGACACTCGCCAGTGCCTTAAAAGCAGGTTATTCCTCTGAGAATGCGATTCTCGAAACAAAGAATGATCTCATGCCTATGTATGGGCCAGACTGCCGTATCAGTAAAGAATTCAGTCTGATGGTTCGTCAGATCGGTCTTCATATTCCGGTGGGACAGGTTCTCTCCGAATTTGCAGCCCGCGTTCGTCAGGAAGATGTAGAAAATTTTGTGAATGTATTCATCTCTGCCAAAAAAAGTGGTGGAGACAGCATTGCCATCATCCGAAATGCAATTAAGATTATCAGCGACAAAATCGATACAGAAAAAGAAATTCAGACCATGCTTGCGGCTAAAAAAATGGAATTTGAAATCATGAGTTTCATCCCGTTTGGAATCATTTTATACATGAAGCTGACCTTTGGTGATTTTTTTCAGGTTCTGTACGGAAATTTTGCTGGAATCGCAGTGATGACCGGAGCCCTGATCCTTTACCTGACTGCCTATATGCTTGGAAAAAAGCTGACTCGAATTGAAATCTGATTTCTTTTCAGAATATCATTAACACCACTTACTATCAAATTTATCAAATTCACCACAAAACAAGGAGACTACCCTTATGCATTTAAACAGAGCCGGCCCTGACCGTTCTTTGAAAACCACCTTCATCCACATGATCCGCCATCCCACATACCAGAAGGCCGGAATGTTTCTTATTATTTCCATCGTCTGCTTTTTTCTTCTCTATTACGTGGACAATTCTAAAGAATTAAAGTCGAATGCAAACGGCCAGAATATTCTGGAACGAAACGACTACGGAAGCGGAAAAACAAAGCAAAAATTAAAAGTAAAGATCGGAGATCTGAAAAAAGAAATCGAAGTACAGGTCTCTGAACGCGGATACAGCAGTGAGGCTTTGGATTCTATCTTCGAAAAAGCTGCTGAAACTTTACCTGAACTGATCAAAGGTGAGAATGAATCACTGGAAGAAGTCCGTTCTGATCTGGATCTTGTTTCTGAGATCCCCGATACAGGAATTACTGTCAGCTGGGAACTGGATCATTATGACGCAATGAATATACAAGGACACCTGATTGAAAAAAATCTGACCGAAGAAGGAACTCTTGTAAAACTGACAGCCATACTGAAATACGAAACAGAAGAAACAGCAGAAGAGTTCTTTGTCCGTATCTTTCCTCCGAAGCTCGACCGGGAAGATTCTCTGATGAAGCAATTAAACGAACAGCTTGAACAGGCAGATGAAGACACCAAAACAGAAGAATATCTTCCACTTCCTTCTGAAATCGGCAAAGAAAAGATCTCCTGGTCTTATCTGACAAATACCCGTTCTTTTGGCCTCCTCCTTTTAGGTATTGTATGTGCCATTATGATCTGTATTTATGAAAGTCAGCGAAAAAAGGAACTGAACAAAAGTCGTATCCGTCAAATGCAGCTTGATTATCCACAGATCATCAACAAATTCAGCCTGTACATCAGTGCCGGTATGACCGTAAGAAAGGCATGGTTTCAAATTGTTCAGGATTATCAAAAGAATCTTTCATTTACCGGGAAAAAGGCTGCCTATGAAGAGATGCGCTATATCATGCACAAGATCCAGACTGGCTGTCCGGAAGGAGAGTGCTATGAAGAATTCGGAACACGCTGTCAGGTCTCTGCATATCGTAAATTTGGAACACTGCTTTCACAAAATCTCAGAAAAGGCTCGAAAGGACTGACCACACTGCTGGTTCAGGAGTCAGAAGAAGCTTTTGAAGAGAGAAAAAAACTGGCACGACAGTTAGGCGAAGAAGCCGGAACCAAACTGATTATTCCACTTTTTATGATGCTGTCCGTTGTATTTATCATCGTCACCGTACCGGCATTTTTCTCGATTCAAATTTAACTGATCCATTCACTTACCTTCAAAGCTGATTCCAGATATCTGTTTTATTTACAGCTATAACTTAACTCTTCAACTCTGTTATCAATTCACAAGAAAGGAACTGTCTATGAAAAATTCTAAAAAGAAAAAATCTGGTAAATTTGTCAAAAGAACTAAAAAGAAACTCTGTAAATTCAGAAATCGAGCACTGTCTTCTTTCCAGCAGATGGAAAATTTCCTGATCCAGCATCGTTATGTATCCGGTGTAACCGTTATTGAATTGGTACTGATCCTTGTAATTATCATTGCTCTGCTTGTTATTTTCAAAGACAATCTGGTCGAACTGATTACTGACATTTTTGAAAAAATCACAAGCGAAAGTGCTAACTTCTGATCTACAAAGATATAACTAGAGCGTGTCTGAAAAATCATTCCTGCAATCTAGTGTACTGTTACCATGCGCCATCTGTCAGGAGGAGAAAACTTTGTTCCAGAAAATCAACTTTTATCAACCGATTTGTTCTCTTGTTCTAAAGAGTACCGCTGCCACGAATACTACAAAACAGATGCATTCTTCAAAATCACCACTTGAAATACATTCCTCCCGCTCCACGGCAGCCGCGAAAGGCGAAATTACCGCTTTTCTAAGTCTTGCACTGGTCCTTCTCATCTCTTTTATCATGGGAGTACTGGAAGCTGCAACACTGCAGTCATCCAAAAATCTGGGCAGGCTTGCAACCGACCGTGCAATTTATTCTGTATTTGGTGAATATCACAAAGATCTTCTTACCAATTACCACGTCTTTGGAATGGATGAAAGCTATAATTCCGGGACAGCAGAAGAGCAGCAGATTATCAATCGAATGCACTATTACGGCACCGAGAATATTGATCACAACATACTTGCAATCCAATATCTGACTGACAATAATGGACAGGCTTTTCGGGAACAGGTTTTAGACTATGTGGAAAACTTTGGAATAAAGCAGATTCAAAAATACCTTCCGTATGTCCCTGAATGGGAAGAAACAGAAATTGAAGAGAAAGAAACGGCTGAAAAAGAATCCCAGGTCACACAGGATATTAAAGACCTTTTAGATTCTGCCGGGAACACTGGTGAAGGAGATGCTTCTGACAGTTCTCTGCCGGACTCAGCGGGTACTTCGGAAACCACTCCGGCCGTTCCTGCTCTTCCTGATTCTGAAAATCCATTTAATATCATGAAGAAAGTGGAATCTGACGGAATTCTTTCTGTGATTCTTCCTGAAAATTATACTCTTTCCCACAAAGAAATTAATCTGGACTCCCAGCCTTCTTATCGAAACTTAAAAAATGGCCGTGGCTCTTTTCCAGTCAGAACCTCCGCAAATAATATATATTCCAGGTTACTCTTTGATGACTATCTGTTACACAATTTCAGCACTGCTGTCGCATCCTCCGGTACATCATCCTCCGATGAGCAGCAGGAGAGTCTGCCCGCTTTACCTGATACAAACACTGCTTCCTCCTCATTACCGGCGGTTCAAACTGCAGCCTCCGAGTCTGACACACCAGCCAGTTCCTCCAGGAAGCAGCTCTCAGATTCTGATAAATCTTTACAGTATGAAGTAGAATACATGCTTTTTGGCAAAAACTCTGATAAAGCCAATCTGGAGGCTGCAATGTTTCGACTGTTCCTGATCCGCTGCGGTATAAATTTTTTATATCTGCAAAAGGATACGACTAAAAAGTCTGAAGCTGAAGCTCTGGCACTGACAGTTTGCTCCCTGCTTTTAGTTCCTCAGGCAGAAAAAATTGTAACTGAACTTTTACTTTTTACCTGGGCATGCGGAGAAAGTATCCTGGAACTCAGAACACTTCTCGCCGGACAACGTATCTCTTTGCTGAAAGACAGCTCCAACTGGACTCTGACGATTTCGGCTTTACCTGAATTACTTACTTCTAAAAAGCGTTTAATGGCAAAAGAAGATCCCCATGGCTTTTCTTACAAGGATAGCCTGCATCTCATGCTTTTTGTGCAGAATCCTGCAACCCTCAATATGCGTTGCCTTGACCGAATCGAATCCAATATTCATTCCTTACAGGACAACACTCTGTTTCGTGTAGACCACTGCGTTACCAAACTGGAATTAGAAAACACTGTACAGATTTACGGAAACCTGACTTACACTTTTCCTGCATACTTTGGCTACAACTGATTGAGTACTTTATTGGCTATTTGTCTTCAGTACAGATGCCCTTTCGCACTCCTGAATTCCCAAGTAATTCACTCCCACATCCCCCCCTCGCGTGGGAGTCCCCCTCATATTTTTTAGAAAGGATAAACTGCGATGCCAACAAATAAAGATTATATAAAATGTTCAAATAAAGAAAGGGCATCTGCACTGAAGACAAACGCCAGTGTAACCATTGAAGCAGCATTTGCTGTTCCACTTTTTTTCTTCGCGATGCTCTGTCTGATCTATCTGATGGAACTTCAGAATATTAAAATCACTCTCCTGAATGCCTCTCAGAATGCTGCTAAAAGCGCATATAAAACAACTGTTTTAACACCTGTATTTAATACGATTAAATTCAAATCAGATCTCATTCAACTGGTAGGAGCTGAACGTCTCGAACACAGTCTTCTTGAAGATGGAGCTTCCTCTATCAACTGTTTTGGATCCTATCTAAATCCTGGTACCGGAGAGATAAATGTTACAGTTAACTACAAAATACGCATCCCACTGCCTGTTTTCGGCTCCCCCACTGCCAGACAACAGATCCAGTTTAAAATCCATTCCTGGACCGGCTATATGAACGGACATCTGGATAACAACGATCCAACAATCGTCTATGTAACCGAGCATGGACTGGTCTGGCATAAGGACTATCACTGTCCTCATCTTCAACTTTCAATCAGTTACGTTCCATACACCGGTCTTTCCTCCCTGCGCAACAAAGCCGGAGGCAAATATCACCCCTGTGATTCCTGCATTTACGGTTCTCCGCTGACTGGTGTCTATATCACACAATACGGAAATAAATATCATAATTCTTTAAACTGCCGTGGTCTTAAAAGAACGATCAAAGCAGTCAAAAAATCAAATTTACATGGAAAGAGAGGTTGTTCCAAATGTTCTGGAACTTGATTTTTACACTTTATCTGATCCTTTTATCTTTTTTAGATATCCGTAAAAAAGAGCTTCCATTGCTCCTGCTTTTTGCCGGTTTTCCTTTCGTGATTCTTTATCAGATCATCGGCAGAAAGATTGGAACAGGCTCAACCTTTTTCAGTACCAGTCCTCCCTCCCCATCCCTGATCGTCTCCGGAATGGCAGTTGGCATTTTCTTTCTTCTTCTCAGTAAAGTCACTCGCGAATCTTTTGGTTACGGAGACAGTATTTTAATTCTTTTGATCGGAGGTCTGACTGGTCTGTGGAATCTGCTCAGTTTGCTGATGATCGCCTTTTCCACGGCTGCACTGTTTTCAATCTTTATGCTGATCCGAAAACATTTTTCAAGAAAAAGTTCGTTTCCTTTTGTCCCTTTTCTTACCATCGCTTACATAGGAGGTGTCTTACTTGGACTTTATTAACTCTCGGAGAAAATACTTATTTGCTAAAAGACATTTCTTCCAGAATCTCCGAACTGTCCGCGGCAGTTCCATTGTAGAAATGTCTTATATCATGCCCCTGATCCTGTTGCTTTTTATGCTGGTTATTTTCACCGTATTTTATTATCATGACAAGATTATCTTAAATGCAACGGCAGCAGAAACTGCCATTCTCGGCACACAGACTGCACGCCGCAGAGGAACTGAACAATACAATCTGGAAGGATTTTTTCAGGAACGAATCGAACATAAATTAATCTGCATGACACATCCCAGCCTTTCGATTACTCAGACAGACAAGAAGATTACTGTTGATGTCACTGCACAAAAAGGACGGATGAAACTACACGTCATACAGCAGGCTCTCATTGTTAACCCGGAGGAGTATATGCGATGGAAGAAATGAATCTGAAACTTACTTTTGAAAATAACTGGAATCGTTCCTGCCTCGTTGTAGATACCTCTGCCCCATATACAGAAGATTATCAGATCAAAATGCTGAAAAACAACTCTGTTCCGGGATTATTAAAGATTGCAGGAAACGGACTGGAAGGAAAGAGCAGATATACTTACCCGGTTCAGGAACTGCTGCCATTTTCTCAGAAATATACCAAACAGAAGATTTCTTTTTCAACTTTAAATCTTCTGATCAACCAGCTGATCGATCTTACCCATGTACTGGGAAATTATCTTCTGAATCCGGACTGTATCCTGCTTCATCCGGACTGTATTTTTGAACCAAGAGAACCGTCAGAACAACAGACAAAACAGCCTTTTTATTTTTGTTATGTTCCGTCTTTTTCGGGCAGTCTGTCCGATTCCTTTCATAAACTGACGGAATTCATCGTACAGAATCTTGATTATAACGATGACAACGGCATTCTGCTTGCATGTCTGCTGCATAAAGAAACATTACAGAAAAACTATCATCTTGAATCGCTGTTACAAAGCTGCAGGAAAGAAGCAGCAAAAAGGGAGGAACAAGAAACCATGTCTGTCAACAAAAACGGGAAAATGAAACTGAGTCACCCAACCCCCGATCAAACTTTAACCAAGACTTCCAAAGCTCCAACAACTTCCGCCACCTTAGCAGATTCATCTGCTTCAACAGCTCCATCAACTTCATCCAGACGTTCTCTGCACTCCTCGGAAACCAGAGCGAAATCAACTCCTTCTGAATACCTTCCACCGGAAGATTTTGAAGAATTCGAGGATGAACTGTTGATTCAAAGTCGCAGAGATGCTTCAGGAGCTTCTATTTTAGCCTCAGAATCGCTTTCTTACCCTTCCAAGGAGAATTCCGTGCCTTTGATGGAAGAGAAGCGTTATCGGCCATTTAAGCGTTTCACACGCAGAATAAAAAATACGCACTGGGGAAACTGGGATGATCTGATCACCGAAGCCGATGAATATGAACCATGATAAACGACGAAATAAATTTTCCACAAAATCTATGTCACTATTTGAAAGAAGCCTTTTCATATACACTCTGCCCATGCACAATGTCTTGTCTGTTATCCTTCACAAGATTTTGCCGGCCAGCTACATGATTCAGCCAACGTATAATCAGTAATCAGCTAAAAAAGCTAAAAATATTTTATAAAATAAAAAATCTACAGGAAATCATCCACTCACAAATGAGCCGTTATAATTTCCTGTAGATTTTAATTTTTACTATACGTTCACAATTTTTCTAATTCAACTTCCTGTCTCACACATTACAGACTCTGTCTGCATAATGCAGCTTTTAAAAAATCCTGTGAACCTTTCAAACTTTTATTCCTCAGTCTCAGCAGGCTTTTCTGTTTCATTGTCTTCTTCTGCAGAAATTTCTACCTGCTCACCATCGATCTCGGCAGAAGCTTTTCTTACTTTTGCCACACTCGCTACTTTGTCTTTTTCCTTCAGATCAATCAGTTTTACACCTGAAGTGATACGGCCGTAGATAGAGATATCAGAACACTTCATACGGATAATGATTCCTTCCGTATTGATGATCATGATCTCGCTGTCTTCATCTACCGCTTTCATACCTACAACATTACCTGTCTTCTCTGTAATCTTGTAGCATTTTACACCTTTTCCGCCACGGTTCTGGCGTGTAAATTCATCCATATTGGTACGCTTGCCCATACCTTTTTCAGATACAACCAGAAGATCTTTGCCCTGGCTGGCAGTCTGCATACCGATGACTACGTCATTATCTGTGAGATTCATACCGCGTACACCCATGGAAACTCTTCCTGTAGAGCGTACATCCGTCTCATTAAAGCGGATACACATACCATACTTGGTTACAAGCAGGATATCCTGTGTATTGTCTGTAATCTTAACTTCGATCAGCTTGTCATCTTCTCTGAGTGCGATCGCTGCAAGGCCTGTCTTTCTTACGTTAGCATAATCCTGGATCGGAGTCTTCTTAACAAGACCTTTCTCTGTTGCCATGAAGAGATATTTGCCTTCTTCATACTCACGCAGCGGAATGATCGCTGTGATCTTTTCATCCGGCATAAGCTGAAGCAGATTGATGATCGCTGTACCTCTGGCAGTTCTTCCTGCCTCCGGGATCTCGTAAGCCTTCATTCTGTACACACGTCCTGTATTCGTAAAGAACATGATGTAATGATGGCTTGTTGTAATGAACAGCTCACGGATGTAATCATCTTCAAGAGTCTGCATACCCTTGATACCTTTTCCACCACGGTTCTGGCTCTTGAATGTATCCATGCTCATTCTCTTGATATAGCCAAGTTTGGTCATTGTAATTACAACATTCTCACGCGGAATCAGATCTTCCATGGAGATGTCAAATTCATCGTAACCGATATGTGTTCTTCTTTCATCGCCATATTTGTCAGCGATCACAAGAATCTCTTTTTTGATTACGCCAAGCAGAAGCTTACGATCTCCGAGAATGGCTGTCAGTTCTTCAATCTTCTTCATAAGTTCTGCATACTCAGCTTCAATCTTCTCGCGTTCCAAACCTGTCAGAGCACGGAGACGCATGTCTACGATTGCCTGAGCCTGAACATCGCTGAGTCCAAAACGTTTTGTTAATTCTTCTTTTGCGATCTGAACCGTCTTTGATCCACGGATGATCTTGATTACTTCGTCAATGTTATCCAGCGCGATCAGTAATCCTTCCAGAATATGAGCTCTTTCCTGCGCTTTATTCAGATCATATTTTGTTCTTCTTGTAACAACTTCTTCCTGATGCTGCAGATAATAATTCAGCATCTCAAGAAGGTTCATTACCTTCGGCTGATTTCCGATCAGAGCCAGCATGATCACACCAAATGTATCCTGTAACTGTGTATGTTTGTACAGCTGATTCAGAATTACGTTCGGATTTACATCACGGCGAAGCTCGATACAGATTCTCATACCTTCACGGTTCGACTGGTCACTCAGATCTGTGATTCCGTCGATTCTCTTATCTCTTACAAGTTCTGCGATCTTTTCGATCAGTCTTGCTTTATTTACAAGATAAGGGATCTCTGTAACGATGATACGGTTCTTTCCGTTTGCCATCGGCTCAATGTTTGTCACAGCACGCACACGGATCTTACCGCGTCCTGTTCTGTATGCTTCCTCAATTCCGCGTGTTCCAAGGATCTCAGCACCGGTCGGGAAGTCTGGTCCTTTGATGATCTCAAGAATCTCTTCAATGGTTGTCTCACCTTTATCTTCAATCTGATCATCAATGATCTTTACAACTGCGTTGATTACTTCACGAAGGTTATGAGGCGGGATATTCGTTGCCATACCAACGGCAATTCCGGATGTACCATTCACAAGAAGGTTCGGGAATCTTGCCGGAAGTACAGACGGTTCTTTCTCTGTCTCATCAAAGTTCGGTGTGAAATCAACGGTATCTTTATTGATGTCTGCAGTCATCTCCATGGAAATCTTGCTCAGACGTGCCTCAGTATAACGCATGGCAGCTGCACCGTCACCGTCCACAGAACCGAAGTTTCCATGACCGTCTACCAGCGGATAACGTGTAGACCAGTCCTGTGCAAGATTAACGAGAGCTCCGTAAATAGAGCTGTCTCCATGAGGATGGTATTTACCCATTGTATCACCGACAATACGCGCACATTTACGATGCGGTTTGTCCGGTCCGTTATTCAGTTCGATCATAGAATACAGGATTCTTCGCTGTACCGGCTTCAGACCGTCTCTTACATCCGGAAGAGCACGGGAAGCGATTACGCTCATGGCATAATCGATGTAGGAAGTTTCCATCGTTTTCTTCAGATCGACTTCATGGACTTTATCAAAAATATTGTCTTCCATTTGTTGTCTCCTTTATTGAGATTGTATATCTGTTTTTTCTTAATACATCTTATACGCCCGCTTCATACCAGGTTAAAAATCTTGCGATTTTCTCGCTGGGTTGGCATTTCTAATGCCAACCCAGACAGTCTCGCTTAGAACTGCTTTTGAGTAAACTCAAACCAGTCCAAAACGAGCCTGTCTGGTCTGTCGCTATAAATACTAGATATCCAGGTTTTGTACATACTTCGCATTTTCTTCGATGAAGTCACGTCTTGGCTCTACTTTATCACCCATCAGAGTGGTGAATGTAAGGTCCAGTTCAGAAGATGTCTCATCGTCCATTGTTACACGGAGCAAGACTCTGTGTTCCGGATCCATCGTAGTATCCCAGAGCTGTTCTGCATCCATCTCTCCAAGACCTTTGTAACGCTGAATCTTGTTATTACTGTCTCTTCCAACTTCTGACAGAATCTGATTCAGTTCTTCATCACTGTATGCGTACCATACTTTTTTATTCTTTTCCAGCTTGTACAGCGGTGGCTGTGCAAGATATACATATCCCTCTTTGATAAGATCCGGCATGAAACGATACAGGAATGTCAGCAGAAGTGTACTAATATGTGCACCATCCACATCGGCATCCGTCATGATAATGATCTTGTGATATCTCAACTTGCTGATATCAAAATCTTCATGAATACCTGTACCAAATGCAGTAATCATCGCTTTGATCTCTGCATTTCCATAAATCTTGTCCAGACGCGCTTTCTCTACGTTCAGGATCTTACCTCTCAGCGGGAGGATTGCCTGTGTTGCACGGTCTCTTGCAGTCTTCGCAGAACCACCGGCGGAATCTCCCTCTACGATGTAAATCTCACATTTGGACGGATCTTTATCGGAACAGTCTGCCAGTTTTCCCGGAAGAGACATTCCTTCCAGTGCAGACTTTCTTCTTGTCAGATCTCTGGCTTTTCTTGCTGCCTCACGGGCACGCTGAGCCATAACTGATTTCTCAATTGTCAGCTTCGCAACACTCGGATTCTGCTCAAGGAAGATCTCCAGCTGTGTTCTCACAATGTTATCAACCGCTCCTCGCGCCTCACTGTTACCAAGTTTCTGTTTTGTCTGACCTTCAAACTGAGGATCCTCGATCTTGACACTGACAATTGCTGTCAGACCTTCACGGATATCCTCACCGGAGAGCTGTTCACTCTCTTTGAGAAGTTTATTTTTTTTGCCATAGTCATTAAATACTTTTGTAAGCGCACTTCTGAAACCTGCGATATGAGTTCCTCCTTCAGGAGTTGTAATATTATTTACAAATCCATAAGTTGTCTCATTGTAAGAATCATTATGCTGCATTGCGACTTCAACATACACGTTGTCTTTTGTTCCTTCACAGTAAATGATCTGCTCATACAGAGCTGTTTTACTCTTGTTCAGGTATGTGACAAATTCCTTGATTCCGCCTTCATAGTGGAAGATATGTTCATGGATGTCTTCCCCTCTGAGATCTCTTAAATGGATCTTCAGTCCCTTTGTCAGGAATGCCATCTCACGGAATCTCTGTTTCAGTGTTCCATAATCAAACACTGTCTCTTCAAAAATCTCTTTATCCGGAAGGAAGGTTACTTTTGTACCGCTCAGTTCCGGGGCACAGTCTCCTTCAATTCTCAGCTTATAGCAGACTTTTCCCCGCTCATAACGTTGTTTATAGATCTTGCCTTCATGATAGATCTCTACTTCGAGCCATTCAGAAAGAGCATTAACAACAGATGCACCTACTCCATGAAGACCACCGGATACTTTATACCCTCCACCGCCAAATTTACCGCCGGCGTGAAGGATCGTAAATACAACTTCCACCGCCGGAAGACCTGCTTTATGATTGATGCCTACAGGGATACCACGTCCATTATCTATAACAGTAATTGAATTATCCTTGTTGATATCAACCTGAATTTTGTCACAGTAACCAGCCAGAGCTTCGTCAACCGCATTGTCTACGATCTCATAGACAAGATGGTGAAGACCTCTGACTGAGGTGCTGCCGATATACATTCCAGGTCTTTTTCTTACGGCTTCCAATCCTTCCAAAATCTGAATCTGATCCGCTCCATATTCAGCGTCAAATTCTGTACCTGATGCACCCATTCTTCAACCTCCCTAGTTAGTTTTCTTTTGCTATCGTTCCATTCTGGATATGGAACACTTTATTGATTGAAAATCTATGATTTACAAATTCATCCAGACCGGTGCAGGTAATGACCGTCTGAATGTCATGGATACTGTCCAATAAATAGTTTTGCCTGTTTTTATCCAGTTCAGACAATACATCATCCAATAATAAAATCGGTGTATCCCTGATCACCTGACGCACAAGTTCGATCTCAGACAATTTGAGTGAGAGAGCAGTCGTTCGCTGCTGTCCCTGCGATCCGAATTTTCTTATATCCAGATTGCCACTCATAAAACACAGATCATCCCTGTGCGGACCGACCGACGTACTCTTCATACGCAGATCCCTCTCCCGGTTCTTCTTCAAAGCCTGTTCCAGCGATAAATTGCCTGTACTCGATTCATAAGACAAGGTAATCCGTTCCCTTCCACCTGTCAGACGATAATGAATCTCTGAAATGATCTCATTCACCTGTTCCACAAACTGCTTTCTGCGCTCCAGGACTTTTGTCCCATATTCCGCAAGCTGCATATCCCATATATCCAGTGTCTCAAGAAGATTCTGCTGCCCGTAGATATCTTTCAGCAGAGAATTCCTCTGATTGATGATCCGGTTATAATTCGACAGATTGCTCAGGTAGATCTTATCCAACTGAGAGAGCTCCAGATCGATAAAACGCCTTCTTCCGGCAGGCCCCTCTTTAATAATATTAAGATCTTCCGGTGAAAAAAATACAAAATGAACCAGTCCAAATAGTTCACTTGCTCTTCTAATTGGCACTTTGTCAATCGCAATTCCCTTTGGACTGTTCTTCTTCAGATGCATGTCTATCTGAAACGTAATTCCCTTTTTCTCAATCATCGTTTCAAGATGGGATTCATCATACCCGAACTGAATCATATCACGATCCTTCGTACCACGATGTGATTTCGTAGTACCGGACAGATATAACGCTTCCAGAATATTCGTCTTCCCCTGTGCATTATCTCCGTATAGAATATTTGTTTTAGGATCAAAGGACATATTCAGTAAATCATAGTTTCTATAATTTTTTAATTTTAAAGATCTGATTATCATACTTATCCCATCATCACAAAATAACGCAGGAGACAAACTCCCACATGTATTATTCTACACGTTTTTTCACTATTTTTCAATTTTTATTTCATTTCCATCGAAAACAGCTGTATCGCCGGCATAAAGCTTTCTACCACGTCTGGTATCGATTTCTCCGTTCACCGTAACCAGGCCATTCTGGATCACTTCCTTAGCCTCAACACCATTTTCTACCAGACCTGCTGCTTTGATCGCCTGTCCCAGTTTTATGAATTCATCTTTGTCACGAAGTTTTAAAATCTCCATTTTCTTCTCCTTTTAATTTTCATCAACGATATTGATCTTTGTTTATTTATTAAATTTGTTACAAAATTGTTACATCGCAGGGCGCACTTAGCCCGTAACCAGGCCTTTGTGTGCTATTTATTCTTACACATGTTGTGTTTTATTTTTTACACTGCAGCATTAAAGTTTACCGGAAGAATCAGATAAATATAGCTCTGTTCCTCATCTTTGATAAAGCAAGGTGCTTTTGCATTCATGAAATACAGGTCAACCTCTTCATCATCAATCACTCGAAGTGCATCGATCAGGAATTTCGGGTTGAATCCGATCATCAGATCTTTTCCATCTTTTGTACAGAGGATCACTTCATCCATTGATCCGATCTGAGATTTGATTTTTAATTCCATAGATTCATCTTTGATATCAATGATAATTGGTTTTTTATCTCCTTCTTTGATCAGAAGAGTAGCACGGTCGATACAGTCGAGAAGTTCACGCTTGTTAATTCTGACCTTTGTTTCGTAATCACTTGAAAGCATCTGGTCAATTCTGAAATATTCACCTTCGATCAGTCTTGATACAACAACGGTTCTGTCAAATTCAAATACAATATGATTCTTTGTAAACGAAATCTCAACTTCAGCTTCGGCTTCACCACCGATGATCTTGCTGATTTCCTGAAGAGTTTTACCAGGAACAATGACTTTTCGCGATCTGTAGGAATCTTTCAGTTCAATTTTTCTGATGGAAATACGATGTCCGTCAAGAGAAACAACTTTTAAAACATTGTTGTCAATTTCAAAAAGTTCACCGGTCATCATCTTGTTTGTATCATTGTCAGCAATAGAAAAAATAGTCTGGCGAATGACTTCTTTTAAAGTAAATTCCGAAACAGAAATGAAATCATCTCTTTCGATTGCCGGAAGATAAGAGAAATCTTCACCGGACTGTGCTGCAATATTGAATTTTGCTTTTTCACATGCAATTAATGCCTGATTATCGGATTCTGTTTCAATCACAACTTCACTGTCAGGAAGTTTTCTTACGATTTCGGAGAAGATTTTTGCATTTAAAGCAATTAAACCTCGTTCTTCAATATCACCGTCAATCGTAGTTTCAATACCAAGTTCCATATCGTTCGCTGTTAATTTTATTACGTCTGTTGTTGCATCAATCAGTATACATTCAAGGATTGGCATTGTAGTTTTTGAAGGAACTGCTTTAGATACAATACTGACTCCTTTTACAAGATTCGATTTTGAGCATATGATTTTCATATAAAGAAAACTCCTTTCGTTTTTCAGTTGTTATGTGGAAAAAGCTGAGAAGTCGATATTTTATGAATAAAGATATAAAATAATTACGTATTCTCAGTATTAGGGGCTGTGGATAAGTGGATAACTGTCTCCAGCCCTTATAAATCAAAGGTTTGGGTGTTTGGATAACTGTGTAGATATCAAAATAATTTCGTGTGGAAACGATGTAGATAAAAAAAGTCAAAAAAAGCAACAAAAAAGTTATCCATATAGTTTCCCATAGCTATCTACACTTTATCAACATAGTTATCAACACAAAAAAGTTTCTTTTCTTCCTATTAATAATAAAGGGGCATTACACCGGATTTATCTTCTTCTTAATAATGTTGACTGTATTGTTAAGTGCTTCATCCAGTTTAATGTCATGTTCAATCTTCTTTACACCGTGACTGATGGAAGCATGATCTTTTCCACCGAGAATCGCACCGATGGATTTCAGCGGTGTGTCAGTCATGGTACGGCAAAGATACATAACGATCTGTCGTGGAAGTACGATTTCAGCGTTACGTTTTTTCCCTTTTAATTCGGCAACCGGTATATTAAAGTGTTCGGATACAACATCAATAATGAGTTCCGGTGTTACATTCCGGCTGTCGTCAGGGGAGATCATATCTTTTAATGCTTCAGCAGCAAGAGGGATATCGATCGGCTTGTTTTCCAGGTTGGATAATGCGATCAGTTTATTCAAGGATCCCTCAAGTTCTCGGATATTTGACTTAATATTGTTTGCGATATACTGCATAACTTCGTCCGGAATATGGTAGCGTTCCAGTCCGTCGAGTTCTTCTTTTTTACGCAGGATCGCCATTCTTGTTTCATAATCAGGAGAGGAGATATCAGCGATCAGACCCCACTCAAAACGTGTGCGGAGTCGGGCTTCCAGTGTCTCGATATCTTTCGGAGGCTTATCACTGGAGATGATGATCTGTTTTCCTGATACATGAAGGTGGTTGAAAGTATGGAAAAACTCTTCCTGAGTACTTTCTTTACCGATAATGAACTGGATATCGTCGATCAGAAGAACGTCATTATTCCTGTATTTCTCGCGAAAAGTGGTCATTGCCAGCTCATTTCCGTTCTTACCTACTTTCAGAGCATCAATCAGTTCATTCGTAAATGTTTCACTGGTAACATACAGCACTTTTTTGGAGGGATCATGTTCCAGAATATAGTGTGCTACCGAGTGCATCAGATGGGTTTTTCCAAGTCCAACACCTCCGTAGAGGAAGAGCGGATTGTAAATCTCGCCCGGAGATTCAGCAACTGCAAGGGATGCAGCGTGGGCGAAATTGTTGTTGCTTCCGACTACGAATGTGTCAAATGTATACTTGGGATTTAAATTTGCTTTTTCATAAATTGCATTTACACGTGCATTTTTTACAACGGTTTCTTTCTTCTCCTGGATGACCGTTTCATTGTCTGTAATAAAGGCTACTTCATATTCAATACCGGTTACTTCCGCGATGCAGACTTTGAATGGAAGCAGATATTTTTCTTCTATATGTTCAAGGCTTGCCTTTAATTTAACAAGAATATATACGGTATTGTCCTTGACTTCATAGACTGTCAGAGGCGCAATCCAGGTTGTGTATGAAATGTTTGATGAGCAGTATTCTAGCTTCATCTTATTTAGTATCTGATCCCAGTTTTGTTCTACAATGTTCATCGAAAGTAAACTCCTAATTCATTAAAATTCGTTAAAATAATAAAAATAAATATAGCAAATAGAGAGAACCGGATAGACTCTCTCATTTACATTCTACAACAAAAAAGTTTCGGAAGCAATAAAAAATCTATGTCCATATTTTTGTTACCTGTAGTTGTAAGTGTGGAAAAAATTGAAAAAAAATTAGAGAGTGTCGAAAAAAATAAAATTTTCAACACAATATTTAGTGGTTACCAACAGCATTTCCACAAGTTATCCACATATGTGAATAACTTTGTGGATAACTACTGTATAGAGTATGGATAGATAGGTGGAGAAACTAATTAAGTATTTTAAAATCAAGGATTGTCAGAGAGATGAATTTTATCCACATAAGCTGGAAATATATATGGAAAACTATAAAATTTCTCAGAAAAATGTAGGGAAAAAGAGAGTTTTTCACAGAAAAGTTTCATGTATGTGAAAAACTAAAAAAACGAAAATGTGGAAAACTTTCCGAGGAAAAAACGGTGTATAACCTCCTTAAAACTAAAAAAATTTAGAAAAATCAGGAAGAAAAATAATAAAAAACAAAAAAAATCGCGTATTTGCAAGGAAAGATTGCAGAGAAAGCTTGACTTCAAACGGGTTTCCAACTATAATTAAGAGCAGTGTCTTCTTAAAGGAAGGCGATAAACCAAGTTAATTTTGTGAATACTTTATTATATTAAGGTATATCAGTAAAAGGGAGGTGTAAGAATATGAAGATGACATTTCAGCCAAAGAAAAGATCAAGATCTAAGGTTCACGGATTCAGAGCAAGAATGAGCACACCAGGCGGAAGAAAAGTTCTGGCAGCAAGAAGAGCAAAAGGAAGAAAACAGTTATCAGCATAGGCCGCATATATGTGGCCTTTTCTTCTATTTACATTTATTTTTTTAAAAGTATTAATGTTGAAGAGGGTATTGATGAAATTTTCCGAATCGTTAAAGAAAAATAAGGAATTTCAGGCTGTTTACAGAAGCGGGAAGTCCTTAGCAAACAAATGTCTTGTAATGTATATTATTCCGAATGAATTGAATAAGAATCGTATCGGTATCTCTGTGAGCAAGAAAGTAGGCAACAGCGTCGTCAGACATCATCTTGCAAGACTGATAAGAGAGAGTTACAGACTGTCAGAAGAACATTTCCAATGTGGATATGACATTGTAATCATTGCGAGAACGGGTGCGAAAGAAAAGAATTATCATGAAGTTGAAAGCGCACTGATCCATCTTGGAAAGCTTCATCATATATATGTCTGATAAGACAATGACAAGGAAGTGGCGCAGATGAAGTACATCCTGCTCTGGATGATTCGTTTTTACAGACAATATTTATCCGGATTAAAAGGGTATAATACATGTAAATATTATCCTACCTGCTCACAATATGGGCTGGAGGCAATTCAAAAATATGGGGCCTTAAAAGGCGGAGCCCTTACAGTCTGGAGAGTCCTGCGCTGTAATCCATTTTCAAAAGGCGGATATGATCCGGTACCTTAAGGAGGATAAGTAATGGAAGTTTATGGACTTTTAGCTTCTGGCTATGGGGACTGGCCAATCATCAAACAGATTGCCTGGCTGTTAGGTCAGGTGATGAATGGGATCTTCAATGTCCTGAGTGCGATTGGTATTGAGAATATTGGTGTATGTATCATTATTTTCACAATTATCATCTACACTCTGATGATCCCGCTGACGATCAAGCAGCAGAAATTCTCAAAGATGTCAGCTGTTATGCAGCCTGAGATCAAAAAAATTCAGAAAAAATATCAGGGAAAGACAGATCAGGCTTCTATGCTGAAACAGCAGGAAGAGATGAACATGGTGTATGAGAAATACGGTACATCCATGACCGGCGGATGTCTTCCGATGCTGATTCAGATGCCGATTCTTTTTGCACTGTATCCGGTCATCCGTGATATTCCAACATACGTTAAAGGCGTAAAAGATGTATATCTGCCAGTAACAAACGCAATTATGGCAACAGATGGTTTCCAGAAGATCATGGAGACAATCGGTTCTGCAAGTCCGGTTGCTATGAGCGCAAAATCTTATGATTATTCACAGGTAGATACAATTGTAAATGCACTCTACAAATTCCAGGATTCTACATGGAATACTCTTCTTGAGAAGATGCCGAACATCACAGATGTTGCAACACAGACAATGGAGAAAGTTACACATCTGAACAGTTTCCTCGGAATCAATATCGGAGAGCAGCCACTGACACAGCTGACAACAGCGTTCCACAGTGGATCTGTTAAAGGAATTATCCTTGCGGTAATCATTCCGTTACTCGCAGGTCTGACACAGTTTATCAGTGTAAAACTGCAGCCGACTGCAACAGATACAATGGATGACAAGGATAACCCGATGGCAAGCTCCATGAAGACAATGACATACACAATGCCGCTGATTTCCGTAGTATTCGGATTCACACTTCCGGCAGGTCTTGGTCTTTACTGGGCAGCAAGTGCAGCAGTAAGATGCGTACAGCAGCTTGCAATCAATAAATACCTGAATACAAAATCTCTGGAGGACATGATCGCAGAGAATCAGAAAAAAGCTCAGAAAAAGCGTGAAAAACACGGAGCTCCTGCAAAAGAGATCAACAAGATGGCTACAACAAGCACAAGAAATGTAGGAACTGTTACAAAAGGAAAATCTGGAATGAATGAGTCTGAGAGAGAAGCAAAGATCCAGCAGGCTCAGCAGAAAGCTCAGAATTCAAAACCGGGAAGTCTTGCATCAAAGGCAAATATGGTAACAAGATACAATCAGGGTCTTAAAACAGAAGAGAAAAAACCTGAGCAGCCGGCGGAAAATTCCAAAGGAAAAAAGAAAAAATAAGAATCAGAATTAAAAAATAGTTGTCTGTCCTTACCGGGTGCATAGTTTATGCACCTGAGTTTGAGAAAGGAAGGGATATCGAGATGAACGGTAGTATCAGAGTATCAGCCAAGACAGTAGATGACGCTATTACAGAAGCATTAATTCAGTTAGGTGTAACAAGCGATAAACTGGAATATGAAGTAATTGAAAAAGGAAGCGCAGGATTCCTCGGAATCGGTATGAAACAGGCAGTGATCGAGGCAAGAAGAAAGCCGGAACCGAAGCCTGTTGTTGAAGAAGCTCCGGCAGAAGTATCAGAGCCGGAAGCAGTACCGGAAAAGAAAGAAGTAAAACCGGAAAAACCTGCTTATAAAAAAGAAGTTCGCACAGAAGAGAAACCTGTTGCGAAGAAAGAGACAGCAGAAGCGGTAAAAGAAGAGAAAAAGGAAGAGCCGAAGAAAGAAAGAGAACTGGTTGAGGTTCAGCCACAGACGATCAGTGCTGTAGAAGAGTTCCTTAAGAACACACTGGCAGCCATGGGAATGGAAGTTGCTCTTAAGACAGAGATCGACAAAGACGGCGCTTTATGTGTAGACATGAGCGGCGAGCATATGGGAATCCTGATCGGTAAGAGAGGACAGACTCTTGATTCTCTTCAGTATCTTGCAAACCGTGTTGCAAACAAGCATCAGGACGGCTATGTAAGAGTAAAACTTGACACAGAGAATTATCGTGCAAGAAGAGAAGAAACACTGAAACATCTTGCAAAGAATATTGCTCATAAAGTGAAGAGAAACAGAAGACCGGTTGCACTTGAGCCGATGAATCCTTACGAGAGAAGAATCATCCACTCAGCACTCCAGTCAGATCCGTATGTAACAACTCACAGTGAGGGAGAAGAGCCTTACAGAAAAGTAGTTGTGACATTGAAGAAATAGTTAGTTTGAAGCGAAAGGACGGTTACGCTTCACGGATACTTTCGTGAGGTGGAAGACGTCCTTTTTCTTATGTAACTGCAATACTATCTTTCAGTAGTTTTACAGAAAGCATTTTTAAGACACGCTCTAGGTATCTTGGGTGTTTAGCTGAGAAGGTGCATATTTTCATATAAATGCATTGTATCTGCTTTTTTTGATAATTTTAAAAGATAAGATGCATGGAAGTGAGATTGTAAATAATTATAAGCAGTAAATAATCAAGTTACATAAGAAAAAGGAAATCTGTAAACAGTAACGCTGCAGACAAAACCGCGCAGGAAGCTCTGTAATGCCTGTATAAGCCATTTTGAGAGTGAGACGAAGATTTCCCTGCAACAGACATAAATATCCCGTACAGGCGCATTTAAGCGCGTCAGAGCATGCCGGAAAAATTATTTCTGCAATTTGCATGCTTCACAAAGTGTGACACGCAGCTATGCTACGAACAGTAACCATTTTCAGACCCGTTTCTGAAGAGGGATATATGAAAAAGAAAGGTGTAAAGATCTATGAATCAGGAAACAATCGCTGCTATTTCGACAGGAATGACCAATTCCGGAATTGGAATCGTGCGAATGAGCGGAAGCTGTGCACTGGAAATAGCAGATAAAATATACAGAGGAAAATGTAAAATATCAGAGGTGTCAACCCACACGATCCAGTACGGACACATTGTGGACGGAGAGGAAAACATTGACGAAGTGCTGGTGATGGTCATGCATGGACCGCGGACATTTACCGGGGAAGATACCGTAGAGATCAACTGCCACGGAGGCACTTATGTAGTCAGCAGAGTGCTGGAAACTGTGCTGAAATACGGTGCAAGACCGGCCGAGCCGGGAGAATTTACAAAGCGTGCATTTTTGAATGGAAAAATGGATCTTTCACAGGCGGAAGCAGTGATCGATGTCATTAATTCAGAGAATGAATATGCGCTGCAGAGCTCCATCAGTCAGTTAAAAGGAAGCGTAAAAAAGGTCATTACAGACATTAGAAGCAAGATTATTTATCACACTGCATTTATAGAAACTGCGCTGGATGATCCGGAACATATCAGTGTGGATGGATACGGTGAAACACTGAAAAAAGTGTCGGAAGAAATCATTGAGACGCTGCAGGATCTGGTGGATTCTTCGGATGATGGAAGAATCATGAAAGAAGGAATCCAGACGGTAATCGTGGGCAAGCCAAATGCTGGAAAATCCTCTCTTCTGAACCTTCTTGCAGGGCATGAAAGAGCCATTGTTACGGATATTGAAGGTACAACAAGAGACGTGCTTGAGGAGCAGATCCGCCTGCAGGGACTGACCTTGAATGTGATTGATACAGCAGGGATCCGTACGACAGATGATATCATCGAAAAAATGGGTGTAGATAAGGCAAAAGAATACGCCCAGAAAGCAGATTTTATTATTTATGTGGTTGATGCCTCAAGAAATCTTGATGAAAATGATGAAAAAATCATGGAATTGATTTATGATAAGAAGGCAGTTATTCTTCTGAATAAATCGGATCTGGAAACAGTCGTTTCAGAAGAACTGATCAGAGAGAAAATGAAGGATGCCGGCGCACAGGTTCCGGTGATCAGTATCTCTGCAAAAGAAGAACAGGGTATCAAAGAATTTGAAAAAACAGTAAAAGAGATGTTCCTGAAGGGAACCATTTCATTTAACGAAGAAGTGTATATTACAAATGCAAGACAGAAGAATGCACTGATCAATGCGCTGGAAAGCATGAAGAAAGTGATTCAGAGCATTGAGGATGGTATGCCGGAAGATTTCTATTCGATCGATCTGATGGATGCCTATGAAGCACTTGGAAATATTACAGGAGAATCAATGGGAGAAGATTTAGTCAATGAAATATTCAGCAAATTCTGTATGGGAAAATAAAGATGAATATGATGTAGCGGTAGTGGGAGCAGGACACGCAGGATGCGAGGCAGCTCTCGCCACGGCTCGTCTTGGATTCCGGACAGTGATGTTCACAGTCAGCGTGGACAGTATCGCACTGATGCCGTGTAATCCGAATATCGGAGGAAGTTCCAAAGGCCATCTGGTAAGAGAACTGGATGCGCTCGGTGGAGAGATGGGAAAGGTAATTGACCGGACATTTATCCAGTCAAAGATGTTGAACAGTTCGAAAGGACCGGCGGTTCATTCCCTTCGCGCACAGGCAGACAAGGCAAATTACAGCAGAACCATGCGTCAGGTACTGCAGGATCAGGAGAATCTGGACATCCGTCAGATGGAAGTCACAGACATTCTGACAGAGGATGGGAAGATTACAGGCGTACAGACCTACTCAGGCGCTATTTACCGCTGTAAAGCCGTTGTATTGTGTACAGGCACCTATTTAAAGGCCAGATGTATTTACGGCGAAATAAGCACACATACGGGCCCGAACGGGCTTCAGAGCGCCAACTATCTGACAGACAGACTGAAAGCTCTGGGCGTGAAGATGTATCGTTTTAAAACAGGAACACCGGCGCGAATTGATAAGAATTCAATTGATTTCAGTAAGATGGAAGAGCAGAAAGGTGATGAGAGAGTTGTACCGTTCTCCTTCACGACAGATCCTGAATCAGTACAGATCGATCAGACTTCCTGCTGGCTGACTTATACGAATGAGACAACACACGAGATCATCCGCAGCAATCTGGACCGTTCTCCGCTTTATTCAGGAGCAATCGAGGGAACAGGCCCGAGATACTGCCCATCGATCGAGGATAAAGTGGTAAAATTCCCGGATAAAAACCGTCATCAGGTATTTATCGAGCCGGAAGGCCTGGAGACAACAGAGATGTATGTCGGTGGAATGTCCAGTTCACTGCCGGAGGATGTGCAGTATGCCATGTACAGAAGCGTACCGGGACTGGAACATGCAAAAATCGTGAGAAATGCATATGCGATCGAATATGATTGTATCGATGCAAGACAGCTGAAAAGCACACTGGAATTTAAAAATATTGACGGACTGTTCAGCGGTGGACAGTTTAATGGAAGTTCAGGGTATGAAGAGGCAGCAGCCCAGGGACTGGTCGCGGGAATCAATGCGGCGAGAAAACTGCAGGGAAAAGAAGGCATCGTGATTGACCGTTCTCAGGGATATATTGGGGTTCTGATTGATGATCTGGTAACGAAAGAAAGCCATGAACCGTACCGTATGATGACTTCCAGAGCGGAATACAGACTGCTTTTAAGACAGGATAATGCAGATATCAGACTTACTGAGATCGGCCATGAAGCAGGACTGATCGATGACGAGCGATATGCGCGTCTGCAGAAGAAAAAAGAGCTTATTGCAGCTGAGATTGAGCGTGTAGAGCATGTGAATCTGGGAACTTCTGAGAAGGTTCAAAAGGTGCTTGAAGAGTATGGAAGCACGCCACTGACTTCAGGAACAACGCTTGCAGAGCTGATCCGTCGTCCGGAGCTTTCTTATGAGAAACTGGCAGCAGTGGATGTACACCGTCCGGAACTGCCGGAAGATGTGCAGGAACAGGTAGATATTAATATCAAATATGATGGCTATATCAAGCGTCAGATGCGTCAGGTAGAGCAGTTTAAGAAGCTGGAAAATAAGAAAATACCGGAGAATATTGATTATGATCAGATCCATAGTCTGAGACTGGAAGCAAAGCAGAAACTGAATCAGATCCGTCCGGCATCCATCGGTCAGGCATCCAGAATTTCAGGAGTTTCACCGGCAGATATTTCGGTATTGCTCGTATATTTGGGAAGTAAATAGACAATTCACAGCACATGTATCGTGCATAGTTATTGTTCACAGCATAATTGCAGACAGTTACTGTTCACAGCATAGCTGTAAACAGTAACGTATCTCGCCATTTAGAATCGCCTTTGGCGATGGGCGAGATACATTCAGGACAATACGTGCATCCTCCATGCCAATCAGCGGAGTGATTGACATGGGAGTGAACAGTAACGCAGACAGTAACCGTGAGTAGTAACAGTAGTTTCAGTATGTATAAAAATGCAATAATGAGCCCGGTTAAAATAAAAAAATAAGTCCGGGCTCGTATTCTGAATAGAGAAAAGAAAGGGAATAAAAGTGGCTGAAAACAGTAAATCAACCAATAAATTCGAAGAAGAACTGAACAATCTTGGAATCGTGTTAAACGATCAGCAGAAGAAGCAGTTTGACCAGTATTATGAGTTGCTGACAGAGTGGAATAAAGTCATGAATCTGACAGGAATTACAGATTATGACGAGGTAAATCTGAAGCATTTTACAGACAGTCTTACGATTGCAAAAATCCGTGACATGAGCCAGGTTGAGAGCGTGATCGATATCGGAACAGGGGCTGGATTCCCGGGAATTCCGTTGAAAATCGTATATCCGCATCTCCATGTTGTACTGCTTGATTCTCTGAGTAAAAGAATCAAGTTTCTGGATGAAGTGATTCGTGTGTTGGAACTGGAAAATATAGAGACAATCCATGGAAGAGCAGAAGATTTTGCCAAGAAAAAAGAGTACAGAGAATGCTTTGATTTGTGTGTTTCACGTGCCGTTGCAAATCTTTCTACATTGAGTGAATATTGCCTTCCATTTGTAAAAGTAGATGGAAGCTTTATCTCATATAAAAGTGGAGAATCAGATGAGGAAATCTGTCAGGCTGAGTATGCGGTGAAAGTATTAGGTGGAAAAGTAGCTGGAATTGAGAAATTTCAGCTTCCGGGAACGGATATGGGAAGAGCATTAGTCGATCTAAAAAAAGTGAAAACTACACCAAAAAAGTTTCCTAGAAAAGCAGGATTGCCGTCAAAAGAACCAATTATGGGATAAAATAGCAGAGTTATCCACATTTTCCACATGAGATATCCACATCAAGAGGATAACTTGTGCGGATAATGTGAATAAGTAAAAAGCGATTTTGGAGAAAAATGTGAGATAGTTGCGGATAAAAAAGTGGATTATTCACATTTTAGATTAAAATCTTAAAAAATGTAGTGTGAAAAACTTTTGTGGAAAATGTGGAAAACTCAGAAATTTATTTTCAGGTATTTTAATGGTAGAAGATACAGAGAATAATAAAGAAGAAATACAGAGATTTTGAGAAAATTTAATAATCAAAAAATTTGGAAAAAACGCGGCGGCTTCGCCGCTATTTTTTTGAAAGAAAGAAAGCATAGAGTTGAAAGAAAATAATATAAAAATTTTAAAATAAGTAAAAAATAAACCGAGTAAAAGCAATATATAGATATATATGTTTGACTCGGTTTGTTTTTTACTTTTCTATGTTTCACGTGAAAATCCGCATCAGGAATGGATGCTCTTATTTACTGTTCATCAGATAAGAATAACTGAACATTTTCAATAAATTTATCACTCTGTTCCATATGTGGCATCTGTTTTGTTTTGTTGATTCCTCTGATCTCAATAGAAGGAATATGGTTCTGATATTCACTGGCTGCTAAAGCATTCTCAGGATTAGAACTTCCAGTAATAATATAAATACTGTTATTGAGCTTATGCAGACAATGTACAATGTTTGCATTGAGATATCTGGATACCTGGCATGCATAAAGATATTTTGAATGTGTGTGGTCTTTATGCGAAGCCTCAAAGTATGTAAGAACATCCTGTTCTTTTACATCATTCGCATTACAGTAATAGGAAGAAATAAAGCATTTCGCGATTGTCTTCTTATTTATATGCATATTGTAGAAGAAAGTACCAACAATAGGAGAGAAGAGAATGTATTTTCTCAGTTTGCTTCGTTTTGTTGGAATCTTTGCAAGTTTCACAAGATTTGGTGGATTGATCATAATTACTTTATTAATAATAGTATCGTCATTAGCACATGCCATTAAAACAAATGGACATGATTCACCGGAAACGATAACGTCAGTTTTTTCACCAATTACATGTTTAATAAAATTAGTGATCAATTCAACATACAGGAAATTAGTATAAGTTAAAGCTGGACGATCAGAACATCCACATCCCAGCAGATCAATTGCATATACGGTATTAGTGCGGGACATCTCTTCAATTACTTTATTCCATTCAGCAGAAGAGGAGCATACGTTCAGATTGTGAACCAGAAGAAGTGGTTTACCTGTTCCTGTTTTTTTATAAGCAATTTTACCAAATCTCCAGTTATAATATTCATATTTATCATGAACAAGAATATTGTCTGCTGTTGAAATATATTCAAACATTTTGTTAACGACATGCATTGTTCCTATTGTGATTCCAGTTAAAGCTGCTAAATATGTAAGATTTTTTTTAATACTCAAAATAGTCACCTGCCTTTAAAAAGATAGTTACATTATACTACATCGAAAGAGGCAAATAAAGAGAATAAAATATTAATTTTGTCAGGAAAAGTAGTATGGTTGCTGTTCACAGTATAGCTGTAAACAGTAACGTATCTCGCCATTTAGAATCGTCTTTGGCGATGGGCGAGATACATTCAAGACAATACGTGCATCCTCATAGCTAATCAGCAAAGTGATTAGCTATGGTC
>NZ_CAKRDI010000003.1 GCF_934309415.1 uncultured Mediterraneibacter sp.
ATATTGCTATTATCCACAGTTACGGAGCGAGCGTTATCAACAGCGATAACAAACTGATAACATTAGCCCATATAGGCAGGATAATATGGATAAATCAAGTAATTGAAAGAAAAGCGAACACGACAACAAATAATCTCTAAACAAAATTGATTAGTAATTGTCGAGTTTGAATAATAAAGTTTAGAATCTTAAAAGACTGGAAAGCTTTGAAAAACAGGGCTTTTCTGGTCTTTTTTAATTTTATTCGGGTTTGATTAATGTACACAATTTCATCTTTTATGCTATACTGAATTTACTTAACCGAAAGGAGAAGTCCCATGCAGGTATCAGACAAACTAATCAAGCCACTGACAGAAGCAAAATATTTAAATGCAGACAATGTAAGCAGATATCGCTGTATCATGCGTATTTTTTTTGAACATTATGAAAAATTAAAATACTGGTTGTATCAGGAAGAAGTCTATGAAGAGATGATACAGGATTCACATTTTGCAGATTACAGACCAGAACAGTGCCAGCAGGATCTCACGATGCTCACAGAGTGGAAAAACCTGAATACAATTCAGGACACAAAAAAGGTTGCGTCAATCGAAGAATTCAAAAACAAAAAATATCGGTATCAGATGACAGAGTACAGTGTGGAGATAGAACGTCTGGTGATCCGGTTAGAGAATCTGTTTATTGAGGGGGCATCGTTAGAACCGACACTTCTGGAGCGTATCAGGAGAAGTGTGGAGAGACTCCCGGACATGGCGTTAAGAGACAAGAATGAAGTATACACATGGTGGACAGATCTGAATAATGACTTTGTGCGTCTGAATCAGAACTATCAGGATTATATCAGAGATCTGAACAGTGTCCGGGCAGAAGAGATGATGCACACGAAAGAATTTCTGGTGTTCAAAGACAGATTGATTGAGTATCTGCGAAGTTTCATTAAAGGATTACAGAGAAATGTAGGAGTGATTGAAGAAAACCTACGTTTACAGAACGAAGATCTGAAAAAACAGGTATTTAAAAAAGTAGTAGATTATGAATTGTCGATTCCGCGTATGGAGATAGAAGTTTCGAAAGAGATGATTGAGCAGAACGTTCAGGGACGTTATCAAAGCATCTATGACTGGTTTGTTGGAAATGAAGGACAGGAGAATGAAGCGGGAAAGCTTTTTGATGTGACTAATGATATCATCCGAAGGATTACAAGATATGCCGCACAGTTGAGTGAGAAGAATGCACTGGGAGCGAACAGGAAAGAAGAATATCGTAAGGTAGCAGAGTTATTTTTGCGATGTCAGGATGTGGAAGAAGCACATAAAATGTCAGCAATGGTATTTGGCATGGAATGTCCGCAGCATCTTGCAGGAGAGTTGATCCGTGAGACAGATAGCATGAATATTGGAGTCTACGAAGAAGAGCCAATGGAAATTACTCTGAAACCACGGGTGCGTACATACAGGGAAAAATCCAGAAGAAGTGCCATACGTGAATCGGAAGAGCAAAAGCAGGAAACAAGGCGCAGAATGCTTGAAAAACAAAAAGAAGAGACGGAAAAACTGCGAGCACTGGAAGTGGATGGAAGGATATATTTTGATAAACTGCCGGTACTGGAATCAAGAATCAGGGAGATTCTTTTGAAATGGCTGTCAGATGCTATGGAATCCGCAGATTTTTCAGCAAGAACTGATGATGGAAGAAGATATACCCTCGACAGAAGTCGGGCGAAAGAAACCTGTGTTGTACATTGTGAAGATGGAAACTTTACGATGCCAAAACTGTCGATTGTATTTCAAGAGGAAGAATGATGAGTGAGTGGTCAGTCATATTTCAGGAGGATGAGTGATGAAGGAACTGGAAGTTCTTTTAAATAAGAGATGGATATTAAAATCCAGAGATAAAGAAACGTATTACAAAGTAAGAGATGCACTCGGCGAACTGCGAAAATTTACCACTGAAAAGATGGGATGTCAGATCATTGATAATTCACTCCTGATCAAGATGGAGAAGATTCCGGTGCTTCCGGAAAGTTTTATGGGAATTCAGAAATTTTCGTCGAAAGAGGAGTATGCCTATCTTTGTATTCTGCTGATGTTTCTGGAAGACAGAGATGCCCAGGAGCAGTTTATTCTGTCGCAGCTGACGGAATACATTACGGCGAATCTGCCGGGAGACATCTCGGACTGGACTTTATATACGAACAGGA
Source organism: uncultured Mediterraneibacter sp. (assembly GCF_934309415.1). GTDB lineage: Bacteria > Bacillota > Clostridia > Lachnospirales > Lachnospiraceae > Mediterraneibacter. Next base: position 2,201 of record NZ_CAKRDI010000003.1, read on the forward strand.
GAAAATTGATTCGTGTATTGAGATTTGCGGCAGATCAGGGAATTGTCGAAATTACAGACGGAAAAGATGAAACATTCATGGATGATGAAGCGGGAGAAGTACTTTACGAAAATACAGGTGCATCCAGATATTTTATGAAGAACTTTTCAAAGGATATTATGGAATATGTGAAACCAGAAGATTTTCAGGAAAGTGACTGGTTCGAAGTAGATGAAGACAGAGGATTTGCGAGGAGACACAGAGTCTATAAAAGGCTGATCTTTGCGCCTGGGATGTATAAAGAAGACGGATCGCCGGAAGATTTTGAATATCTGAAGTATTATGGGCGTAGATTGAGTGAAGAACTGGAACAGATTTTTGACTGCCAGGTGCATATTCACAAAGGAAGCGCCTATCTGCTATCTGGGAATGAATGTAGAATGGGATCTGTATTTCCTGGCAATAATTCGATATCAGACATTTTACTTCTGTGTTTTGGCGAAATACGTAAGAAGATTGAGAATGGGGAATGGAAGACGGGAGCGGATGAGAGTTGTCTTACAGACCGGATTGAATTTGAAAATCTGATAAAAAATGTAAAACAGGAATATGGAAGCGGATTTTCAAAAAATTATCGTGAGATGCCAGAAGGTGAATTTGTAAAATGTGTGATTGAAGCGATGGAACTGTGGATGTTTATAAGGAAGGATGAAACGGCTCATCAGATTAAGATCTGTCCGCTCACAGGAAAGATACAGGGAAGCTATCCGGAGGATTATACGGGAGGAAGAAATGATGAACAGTAGATGGCAGGCAAATAAGATCGGACTGATTAATTTCTGGTATTATGATGAACAGGAATTTCCGTTTGTAAAAGGAAGAATGCTTCTTAGAGGATCCAATGGATCGGGAAAATCCGTAACGATGCAGAGTGTGCTACCACTTCTTCTGGATGGAAATATGAGCCCGGAGCGACTGGATCCATTTGGCTCCAGAGACCGTAAGATGAGTAGCTATCTCCTGGAAGAAGATGACGGACGTGAGGAACGGACTGGTTATCTGTATCTGGAATTCAAAAGGCAGGATAGTAATACGTATCTGACAATTGGAATGGGAATCCGCGCAAGAAGAGGAAAAAATCTGGACAAGTGGTATTTTAGTCTGACGGATGGAAGACGGGTAGGAAAAGATTTCTTTCTATATAAGGATACAGGAGAGAAAGTTACACTATCAAAAAAAGAACTGGAGAACAGGATTGGGTCAGGCGGTCGCGTGATTGACAGACAGGCTGATTATATGGAGTATGTTAACCGTCAGATTTTCGGATTTGAGACAGTAGAAGAATATAAGGAAATGGTAGATCTTCTGATTCAGCTTCGTACACCGAAGCTTTCAAAAGATTTTAAACCATCCGTGATCAATGATATTCTGAGTGATTCACTTCAGCCATTATCGGATGATGACCTGCGGCCGATGTCTGAAGCAATTGAAAATATGGATACCATGAATATGAATCTGAAGAACAGAAAAGAAGCAAAACAGGCAGCAGAGAAGATTCAGGCAGTATTTTCAAAATACAATCAGAAATTATTATATGAAAAAGCGGACCGATATGAACAGGCAGCAATTAAATTAGAAAACGCAAGGACACAGCAAAAGGAACAGGAGAAGAAATTATCAGAGTGTAAACAGAACATCGAGAAACTACAGGCAGAACATCAGAAACTGGATGCGAAACATGAGTCCATGGAAAAAGAGCGGGAATCTCTGAATAAAAGTGATGCCGTAGCATTAAAACGAAGAGAAGCGGAACTGACGACAGAATTAGAGGGACATCAGAAAAATTTAAGAGAAAAACAGCGTTTTCTTGACTTGAAACAGGAACAATATCAGGATGCACAGAATCAGATCAAAGCAGAAGAAGACCGGAAATATGAGAAAGAAAAAGAACTGGAAGGACTCATAGAAGAGATGCAGGAGGAAGCTGATAATATGGCCTTCGAAGAGCATGCATTTATGAAAGCAGAACTGGGCGAGCATCCGGAAGAACCATATAAATTTGAATTACATCAACAGCAATTTGACCATACGAAAGAAAAGATTAATGAAGGAACGGATATTCTTGCAGAAACGGATCATATGGAAAGACAGAAAGATAATCTGATCAAAGAAAGAGAAAAACGGATCCGTGAGCTGGATACATTGCAGAGAAAAGTATCAGAACTGGAATCTGTATTTGTACAGATGCAGAACGAATGGAAAGAAGCTCTGTATCAGTGGAATGGCACAAATCAGGAACTGGTATTAGAAAAAGAATTACTAAGAGAGTTAAATACATTTGCAGAGTCTTATGAAGAGACATCGGATTTTGCAGAAGTTCGTCAGAAGATTGCCGATGTGTGGATCAGGAAAAATGCAGACATTGAATCTGAACTTTCTGCAAATAAAGAAGAAAAAGAAGGAACAGAAAAAGAACTGGAAGAAGTAAAAGCGGATCTGGCTGAATGGGAGAATCAGAAGGAACCACAGCCGGGGCGTTCGGAAGCGGTCATCCGTAACCGTCAGAGATTGGATGAACTTGGAATTCCGTATCAGGAGTTTTATAAAGCTATAGAATTCGGAGACAATCTGAACGAAGAAGATTGTAACCGGCTGGAAGAAGCATTGCTGAAAATGGGAATTCTGGATGCACTGGTGATTGATGAACAATACAAAGAACAGGTTCTGCACTTAGAACGGGGATGTGAGGATCATTATCTGTTTATCTGCGAAAACAGCCAGAAAGAGTTGCAGCCGGAAAGAAGTTTGTTAGATGTACTGGAACTGAATGAGGAAGTTAATGATATTTTTTCCAACCAGCGGTTGACGGGAATTCTTGGAAGTATCGCATATGATAATAAAGGTATGATGTTGGTTGCGGAAGACGGAACTTACCAGATGGGGATACTTGCAGGAACAGTAACCGGAGAGTACGAGGCAGGGTATCTTGGAACAAAAGCCCGTGAAAAACACAGACAGGCAAAGATGGAAGCATGTAGACAGAGAATTGCAGAGCTGGAAGAAATATTGCAACGACTGGAAGAAATGTATAAGAAGTTATCTGACAGGAAGGATATTCTCAGACAGGAGTATGATAATCTCCCAAAAGACACAGATATGAGAGAAGCCCTTCAGATGATGCGACAGGAGGAAAGAGCCTGTGAACAGGTGAAACAGGAAAGCGATAAATTAGAAGAGCAGATTCGTGAGCTGATTGAAATACTGAAAGAGAAGAAAAAGAAAGCACTGGAAATTGCAGATTCTCTGTATCTGACCTGTTCTTATGAGGTATTCAAAAAAGCAAAAGCGGCAGCGGAAGAATATGGAAAGCATCTGATCAGTCTGATCGCAACACATGAAATGTTCCTCAGAAGTCTGGAGTATTTGAAAGAGCGGCAAGAACATCTGGAAGATCTGGATGCAGATATGGAACAGATCCGATATGATCTGTTTGAAATTCAAAAAGAAATCCGGAGAAAGACGGAAGAACAGAGTTCCATTCAAGAGCAATTACATCTGACTGATTATGAAGAAATCAAAGAACGGCTGGATGCATGTATTAGCTGGCTGCAGGCATATCCGGAACAACTGCGTATATGTGTGAGCAGACAGACGCATGAAGAAGATGAAGTTGAACAGCTTACCGGATGTTTGGAAGAAAGCCAGAAGAGAATCGAAGAATATGAAAAAAAGGCAGTATATTTTTCAGAATGTTATGAGCAGGAGAAGAACTTGCACTATGTGGAGATTCCAGAAGAGATACCGGATGATGCAGGACATATACGGGGGTACCTTGAGTCTGATGTGAAAGCATTGGATAAAGACAGTGTGATCCGTGATCTGAATAAAGTATATTTTGAAAACAGAGGATTCCTGACCGATTATCATCTGATGCAGAATGAGTTATTTGCAGAGGAAGGGCAGACAGAATTTCCGGCAAAACGACTGGATATTTCAGCGAGATATCAGGGAGTAAAGATATCATTTTCAAGTCTTCTTATACATCTGGAAGAGGACATTGAAGAACTGGAGAATCTGATTAAAGACGGTGACAGGGAATTATTTGAAGACATTCTTGCCAATACTGTAAGCCGGAAGATCCGTGGAAAGATCAATGCCTCCAACACATGGGTACAGAAGATGAATTCTCTGATGAACGGTATGAATACATCCAGTGGTCTGAAGCTCAGCCTCAGATGGAGAAGCAAGACGGCAGAACAGGAAGATCAGCTGGATACAAAAGAACTGGTGGATTTGCTGAAAAAAGATTACCGCCTGATGAGTGAAGAAGAAGCGTCCAGACTGTCGGCACATTTCAGATCAAAAGTAGCAGAAGCGAGAAGAAATGCAAGAGACAGTGCCGGAATGGTATCTTTCTATCAGATTATGAAAGATACACTGGATTACCGTAAATGGTTTGAATTTCAGTTGTTCTCACAGAAGAATGGAGAACGTCAGAAAGAGTTGACCAATAGTGTATTCGGAACTTTCAGTGGTGGAGAAAAGGCGATGTCCATGTATGTGCCGTTATTCTCTGCGGTTGTAGCGAAGTATCAGGGTGGAAGGGAAGATGCACCGAGACTGATCTCGCTGGATGAAGCATTTGCCGGAGTGGATAATAAAAATATCCGTGATATGTTCCGTCTGATGACGGAGTTTGGATTTGACTTTATCATTAATTCACAGGTTCTGTGGGGTGATTGTGATACGCTGGATGCACTGGCAATCTACCAGCTGATCCGTCCGGGCAATGCAAAATTTGTGACAGTTATGCCGTATTTGTGGAACGGTCATAAGAAAGAATTACTGGAACATGAAGAGGAAGTAGAGCAAAGAGGTGTTGAGATCGGACAGGCAGCCGGAAGTGGAAGGTAGATGAGAAATACAGTGATTGGTATGAAGAAAAGGTTGAACTGAAATGAGTCAGAGTGAGCAACAAAAATTTGAAGAGATAACAAAAGAATGTCTGACATATTTCCAACAAAGCCCGGTTTGGAAAAAAGTCCTGAAGGGATTTCGTGAAAAATACAGCTCTTACGGAAGATTTGGTGGTAAAGTAATTCTGAAAAATCTGAAATCAAAGGATATCGAAGAACTGGAAGGATTTTTTGGCAAATCTTTTCACGGACAGAAAAGTGTGACAGTGTCTGCAGAAAAATTCCGGCAGGCACTGGAGGCAAGCAGGTATAAAGATGTAACACCGGAATATCTGTTAGAGAGCTTTTTTGGAGAATCGTTACGCGGAAAACAGGAGAAAAAACGTTTAAGAGAACAGGAAAAAGAGAAGATATGGCAGAAATTTTTGCAAGATTATGAAGGAACTGTGATAGAGTCGGCAGCGGAATTGCTGAGAAATATTGTGAAAGACAGTGGCAACCAGGAGCTTGCAAAATGGGATGAGATGCTGCGACTGGGAGCAGAAATATATAATCATTTACCATATCGTCAGGAGAATAAACTGTATTTAGCCATATTTGCAGCTATGTTGACCGGGAATCCGCATGCATTTGACAATGGAACTGCAGAGGGGAATTTTCTTTATCAGATAATACTGATGGATCTGGAAATCAGAGAAATTACGGTAGAGTCATCGGAGATGTTCCCTGCTTATAAGCGCCAGAAAAGCTATTTGCTGGCAGGAATTATGTTGGATGATATTTCAAATTATGCGATGTTGTATCAGGTGCAGGCAGTCAAAAAAGATGGAAATTTTCATAAAGGCATGGAAGGTTTTGCAAGAGAACAGCATATTGTGCAGGTTCCACTTGCAGTGATTACAGAATGGGAAGCGATGTATTGCCCACAAGGCGAAATATACATTGTGGAAAATCCGTCTGTTTTTGCGGTACTGTGTGGAAAAGAGAAAAAGGATGATGTACGAAGAGCATACATGTGTATGAATGGACAGCCCAGACTTGCGGGATTGATAGTGTTGGATTTACTTGCAAAGTCTGGAACTAAAGTATATTATGCGGGAGATCTTGACCCAGAGGGAATACAGATTGCACAGAAACTGTCACAGTATTATAAAGGAGAATTTTATTACTGGCATATGGAAACAGCGGATTATGAGAAGTGCAGATCCGAGGAAGTTATATCGTTGAAGCGGATGAAGATACTGGAGCGGATTACTGATGAAAGATTGAGACCGGTGGTGGAAATGATCAGAGAATGCAGGACTGCCGGATATCAGGAAAGGCTGATTTATTTCTGAAAAGTAGGGGGAATATGATAAAAGTACAAGGAGAATCCAAACTAACATTTTTAGAATCAACAAGTATTATTATAGGGCATGGTGTGGGATCTGGGATTCTGTCAGTGCCTTTTCTTGCATCCAGAAATAACTGGCATGACATTATCTGGATTGCAGCGGTAGCGTATTGTATGAATCTGTTGTTACATTTTATGATTGCAGAACTGTCATTAAATAACAATGGAGCACAGTTTATTAAATGTTTTGAAAATGAATTATTTTCAGGCAGATTGAAAATGGTATTTACCTGGCTGGCATTTGCGTTACTTGGATTTTCCGTAATGGTAAATGTAAGTGGATTTATTACCGGTGCTGCGGCCGTTTTTGCCGCATGGTTCGGACTTCCATCTGTAATTGGAATGATCCTTTTCTATCTATTGGCAGCAAGTGTAGTATATATAGGAATGAAACTTGTTGGTATTTGTGAGAAAATAGCAGTTATTTCAATGTTTGGAGTAGTTGGAATACTGTTTATAGCGACGTTGTTTTCAGAAACAACGGAGCTTTCTACCAAGTTCTATTCTAATAATAACGTGTTGGCTTTATACAGTATGATAGCTTTTTCTTTATCAGCAGTTATGTCTGTTCCTCAGGTTGTAAAAGGATTGGAAGGTGATGAGAAAGGTATTCGTAAAGCGATTGCTGCAGGTACAGGTCTGAACATGGGCATGATTCTATTGATTACGTTCATGACACTTCTCGGATGTTCAACTGTAACAGAGAATGGGGCATTGGTTGATCTTGCACAGCATCTCGGAGGTTGGGTTAGTATTGTTGGTTATGTATTTTCTTTATTAGCACTTGCAACGTCTTTTTGGGCGAATACTTTGAATCTTCGAGACATTGTGAATGAACAGACCAGATGGGGCGAGAAGATCAGTTGGCTTGCTGCAACGGTTCCGTGCCTTGTGATTGCGCTTGTAGGAGCACAGAGTTTTGTTGGATTTACGAGAATGGCTAGTGTCGTTCAGGTTCTGACCGGAGTTGGAGTAATTATTGCTTACAATCGCTCCAGAAAACGTGCAGGAACAAGTACAATCTGCGGCAGATTTGGAAGCTTGCCATTTCAGATATTAGCGGTAGCAGCATCGCTTGTAGCATCTGTTGGGGCGGTGCTCACAGTGACGGTTTGATTTAATCGGTAAACCACGGCATATTATTGTGTTATGAGTGATGGGATATCCGTTTGACAGAATAAGAGTTGAAAATTCATGAGTTACTTAAAAGTCTTTTTATATTAAATAGCATATATCTTGACGAAAAAAAGAAAAATATTGTATAATTGGTATAACTGGTAGTACCAAAAAATTGGTATGGAGGTGCCTATTATGAAGGTATTAGCAATCGGAGATAATTGTATTGATGATTACATAGTTCAGCATAAAAAATATGTAGGAGGATGTTCTGTAAATTTTTCAATTTATATGCAGGAACTTGGAAATGAGTCGGCATATTTAGGAATTGTAGGAAATGATGAAAATGGACATCTTGTTGCAGATACAATGGAAAAAAGAAAGGTTGATATCAGTCATTTAAAAGTAAAAAAAGGTCAGACAGCAGTAACAAAAATTGAACTGATAGATGGAGATAGAAAATTTAGAGGTTATACGGAAGGTGTACTTAAAGAAATTGAACTATCAGAATCTGATATGAATTATATTGGAAGATTTGATTTAGTGCATACGTCTGTCTTTGGTAATATTGAAATGTATTTATCAGAGATAAAGAAAAGAACAACAGTGTGTTATGACTTTGGAGATAAATTAGACAGGGCTGATCGTGAAGAAATATTTACTAATATTGATTATGCGTTTTTTTCTTATTCACAGATAGATGATTATATTAAACAATATTTAAAAACTACTGTTTTGGCAGGTGTAAAGTGTGCAATTGCAACGTTAGGTGAAAATGGAAGTATTGCATATGATGGTAATAGATTTTATAGGTGTGGGATAAAAAAGGTTCGAGTAGTAGATACAATTGGAGCAGGAGATTCATTTATAGCAGGATTTATGAATGCAAAATTGTATAAGAATGGTATTGTTCAGTGTTTAGAGGCAGGAAGTGAGAAGGCAGCATCAACATTACAACATTTTGGTGCAATTTAATTAAAATAAGTATATATAACATATTCATAAATTGCGATATGAAAAAATCTCTTAAAAGTATGAAGGGAGGGGTCATATGGCAACATTGTTAAGTAATGATATTGCAGAATGTCTGGAAAAGAAAGTGCGTTCTATGGAAGTTGGAGAAAAACTTCCATCAGAAAGAAAGCTGGCGGAAGAATTAGGAGTCAGCAGAAATATGTTGCGAGAATCATTAAGAGCTTTATCTGATAAGGGAATGATAGAAATTTTGCCGGGTAAAGGAGCATATGTTTCAAATAAGCAGGAAGAGCGTCTGGTTGATCATCTTGAAAGTATTTTATTTGATAATCAAGATAATTTGCAGGATATTGTCGAAGTGCGTGAAACATTAGAAATGGAAGTATGTCTGAAAGCGGCAAAAGTGGCAGATTTGACAGATATTACAGATTTAGAAGAAATATATGAAAAGATGGAGTTATACCGTACACAGGTAAAAATATTCAATGAATACGATATGGAATTTCATTTGCGGATAGCAAAAGCAAGTCATAATAGTATTTATCCGTCTCTATTAAGTGCGCTATATAATATGTCAGAGAAAAAATTATTTAAGATTACAGAGTTATATCCGACACGTGTAGACTCTGCCCAGAAAGAGCACAAGGCATTGATAGAGGCAATAAAAGAACATGATCGGAAGAAAGTAAAATCAGTAGCGCTTAAACATTTCAATATCAAAGACATTTTAGCAAGTCAGGGTTTATTAAAATAATAAAAATTATAGTTGAAAATGACAGGAATTCAATTTATGAAAGTCCTGTCATTTTATATTATAGGCAAATCTGTCGATGTTAATGGAAATAGGGTATATCAAGACAGGATGATTTTGAAGCAAATAAATTGGACATTAGTGAGTAACAGCTCGTGAAAAAGTATATAAAAAAAGTTCTGCACAATTATGCAAAAGTGATAAAAAAAATACAAAACCCTCCAAATGATTGACAAAAATGTAAAAAAGAAGTATAAAGTAATTAAGAAATCTGGTACTACCAGTTGAACCAGAAAACTCCCGGGAAAAAGAAACTGAAAATTGTGTTTTGAAAAGGAGCTATGCAGATGGATTATCCTCAGGTAAAAGTATTAGAAAATGTAAAAGAAGTATTAGAACAAATTAAAGACAGAAAATTTAAAAGGATGTATGTAATTGCGTGTGGAGGTTCTTCGGCATTAATGTATCCAAGTCAGTTTTTAATTGATACAAAGGCAAAGGAAATTACTTGTGAATACTTAAACTCTAACGAATTCATATATCGAAATTCTCCGGCGGTAAATGAAGAAGCGGTTGTGATTCTTTGTTCACAGGAAGGAAAAACACCGGAAACAGTGGCAGCAGCTAAACATGCAAGGGAAAAAGGAGCAACAGTTATTACCATTGCAATGGAAGATGACACACTGCTGGAAAAAGAAGGAGAACTTTTTGTTAAGTATGGGTATTATGAGACTGCAGATCCAATAGATACAAGTTATGGCGTTATGTATTTATTAACAGCAGGAATTCTTCAACAGCAGGAAAATACACAACTCTTTGATGATATGGTAAGAAATTTAAAAGCTTTAAAGCCAGTTATCGATAAGGCCAAGGAACAATTTACAGATAAAGCAGAGGAATTTGGAAAAGCATGCAAAGAAGACCGAGTTCTATATTCACTTGGTAGCGGGTGTAATTATTCGCAAGCATATGTATTTTGCAATTGCTATATGATGGAGATGCAGTGGATTAATGCAATTCCAATTCATGCAGGAGAATTTTTCCATGGTCCATTTGAAATTATAGAAAAAGATAGTCCTGTTATTATGTTGATGGGAATGGATCAGACACGATTCCTGGAAGAAAGAGCTTTGCGATTCCTTGAAAAATATACAGAAAGAATCTTTAAAATTGATGTGAAGGATATTGATTTTATGGATGTTGAGGAAGAATATAAAGGATATTTGGGAGCGTTGGTAATCAATAATATTTGTAGAATGTTTTCAAAGGCAATTGCAAAAGAAAGAAAGCACTCACTGGATATTAGACGATATATGCATATTGTAGAATATTAAAGACAGGAGGATGGTTATGAAAAAGAAAATTTTAAGTTGTATATTAGCAACAACACTTGCTGTAACAATGCTTGCAGGTTGTGGAAGTGGAGATTCAGATAAAAAGGCAGATTCTTCAAGTAATGAGGATGTAGAATTGACAGTTTTTCACCGCTTTTCAGATGGCGCTTCAAAGGAATTTTTTGATAAGGTAGCCAAAGATTTTGAAGCAAATCATCCTGGTGTTAAGATTAATATGACAAGTGCAGATAATGCTAATTATAAGCAGGAAATTAATGTAAAACTTGCAAGCAATGAAGCTCCGGATATTTATTTCGCATGGAGCGGTGTGTATGCACAGAATTTTGCAGATGGAGGAAGAGCACTTGACTTAAGTAGTTATCTGGAAAGTGACTCAGAGTGGAAAGAAAGCATTATTGAAAATCAGTATGGTCCATTTACATTTAATGATAAAGTTTATGGAATTCCGATTATTATGGATGGAAAAACTTTCTATTATAATAAAGAAATTTTTGAGGAGCTTAATCTGGATGTTCCAGAAAACTGGGATGAATTCATGGATGTTTTAGATAAGATAAGTCAGACAAATTATATTCCAATTTCTTTGGGAAATCAGGAAGATTGGGCAACAGGTCATTATATGACAACATTGAATCAACGTATGGTAAAAGCAGACACGCTGCAATCTGATTATGCACTAGAAGGAGATTTTACAGATAGTCAGTATGTGGCAGCACTTGAAAAACTGAATGAACTGACACCATATTTTACTCCGGATTTTAATTCTACATCATATGATACAGGAATCAGTGACTTTATTTCTGGTAAGGCAGCAATTTATTATGAGCAGTTTAATCAGGTACAGTATATTCAGCCGGCAGAGTTTGAATGGTCATGGTTTGATTTTCCGGATATTGCAGAAGGGGATGGAGATCAGAATGCATTGACAGGAGCTCCTCAGGGATTTATGGTATCTGCAGATACGAAACATCCTGATGAAGCTATTGAATTTTTGAAGTATCTTACATCAAAAGACGTGGCTACTGAAATGGTAAAAGAAACACAGATGATCAGTTGTGTGGATGGTGCGATTACAACTGAAAATGCAGATGAAAAATTAGTAGAAATTGCGGAAACAATTAAAGAAGCGTCCAGTATTAATTTATGGTTAGACAATGCTATGGATAGTGAATTGGTAGTAGTTTATCTGGCTGATATTCAGAAAATGGCTGGCGGTGGTATGAAACCGGATGATGTAATGAAGGATGTTCAGAAAACAGCAGCAGAATTGAAAGCCGAATAAGACAGTAAAATGGGGATGTGATTTACATCCCCTGTTTCTACAAAAGAATGGGAGGATTAGTCATGCATAAAAACAAAAAGTTTACGCCTTATTTGTTTATTATACCTGGACTGCTCTTACTCTTACTATTTGTATATTATCCGATTTTTCAAAATATCCGATATAGTTTTTTAGACTGGGAACTTTTTTCTGGAACAAAAAAATTTATAGGATTAAAAAATTATCTAAAGCTTTTTAAGAGTGATACATTCTGGATGGCATTTAGAAATAATATTTATTACATTGTTATTTCTTTAATTTTTCAAGTTGGATTTTCGCTCATTCTGGCAGCTATTCTTGAAAATATGAAGTTCAGAAAATTATCGGCTATATATCGGACAACATTCTTTGTGCCGTCATTGATATCTTTGACAGTTATTGGGTTGTTATTTACATTTGTATATGAACCTCAAGGAATATTGAATAGTTTTTTAAGAGCGATTCATCTGGAAAGTTTAACAACAGGATGGCTTGGTAATGAAAAGACAGCTATTTTTGCAGTTATTGCAGTTTCACAGTGGAAATCTATAGGATATACAATGATGCTGCTTATTGTAGCAATCCAAAGAATTCCGGTGGAAATTATGGAGGCTGCAACGTTGGATGGTGCTTCTCGTGTAAAAGCCTTTTTCCATGTGACAGTTCCAATGATTAAAGATACAATATTAATGGTAATGATTATTACAACAAGTGGAGGTTTTCTTGTCTTTAACGAGATTTATGTTATTACGAATGGAGGACCTTATGGATCAAGTGAAGTGTTAAGTACAATTCTTTATAAAAATGCATTTGTACATGGAAAAATTGGTTATGCATCAACGATTGGAAATGTAATATTGCTGTTCTCAATCCTGTTTGCATTACTACAAACGGGAGCATTTTCCGGACGAAAAAAGAAAGGAGATGTCTGATTTGAAAAAAAGGCGAATGTCAAAAGGAACGATCATCAGATTATTGACAGGAATTATACCGGGCATCTTTTTTCTGTTAATCGTTATTCCAATTGTATGGATGATTATTAGTTCATTTAAACAGACAAATGAAATTTTTACAAAAATCTGGGCGTTGCCTGAAAAATGGTTGTTTCATAATTATGTGGAAGCGTGGAATACTGGAATATCTAAATACTTTTTGAATAGTTTAATCGTGACAGTATGCACGTGTGCTTTAAATGTTATTGCATGTGGAATGTATGCCTTTGCATTAGTGGTATTTGATTTTAAAGGGAAAAAACTTTTTCATGCATTGGCCGTTGGAGGTCTGATGTTTTCTCCGATTGTAAGTTTAATTCCACTTTATCAGGAATTGCAAGCAATGCATTTATATAATTCGTTACTGGCATTAGTTTTAATTTATACAGCGTTCCAGATGCCATTATGTTTTATGCTTACATATAATTATTTCAAGGATATTGATCCGGCTTATGTAGAGGCAGCCAGAATTGATGGTTGCACAAGTTTGCAAATATTAACGCATGTTTTTATGCCAGTCAGTAAACCAATTATAATGACAGATATTGTTCTGACAGCATTTTATGCATGGAATGAGTTTACATTCGCGTTGATTTTTATTAATGGAGAAACAAAGAAAACAGTGCCAATTGGTTTGCTTGCCTTTCAGGGAGAAATGCATGCAGAATGGTCAGTTTTATTAGCAGGTTTAACAATATCTGCAATACCGATTATTGTATTTTTCATTTTTACGCAAAAATATTTTATTGCTGGACTTGGAGCCGGGGGAGTGAAAGGATAGGTGAAAAAATGGAAATTGTATCAACGCTTGGATTGGAAGAAAAATATCAGAATCTGTTAAAAGAGAAATGCTCTAAATATTCAGTTAAACATGTAGAAAAATTACAGGATTTATCAGAAGAAGAATTACGGCAAACAGAAATATTATTGACATATGGAAATAATATGCCGGAAGATATTGTGTGTCAAATGAAATCTTTAAAATGGATACATAGTGGACAGGCTGGAATAGATGCAATGCCACAGGAGTTATTACATGAAATGGGGGTAAGGGTCACAAATTCCAGAGGAATTAATTCAATTACAATAGCAGAATATGTAATGTGTATGCTATTGAATGTAGAAAGAAATACATATGATTTCTATGAATCTTATAAGAAAAAACAATGGAATATGGAGACCCATTTAGATGAGATGGCAGGTAAAAAAATGACAATCCTGGGTCTTGGAAAAGTAGGAATGGAACTTGCGAAAAGAGCATGGTGCTTTGATATAGAAATAACGGGAGTCAATTTAACAAAAGTAAAATCTGAATTTATTCAAAAACAGTATCCGCCAGCTGAATTGGAATATGCTGTAAAAGATGCAGATTATATAGTCATATGTATGCCACTTACAGAAGAAACACACCATATGATTAATAAGAATATTTTAGAGTGTATGAGTTCTAAAACTGTTATTGTAAATGTGGGAAGAGGTCCAATTATAAAGACAGAGGATCTTGTAGAGGCGTTGAAAGAACATAAGATAAGACAGGCAATTTTAGATGTTTTGGAAGAAGAACCACTTTCAGAAATTTCTCCGTTATGGGATATAGAAAATCTTATGATAACACCACATATAGCAGGTGATCGCCAGAAGTCGTATATGCCACGAATGATGAAAATTTTATGTGATAATTTAAACCAGTATCCACAATTTGATGAAATGATAAATCCAGTAAATTTGGAACAGGGATTTTAAGAAAAATAGCTGGAAGTTATACCTGCGATTTGAATAAAGAGGAAAAATAGAATGATAAAAACAATGATGGAGTTATTTATTGAAATTGCATTGATGATTACATTTGGATTTTTCCTGCAAAAAAGAAAAATTATTACACAAGAATTGCAGGATGGATTAAGTAATTTATTATTATATGCAATTCTTCCAGTAAGTGTGTTAGGTTCAGTGAATATAGAACGTACGCAGGAAATGATGAAATCATTAATTCAATGTGCGATTTTTTCTACGTTGTTTTATCTGATTTCTTTTACAGTTGCATTTTGTGTATCACGAAAAATGGAGATGCAATCTGGAGAAAAAAATATATTTATATTAATGAATATGTTTGCCAATGTTGGATTCCTTGGAATGCCGTTAACAGAGGCACTTTGTGGAAAACAAGGCTTTTTGTTAGCGGTTATTTACAATTTGGTTTATCAGATTTTTTTGGTGTTTTTAGGAATTCCATTACTGAAAATTTTTAGAAAAGAGCAAAAGAATGTAATAGATTGGAGAATGTTGTTAGATCCATTACTCATTGTATCTTTGATTGCATTGATTATATTTTTATCTCCGTATCAATTGCCTGAGATTATTCAGAAAACATGCGATGATATTGGAAGTATGATGGTGCCGGTATCTATGTTTATAATAGGTAGTGATTTAGCGGAACAAAAATGGAAAGATATATTTAGCGATAAAAATGCATATTTAGTATGCATTTTCCGATTGCTAATATATCCGATAATGTTACTGTATATTTTAAAATGGTTTAAGATATCTACAAATGTAATGATACCAGTTGTCTTATTGACAGCGATGCCATGTGGCTCATTGAATGTAATATTGGCAAAAGAATATAATTGTGCGGCAGAGTTTGCTGCAAGAACAGTTATTCTATCTATGATTTTAATGATAATAACAATTCCGTGTATAATGATTCTTATGGGAGTGTAAGGTGATTTTTACATTTCCTATATTACTAATTATATTATGGATAATTTAAAAGAGGTGAACGGTTACAAAAAGATTTAGAAAATTTTTGTAGCCGTTTTTGTAATTTTATAAATGTTCTGCGGATGATGCAGACAAATAAATATCTCTTTACTTTCCCCTCACAACTGCTATAATATATCAGACAGCAAGTGAGGACAGAACAGTAATGAAAGGGATTCTATAATGGATATTATACAAAAATTTGGTGATGCAGTGGGCAGTACGTCCCTGGAGGATCCGGAGAAAGCACGCAGTCTTCTTCTCACAGGATATCGTCTTCAGGAGAAACGACTGCTCTTTTTTTCGGATAAAAAATTGCCGGCATCGGGACAATATGTGGCAAGAGTGGTTATGAAAAATATCATTCAGGCGCTTTCAAAACCTGAAAATGCAGCAATGGTGAGTATATTTGTTCCGGGAGAGCTTCTGACAGCAGCGGGATTGACACCTTATTCCGTAGAAGCGCTGTCGTGCTTTATCGCAGGAACAAAATGCGAGCAGACATTTCTGAGAAAAACGGAAGAAGAAGGATTCCCGGAAACGATGTGTTCTTATCACAGAGTTTTTCTGGGAGCAGCATTGTCAGGTTTAGTGCCAAAACCGAAATGCATGATCTATACAAATCTGGCATGTGACAGTAATATGATGACTTTCCCGTATCTGAAGCAAAAAGATCAGCTCCCGGGATTTTATATAGATGTACCATATGAAAAAAATGAGGATTCTGTAAAATATGTAGCAGATCAGTTGAGAGAGCTGAAAAAATTCTTAGAGGATATTACAGGAAAGAAGATTTCAGAACAGGCAGTAAGACAGGCTGTAAATAACAGCAATGAAGCAGCTGCTTATTATCATAAACAACTGGCGCTGCGTAAAGACCATGATCCGGTTACTTGTCTGACAAATGAGTTGTATGCGATTTTCATGTGTCATCTTATGGCAGGTTCTCAGGAAGCGGTAAAATACACAAAATTACTTCTGGAAGATGTAAAAAAAGCTCCGAAAGGGGAAGGACTACATATTCTCTGGATGCATATGATGCCGTTTCTTCAGGAACCTGTGAAAGAGATTTTTAATTACAGTGATCAGATCCATATCAGTGCCTGTGATTTTGTAGCAGATGGATTTCAGCAGACACATTATGAAGATCCATATGAAGCTATGGCAGAAAAGATGGTAAACTGCATTTATAATGGAAGCGTGAAACAGAGAATCCAGCGGGCAGAAGAACTTGCAAAGCAGACAGAAGTGGATGGTGGAATCTTGTTTACACATTGGGGATGCAAAGGTACGATCGGAGCATCCAGTCTGATAAAAGGATCTTTGGAAGAAGCTGGAATTCCGACCATGATTCTTGACGGAGACGGATGTAATCCGGCAAACAGCAGTGATGGACAGATTTCTACAAGACTTCAGGCCTATATCGAAATGTTGAAAGTAAATAAAGCAGAGAAGAACAAAATAAAAAGAGCAGAAGAAATAGAAGATGGGGCAGAAAAATCTGCAGTCTGTCAGGGAAAGGAGGAAAAATCAGATGATACATTATGTCTGTAAATACACTCCTGTAGAGTTATTGAAAGCATTTGGCGAAGAATGTGCTGTACTTGAGGAAATGCCGGAAAACTTCGAAATGTCTGATCAGATTGCCCATGCAAATTTATGTGGTTTTGGAAAATCTGTTATTCAGGCTGTTCTGGAAGGAAAAGCAGAGCAGCTTGTACTTGTGAACTGCTGCGATTCTATGCGAAGAGTCTATGATGTTGTAGAGAGTACCGGGAAATGCAAGTTTTTATATATGCTGGATCTTCCGCATGAAGATAATGAATGTGAGAAAGTAAAATTTGCGAAAGCAATCCGACGTTTAAAAGAGGCCTATGAAAAATTTTCAGGAAAGACATTTGATAAAGAGAGATTTCTTAATTCATTTGCACCAAATGTGACAGAAGTGCAGCCGTATATTGGTGTAATGGGAGTACGTGTCAGTGGAATTCTCGAAAAAATGATCCGCGAAAATATTCAGATGGATGTAGATAATCTTACCTGTACCGGAGGAAGAAAACTGGCAGCAGTTCCGGAGCAGATGAAACAGATGGATGAAGATGCAATGTTTCTGGCGTATGCAGATGCACTGCTCTGTCAGCTTCCGTGTTTCCGAATGAATAATAATACTAGAAGAAATCAGCTATATCTGGACCCGAATCTGAAGGGAATCATTTATCATACAATTAAATTCTGTGATTATTATGGATTTGAGTATGCAAGTATTAAGAAGAATATTAAAGTTCCGTTGTTGAAGATTGAGACGGACTTTACAAGTCAGAGTGCAGGTCAGCTGTTAACAAGAATTCAGGCATTTGCAGAGACAATTGAAGGTTCGGAAGACATGAACCCGACGAAAGGAATCAGTGAGGAGGTAAGAAAGAAGATGGCATCAGGAGTTTATTATGTTGCAGGAATTGACAGTGGTTCTACAAGTACAGATGTTGTGATTCTGGATCGGGATGGAAAAATTAAATCCACAATGATCATTCCAACAGGTGGCGGAGCGATGATGAGTGCGGAGAAGAGTCTGGATCTTGCAGTGGAAAAAGCAGGAATTAAAAAAGAGGATATTGTCAGGATTGTTACAACAGGATATGGACGGGCTTATATCGAAAGTGGAGATGATAGTATTACAGAGATTACCTGTCATGCAAAAGGAGCTCATTATCTGAATCCGAATGTACGGACAGTAATCGATATCGGTGGACAGGATATTAAGGCCATCAGTATTGATGAAAATGGCGCAGTTAAAAACTTCCTGATGAATGATAAATGTGCTGCTGGAACAGGAAGATTTCTGGAAATGATGGCCAGAACCTTGGGACTTTCTCTGGAAGAGATGAGTACGAAAGGACTGGAGTGGAAAGAAAATATTGTGATTTCCAGTATGTGTACTGTTTTTGCTGAATCGGAAGTTGTGTCGCTTGTAGCACAGAACAAGGATGTGGCAGATATCATTCATGGACTGAATGTTTCGGTTGCTTCTAAGGTGGGAGCGCTTGCAGCACGTCTGGGCAAGAAAAACCCGGGAGAATATATGATGACCGGAGGAGTGGCGAAGAATCCGGGAATTATCAAAGCATTAGAGGAAAAATTGGAAGCAAAACTGTATATTTGCGATGAAGCGCAGCTTTGTGGAGCCTTAGGTGCGGCATTATTTGCGTATGAAAAATGTAACGCATAAAATGATTGTGCGGTATCTTTCTTTCATAGTATAATAATAAGAGTTTTATGAATACATGTAAGATGTATTATGATGAGATAAAACGTACATCTTCTGTTACTGTTCGTGGCTGCTGAGCTGATTAGCAAAATAATTAACGTGTATGATTGGTAATACGGCGGCTATAAGATATTGTAAACAGAAACAAACAGTAAGAGCACAAAATGGCTGAGTAAATTTGAAAAGAAGCAGAGGAGAAAAAATGGAATATTGGGATATTTATGATAAAGAAAAGAAACCGACAGGACGTACAATGAAACGCAATGACTGGTCTCTGAAAGATGGAGAATATCATCTGACAGTATTAGGAGTCATTGCAAGACCGGATCATACATTTCTGATCACAAAACGTGTAATGACTAAGGCATGGGCACCTGGCTGGTGGGAAGTTTCCGGTGGTGCTGCGCAGGCAGGAGAGTCATCTGAGGATGCTGTGCTGCGTGAAGTAAAAGAAGAAACAGGTCTGGATGCTGCGAACGCAGAAGGTGGATATCTGTTTACTTATAAGAGAGAAAATCCAGGAGAGGGCGATAACTATTTTGTAGATGTATATCGTTTTGTTATGGATATTGACGAAAAAGATTTGAATCTGCAGACAGAAGAGACGGATGGATTTATGTTTGCCACACTGGAGCAGATCAAAGAATTTGCAACAGAAGGTAAGTTCCTGCATTATGACAGTATTAAAGAAGCATTTGAGTTTTAATTTACGTGAGCAATGAGCTCCACATCGCGTTTGTACGAGCCCTTGGCAATTGTCATGATAATTTAAGAAACGCGTAAAGTGTTTTTCATGGTTAAACGGAATCAATATTTAAAATTGTGTTGATGCTGGTTTATTTTTTGTTTTGATTTAAAGTGTGTCTGAAAATTTTTTGTAATCTAATCTACATGTTTCATTTTGCAAAAGTGTTTTTCCGGCACACTTTAATATTAAGCTGTAAGATAAATTCTTTTTCTAATTCTTCCCTGTTATCAACGCAAAATATCCCCAATCCCAGATCAGAGATTCAAAGCTGTTTTCAAGGTATTCATAAATATCCTCTTCTTCATAACCGGTCATTCGGGTGACTACGACCAGATAATCGCGTATAGCTTCATATGGAAGTGCAACAGTGGTGGAATCCGAATTCAACAGCCATTTCAGAAAGAGACTGTGACGGATGACTGCATATTCCATGGCAATCCATTGCATCTGGATTAACATGTCTTTCAGAGTGGCACCTGGCATAAGAAGGTCTGAATACAGTTCATTCGCCATAAAATTGCGAAGCAGAAAGTCATGGCTTAGCAAATCTTTCTGGAAGTTTTCCCAGTGAAGAAGCAGTTCATCTTCAAAATCAAAAGCTTCAGAAAGATTCTCTGCAAGATTTAATACAGGATTCAGATAGCTCAGATAGAGTCCTTCTTTTTTATAATTGACTGCCAGATCCTGTAATAATTCATTACATTCCATAATCGTGTCAAAAGGTGGAAGCTCAATTTCAGAAATTGCATCACGAAGCTGTTTCACAGTTCTGGAAGAAAAATAATCGTCAATTAGTTCATCAGTTAATGAATGTCCTTCGTCCTGTTTGTGTAATAGTTCATGTAAAATATAAAAGAGTCCCAACAATATACTTTCCAGTGGAACAGAGGTATCATAGATTTGCTCGATACACTTTGTTCGAATTTTAAATAAAAATGAATCTGTAAAAGTGTGATCTGATGTAAGAGCAGCTGTGTTTGTCGCAGCAGCGATGTGTTGATTGTCAGAAACGCCTGCTGAGCCTTCAGCTGGATTAAAAACTGGAAAATGCAGTAATTCTTCAGAATCCCAGAGATCGATGACAGCAGGGCAGCATGGCATTAATGTTTCTTCTTCATGATCTGAGAAGCGGTGCACTTCCCGTGGAAAAGTAGTACATGTTTCAGATAAAATTTTGTCACCGTAGACAGATACCAGACGGCACAGTTTGTTATCTGCAAGAAACGGACAGCGGTGATCGTTATCTAATTTAATTACCCGTAGTCCTTCTTTTTTCGTTGTATAAGCACTCAGGTTTTTCTTTTGTTCTTTCACTGTATCAGGTGGACAAACTTTTTTCCATTTTCGATTTGTATCTGTATCTACTGCAATCTTCCATTCCTGGCAGCAGGTAATGGTGCATCGATCTGCAATACATGTAAAGCGGTCATAATAATCCGGACGTATTCGTTGCATATAAAAATCCTCTCTTTTCTTATTTCATAACTGTATGGTCAAAATATCGGAAACAGTAACAGTCGTATCGTTTTATTATAGAAGAAATAGCATGTGTCTACTATGGTATCATGTTTTTTTGGTCGTTTGTACTGTTTTTTGTTCATTTCAGCCAGTTCCTTTCTAGAAAAAATAGGAGTATAATAATTGCGAAATAGGATGAATACTGGACAAAAGAAAAGGTGGGGAAAAGTTATGAGTTCAGTTGGACAAAAAAAGAAGAACAGATTTGAAATTGATATGTGTAACGGCTCGCTGATGGACAAGCTGATTTCATTTTCATTGCCCTTGATGCTTTCGGGAATTTTACAGTTAATGTTTAATGCAGTGGACATTG
Source organism: uncultured Mediterraneibacter sp. (assembly GCF_934309415.1). Classification (GTDB taxonomy): domain Bacteria; phylum Bacillota; class Clostridia; order Lachnospirales; family Lachnospiraceae; genus Mediterraneibacter. The sequence continues at coordinate 23,582 of NZ_CAKRDI010000003.1, forward strand.
TTGTAGTTGGAAGATTCGCAGGAAGTCAGGCTCTGGCAGCAGTTGGTTCTACGACCGCATTGATCAATGTATTTACAAATCTGTTTATAGGAGTTTCTCTCGGCGCAAATGTTCTTGCAGCTCGTTTTTTTGCGTCAGAAAGAGAAAAAGAAATGTCTGAAACAGTACATACGGCAATCGCTCTTGCCATCATCAGTGGAATTATTATGACCTTTATAGGTCTTATTTTTTCGCGTGTGGCGCTGGAACTGATGGGAACACCGGAGGATGTAATTAATCAGGCAACATTATATATGCGGATTTATTTTGTAGGAATGCCGTTCTTTATGCTGTATAACTATGGAGCAGCAATTTTACGTGCAGTTGGAGATACGAAAAGACCGCTGGCGTTTTTGATTGTGGCCGGAGTGACAAATGCATTACTGAATCTGTTTCTTGTGATCGTATGTCATCTGGGTGTGGCTGGAGTTGCGATTGGAACAATAGCTTCACAGTTGATTTCCTGTATTCTTGTACTTCGTTGTCTTTGTAAAACAGAGGGAAGTTATCGTCTTTATTTTTCAAAGCTGAAGATCAGAAGTTGGTACGTAAAACGTATTTTTCAGGTAGGACTTCCGGCGGGAATCCAGAGTACAGTAATTAATTTTTCAAATGTATTGCTACAGTCTTCTGTCAATTCTTTCGGTTCTGTTGCGATGGCAGGAAATACAGCCGCCAATAATATTTTTGGATTTTTATATGTGACAGTCAATTCTTTTTCACAGACATGTATGAGCTTTACCAGCCAGAATTATGGTGTGGGAAAATGGAAACGTATGGATAAAGTATTGATTGAATGTATTATGCTTTCAGTGGGAGTTACAGTGGTTCTTGGAACATGTGCTTATGTATTTGGTCCGGAGATATTAAGGATTTATACATCGGATGCACCAGTTATTCAGTGTGGAGAACAGATCCTTTTATATACAACACTGACTTATTTCTTATGCGGACTGATGGATCTGTTTCCAGGTGCATTAAGAGGAATGGGATATTCAGCAGTGCCAATGGTACTTTCCGTAATTGGAACAGTAGGAACAAGAATTATATGGATTTTTGGAGTATTTCCGAGACATCGTTCCCTGGATGTATTATTTATTTCTTATCCGGCATCCTGGCTGATCACGATTATTTTACAGGTGATCTGTTTCTATTTTGTGCGAAAGAAAGTGCAGTGGGATCTGAAGAGTGAAAAGCCGATGGCAGGGATTGTGAAATAGAAGATAAAAATATTTTTCAGATGCGTTTTAAGAAAGGAGATGGGAGATGATTTCTACAATAGAAATAACAGATTTCTCAGCAAAAGAACTGGACGTTTATGCGCGGCTGACAGAAGCGCAGCTTTTAAATAAAGATAAACCGGAAGAGGGAATGTTTATAGCGGAGAGCCCGAAAGTGATTGAACGTGCGTTGAATGCAGGATATCGTCCGGTGTCAGTTCTGGTTGAAAAGAAGCAGGCTGAGGGGGATGAAGAGACAAAAAGAGTCCTTTTAAAATGCAGTGAATGTGGAGAAATTCCTGTATATACAGCAGCGTTTGACGTACTGACACAGTTGACCGGATTTAAGCTGACCAGAGGGATGCTCTGTGCTATGCATCGAAAAGAACTGCCGGATGTAAAGACAGTCTGTGAAGGAGCAAAACATATCGCAGTTCTGGAAAATGTTATGAATCCAACGAATGTAGGAGCAATCTTCAGATCAGCTGCTGCGTTAAATATGGATGCTGTTTTACTGACACCGGGCTGCAGTAATCCACTTTACAGGAGGGCAAGTCGTGTCAGTATGGGGACAACTTTTCAGATTCCATGGACTTTTGTGGATAACTTTGAAAATCAGAAGATTTCATGGAAGGAAGAGGGCGTTCATATACTGAAGAAGATGGGGTTCAAGACAGCAGCCCTTGCGTTGACGGATGATTCAGTAAGCATTGATGATCCGCAGCTTATGAAAGAGGAAAAACTGGCAGTAATTCTCGGGACAGAAGGAGACGGATTAGCAACGGAAACAATTGCAGACTGTGATTACACAGTAAAAATTCCAATGTCTTACGGAGTAGATTCCCTCAATGTGGCAGCAGCCAGTGCGGTCGCATTCTGGCAGCTCGGAAGAACAGGAAAATAAGAAAAACAGCAGGAAGGAGAAAAAGAATGGCCTGTACAACAATATTAGTAGGAAAAGATGCATCTTATGATGGATCTACAATGATTGCAAGAAATGACGATTCACCATCAGGCAGTTACATGCCGAAGAAGTATGTAGTGATCCATCCGGAAGAGCAGGTAAAGACGTATTGCTCAGTTATTTCACATGTTGAAATTGAACTTCCGGAGAATCCGATGAAATATACAGCAGTTCCAAATGCAGTAAAAGGAGAGGGAATCTGGGCTGCAAGCGGAGTAAATGAAGAGAATGTCGGAATGACTGCAACAGAGACAATTACATCCAATCCACGTGTCCTGGGGGCTGATCCGCTCGTAACATATCATACGGATGAAGATGGAAAAGAAATGGTTGGTGGTATCGGAGAAGAAGATATTGTTTATATCGTTCTTCCGTATATCCACAGTGCAAGAGAGGGTGTTCAGCGTCTTGGAAGTCTTCTTGAGCAGTACGGAACCTATGAAATGAACGGAATTGCATTTCAGGATAAAGATGAAATCTGGTGGCTGGAAACAATCGGTGGACATCACTGGATTGCCAGAAAAGTACCGGATGATGTATATGTGGTGATGCCAAATCAGTTTGGAATCGACTGGTTTGATCTGAATGACGCTTTTTCAGATCAGAAAGAACATATGTGTTCAGCCGACCTGAGAGAGTTTATAGAAAAAAATCATCTCGATCTTTCTATGAAAAAAGAAGATTCATTGGATCAGACGGGAAAGATAAATGCACGGGAAATTTTCGGAAGCCATGATGATGCAGATCATGTATATAATACACCACGTGCCTGGTATATCGAACGTTATCTGAATCCGAATACGAAAATCTGGGATGGTGAAAACGCAGAATACACCCCATTTTCAGATCATCTTCCATGGTGTATGATCCCGGAGAAAAAGATTACAGTAGAAGATGTGAAATACGTTCTCTCCTCACATTATCAGGGAACACCTTACGATCCATATCTTCCATATGGAGATAAATCCATGAGTGGTGCGTTCCGTTCCATCGGAATTAACAGAAATGACTTCATGTCATTGATTCAGATGCGCCCGGATTGTGAAGCAGATTACAGCGTAATTCAGTGGATCGCTTTCGCTTCCAATGCGTTTAACGTTATGGTGCCATTTTATGCCGCTGTAGAAACAACACCAGAGTATTTTGCCAATACGACAAAAGAAGTATCAACCGACAGCTTCTACTGGTGCAGCAGAATGATCGCAGCAATGGCAGATGCATCCTACAAAAGTTCATTGATCCACGTAGAACGCTATCAGGAAAAAGTAATGTCACTTGCACATGAAATGTTAAATAAATACGATGCATTAATTCAGAAAAAACTAGATCCGGAAACCCGCCAGAACCTCCGCTACGAAGCCAACCAGAAAATGGCAGAACTCATAAAAAAAGAAACCACAGACACACTGGACAAAGTACTCTACGAATTAAGCAACCAGATGAAAAATTCCTATGCGCGCTCAGATGCATAATGTGTAGAATTAGAAAACGTCTGAAAAATTATTCCTGTAATCTGTACGGGGTATTGTTCGCAGTGCACTACAGATAGTAACGCATCTTGCCATTTGCAATCACCTTTGGCGATGGGACGGAGATATATTTAAAGCAATAAGAAATACATGTTAACAGAAAAGAGAATAAATGTCCACATCCAAGAACCTTTATACCTTCCCCTTACGATAACGTACTTGTGGAATGGGTGCTGTGGAACCCTGAGCCTGTTTCACAGCACCCATTCCACAAGGCTCTTTATCTCTCTTCTCTACTATAAAATTCTGTATGATGTCCCACATATTTATAAGCCGGACGAATGATCTTACCGGCATTCAGCAGTTCTTCCAGACGATGCGCGCTCCATCCAGGGATACGTGCAATCGCGAAAATAGGAGTGAACAGTTCTTCCGGGATTCCAAGCATTGTATATACAAATCCACTGTAGAAATCAACATTTGCACAGACAGGTTTCAGCATATTTCGATGTGTCATAATCTCATGTCCTGCAAGTCTTTCTACACGGTCATATAATGCAAATTCCTTTTCAAGTCCCTTTTCTTTAGCCAGTTTTTCAGCGAAACTCTTCAGAATTTTCTCACGCGGATCGGACAGCGTATAAACTGCATGTCCCATACCATAGATCAGACCAGTTTTGTCAAATGCTTCTTTGGCAAGAATCTTCTGAAGATAAGCAGAAATTTCATCCTCATCTTCCCAGTCTTTGACAGAAGCTTTAATATCATCAAACATATGCTGTGCTTTCAGATTGGCACCACCATGACGAGGTCCCTTCAGTGAACCGATGGAAGCAGCAACAGAAGAATATGTATCTGTACCGGAGGATGTAACAACATGAGTTGTGAATGTAGAGTTGTTACCACCACCGTGCTCTGCGTGCAGAATCAATGCAATATCCAGTACCTTGGCTTCCAGTTCTGTATACTGTCCGTCAGGACGAAGCATAAGCAGAATATTTTCTGCAAGAGATTTTCCCTTTTCAGGATTACGGATCAACAGAGTCTCATCCTTACGGAAATGTCTGTAAGCATGATAAGAATAAACCGCAATCAGTGGAAGTTTTGCAATCAGTTCCAGAGACTGACGAAGCACATTTTCTACAGAAATATCTTCCGGGTTCTGATCGTAAGTGTAAAGTGTAAGAATACATCTCTGCATTGCATTCATGATATTTGAGCTGGAAGCTTTCATAACAACATCACGAACAAAACGTCCGCTTAACTCTTCCAGTTCAAACATAACTTTCAGAAAGCGCTCCAGTTCACTTTCATTTGGAAGACGGCCGAACAGAAGAAGGAAGATTGTTTCCTCAAACCCAAAACGTTTTCCTTTCAGTCCCCCAACCAGATCCTGTACATTGATTCCCTGATAGTACAGTCCTCCTTCAGCCGGAATCTTACGTCCGTTGATGAACTCAAATCCACAGACGTCGGACACTTCTGTCAGACCGGTAAGAACACCGTTACCATTGGAATCACGAAGTCCCCGTTTTACTTCGTATTCAGCATAAAGATTTGGATCAATACGGTGTGTTTTTAAAAGCACCTGATCCAGATAAGTCATGTCTTCTTTTAATTTGTCAGCATTTGCTATTAATGTGTCATATATTGCCATACCATATACCCTCATCTCCTGAATAAAGATTACAGGGCAGAATATTATATGAAAAAGGTGGGTTGCCTGTATCTCTATTCACATTTTGAAAATATTATATACATAAAATTACTTATTTTGCAAGTGGATATATTGATTTCTTGCAAAAATACCAAAAAAAGCACAAAAATTGAAGCTAGAATGAATATTTTAAAAAGACTCAAGTCATTTCCTAGATAAATAAAAAGAGAATTCGATAAATCAGGATTAATTTTGCATATTGTACAAATATAAACAGATAGCAAATGAAACAAAAGGAATTCGTCAGATAATTTATGGAGCGATTCGGGAGTTGAACAGAATATGCACCTGAATTGGAAAATTCACCAGAGGTTGTTGAAAAATAAAAACAGAGCATTATTTCTCTTTAGAAATAATGCTCTGTCAATTTAACCGAATCAAGTAAGTCCCTTGCTTCAATTGCGAAAAGCAATAAGCAGTGGGTGGGGACTTGCTTGTATCAGGAGGAGTGCAAGCTCCTTCTGATAAACTGCGGAGCAGTTATTCGGTTATGAGCAAGTAGCGAAGCGGATTGCGAATATCCGCTTGACAATAGATTCTATGCAATCTGTGTGGCAAATCAGTCTGACTTCTTTTTCACACAGGTTCTGGTATACAGTTCGCAGGCAACCGGTAAACCGTAACGGTGCGATAACTAATTTGCCGCTTTTTTCGCTTCTTTAGAAGCAACGATTTTTTCTGCATGTTCCAGTGCCGCACTGATATTCGGACGGAAGTTTTCTTCACCGACAAGTTCGACGAATCCAGCTTTTTGCATTACTTTCATCGGCTGCTCATTTACATGTGAGAAGACAAGAGTAATTCCTTTTTCTTCACAGACTTTTACCAGATTCTGCAATGCGTTCATAGCAGTACTGTCAAGCGCAGGAACACTTCTCATACGAAGAACAAGACAGGTAGTAAAATCTTTTACAACGATGTGCTCAATAGCATCTGCAGCGCCAAAGAAAAGAGGTCCTGTGATCTCATAAACACGAATCTGAAGTGGAAGACGTTTCAGATGTTCGTTTACATCCGCGGTGTCATCATCTTCAGCTACATAAGTCCAGCTGTCTACATGTGTCTCTTCGCTCATTCGTTTGATAAAGAGCAGGCAGGCAAGAACCATACCAATCTCAATTGCAACAACAAGGTCAAATACAACCGTCAGGACAAACGTTGTAAAGAGTACAATGATATCACTCTTTGGTGCTGTTTTGACCAGGTGTACGAAAGTACGCCACTGGCACATATTATATGCAACAACAAAAAGGATAGCGGCGATGGTTGGCATCGGGATCATTCCGGCGTAAGGCATCAGAACGACCAGTACGATTACCAGTGTGATGGAATGTACCATACCGGCTACCGGAGTACGTCCTCCGTTTTTGATGTTGGCAGCAGTACGGGCAATCGCTCCTGTTGCAGGGATTCCGCCAAAGAGTGCGGAAGCAATATTGCCGGCTCCCTGTGCAACCAGTTCCATATCTGAACGGTGTTTTCCGTTTACCATACCATCAGCGACAACACAGGAAAGCAGAGATTCAATCGCAGCAAGAATTGCAATTGTAAATGCATTTGGCAGAGCTGCACTGATTGCTTCCATTGTGATGGATGGCATGTGAAAGGATGGCAGAGAGTTGCTGATGGTATATAAATTTCCAATCGTTGCTACCTTCAGTGGAAGAAGCTGTACCATCAGGATTCCTGCAATAACAGCGATCAGGGATCCCGGAATACGTTTCAGGAAGAATGGGGAGATGATCAGAATGGCAAGGCTGACTGCGCCAACGATCAGTGCATCCACATTCATAGTTCCGATATTCTGGATAAAGGCACTCATCTTTTCCATTGTTTCAATTGGCTTGAGTCCTTCTGGATAAGTAATTCCGAAGAAATCTTTTAACTGTCCGATAACGATTGTTACAGCAATGCCGGAAGTAAAACCGGTTGTGATTGTATATGGGATGAACTTGATCAGACTTCCAAAGTGGCAGAATCCCATGATGATCAGGAAGATACCGGCAAGGATGGTGGCGATAACAAGGCCATCCAGTCCTTCTTTGGCTACGATACCGGCAACGATGGTAGCGAATGCTGCGGTAGGGCCGGCAATCTGTACAGTACTTCCCCCCAGAGCTGAGATGACAAAACCTGCAACAATGGCGGTAAAGATACCAGCCTCCGGTCCTACACCGGATGCAAGTGCCAGAGCAATGGACAGAGGAAGTGCAATGATGGCTACAATGATTCCGGCAGTTACATCTTTGATGAACTGGGATTTACTGTAGTCTTTCAGTGACGTGAGTAACATAGGTTTTAATGAATTCATTTGTAACTAATACCCTTTCTCATATATTTTCTCATTTTTTAGAAACCTGTTATCAAGTATAACATGCCAGGGAAATGCTAAGAAATAGAAAAAGGGAATGTTCTGATTTTTATGCATGGAATTCAATAAAAAAGAAACACTGCCTCTCAGATGCATGTACATCTGAGAGGCAGTGTTTCTTTTTCCCTTTCAGTGGAAAATTCCCCCAAATTTCCATCTGGAATGTGCCATACATCCTGCAGAAAGCATTTATCAGACACACTCTGGTGAAAGGGATAACAGATACGGTCCAGGTGTTTTCGGCAAAAAGTAAGTGATGCATCTTGCCAAAAAAGGTTTTAAATATATTCTATTCCGGAATACAATCTGTTGGCTGAGCCATAAGATCAGCAAGTGTAACGCTTCCGAGATAGTCCTGAATCAAAGTGTCCAGCTTTTCCCAGACAGGTCTGGTTGGACAGATTGCTTCACGAGGGCATTCTTTTGCATGTTCCTCAAGGCAGGCAACAGGTGCAAGGCTTCCTTCAGTCAGATTCAGGATGGATGCAACGGTATACTTTTCCGGTGATTGTGTCAGCCGATAACCGCCGCCCTTTCCGCGAAGACCACTGATAAATCCCTGCGTGACGAGTGTCTTTATAATATTTTCCAGATATTTTTCTGAAATTTCCTGACGGGCCGCAATCTCTTTAAGGGGAGTGTAAGAGTCCGGATCCTGTTGGGCAAGATCAATCATTACCCTGAGGGCGTATCTTCCTCTTGTTGAGATGATCATTTTATTTCCTCCTGTGTAAAATTCCATTATATCTATTGTATCACACAGGGGCAAATTAAACAATGAAATGTCAGAGTTCGATCTCATCTGCGGAAGGAATATGAGATTGTGTATACAGGAAAACGACATCGTGTTCATACAGAATCATATTTCCATTAGGGATCATAACTTTTCCATTTCGCTTGATCATTACTATGACAGTCTGGCGTGAGATATTCAATTCACGAATGCGCTCACCGACCCAGGGGTTATTTTTCAGTAGTACCACTTCTTTTAATTTAATGTGTTCTTTATCCCGGAAGGATTCTGCACCGAGAACGAGAACATCGTCCTGTCTGAGGACCAGACTGCCGCGTGGAACAAGAATCCGATGTTTTCGCGAAATAACTGCAATCGTTACACGCTCCGGGAGATCGATCTGTGCGATGGTTTTACCAACCCATTTGTCATTTTCAGTAAGCTGGATTCGAATAAAATGTACATCGGATTCATTTCCGTATTCGCTCATTCTTTTGATTCTGGAATATTGATCTACAAATCCGGCAGATATAATACCGGTGGGGATGGCGACCATACCAACTCCAAGGAAGGTAATGAAGATACCAAACATTTTCCCGAGTGTAGTGATGGGATAGATATCTCCATAACCAACGGTCAAAAGGGTGGAGGCGGCCCACCAGATTCCGGAAAAAGCATTGGAAAATACTTCTGGTTGTGCCCGATTTTCCAGGCTGTACATACAAAGACTCGAAGCAACCATTAAAACAAGAATGATAAATACGGAGGAAAAAAGCTGTTGTTTTTTCCCCACAATAACTTCTGTGATTACATTCAGTGAGTCGTAGTAAGCATTGATGCGGAAGATGCGGAAAATACGGACGATTCTCAGCATTCGGAATGCAACTGCACCGGATGGAAAGAAGATTGGCAGATAGTACGGCAGAAAAGAAAGCAGGTCTACAATTCCCATGAAGGAAAATACATATTTACGGAGCGCCTGCAATGGTGTGAGTTCTGGATGCAGGCATTGTGAAGTCCATATACGAAGCAGATAATCGATCAGAAAGGTTGCTACGGTAAATGCTTCGATATCCAGAAGGAGTGTACCATATTTTGCTTCGATATCATTAAAAGTATATAGAATGCTGACGGTCAGATTGACCAGAATGCTCAGAGCGTTAAAAAAATCATAAGCACGACTGGCATAATCATAATGAGTTCCGATCTCGATAATTTCAAAAACTCTTTGCTTTCGTTTTTCCCATTTTTTATCCATAGTGATTTCCCCCGAAATTACAATGGTTGCCATTTAACAGGACGTTGTAAACAGCAACTTATAATGTTTTTATTTTACTATAAGATAGTTGGTGTTGCTATAGCAATCCCAGAAAATAATGCAAAAAAATTCAACCCTGCAGAATGTGAATTATTGTGTTATTTCCTGGTTTTGCTATAGAGTGTGTTAAAAAATCATTCCCCTCGTATTATGACACAAAAAATGTATTTCATTACAAACATAATAAAATTGGCCTGGTACTGTTCAAACCATATCTAATCACTTTGCTGATTAGATATGAGGATACATATTTGCTTTAGCAAGACAGAGTATAATCTGATTTTTCATTTACCAAAGGGATGAAATATGATAATATGTTAGCAGTTCAGCCTGATCCGGTGTTAAAATCATGGTAAACGTAAGATACGTTGCCGTTACAGAATACTGTAAACCGTAACAGATGCGGAACAGGGATGACAACATTACAAAAGCAGTAAAACAGGCTGCATAATCAAACATTTGAAGGAGGTATATGCATGATTAAATTGTATGACAATGGTGTGTATCTGCTGAATGGCACCGAGATAGTAGAAGATACAGGTAACGTGCAGGTCCCAGTAACAAAGGAAGAAGCAGCGCAGAATACAATGGCTTACGGCATTCTGAAAGCGCACAATACTTCTGATAACATGAAGAATCTTGAAATCAGATTTGATAAACTGACATCTCATGATATTACATTTGTCGGAATTATTCAGACAGCCCGTGCTTCAGGACTGGAGAAATTCCCAATGCCGTATGTACTGACAAACTGTCATAACAGTCTCTGTGCAGTAGGTGGTACAATCAACGAAGATGATCATATGTTTGGACTTACCTGTGCGAAAAAATACGGTGGTGTGTATGTTCCACCTCATCAGGCAGTAATCCATCAGTTTGCACGTGAGATGCTTGCAGGCGGCGGAAAAATGATTCTTGGATCAGACAGTCATACACGTTATGGTGCTCTTGGAACTATGGCGATGGGTGAAGGTGGTCCAGAGCTTGTAAAACAGCTTCTGAACAGAACTTACGATATCAAGATGCCGGGCGTGATCGGTATTTATCTTGACGGAGAGCCTGCGAAGGGAGTAGGACCACAGGACGTAGCTCTTGCGATCATCGGAGCAACATTCAAGAATGGTTATGTAAATAATAAAGTCATGGAATTTGTCGGACCTGGTGTTGGCAAATTAAGTGCAGATTTCCGTATCGGAATCGATGTAATGACAACAGAGACAACCTGCCTGTCCTCTATCTGGAAGACAGATGAGAAGATCCAGGAGTTCTATGAGATTCATGGAAGAAGTGAAGATTACAAAGAACTGAATCCTGGAGCAGTTGCATACTATGATGGAATGGTTTATGTAAACTTAAGCGAGATCAAACCAATGATCGCTATGCCGTTCCACCCAAGTAATGTTTATACAATTGATGAACTGAATGCAAACCTTACAGACATCCTTCATGATGTGGAGAAGAGAGCACTTGTCAGCCTGGACGGTGCAGTAGATTATACATTACAGGATAAAGTAAGAGACGGAAAATTCTATGTAGAGCAGGGAATCATCGCAGGATGTGCCGGTGGTGGATTTGAAAATATCTGTGCAGCAGCAGATATCATCAGAGGAAAGAACATCGGAGCAGATGAATTTACATTCAGCGTATATCCGGCAAGTACACCAATTTATATGGAACTGGTAAAGAATGGTGCAATTGCGGACCTGATGGAAGCAGGAACCGTTGTTAAGACAGCATTCTGCGGACCATGCTTCGGAGCAGGAGATACACCGGCGAACAATGCGTTCTCTATCCGTCATACAACAAGAAACTTCCCGAACCGTGAAGGAAGTAAACTTCAGAACGGACAGATCTCTTCTGTAGCACTGATGGACGCACGTTCTATTGCGGCAACAGCAGCAAATAAGGGATTCCTGACACCGGCAACAGCACTGGATGTAGAATATAAGGGACAGAAATATCACTTTGATAAAAATATTTATGCAAACAGAGTATTCGACAGCAAGGGTGTAGCTGATCCAAGCGTTGAGATTAAATTTGGTCCAAATATCAAAGACTGGCCGGAGATGTCTGCACTTCCGCAGAATCTGATTGTGAAAGTAGTATCTGAGATCCATGATCCGGTAACTACAACAGATGAGCTGATTCCTTCCGGAGAAACTTCATCTTATCGTTCTAATCCGCTGGGACTTGCAGAATTTGCTCTTTCAAGAAAGGATCCTGCATATGTAGGACGTGCAAAAGAAGTTCAGAAAGCGCAGAAAGCCATCGAGGCCGGCACATGTCCACTGGATGCACTGGAAGAATTAAAACCGGTGATCGATAAGATTCACGAGACATATCCGGAAGTAGGCAAAGGAAATCTTGGCGTAGGAAGTACTATTTTCGCTGTAAAACCGGGAGACGGTTCTGCGCGTGAGCAGGCAGCTTCCTGTCAGAAAGTACTTGGCGGATGGGCTAATATTGCAAGCGAATATGCGACAAAACGTTATCGTTCCAACCTGATCAACTGGGGAATGCTTCCGTTCCTGACAAATGAAGATCATGAGGCTCTTTCCTTCAAGAACGGAGATTATATCTTCGTACCGGATGTAAGAAAAGCGGTAGAAGAAAAAGCTGAGGTCATCAAAGCATATGTAGTTGGTGAGGAACTCAAAGAGATCGATTTGAGACTGGGCGACCTGACAGATGTTGAAAGACAGATTATTCTGGATGGATGCCTGATCAATTACTACAGAGCACATTAATTAGAAATATATTCAGGCCAAAGGCGCTGCTAAATGGCGAGATACGTTACTGTTTGCAGGTTACCTGTGAGCACTAACTTAGCTATGGCTTGAACAGTAATGCAAATGCTCAGATTACTTGACATTCTTTACATGCTGTGCTACTCTTTTTAAAGACCAAAATCGTAGAAAACGGCAATGACGAAGAGAGTAATCTGGTGGCAATCTTACAGAGAAGTTCCAGAAGGAAATGATCATTTCCTGAAGCTGAGAGGAACAGAAATGAAAGCAGATGAAGATGGCTTCTGAGCAGCATGGATGAGCGGAAATAATGTAGAGAATTTTCATTAGGTGAATTAGGAAGAATCACAGTTACAGTTTGGTAAATCCATGAAGGGATTCGCCCTTTACAGCGAATAAGGTGTGAGAAGGATCAGATGATTCGGATTCAATACACCTGCAGAGGCTTTTCCTGTGAGGGAAAAGCGAAGAGAAGTGGTAACACGGAAGATCCCGTCTTCTCAGAGACTGATGTCTTTGAGAAGACGGTTTTTGTTTTGCAGAAATGATTTTGCAAAATTGCAGAAAAAATTTTTAACAAAACAGAAGTAGTTTCATTGTAAATGGTCGATTTATTATTTTATAATTCCCCCGTAAAACGGGAAGAGGAGGCAGACATGTCAGAAAAACCAAAGTATTATATCACAACTGCGATTGCCTACACATCAGGTAAACCGCATATCGGAAACACATATGAGATCGTGCTTGCAGATGCAATCGCACGTTATAAGAGAAGTCAGGGATACGATGTATTCTTCCAGACAGGAACAGATGAGCATGGACAGAAGATCGAGCTCAAGGCAGAAGAAGCAGGAATTACACCAAAGGAATTCGTAGACAATGTATCCGGTGAGATCAAGAGAATCTGGGATCTGATGGATACTTCTTATGATAAATTTATCCGTACAACAGATGAAGATCATGAGAAACAGGTAAAGAAAATCTTCAAGAAAATGTACGCAAAGGGAGATATCTACAAAGGACATTACGAAGGAATGTACTGTACTCCATGTGAGTCTTTCTTCACAGAGTCTCAGCTTGTAGACGGAAAATGCCCGGACTGCGGACGCCCGGTACAGCCGGCAAAAGAGGAAGCATATTTCTTCAAAATGAGCAAATATGCAGATCGTCTGATCGATTATATCAATGAACATCCGGAATTTATTCAGCCGGTATCACGTAAAAACGAGATGATGAATAACTTCCTTCTTCCGGGACTTCAGGATTTGTGTGTATCCAGAACATCCTTCAAGTGGGGAATTCCGGTTGATTTCGATCCGAAACATGTAGTTTATGTATGGCTGGATGCACTTACAAACTATATCACAGGAATCGGTTATGATGCAGACGGAGACAGTACAGAGCAGTTTAATAAATTATGGCCGGCTGACCTTCATCTGATCGGTAAAGATATCATCCGTTTCCATACAATTTACTGGCCAATCTTCCTGATGGCGCTGGATCTTCCACTTCCGAAACAGGTATTTGGACATCCATGGTTGCTTCAGGGCGATGGTAAGATGAGTAAATCCAAAGGAAATGTACTTTATGCAGATGAGCTGGTAGATTTCTTTGGAGTAGATGCAGTACGTTATTTTGTACTTCATGAGATGCCGTTTGAGAACGACGGAGTAATCTCCTGGGATCTGATGGTAGAGCGTCTGAATTCAGACCTTGCAAATACACTTGGAAACCTTGTAAACCGTACAATTTCTATGACAAATAAATATTTTGGAGGAACTGTTTCTGATAAGGGTGTAACAGAAGATGTAGATGCAGAACTGAAAGCAGCAATTGAAAATACATCAAAAGCGGTTGATGCAAAGATGGCTGACTTAAGAGTTGCAGATGCAATCACAGAGATCTTTAATCTTTTCAAGAGATGCAACAAATATATTGATGAGACAACACCATGGGTACTTGGCAAAGATGAATCCAAGAAAGACCGTCTTTCAACCGTATTATGGAACCTGATCCAGGGAATCTCAGAAGGTGCAAGACTCCTTGAGCCATACATGCCTTCTACAAGCAAGAAGATTCTTGAGCAGCTTGGAAATGGACATGTAACAGAGAAACCGGAGATCCTGTTCCAGAGACTGGATCTTGAAGAGGTAATGAAGAAAGTAGAAGAACTTCATCCTAAGAAAGTGGAAGAAGAGAAGAAAGAGGAAAATGTAATTGATATCGAGCCAAAAGATGAAATTACATTTGATCAGTTTGGAGCAATGCAGTTCCAGGTTGGAGAGATCATTGCATGTGAAGCAGTGAAAAAATCTAAAAAACTTCTCTGTTCACAGGTGAAGATCGGAAGCCAGGTAAAACAGATCGTATCTGGAATCAAGGCACATTATACACCGGAAGAGATGGTTGGTAAGAAGGTAATGGTTCTTGTAAATCTGAAACCGGCGAAGCTTGCAGGAGTTCTTTCAGAAGGTATGCTTCTGTGTGCAGAAGATGCAGACGGAAATCTTGCACTGATGACACCGGAGAAAGATATGCCGGCAGGAGCAGAAATCTGCTAGAGCGTGTCTTAAAAATGCTTTCTGCAGTTTATGCATCCAATTATGCGGTATTTTACAGAAAGTCCTTTTTAAACAGATGCTGAAAATTCGTGATGGGGAATTTGCAAATTACTTTGCGAGAAGAATTTGTGCAGAAATTAACAAAACCAATGTGCATGCAAATGTGTGTACATTGGTTTTTTCATTGCAAATATAGTCTTTTTCAGAAAATCAAAAGCATTTTGCGAGAGATTTTTGTCCTGATCTTTGTTAAAAAATAAACTTAACACTTTAAAATTTTTACACTTTAAAGTATTGAAGTTTTTAAAAAGTGATGATATACTGTACCTACGTTTTGGTAAAGGTTCAGATAAAATTGAGAGGACAGATAAAAGCTGTCAGGACTGAATCAGTACACATTTTGATGATATATAAAGGAGTAATACCAATGGAAAGAAGAATTAACGGACATACAAAATTATACGCTTTGATCGGTTCACCGGTTGGACATTCAGGATCACCGGCAATGCAGAACTACAGCTTTGAAAAGCTTGGAATAGATGCAGCATACCTGGCATTTGATGTAACGGTGGAGCAGACAGCAAAGGCGCTGGAAGCATTCCGTACATTGAATGCAGGAGGATTCAATGTAACAATGCCATGTAAGACAGAAGTTGCAAGACTGGTAGACAGACTTTCACCGGCAGCAGAACTGATCGGTGCATGTAACACAGTTGTCGTAGAAGAAGATGGAACGATGACAGGTCATATCACAGACGGCGTTGGATTTGTACGTAACCTGAAAGAGCATGGAGTAGAGATTAAAGATCAGAAGATCGTTGTCATCGGAACAGGCGGAGCTGCTACAGCAATCGCAGTTCAGGCAGCACTGGACGGAGTGGCGGAGATCGCAATCTTCAACAGAAAAGACGAGTTCTATGCAAATGGCGAAAAGACAGTAGAGAAGATTAAAAAAGCAGTTCCGACAATCGGAAAAGTATTTATTGAAGATCTTGACAATACAGAAAAGCTGGCAGAAGTAGTTGCACAGAGTGACATTCTGATCAATGCGACACGTGCAGGAATGGCTCCGCTTCAGGATGTGATGCCGGTACCGGAAGAGTTACTTCGTCCGGAGCTTGCCGTAGCAGATGTTGTTTACAATCCGCTTGAGACACTGCTTGTAAAGAAAGCCAAAGAAGCAGGATGTCGCGCAGCCATCGGTGGTATCGGAATGCTGTTATGGCAGGGAGCAGCCGCATTTGAGCTGTTCACAGGAAAAGAGATGCCGGTAGAAGAAGTAAAAGAGAAATTTTTCTCTGAAGCTTAGACATGTTACTGTTCATTTCCATGTTGATTATTTCGCTGAATGATATGGAGAATGTATGTATTGTATTACTGTTCAGACCATAGATGTCACTTTACTGATTAGCTATGAGGATGCACGTTTTGAGTTACTGTTCACTCCCATGTCAATCACTCCGCTGATTGGCATGGAGGATGCACGTTTTGTCCTGAATGTATCCGAGTTTGAATTCTATTCTCCCTAAATGTTTATTTGTATGTTATTATAAAAGAATATTTTAGACAAAGGAAATAGATGGAAATGAAACATAAAAGCTTAAATAATGCATTACTTATACTGACGGCTCTGATCTGGGGAAGCGCATTTGTTGCACAGAGCGTGGGAATGGATTACATAGGACCGTTTACATTTAATGCAGTAAGAAATATACTGGGAGGGCTTGTGCTTCTCCCGGTTATTTATGTCATGAAAAGAAACCGGAAAAAGGCAGAAGGAGTGTCTTCAGATTACAGCGCGATCTCGAATGCAGATGGTCATTTGTCAGGATATTCCTCAAATTCTGGGGAAGAGCGAAAACAACTTCTTCTCGGCGGGATTTGTTGTGGTATCTGTCTGATGGCGGGAAGTTCCCTGCAGCAGATTGGACTGCAGTATACCTCGCCCGGAAAAGGTGGTTTTATCACTGCGCTTTATATGTTGATCGTACCGATTCTTGGCCTGTTTATCGGGAAAAGAGCAGGAATCAAAACATGGATCGGGGTTGTACTGGCAGTGATCGGGATGTATTTCCTATGCATTACAGATGGGTTTTCTATTGCAAAAGGAGATTTTATAATTCTCCTTGCCTCTGTAGCATTTGCCTTTCACATTTTAGTGATTGATTATTTTTCAGAGCGGGCAGATGGAGTGAGCATGTCCTGTATTCAGTTCTTTGTCTGTGGAGTGTTGAGCATCTTCCAGATGTTTCTGGTGGAACATCCTACAGTAACAGGAATTCTGCTGACATGGAAGCCGATTGCTTATACAGGAATTTTATCCAGCGGAGTAGGATATACGCTGCAGATCGTTGCACAAAAAAATACAGACCCGACAGTGGCATCTCTGCTCTTGAGTCTGGAATCTGTATTTTCAGTGTTGGCCGGCTGGCTTATATTAGGGGATCTTCTTTCAGGAAGAGAACTGTTTGGCTGTCTGCTTGTATTTATAGCGGTAATTTTGGCTCAGCTTCCTGAAAAACAATACTATAAACAATAGAAAAACTGCTGCTTTACGCATAGAGTATGATTGGTAAAGCGGCAGTTTTGTTTTTTGCATAAACTCTAGAGTGTGTCCGAAAAATGTTTTCTGCAAGATATATGTCATAATTAGCGCATAAATTCATTAATCACATGAAGAATTCCATCGTCATCATTTGACTTTGTGATGAAATCAGCACGTTCTTTGATGATTATCTGTGCATTCTCCATAGCAACGCCGAGACCGGCATATTCAATCATGGAAAGATCATTAAAACCGTCACCACAGCAGATCATGGAATCTGCGGTCAGACCCAGGCTGTTCAGAAGTTTCTGGAGAGAATGGGCTTTATCTATGTTCTGCGGCATGATCTCAAGGAAAAATGGCTCAGAACGGTAAATATTCAGAAGTCCGTGATACTGAGCCTGCAGTTTTGGCATCAGTTCTTCCAGAAGAGCAGGTTCACCTGGAACAAGCAGTTTATTTACAGGAAAATCAAAGGCTGTCGGGAAATCTTCTACCGGACGGATGTTCATATGATTGATTGCAGCCTCTTTTTCAGTGAATTCGTTGGAGTTAATTCCAGAAAGAATTTCTGTATCTGAATAGGTGATCAGATCCAGTCCGTCATACGCACGAATTGTATTATAAATCGGACGAATCACTTCAGTTGGAATCGTACGGTTATAGACAATCTCTCCGGTGGAACAACGTGTGATACGAGCTCCATTGAAAGAAAGCATATATCCACCGTAATGTTTCATATCAAGTTCCTCGGCAAGAGGTGCAACACCATAGATCGGGCGGCCACTTGCGAGAACGACAATCTTTCCTTCCTGCTGAATTTCAATCAGTGCCTGACGAGTAGGTGCTGTGATTTCCTTTTTTGAATTGGTCAGTGTGCCGTCAAGATCCAGCACAAGTACTTGGTAATTCATAAATCTAAAAACTCCTTACATAGATATGGGGATATGCGTTGCTGCTTACAGGTTCCCTGTGAACAGCAATATGTCCGGGGTAATCTGATTACTCCGGGCATTTTTTTGTGATTATTCTATTTATGTGCTTCATTCAGAAGACGTGTTTTGGTATCATATAATTTCTGTGACAGATCCACATAGACTTTATGAGGATTAAAGAGACGTTTTGTCTCATCCCACAGAGTATCCTTTTCCCGACGACAGAATTCAGCAATCTCCTTTACAGATGGAGATTCATACTTGCATTCTCCGTGAAGGAAGATAGGAACAAGCAGTTCGCGCATTGTGTAGCTTCCACCTGGAAGCAGGGTTTTCTTCCATGTTGCATTTGGATCAAAGAGAAGAAGATCTTCGTCTGGATCGAATTTCTCATCAGCAAAGCAGATCAGATCAGCGCGGAGCATGCCGGTATCTTTGTCATAAATACGGTAGATAGTTTTATTTCCCGGATTTGTAATCTTTTCTGTATTTTCGGAAATCTTGATCTTTGGAACAAACTCTCCCTCTGTATTCTGGATCGCGGCCAGCTTGTACACACCACCAAAAGACGGGCAGTCCTTGGATGTGATCAGATTCGTTCCGACACCCCAGGAGGAGATAGTAGCACCCTGCATCTTCAGGTCGTGGATCAGGAACTCATCCAGATCGTTGGAAGCGGCGATCACTGCATCGGTAAATCCGGCTTCGTCTAACATCTTACGGGCTTTCTTGGAAAGGTAAGCCAGATCTCCGGAGTCAAGACGGATACCGTAACTCTTTGGCTTGATTCCGGCTTCACGCATCTCAGTAAAGACACGGATTGCATTTGGCACACCGGATTTTAATGTATCGTAAGTATCTACGAGCAGTGTACATGCATCCGGATATAAACGGGCATATTCTTTAAATGCGGTATATTCATCTTTGAATGTCATGATCCAGCTGTGTGCATGAGTTCCCATAACCGGAACATCAAACATCTCGCCGGCAAGTACGTTGGAAGTTCCCACGCATCCACCGATCACAGCAGCTCTTGCACCGTACAGCCCGGCATCCGGTCCCTGCGCACGGCGAAGACCAAATTCCATAATGCCGTCTCCCTGAGCAGCGTAGACCACGCGGGATGCCTTTGTGGCAATCAGACACTGATGATTCAGGATTGTAAGAATAGCAGTCTCTACAAGCTGTGCCTCCATGATCGGAGCAACCACTTTCAGAAGTGGTTCTCTTGGGAAGATAACACTTCCCTCCGGAATGGCATAGATATCACCGCTGAAATGGAATCCGCTCAGATAATGAAGAAAATCTTCGCTGAACAGTCCAAGTCCTCTCAGATAATCCACGTCTTCATAAGAAAAGTTCAGATTCTTAATATAGTCAATGACCTGATCAATGCCGGCCATAACAGAATAGCCGCCTTTGTTTGGATTCTCACGGAAGAATACATCAAATACAACGGTCTGATTCTCCTGTGTCTCAAAATATCCCTGCATCATTGTGAGTTCGTACAGGTCTGTCAGTAAAGTAAGGTTCTGTGCACTCATATATTTACCTCTTTTCAGTAGCTGGCTGAAATTCAGTAATGAATAACAGCCATTTAACAAAATTACATTATATTGTCTCAATTATACAAAATTAGAGAAAGTAAATCAATTGTGGTTTTGAATAGCTTTTCTGATATTTTTAAAAGTAAAACTGAGGTTCTTAACAGATTTAAAGGATTTTTCGCGGGAATTCTGCGAGGATTTTGTATTATCGCATTGATTTCTTTATTGAAAACGCTTATGCTGTTCTTAGATATGTCCGTAATATGAGTTCGGGTATGCAAAATGTAGGAATATTTTTCAGATATGCTCGTTACTGTTCAGACCATAGCTAATCACTTTGCTGATTAGCTATGAGGATGCACGTTTTGGCCTGAATGCATCTCGCCCATCGTCGCAGACGATTCTGAATGGCGAGATGCGTTACTGTTTGCAGCTTGCTGTGAACAGTAACATATGCTCTGAACGTGGGGAAATTTAAAATAAAATACATTGACAAGCAAAGGAAAGATAGATTAATCTATAGAATACTGAACAATCGGATTTAAAGGCAAATGTACAAGACAGTTATTTGGCAGACACCGTATCAGAGTATGTTTGTTGGCTTCCGGTAATATTCCTGAAAAGAGAGCATAGCGACTGAGAGCTGCAGACAGGAATAAGAGGAAATAGATAATGAAAGAGATGCCATAAAATGAGATGGCAGAATGGAGTAGAGAATGAAATTAGGAGTAAAACAGGTACTTACAGTGGTAAAGATCGTAGACTTTGGAGTATATCTGGGAAGTGATGAAGAGAGAGTGCTTCTTCCAAAGAAGCAGGTTCCGGCAGATATCGAACTTGGGGATCCGATAGAAGTATTTCTTTATAAAGATTCTTCAGACCGTATGATTGCTACAACAAACGAGCCAAAGATCACACTTGGAGAACTGGCGGTTCTGACAGTAGCAGATGTGGGAAGAATGGGTGCATTCCTGGACTGGGGACTTGAGAAAGATCTGTTTCTGCCTTTCAAAGAACAGACAGAGAAAGTAGAAAAGGGAGATAGATGTCTTGTAAGTCTGTATGTGGACAAGAGTGAGAGACTTTGTGCAACAATGAAGATCTATCATCTTCTGAGTACAGATTCACCATATGAAAAAGATGATACAGTAAAAGGTACTGTTTATGAAGTAAACCGTGAGATCGGAGCTTTCGTGGCAGTAGATAATAAATATTCTGCATTGGTTCCGAAGCGTGAGATGTATGGAAGAATGTATCCGGGACAGGAAATCGAGGCACGTGTTGCAGCGGTAAAAGAAGATGGAAAACTGGATCTTAGTATCCGTGGAAAGATCCCGGAGCAGATGGATAAAGATGCTGAGCTGATCCTGGAATGCATCGAAACATGTGGTGGAAAACTTCCGTTTACAGATAAGGCAGATCCTGAGAGAATCAAGGCAGAAATGGGGATGAGCAAGGCCGCATTTAAGCGTGCAGTAGGACGTCTCCTGAAACAGAAAAAGATTCAGATTAAAGAGGATGGAATCTACTTGCAATCCTTATAAAAACAGGTATAATAAGCAGTAGAAGTGCGTAGAAGTCAGAACGTAAAACAGTTGCTGTTCGCAGACAATCTGCAGGCAGTAATGGAAAACACACTTTGGGGCAACATGTTTCAACATAAGAAAAGATCAAGAAAAAAGGAAGGAGTAATATCATGAAGGTTCAGAATATTACAGATATCGAAGGATTTTTTAAAGTAGTTGATTCCTGCACAGGAAGAGTAGAGCTTGTAACAGGAGAAGGAGACAGACTGAATCTGAAATCCAAACTTTCTCAGTATGTATCTATGGCGAATATTTTCTCAAACGGAGAGATCCCGGAATTGGAGATCATCGCATATGAGAAAGAAGATACAGACAGACTGATCAAGTTCATGATGGATGGTGGAGACAGATAATCTACAGAAACAGGCATTGGTCAGTATTTCGTATTGATTATGAGACATGAATGGGAAGGGAGTCGGCTATGACAGAACGTATCTGTGTATACGTCTGGTGTGGAGATATCCCTTTCCTTTTCTTTTCAAGAGAGAGAAAGTCTCTTACAAAATGGAATAGACATCTGTCAGAAAGCGTTTTTAAGACACGCTTTGGTATGACAGAGAAAAAAACAGATTTTGCAGACAGACTTGAACAGAGGTGAGCTATGAGTTTTGCACATTTACATGTCCATACAGAATACAGTCTTCTGGATGGATCAAATAAGATAAAAGAGTATGTATCACGGATAAAAGAACTGGGAATGAACAGTGCCGCTATTACAGATCATGGAGTTATGTATGGGGTAATAGATTTTTACCGTGAGGCAAAGAAACAGGGAATCAATCCGATCCTTGGCTGTGAGGTGTATGTTGCACCGAATTCTCGTTTTGACAGGGAAGTGACAGGTGGAGACGATCGATATTATCATCTTGTGCTGCTTGCAGAGAATGACGAAGGATATGCGAATCTGACTAAGATTGTTTCAAAAGGATTTGTGGAAGGATATTATTATAAACCGCGAGTAGACAAGGAACTGCTTCGAACCTATCATAAGGGAATTATCGCACTGAGTGCGTGTCTGGCAGGTGAAGTGCCGCGTTTTCTTACTAAAGGACTGTATGAAGAGGCGAAGAAAACGGCACTGGAATATCAGGAAATTTTTGGGAAAGGTAATTATTTCCTGGAGCTGCAGGATCATGGAATCCCGGATCAGGGCCTGGTGAATCAGCAGTTGTTCAAGATGTCTCAGGAGACGGGAATTGAACTGGTTGCCACAAATGATGTTCATTATACTTATGCAGAAGATGCAAAGCCACATGATATTCTGCTCTGTATTCAGACCGGAAAGAAGCTTTCCGATGAAAATCGTATGAGATACGATGGCGGTCAGTATTATGTGAAATCAGAACAGGAGATGGCCGCTCTTTTTCCATATGCGAAAGAAGCGTTGGAGAATACGCAGAAGATTGCAGACCGTTGCCATGTAGAGATCGAATTCGGTGTCACGAAGCTGCCGAAATATGATGTGCCGGACGGATATACTTCCTGGGAATATCTTCAGAAGCTGTGTTACGAAGGTCTGGAACGAAGATATGGAAATCCATCTCAGGAACTGAAAGACAGACTGGCATATGAACTGGGAACCATCCAGCATATGGGATATGTAGACTATTTCCTGATCGTATGGGATTTTATCAAATACGCAAAAGATCATGGAATCGCAGTAGGACCGGGACGTGGGTCAGCGGCCGGAAGTATTGTGTCCTATTGTCTTGGAATTACGACGATTGATCCGATCCGTTATCAGCTTCTGTTTGAACGTTTCCTGAATCCGGAACGTGTATCCATGCCTGATATTGATGTGGATTTTTGCTATGAAAGAAGACAGGAAGTCATCGATTATGTAACACGAAAATACGGAAAAGACTGTGTGGTTCAGATTGTCACATTCGGTACACTGGCAGCACGAGGTGTAATCCGTGATGTAGGACGTGTGATGGATCTTCCTTATGCTTTTGTAGATTCAATCGCGAAGATGATCCCGCAGGAACTGAATATTACGATTGATAAAGCATTGAAAGAAAACCCGGAATTGAGGAAAAGCTATCAGTCAGATGAGACCGTGAAGAATCTGATCGATATGGCAAAACGACTGGAAGGACTGCCGCGTCACTGTTCTATGCATGCAGCAGGTGTTGTGATCAGTCAGAAGCCGGTAGATGAATATGTGCCTCTTTCAAGAGCGGCAGACGGAACGATCACGACCCAGTTTATTATGACTACCCTGGAAGAACTTGGTCTGTTGAAGATGGATTTCCTGGGTCTTCGTACACTGACAGTAATACAGAATGCAGTTGCGCTTGCAAAGCGGAAAGATCCGAATCTACTGGTTGATCAGATCGATTATAACGATCAGGCAGTTCTGGATTATATCGGCACCGGAAAGACGGATGGTATTTTCCAGTTGGAAAGTGCTGGGATGAAGAGCTTCATGAAAGAGCTGAAACCACATAATCTGGAAGATATCATCGCCGGAATTTCCCTGTACCGTCCGGGTCCGATGGACTTTATTCCGCAGTATATCAAAGGTAAGAATGACCGTGCCTCCATCACATATGACTGCTCGCAGCTCGAGCCGATCCTGGCGCCTACTTACGGCTGTATTGTCTATCAGGAGCAGGTTATGCAGATTGTACAGGAACTGGCGGGATATACGCTGGGACGAAGCGACCTCCTGCGTCGTGCCATGTCCAAGAAAAAGGGCGATGTCATGCAGAAGGAACGTCAGATTTTTGTTTATGGAGATGAGGCGAACAACGTACCGGGATGTATAAAAAATGGGATAAATGAAAAGACTGCAAATAAGATCTATGATGAGATGATCGATTTTGCGAAATATGCATTTAATAAATCTCATGCAGCGGCATATGCAGTGGTCTCTTATCAGACTGCATGGCTGAAATATTATTATCCGGTGGAATACATGGCAGCGCTTATGACATCCGTCATTGAAAATCCGTCCAAAGTGTCCGAGTATATCTATGCATGCCGCCAGATGGGAATCAAGATCCTGCCGCCGGATATCAACAAAGGAGAGGCGAACTTCTCAGTTGATGAAGGAAATATCCGCTATGGCCTTGCAGCGATTAAGAGTATCGGACGTCCTGTGATCAAGGCAATTGTGGAAGATCGCAGGGAACTGGGAGATTTTAAAAATCTGGAAGATTTTATTACGAGACTTTCAGCACGGGAGATCCTGAATAAACGAACAGTTGAAAATCTGATCAAGGCAGGAGCACTGGATGTGCTCGGCGGAACAAGAAAGCAGTTCATGAGCATTTATATCCAGATTGTGGAGCATGTTTCCCAGGAGAAGAAATATTCGATGGCAGGGCAGATGACATTGTTTGATTTAGTCGGAGAAGATCAGAAAGAAGAGTTCCAGATCAAATTACCGAATGTAGGTGAGTACACAAAAGAAAATCTGCTTGGATTTGAAAAAGAAGTTCTGGGAATCTATGTCAGCGGTCATCCACTGGAACAGTATGAAGAGAGCTGGCGCAAAGTAATATCAGCAACAACAGCGGATTTTCAACTGAATGATGATACAGGAAGAACAAAAGTACATGACGGAGCAAAAGAAATCATTGGCGGCATGATTACAGACAAAACAGTCAAGCACACGAAGACAAACCAGATGATGGCATTTATTACGGTGGAAGATCTTCTCGGAACAGTGGAAGTGGTTGTATTCCCACGGGATTATGAGAAGAACAGACAGTTCCTTGAAGTGGACAGCAAGGTGTTTATACGGGGACGCGTATCTGAGGAAGATGACAGACCGAGTAAACTGATCTGCGAGAAGATCATTCCGTTTGAACAAAAAAAGAGGGAACTGTGGATACAATTTCCGGATAAGGAAGATTATATAAAGAATGAGCAGATTCTCTTTGGATATATTGCAGATTCAGAGGGAGATGATGAGGTTGTAATCTACTGTGCAAAGGAAAAAGCGATAAAAAGACTCCCTAAAAACCGGAATATTTTAGTTAATCCGCAGATTTTGAGCAGATTGATGAATCATTTCGGTGAGAGCCGTGTAAAAGTGGTAGAAAAAGCTATTGAAAACCACTTCTAAATACGATAAAATATTTGCGGAGTTGATAAAATTTAGACAATATTGGTTTGGCAGTTATCAGACATATCAGAGAAAGGGTGGACTAAAAACATGGCAGAAAACAAGACAGTCGACAAAGAAAAATATCTGGATGAAATCGAGGACAGAATCCGTACAATCGGTGTCCTTACAAGTGGAGGAGATGCTCCGGGAATGAACGCTGCGATCCGTGCAGTTGTCAGACGTGCAATCTCAAAAGGAATTAAGGTTCGCGGAATCCGCAGAGGATATCATGGACTTCTGAAAGAGGAAATCATCGACCTGACAGCAAGTGATGTAGCTGATACAATCCAGCGTGGAGGTACAATCCTTCAGACAGCACGTTGTAAGACAATGCGTACAGAGGAAGGACAGCAGAAGGCAGCTGCTATCTGTAAGAAGTACGGAATTGACGGTCTTGTAGTTATCGGAGGAGACGGATCTTTTGCAGGAGCTCAGAAACTTGCAAACCTTGGAGTAAATACAATCGGAATTCCTGGAACAATCGACCTGGATATTGCATGTACAGATTATACAATCGGATTTGATACAGCTGTAAACACAGCGATGGATGCAATTGATAAAGTCCGTGATACATCTACATCACATGAGAGATGTAGTGTCATCGAGGTTATGGGACGTGACGCAGGTTATCTTGCACTGTGGTGTGGTATTGCAAACGGCGCAGAGAAGATTCTTATGCCTGAGGAACATGACTTTAATGAGAAAGAACTGATCGAAGATATCCTTGAGAACAGAAAACGTGGTAAAAAGAATTACATCATCATCAATGCAGAGGGTGTTGGAGATTCTATGAACCTTGCAAAAAGAATTGAGGAAGCTACAGGAATCGAGACAAGAGCAACAATTCTTGGACACATGCAGCGTGGTGGAAGCCCGACATGTAAAGACAGAGTTTATGCGTCTACAATGGGTGCTATGGCAGTTGACCTTCTTTGCCAGGGCAAGACAAACCGTGTAGTAGGATACAAGAACGGACAGTTTATTGACTTTGATATTGAAGAAGCACTTGCTATGAAGAAACAGATTTCTGAATATCAGTATGACATTTCTAAATCATTTGCAATCTAGGATTGCAAATGTCCGCCGGACTTATTATAATAAATAGAGCGAAAGGGTTACTGGTCACAGATATCCTGTGATCGGTAACGCGAAAAGAAAATGGATTCAGCCTTGTGGTCTTTTCGGAGACTGCATGGCTGAATTGTGGTATAAGGGTTAATAAAAATTAATAAGGTATAGGAGAGCTTAAGCAAATATGGAAAACAAAAAGACAGCTCCGATCGGAGTGTTTGACTCCGGTGTAGGAGGTCTGACAGTTGCAAGAGAGATAAGCCGGCAGTTACCGGAAGAGAATATTGTATATTTTGGAGATACAGCCCGTGTGCCGTATGGAAGTAAATCACAGAATACGATCATCCGTTTCTCAGAACAGATTATTCGCTTCCTTAAGACAAAGAATGTAAAAGCGATTGTTATCGCATGTAATACAGCTAGTGCGCTGGCACTGGATGCAGTGAAAGATGAATTTGATATTCCCATTCTCGGAGTAGTAATCCCAGGAGCAAGGGCAGCTGTTGAGGCCACCCAGAATGGAAAAGTAGGAATTGTTGGAACAGAAGCTACAGTACAGAGCGGAATGTATACTAAGGTGATTCAGGCGATGAATCCTGAAATCTCGGTGATTGAGAAAGCATGTCCGCTGTTTGTACCGCTGGTGGAAGAAGGATTTAAAGAACACGTGGTGACACAGGAGATCATTGAGTATTATCTGGAGTCTATGAAGAATACAGATATTGATGCGATGATTCTTGGATGTACGCATTATCCACTTCTCAGATCAAAGATCAGAAATTATCTTGGGGAAAAGATTCAGATCGTAAATCCGGCGTATGAGACAGCGATGGATCTGAAGCGTCTGCTGGAAGAGATGGGAATGGCAAATGATGGAAAGAGTGGACAGCACAGCACCTATTCATTTTATGTGAGTGATGCTGCAGAGAAGTTCCGCAGATTTGCCAATACAGTTATGCCGTTTGACGTGCCGACTACAAATGTTGTGAATATTGAGGAATATTAATGAATATTCCAAAGCATGTCTGAATACGGAACATAACATTTTCTGTATGTAGACTGGAAGGAGCAGAAAGAAAATCAGAATGGATAAAAAGAATCCAAAGTAAAGGTAGGGTTATGACAAAAGACGTACTTGTAAGTATTTCCGGAATGCATGATGAGCTTGCGGAGGTAGCAGAAATAGAAACAGAAGAGGCAGAAGCAATCGAGGTGATCACACCGGCGAACTATTATTTCCGCAATCAGAAACATTATATTGTTTATGATGAGGCTGTAGAGGGAACAACTGAAGTGATTAAAAACCGGATTAAGATTACCGGGACAGACTGTGTGGAAATTATGAAAAGCGGTCTGTCAAATTCTCATATGGTCTTTGAAAGAAATAAGAAGAATGAGACATTTTACCGTACGCCATACGGGCAGATGCTGGTAGGAGTTAATACGAAAAATATGGAAATCAACGTGTCAGAGAATAACATCGACATCTTGATTGACTATCAACTGGATGTAAATCATGAGCCGATGGCTGACTGTAAGATTAAAATGAATATTACATCGAAAAACAGTGGAGATTTTTCTGTGATAAGCTAGAGCGTGTCTTTAAAATCATTCCTGCAATCTACATGCCCCACTTTGCGGTATATTTTGTCTTCATTCGGTTGACGTAGCCCGCTACGCCGCCCTCATTCAGACAAAATCTCCCACAAATTGTGACATATATCTTGCAGAAAGCATTTTTCAGACACACTCTAGAACGTGTCTTTAAAATCATTCCCACAGAGGTGAAAGGAAAAGTAAATACATGATTATTACACTGATTGAGAGAGTTTATTCATTTTTATGGGGAGATCTGGTTCACATTCCACTGCCTGGAGAGGGAACGGTGGGGATTTCCCTTTTGATTATTCTGTTGATCCCAACAGGAATTTATTTCACGATACGGACCAGGGCTCTTCCGCTTCGTCTGTTTCCGGAGATGGTACGGGCACTGACAGGAAAGAAAAAGGAAGACGGAGGGCTGTCGACCTTTCAGACATTGATTGTCTCTACCGCTACGAGAGTTGGTATGGGGAATCTTGTCGGAGTGGTGGCAGCTATATCGGCAGGTGGAGCAGGCGCTGTATTCTGGATGTGGATTACAGCGCTGATTGGTTCTTCCACTGCGTTTATTGAGGCAACACTGGCTCAGATCTATAAAGAAAAAGATCCGTTGTATGGTGGTTTTAGAGGCGGTCCGGCTTATTACATGCATCGCTATCTGGAGCGAAGACAGGGGAAGAAGAAAAAACATGCGTTGATACCGGTACTTTTTGCTATATCCGGTCTGATCTGCTGGTGTGGTATCAGTCAGGTGATTAGTAATTCCGTAACATCCTCATTTGAAAATGCATTTTCAGTTCCACCACTATATACAACCATCGTGCTGGTGGCTCTGGCAGCGGTAATCGTGCTTAGAAAGAATGCGACGGTGAAGGTGCTGGATCTGGTGGTGCCGATGATGGCAGTTTGTTATTTTATTATTACTGTATTTATAATTATAACGAATATTACAAGTATTCCAGGTGTGTTTGCACGGATCTTTGAGGAGGCATTTGGAATTCGTCAGGTGGCTGCAGGTGGATTTGGAGCAGTGCTGATGAATGGAGTCAAGAGAGGTCTGTTTTCAAATGAAGCAGGTTCCGGATCTGCGCCGTGTGCAGCGGCTGCTGCAGAGTGTGAGATGCCGGTTCAGGCAGGACTTGTACAGTCACTTGGTGTATTTATTGACACGATTGTGATCTGCAGTTGTACAGCAATGATCATGCTCCTGGTTCCGCAGGATCTTATAGCCGGATTGTCAGGTATGGAATTGCTCCAGACAGCGATGAATTATCATCTTGGGAAATTTGGCGTCATCTTTATTGCAGTGACTTTATTCCTGTTCAGTTTTTCTACATTTCTGGGAATTTTGTTTTATGCGAGAAGTAACGTGGCGTATCTGTTTGGAGATAAATGGTTCTGGCAGACGGCGTATAAAGTGCTTGCTTTGATCATGCTTTTCATTGGTGGTATTGCAGCTTATACAGTAGTCTGGGATCTGGGAGATGTGGGAATCGGTCTGATGACTGTATTCAATACAGTGATTTTATATTTGCTTGGCGGGGAAGCTCTTGATGAGCTGAAGAAATACGAAGCAGACAGAAAAAGAACAGAAAAGTAGAATGAAAAAAAGAGTGTTAAAGTCTGAATGGAGAACTGTTCGGGGTTTAACGCTTTTTGCATTATCTAAATAGAATAAAAATAGATGCGGGATACAAAAAACGGACTCTGAAGAGTCCGTTGATTTACTGTCATTCCTATTTATCAGAATTTTCTTTTTTGAATCTTGAGAAAAGTCCTTTTTTCTGTTTTTTAGGAGCTTCCGGAATACCTCCGCGAACGCTCTTGATGGCTGTAATATAGATACCGCTCATAACAACCTTTGCTTCCTTTTTCACCGGAAGAACTTCAAATACTTTCTCATCACACATCAGTGTCATAACTCTTGGTCCGACTTTGGCTTTAACAACCGGTACCTTTGTACGTCTTAAATACTTTGGTGTGTTTTCAAGGACAACAGGTGGAAGACCAGCTTCTTTTATCTTCATCTTCTTCTTATCAATAACAAGCATGCTGACAGTCTGTGCAACAGCATCCATCTGTTCTTTCTGCTCTGCCTGTTTCTTTTCTGCTTTCTTGCCGAAGAAGTATAATGCTACACATGCTCCGATCAGAATAACAAGGATAACAAGCATGATGATCAATCCTGTACTCACGATAGAAACCCTCCTATAAAATACTGTAAATTCGCTCGATTAGCATTTAGTATTGTACCATTGTTTAGAGGGAAGTGCAAGCGTTAATGTTCACTCCCATGTCAATCACTTTGCTGATTGACATGGAGGATGCACGTTTTGGCTTGAATGTATCTCGCCCATCGCCAAAGGCGATTCTAAATGGCGAGATACGTTACTGTTTACAGGTTACCTGTGAACAGTAACGTGCAAGCAAAGGCGCAAACAAATTTGAGATTTGGGGTTACTTTTCAGAAAGAAAACTAGTATACTGTGTAATGTGGTGCTTTACACGCTGAAAATGGAGTAAAGAGTGCAGAGTATTCACAGGGAAAAAGGAGTAATTTAAATGGCAGAAACAATATGGAATGGAGCAGTGACCATTTTTGAATTTGTTATGGATCATCTGCTGATTATTAATGTGTTGCTTTCGCTGATCATAGTGTTCTTTGAACGGAGATCGCCGCAGGCAGTGTGGACCTGGCTGCTTCTGCTGTACTTTATACCGATCGTTGGATTTATTCTGTATCTTGTGATTGGTCAGGATTTTCATAAGAGCAGGATGTTCAAGGCGAAAGAGATAGAAGGAGAGCTGAAATATGCAGTCCGAAAACAGGAAGAGACGATTTACCGAAGGCAGCTACGGCTTGCGAATCCGGAACTGAATCGTTTCCGGGATCTAATCCTGTATAATCTGGAAGCAGGTCAGGCAGTGTTAACGGATAATAATGATATTCGGATCTATACGGACGGAAAAGAAAAATTCCATGCACTGATCGAGGAAATGAAGCAGGCAAAGAAATACATTCATCTGCAGTATTATATTATCCGTTCAGATGAACTCTGGCAGCAGATCGAACCGGTGTTGATTGCGAAAGCACATGAGGGTGTAGAAGTCAGAGTACTGTTTGACAGTATGGGATGCAGAACGATGCATAACCGTGACTGGGAACGGCTGGAGCGGGAAGGTGTACAGGTCGCTGAATTTTTCCCGGCTTTTTTGGGACAGCTGCAGTTACGAATGAATTATCGAAACCACAGAAAAATTGTGGTAATCGACGGCAGAATCGGATTTGTCGGTGGATTCAATGTGGGACGCGAATATTTGGGTCTGGATTCTAAATTTGGATACTGGAGAGATACACATCTGTGTATTGAAGGTGCTGCAGTGACATCTCTTGCAGTCCGTTTTGTACTGGACTGGAATTATGCGGCGAAGGAAAATCTGTTCCTGAGAGATTCCCTGTTTGAGCTTCCGCAGTATGTAAGAGGCGGGCATGATCCGGTACAGATTATTTCCAGTGGGCCGGACTCTCAGACGAAGACAATTCACGACAATTATCTCCATCTGATACACAGTGCGAAAGATCATGTCTATATACAGACACCGTATTTTATACCGGATGATTCCATTCTTGATGCGCTTAAGATAGCCAGCAGAGCCGGAATTGATGTACGGATTATGATTCCATGTAAACCGGATCATCCGTTTGTATACTGGGCAACTTATTCTTACATTGGAGATATGGTTGCAGCAGGAGCAAAATGTTATGTGTATAATAATGGATTTTTGCATGCCAAGACATTGAGCGTAGATGGAATGGTAGCCTGTGTGGGTACTGCGAATATGGACATCCGTAGTTTCGGACTAAACTTTGAAGTGAATGCAACTATTTACAGTGAACGGACGGTTCAGAAGCTGGAACGTGCGTTTGAGAATGACATGAATCAGTGTACGTATATAACAAGAAAGATTTATGAGGAGAGAAGCCTTGTAATCCGCATCAAAGAACAGTTTTCAAGACTGTTATCTCCACTTTTATAGAAAATTGTGGAAGAAAGTTAAAGAAATTGCAGATGCATTTCGCAATGGAAAGGGGCAGTAGTGGAGAAAACAGGAAGTGTTCCATGACTCAGAATCGAAGATGGGAAACTGTGATAAAAGCAGAAAATTATAAAAATTAAGGAGAACCAAAATGAAGAAGAAATTATTAACTGGATTTTTGATAGCAGCAATGACACTGTCTCTTGCAGGCTGTGGCAGCAAGCTGTCAAACGATTATGTGACAGTGAACAAATATAAAGGATTAGAAGTTACTGAGGTCGCAACTACTGATGTGACAGATGATATGGTTGAAGCACAGATCAATAGTACTCTGGAAGCAGCAGCTACAGAGGAAGAAGTTACAGATCGTGCTGCAAAGAATGGAGACTGGGTAAATATTGATTATACAGGTTCCATTGACGGAACAGAATTTGACGGAGGTGCTGCGACAGGATATGATCTGGAACTGGGATCAGGTACTTTCCTTGCAGCAACAGATGATTACAAAGGATTTGAAGAACAGATCGAGGGACACAAAAAGGGAGAAGAATTTGACATTCAGGTTCAGTTCCCAGAAACTTACAGTAATAATACAGACCTTGCTGGAAAAGCAGCGGATTTTCATATTGTGTTGAACAAGATATATACAAAGACAACTCCGGAACTGACAGATGACTGGGTAAGTGAAAACAGTGAGACATCCAAAACAGTAGATGAATATAAAGCGGAGGTCAAAAAACAGCTCGAAGACCAGTATAACTCCAATACAAACAGTCAGTTGAAGAGCGAAGTTCAGACTGCATTACTGGATCAGGTAGAAGTCAAATCTTATCCGGACGGTGCGGTAGATGATCAGGTTCAGCAGGCAAATGATTATTACACACAGATCGCCCAGATGTATGGAGTAGAGCTGAGTGACTTTATCACCACTTATCTGAATACAACAGAGGATGATTTCAACGAGAAGATTGAAGAATCTGCAAAACAGGCAGTACAGCTTCAGCAGGCATTAGAACTGATCGCTGAGAAAGAAAAGCTGACTCCGTCAGATAAGGAATACGAAGAGGGAATCAAAGAATATGCTGAAAAAGCAGGTACAGATGATGTGGATTCTTACATGGAAAGCGTAGGAGAAGATGTTCTGAAAGATGCGATTCTGCGTGACAAAGTTTTGGACTATCTTGTGGAGAAATGCGTACAGGTAGAACAGTCTGATACATCATCATCAGGAAGTTCAACAACATCCAGTTCTTCAAAATAAAGAACGGATCGTAACAATAAATAAAGAACCAAATAAGTCAGGAGGAAGGAACGTATGAAATTAGAAAATGAAATGCTCTGTGTGGAAATTGCGGAACATGGTGCAGAGATGACTCGCATTTTAAACAAGAAGACCGGAGAAGAAGTCCTTTGGGAGGCAGATGCAAAGTATTGGAAACGTCATGCCCCGGTGCTTTTCCCGAATGTAGGAAAGACTTATAAGAATACGGTAAAGATTGATGGAGTCCAGTATCCGACTTCACAGCATGGATTTGCGAGAGACAGTGAATTTAAGTGCATTCATGCAGGAGCAAAAGAGGCAAAGTTCCTTCTGACTTCAACGGATGAGATGAAGGAAGTCTATCCGTATGATTTTGAATTACTGATTACCTATACACTGGATAAAAATGTGATCAATGTAAAATGGGAAGTAAAGAATCCGTCGGATGAGACAATTTACTTTACGATCGGAGGACATCCTGCGTTCCGCTTTGGTAAATCGGAAGAGAAAAAGGAAGATTATATCCTCAGATTTCCGGGCAAAGAGAAGCTGGAATATATTCTGATCGATCCGGCAGAGGCGGCTGTAGATCCTGAAAAAGTATCGGAACTGCATCTGGAAAATGAATGCTGTCCGGTGACTGAGAAGCTGTTTGAGAAAGATGCCCTGATCTTTGATCACGCACAGATTGAAGAGGTATGGCTGTGCAGAAAAGACGGAACACCATATGTAGGAATGAAAGCGGAAGGATTCCCGAACTTTGGCATCTGGTCCGTGAAGGATGCACCATTTGTGTGTCTGGAGCCATGGATGGGAAGATGCGATAATATTGGATTCAATCAGGAACTGTCTCAGAAGGAGAATGTAAACAGCGCAGCAGCCGGTGAGAAGTTTGAAAAAGAATATCAGATTATCATTGGATAAGAAAAATATAGAATTGTTTATTAGAGCGTGTTAAAGGGAGAACCCCCGGAGTGTAATGTAAAATTACATTTTGGTGGGTTCTTTTATATATTAGGAAAGTGCTCTTCCCCAATATATAAAAACGCTCCGCGAGGGCGCACATTGTCTGTTAGACAATGGCTTTGCGTTGCCCACAACGTGCATCCTCCATGCCAATCAGCGGAGTGAACAGTAACAAACAAGCACTTTTCAGACATGTTTTTGGAAATTATGCCTTGACTTATATCGACCATCTATATATAATAAGTTCAAAGATATATAGATGGTCGATATAAGGAGGTAATCAAATGGCAATTGACAGAAGTTTGGTTTCAGGAAGTACAACGATGTTGTTACTAAAGTTACTTTCAGAAAAAGATATGTATGGATACGAGATGATCGAGACGCTCCGGGAGCGTTCGCAGAATGTATTTGAACTGAAGGCAGGAACGTTATATCCGCTGCTTCATGGAATGGAAGAGAAGAAATATCTGACAGTGTACGAGAAGGAGGTGAGCGGAAAGGTTCGAAAATACTATAGTATTACGAAGTGCGGGAGGAAAATCCTGAATGAAAAACAGGAAGAGTGGAACACATATTCACAGGCTGTGACGAATGTGCTGAGTATAGGAGGTGCTGTATGAGAACGGAAGAATATCTTCATATCCTGACAGATCAGGTTCGCTGCAAGATGGCAAGAGACGAGATACAAGATGAGATCCGTGGTCATATTGAAGATCAGACGGCAGCATATCTCAGTGAGGGAATGGAGCCGGATCAGGCGGAAGAAATGGCAGTGCACGAAATGGGAGATCCGGTGGAAGTGGGACAGGATATGGATCGGATCCACAGACCGAAGATGGCATGGGGAATGATTGCACTCATCACGATTCTGAGCATTGCAGGTTATGTATTACGTCAGATCATGTATGCGATTACAAGGAGTATTGAAAATAGTATGCCAGTGGATCTGTCGGCACCAGGTATTTCCAGTGGCTGGTACACGAGATTTGAATTACCGATGTTATTGCTTGGATTGGCTCTCATGATTGGGATCTGTTATGTGGATTATACACGCATTGCAAAAAGAGCCAGAGAGTTAATGGTGGGATACCTGATCCTGATTCTACTGGGTATTTCATTTTTGGGAGGCAGTGTAAACGGTGCAAGAAGATGGATCGTAGTCGGAGGTTTGTTCACGATGAATATTGTTAATTTATTGTGGCTGACAGTTCCTCTGTTTGCAGCTATTTTATATCGGTATCGCGGAGAGTCTTATAAAGCGCTGGGAAAAGGAATTTTATGGATGCTTGCTGTAGAATGGATCATACTTCATTTCGGAGGAGACTTTGCATCGGCATATATATTGTTCCTGGTTTACAATACAGTAATCGTAGCAGCGGTGTATAAAGGATGGTTTCAGATCAGGAAAAAATCGATACTGTTTGGAATTGGAGGCATAACATTACTCTCACCGATCTGGCTGACAGGATTTCTTCTGGTTGTTGGAAAAGCATATCAGAAAGATCGTATACTGGCATTTTTAGGCATGGGAGAGAACATCAGTTACCAGTTGGAGATTTGCAGAAAGATGCTGTCCGGAAGCTCTGCTTTCGATGGAAATCCTGAATTTAATGAATTACTTACAATGGCTCCGTCAAGTTCTCATCTTCTGACCTGCGTGATTGCCAGTTACGGTATTCTTGCAGGTGTGCTGCTTGCGGTACTGCTTGTAGTTCTGTTCCTGAGATTTGCAAGAATCTCGCTTCAGCAGAGAAATCAGCTTGGTATGGTGATGGGGACAGGTTGTACTATGTTATTCCTGATCCAGGTGGTTGTTTTTATTGCAGAGAATACAGGAATCATCACTGGATTTGACACGTATTGTCCGTTTCTGGGAACTGGACGGTCAGGAATGCTTGCATCCTATATTCTTCTTGGAATTTTGCTGAGCATCTATCGTTATCAGAACACGGCTCCGGAACGAAAATTCCGATACGAAAAAGAACAGACACATTCTAGTACATCGTTTTCAAAATAACTGCCGCATACACTTGCCTGCGAATCCGATTGTTCAGTTGAAAAAGCCTCGACGTAGCCCGCTACGCCTACGTTTTTTCAGCTGAACACTCGAATCCGCATTTTGCGTGAATGAGACAGTTATTTATGAAACGATGTACTAGTTAAAAAATAGGAAAAAAATAGAAAAATCAGCTTTGCACAAATCTGGGATTGTGCTATATTAAAGATAACAGAAAAATAAGCTGAGACGGGAGAGCGGATTGGAAATGGCTGAAAGACGCCAGGACTGATTGCGCTCTTTTTTTTCATATTATACAAGGGAGAAAATTTATGAAGCAGGAATTTTATGATGCAATAGTGGATAATCCGGTTATTGCTGCTGTGAAGAGTGTGAGTGATCTGGAAACGTGTTGTTCCCTGGAAGAAATCAGAGTTGTATTTATTTTATTCGGGGATGTGTGTTCCATTGACGAAATTGTGAAGAAAGTAAAAGACGCCGGAAAAGTTGCAATGGTACATATGGATCTTGTAAATGGATTGAGTTCCAAGGAAATAGCAGTAGATTTTATAAAAAACCACACGCAGGCAGATGGAATTATCACAACAAAACAGACCTTGATTAAAAGGGCGAAAGAACTGGATATGTATACGGTACTGAGATATTTTGTGCTGGATTCTATGGCATTGAAAAACATTCGTCAGCAGCAATATACAGTGCGGCCGAATCTGATCGAAGTGCTTCCGGGGGTTATGCCGAAAGTAATTGCTCAAATTTGTCAGTCTGTGAAAACACCTGTGATAGCAGGAGGTCTGATCGTTGACAAAGAAGATGTAATGAATGCGCTTGATGCTGGAGCCATAGCCGTGTCTTCTACAAAGCATGAAGTATGGATGATGTAAAAAGCAAGAATTCCGATGCACAATACTCAGTGAAGTGATTCATTTGTTACTGTTCACTCCCATGTCAATCACTCCGCTGATTGGCATGGAGGATGCACGTATTGTCTTGAATGTATCTCGCCCATCGCCAAAGGCGATTCTAAATGGCGAGATACGTTACTGTTTGCAGGTTACCTGTGAACAGTAACATTCACTTTGACATGAAAAAGGAATGAGAGTGTGTAATCGAGTTCAAGTGAAATAGTAAATGGAACTGCCGTTTAAATACATGGAAATAAAGAGGAGGATCAGAAAATGTACGATGTAATCATTATTGGTGCCGGTGTATCGGGCGCGGCAACAGCCAGAGAACTTGCCCGTTATGATTTGAAGATATGTGTAATAGAAAAAGAAGAGGATGTATGCTGTGGAACATCGAAAGCAAACAGTGCGATTGTACATGCGGGATATGATGCGGCAGAAGGCTCTCTGATGGCAAAGCTGAATGTACGTGGCAACGAATTGATGGAACAGCTTTCGGAAGAACTGGATTTCCCATTTAAGAGAACAGGTTCTCTGGTTATCTGCCGCTCGGAAGAAGGAATTCCGGAACTGGAAAAACTCTATCGGAGAGGTGAAGCAAACGGAGTCAGAGGATTGAAAATTTTAAACAGGGAAGAAGTTCTTGCAATGGAACCGGGAATAACGGATGAGGTCTGTGCAGCTCTGTATGCCCCGACCGCAGGAATTGTATGTCCATTTCATCTGAATATAGCATTGGCGGAAAATGCAAGTGAAAACGGAGTAGAATTCAAATTTAACACAGAGGCGGAAACAATCCGGAAATCAAAAGAAGGATGGAGTATCAAAACCAATCAAGGAGTACTGGAAACCAAGTGCATCGTAAATGCAGCGGGAGTATATGCCGATCATTTTCATAATATGGTGAGTGAAAAGAAGATTCATATTACGCCGAGAAAAGGAGAATATTGTCTGTTGGATAAAACAGCAGGGAATCTGGTTGGAAGAGTAATTTTTGCACTTCCGGATCAGTATGGCAAGGGAGTTCTTGTCACGCCGACGATTCATGGAAATCTTTTGATTGGTCCAACTGCAAATGATATCGAAGATAAAGAAGGAACCAATACAACAAGAGAAGGACTGGATGAAGTACTGAAAAAAGCCGGAATGAGCGTGAAACAGATTCCGGCCCGTCAGGTAATTACTTCCTTTGCAGGACTTCGCGCCCACGAGGACGGGCATGAATTTATCATTGAAGAAGTGGAAGGGGCAGAAGGCTTTATTGACTGTGCAGGAATTGAATCTCCGGGGCTGACCAGTTGTCCGGCAATCGGAGAGATGACAGCGGAACTTGTATGCAGAAGATTAAAACCAGAGAAAAAGAAAGCGTTTAAAGCGGTCAGAAAAGGAATCCTGAATCCAGAGAAACTGAGCAGGGAAGAATATGCAGAACTGATCCGTCAGGAACCGGCTTATGGGAATATCATCTGTCGTTGTGAAAAGGTGACGGAGGGAGAAATCCTGGATGCCATTCACAGACCACTCGGGGCACGTTCGCTGGATGGAGTCAAGCGGAGAACACGTGCCGGAATGGGACGGTGTCAGGCAGGCTTCTGCTCTCCGAGGACAATGGAAATTCTTGCAAGAGAATGGGGAGTAAGTATGGAAGAGATTACAAAATCAGGGAAAGGTTCTGAGATCATTGTGGGAATCAACAAAGACAGTTATGAGGGAGGTGAGCAGCATGAGTAATTATTCAGTGATGAAGTATGATCTTGTCATCATCGGTGGTGGACCGGCAGGACTGGCGGCAGCAGTTTCGGCAAAGGAAAATGGATGTGACAGTATTCTGATTCTGGAAAGAGACAAAGAACTTGGAGGGATCCTGAACCAATGTATTCACAATGGGTTTGGACTGCATACATTTAAAGAAGAACTGACCGGACCGGAATATGCTGCAAGGTTTATTTCACGTGTAAAAGAACTGGAAATCGAATATAAACTGAATACAATGGTAATGGATATCAGTAGTGAAAAACTGGTTACAGCCATGAATCGTGAGGATGGATTATTTGAAATCCAGGCGGAAGCAGTTGTGCTTGCGATGGGATGCAGAGAACGTTCCAGAGGGGCACTGAATATTCCAGGATATCGTCCAGCCGGAATCTTTTCAGCAGGAACGGCACAGCGACTGGTGAATATGGAAGGATATCTGCCGGGACGTGAAGTGGTAATTCTCGGGTCAGGAGATATAGGTCTGATCATGGCACGAAGAATGACACTGGAAGGTGCGAAAGTAAAAGTGGTTGCGGAGCTGATGCCATATTCGGGCGGATTGAAACGAAACATTGTACAATGTCTGGATGATTATGGAATTCCGTTGAAGCTGAGCCATACAGTTATTGATATCAAAGGAAAAGAGCGCGTAGAGGGGATCACACTGGCAGAAGTAGATCAGAAAGGAAAACCGATCCCGGGAACCGAGGAAGAGTATTCCTGTGATACCTTGCTACTATCCGTGGGACTAATCCCTGAAAATGAGCTTTCACGGGAAATGGGAGTGGAGATGAACGCAGTTACATCCGGCCCAAAAGTAAATGAAAGTCTGGAGACGAACATAGAAGGTGTTTTTGCCTGTGGAAATGTACTGCATGTTCATGATCTGGTTGATTTTGTATCTCAGGAGGCGGGAGCAGCAGGAAAAAATGCGGCAGAGTATATCCGTTTAAAGAGAACCGAAAAAGCAGGAACAGAAAGAGAAGAAAAAGAGCAAAAAGAGATCCAGATCTGTCCGACAGATGGTGTGAGATATACGGTACCATGTACCATTCGACCGGAACATATGGAAGAGAAGCTGACGGTGCGTTTCAGAGTTGGAAATGTATTTAAGAATTGCTATGTCAGCGTATATTTCGATGATCAACGAGTCACGCATCGTAAACGTCAGGTTGTTGCACCGGGAGAAATGGAAGAGATTGTCCTGACGAAAAAGCAGATTCTGGAGACGGAAGACTTACAGAAAATCACAGTAAAAATGGAAGAGGAATAAATAAGTTGATTCAGGAAAGTCATTATACTGAAAGTAAATTATGACATAGATTTTACAGAAAACATTTTACAAATATGCTTTAGAAAAGAGGTGTGAGAGGATGGAAGAAAAAAATCTGATCTGTATCGGATGCCCAATGGGATGCCCACTGACTGTTGCGATGGAACAGGGGCAAGTGATTCGTGTAACTGGAAATACATGTAAACGTGGAGATATTTACGCAAGAAAAGAAGTGACAGATCCGACCAGAATAGTGACGACTACAGTAAAAGTAACAGGCGGAACAGAAGTGATGGTTTCAGTGAAGACGAAAACAGATATTCCAAAAGGAAAAATATTTGAGTGTGTCAGAGCGTTGAAAGATATCTGCGTAGAAGCCCCGGTCCATATCGGGGACATAATTCTGGAAAATGTAGCAGGAACCGGCGTAGAAATCATAGCAACAAAAAATATCGCATCAGTTTAACTAAAAACAGGGAAGGTATCTGGTGTTACCAAAAGGCAATTATATATAATCCGCTCCAAAATCAGATCGGGTTGTATGTAGTTGCTTTTTTTATGAAGATGTGTAAGAATGAGAAAAGAAAAAATCTTTTATTTTTTGCAGATGAAACAGAAAAATGAATGATAGAAAGAGGAAAAAGACATCATGGTAAAAATAGATCTGGTCACAGGTTTTTTAGGTTCAGGGAAGACGACATTTATTAAAAGATATGCAGAATATCTTATGGATCAGGGACAGAATATAGGAATCCTTGAGAATGACTTTGGTGCAGTGAATGTGGATATGCTTCTGTTACAGGAATTGCAGGGAGACAACTGTGAGCTTGAGATGATTTCCGGGGGATGCGATCAGGAGACACATCGGAGAAGATTCAAGACGAAACTGATTTCCATGGGAATGTGTGGATATGACCGGGTGATTGTGGAGCCGTCAGGAATCTATGATGTAGATGAATTCTTTGATGTACTGAGAGATGATCCACTGGATCGCTGGTATGAGATCGGGAATGTGTTTGCAGTTGTAAATGCGAAACTTGAGAATCAGCTTTCTGATCAGGCAGAGTTTTTACTGGCCTCAGAAACGGCAAATGCAGGTCGGGTGATTTTAAGCAGAAGTCAGGAGGCAGCAGAAGAGGAAAAGAGAGAGACAGTGGAGCATCTGAATCGGGCCATGGCAGCGTATGGATGCAGCCGGAAACTTGAACCGTCAGAGATTCTGGATCAAGCCTGGGATGAATTCACGAAAGAAGATTTCCAGAAGATCCTGAACAGTGGATACAGAACAGAGAGTTACAGAAAGCCGGAGTTTAATGAGAAACAGGGATTTCAGTCTCTCTATTATATGAATCTGAAGATGACGGAAGCGGAAGTAAAAACAGAGGTACAGGCAGCACTGGAAGATGAAAAATGCGGTTCGGTATTTCGTATCAAAGGATTTATGCAGACAGGAGAGAACCAGTGGATCGAACTGAATGCTACAAAGAATGAGACAGAGATTCATCCGATTCGGGAAGGTCAGGAAGTTCTGATCGTAATCGGTGAAAGATTGGAGGAAGAAGCACTTGCAGCCTATTTCGGATACCCGGCAAAATGAGATACAGATCCCGGATACGTTTTTGCGTCTGGAAGAACTGGTGGAACAGAATCAGTTTGAGCTTGCAACAGAGAAAGTGGAAGATGGGAAGCTCAGACTGATTTATCTGATGAATGATGCCGTGGAAAGTTTTCTTGTATTTGATCAGGTGAGAATGACTGGGAAATATAAGAAAGAATATGAGGGAGAACTGGAGGCATCGCTCTCTTCTCGGACAGATCCTGAAATGAAAAAACAGGAGTATGTGCTGATCGTGAGGCAGGGAGATTCTGTCTGCACGTTATTTTTTACAGATCTGAAGATGGAAGTGAATCTGTATGATTATGGCAAAGTCGGACATTTCTGGGTGGAGGGATATGAATATCTCAGACAATTGGAATACCGGCTCGCGATATTACGTGATAAACGGGATTACCTGGGGGAAGAGTATTGTAATCCTGTGGAGCGCAAACTTGCAGAACTGACAGATTTCCCTCCTCTGAATTACTGCTGTTACCCGGCAGTGTCGGAAAAGTATATTGTGCCAAAGGAAGAACCGTGGGTTCCGACAGAAGAAGCGCTGGATGTGATGGAAGAGCTTGCGGAACAGGTCGGGGACAGAAGACTGTGTTACATTTTAAAATGGTACAGAAGATATCCATGGAAGACAGTTACAAAGTTAATTGCAGGTATGCTGCACAGAAACGCACATGCCAAAGTGATT
Organism: uncultured Mediterraneibacter sp.; assembly: GCF_934309415.1. GTDB lineage: Bacteria > Bacillota > Clostridia > Lachnospirales > Lachnospiraceae > Mediterraneibacter. The sequence goes on from NZ_CAKRDI010000003.1 coordinate 66,636, forward strand.
GACCTGCTGACGGAGGGTCTGAAAAATGCAGCAGCAAAGTATCCGAGACGTTCTTTTGGTGAGCAGGATGACCGGATACATACAGCAAAAGTACTGTTCGCGGAAAGGATGCAGGATAGTTTAAGACAAAAGGGAATCAGGGCAGAAGTGCTGCAGGAAGAACCATTTGTTGCAGTAAAAGATTCTGTAGAATATAAGGTATATCTGATGATCTGGAAGAAAGGGATCATCAATCGGACGGTAGAAGTAAAAGAGGTGACAGAAAGTGCGGTATAAAATACTTGAGATTTATGAAGCTGATTTTGGATGCGAGGAGCGTCCGGAAGGACAGGAAACGATGGTACAGGTGAAGTTTCAGTCAGAAGAAGGGGACATACAGTGTATGCTTGTGCCGGATCGCAGACTGTATGAGCTTGGAGTAGATGAAGGAGATGAGGTGTTACTGTTCACAGGTAACCTGCAAACAGTAACGTATCTCGCCATTTAGAATCGCCTACGGCGATGGGCGAGATACATTCAGGACAAAACGTGCATCCTCCATGCCAATCAGCGGAGTGATTGACATGGGAGTGAACAGTAACGACGAGGTACAGGTAAAAGATGGAACTATATTATTACAGTAAGATGAATAAGGTGCAGCAGGTTGCATATCATGCCATGCTTCAGGGGGTTCGTGGACTGGAAGAAAGTTTTCAGGTTCCGAAAATGGAAGGAGAAGCGCTTTATAATATCTTTTTTCAGATGCGTCTGGATCATCCAGAGATTTTCTGGGCAACCGGATTCAAATATCGGTATTATCAGGATTCACCGAACATTATTTTTCTGCCGGAATATTTATTTGAGAAGAATAAGATCAAAGAACATCAGAAAGCGATGATTTCTCGTGTGGAGAAACTGGCACGTCAGGCAAAGGGGCTTTCTGAATGGGAAAAGGAAAAGTACATTCATGATTTTATCTGTGAAAATGTAAAATATGATAAATTAAAAAAATCATATTCCCATGAGATCATTGGACCGCTGGGACAGGGAGTAGGAGTCTGTGAGGGAATTGCGAAGGCTGTAAAAGTACTTTGTGATGCACTCGGAATCTGGTGCATGATCGCAATCTGTGGAAATAATCCTGAGAAAGGGATCAAATACAGACATACATGGAATATTGTAAAAATCAATGGAACCTATTATCATCTGGATGCAACATTCGATAATACACTGACGAGGAACTGTCATCTGGGAGATGAGATCCGGTATGATTATTTTAATCTGGATGACAAGAATATTTTCAGAGACCATGAGCCTTTGATCGCACCGGCGCCTGCCTGTCAGGATGGAGATCATTTTTATTATAAAGAGAAAAAGCTGTCTTTTACAAAGCAGGAGGATGTTTATAAGAGAGCACTTCAGATGGCGAAAAAGGGACGTGTTCTGACTTTTCACTGGAGAGGCGGATATCTGACCAGACAGGTATTGGATGAGCTTTTAGGGTTAATTGAAAAGGCCGGAACAGAAAGGCAGAAGGTAGCAAGGATCAGCCTGAACTGGCCACAGGCAGTCCTACGTTTTGGTTATGTACCGGTGGAAACATCCACAGGAATGACAGCAGATGTGGCAATGGAAGATGCAAATGAAGGAGAAAAATTCGAGGGAGAATAAATTTACAAGAGAAAGTCAGTGTGCTAGAATGTAGAAGTAAATGTTAAATGATATAAAAATTGCTGTTTGCAGACGTTTGTAAACAGCAACAAAAGGATCAAAAGATATAGGAGAGGTGTACTGATGATAACAGTAAAAGAATATAGAGGCCATATCCGTAACTGGGAAGAGCTTTGTGAGCGACTTGGTATAGATCTGTCACTTTCAAGAGAAGACAGAGAAAAAGAGATTCTGGTAAAGGCTTATCAGACATGGGGCTATGAGATGGCAGACCATATGTATGGAATGTTTGCATTTGCGCTGTGGGATGATGAAGAGAAGAAGTTATTTTGTCTGAGAGATCAGTTTGGAACAAAACCATTTTATTATTATGAGACTGCAGACGGACAGCTGTTATATGGAACAATGGTTCGTGATATCATATCTCAGCCGGGATTTGTAAAAGAACTGAATGAAGAGATGCTGCAGATTTATCTGAGTCTTACTTATGTGGCAGGTGAGGATACATTCTTCCGCGGACTGAAAAAATTGATGCCGGGAAGATATCTGGTATGGCAGGATGGAAAACTTTCTATCACAAGATACTGGAAGCCAGAGTTCCATCCAGATGAGAGTAAAACGCTGGAAGAGTGGGCGGATGAGATTCACACAACATTGACAGAGATCATGCCAGAAGTAAAAACTGCAGATGAGACAGTAGAGTCTTTCCTGTCAGGTGGAGTAGATTCTTCTTATGTACTTGCTATGTCTGATGCACAGCAGGCTGATTCCTGTGGTTACGAGGAACCGAGATTTGACGAGTCTGTACTTGCCGCAAAGACAGCAGAACTTCTCGGAAGAAAATTCTCCAGAAGCCTGATTACACCGGAACAGTTCTTTGATATCGTACCGTATGTAATGTACAACATGGAGCAGCCATTGGGTGATGCATCTGCGATTGTATTTACACTTGGATGTAATGCGACGGCAGAACATACAAAGATCTGCTATTCAGGAGAAGGTGCAGATGAGTTCTTCGGTGGATATAACATGTACAGAAACGCAGAGCGTTATGGAGAGAATCTGAAGACTTTCTATGTTGGAAATACAAACATCATGAAAGAGGATGAGAAGAAGAAGATTCTTAAAAAATATGATCCGGATGTTCTTCCAATCGAAGTTGCAAGAAGCATTTACGAAGAGACAGACGGTATGGATCCACTGGCAATTATGTCTGATGTGGATATCCAGATCTGGCTGGAAGGAGATATTTATCTGAATGTAGATAAGATGAGTACAGCAGCAGGACTGGAGATCAGAATGCCGCTGACAGACAGAAGAATTTTTGATATTGCATCCCGTATGCCTTCAAGATTTAAAGTAAATGAGGAACAGAATAAAGTGGCATTCCGTACAGCAGCCGCAAAAGTGCTTCCAGAAGAAATCGCATTCCGTAAGAAACTTGGATTTATTGTTCCGATCCGAATCTGGATGGCTGATGAGAGATACAATCAGGATGTACAGCGTCTGTTCCACAGCGAGATTGCAGAGAAGTTCTTTAATGTAGATGAGATTAATGCAATTTTTGATGAGTATGTAGGCGGAAACTCTGATAACTGGAGAAAAGTATGGACAATCTATACATTCCTTGTATGGTATGAAGAGTATTTTGTAAAAAGATAAAGAATAAATAAAAGAACCTTTGAAATTTGAATGGTGTGCAAAACAGATTCATGAAAATGCAGGACTCTATAGTCTATAGAGTAATCTATGACATAATCTTGCAGGAATGATTTTCAAGACAAGACAGGATTTAGTAGTTACTGTTTGTAGGTTACCTGTGAACAGTAACATCATAAAAATTTCAGAGGTTTATTTTATGAGTACCTTCAATTTTGAGCAGATATTTGCTTTTCAGAACTCTAAAAATTTTTAATTGAGTTAGAGATGAACAGAAAGTTTGATTAAAAAAGTACAATAAAAAATCCACCATATGCACTCACGCTATACAGTGGATTTTTTAAAATATTCCATCCATTGGAATGTATCCTCCTTCTTCACTTGATATCTATCTGAAACTATTATCTCAAATAGTGAAATTATTAGATTTAAAACTTATCGTCCCATTGGTCTATCCTCTTTTTTCAGAAATTTTATTTTATCTAAAGTTTTAAGAGTTCATTTCTTTATGATCCCATCGGCCTATACCTCTCTTATGGATTTTTAGAAATTATATATTTATTTTATGATCCCATTGGACTTTACCTCTTTTATCAGAATCGTTTAAAATTTCTTTACTATCCCATCGGTCTGTACCTCGTCCCTTTAGATTTTTTAATCACTGTCTGGAATTTAATTTACTATCCCATTGGAATATCCCTCTTTCATTTTATTTTGTATGATTGATTTAACTTACTGTCCCATTGGACTTTACCTCGCTTTCATTCGTATAGTTTCCGTTTTTTTAAATTACTCTTTCTGGTGGTCTGTACCTCTTTCTTTAGATTTTCAGGATTTTAAATTACCATCCCATTGGCCTATACCTCTGTCTTTCATTAGATTATTGGTTTTAAGCTTATGTTTTTGGTGGTCCGTCCTCCTTGTCTTTTGTTGATTCTATATTAACTCTTAATAATGGATTTGTCAATAGAAAATCTGATAAAAAATAAAAATAATTTAAATATACAGAAAATATCGGAAAATTACTAAAATATATAGAATAAATATGGGGGATCACAGGTGGATTTTTATAACAAATTTCCTTATACTTATATGAGAGATCTTTATAATCTGCCGGAGAGCGTGTCTGAAAAGGACTGATTAAAATATAGATTATGGAATAGTTAAAAATGGAAGATACAGAAAGAGGAGGAAAAGAAAAATGAGCGGAAACTCAAGAACAAGCTGTGAGACATGTACTTATTACATCTACGATGAAGAGTACGAATGTTATGTGTGTGATAAAAATATGGATGAAGATGATTATACTCGTCTGATGACGAATCAGCATTATCAATGTCCGTATTACAGAAACGGAGACGATTATCTTGTTGTAAGAAAACAGATGTAAGAGACACGATTATGGTAGGCTGTGGATAGGAATGGAGAAAAGGACGGAATATGAACTGTCTTACGGAACGCTGGATAAAAAGAAGATGACAAGCATGCCCACTTTGCAGGAGATTTTGTTATCATTCGGTTGACGTAGCCAGCTACGCCGCCCTCATTCAAACAAAATCTCCCACAAATTGAGACATACATCTTGCAGAAAGCATTTTACAGACACACTCTAAATCATTTTTAGTACATCGATCAGATGCTGGTTATTTTCCGGCAGATTGATACAGAATCTGATGAATTCTCCATCCAGGCACTGGAAGGAAGAACAATCGCGGATCATGAGTCCCTGTTTGATACATTTTTCAAAAACATCAAAAGAAGTAACACCTTCTTTCATAATACGAACCAGCAGGAAGTTTGCATAAGGCGTATAAGTCTTGAAAGCTGGCAATTCTTTCAGTTCATTGAAAAGCTTTTCACGTTCCGAAAGAATCAGATCCCGTGTTCTGGCAAAATAATCCTTATCGCTGAAAAGCTGTTCTCCTGCAAAAGCTCCCAGACTGTTCAGTGACCATGGGATCTGTTTCTCTTTCATTGCTTTTAAAAATTCAGCATTTCCTGTAATACCATATCCAAAACGCATTCCAGGTGCAGCATAAAATTTTGATACACCGCGAAGTACCATGAGATTGGTATATGTTTTCGTAAATGGTACAGCTGTAATCTCGTTTATATCCGGTGCAAATTCCACATAAGTTTCATCGATCATTACAAAGATATCATGCTTCTGGCAGAAAGATAAAAGCCGCTCCATCTCGCCCCGGCGGATCGCAGAGGAGGTTGGATTGTTTGGATTGCAGATGATAAGAAAATCATAGTTCACTGTCTTTTCAGAAGAGAGGAGAACAGAACAGAGATCATCAACGTCCAGCTCGAAATCAGTTTCTTCTCTGAGATGATAATAGGTCTGTGTACTTCCTGAAAAGGAAAGCTCACGTGAATATTCGGAATAAGTCGGTCCGAGAATGAGAGTGTTTTTTGGTGCACGGGTTTCAATCAGCAGAGAGATCATCTCGCTGGATCCATTTCCAGGAAGAATATAATCTGCCGGAATGTCGCAGTAATCGGAAAGTACATTTCGCAGGGCAGTATATTCTCTGTCGGGATAAGAAGAGAACAGATCTACATGTTCAGCAATGGATTTCTTCACTTTTTCTGATAATCCCAAAGGATTGACATTACCGCCAAAGTTGATGATATTCTCTTTCTTTATGTGATAATATTCACTTATTTTTTCAATGTCACTTCCGTGAAAAACGGGTCTTGTTTTGGAAGTTTCTGGTGTCATAATTTTACTCCTGTCTTTTTTGTTTTTTTCTGTTCATATCCGAACAGATTTCTTCGATGATTAAGCTCGAAGAATACATATGCAGCAAATGCATCTCGGACATTTTATGAGTGATTCTAAACGGGGAGATGCATTACTTTTTCCGGATATTCTGTGTGTGACAATTATCCGGAAGCATTTTTTTCTTTCATTCGTTTGATTACTTTCAGACGTGTAAATTCTTCACGCTCTTTTTCCTCCAGTGCATTGCTGATCGTATAGACCAGATTCTCATACATTGGAATTGTGATATTCTGTAAAGCGTTTGCACGCTTCTGTGTCTTTTTAATATTGGATGCCAGTCTGTATGCGGCGTTTTCGATCATGGACAGTTTGACAGTCAGATCTTTTACTTTTCGGAAAGCATCACGCGCCATATCAATGGATTCCCATGTGGCGTTGAATGAATAAGTAGGTTTTCCGGCATCCGGCACATATTTGACATGTGGAATCTCTGTTCCCATGATGCTGCGGGTCTGGATCGTGATGGAATTTTCAATCGGAACCGTGTAGGCAAGTTGCTCCACGGTGCTGATTCCATTTTCAATATTGGCGCGCTGGAGACATTGATATGCATAAGTGAAAGTAGAATCAATCTCTTCCTGTATGGTGCGTGCTTCATCGATCAGATCCATCAATTCCCGAATCAGGATATTCCTCTTTTTATCCATCAGGTCATATCCCTGTCGGGCGAGGGCAAGAGAATTCTTGGCCAGCATCAGGTTGCCTTTTGTGGGAAATGTACGTGGATCCATGAATCTCCCTCCTGTCTTTTTTATAGAATGTTCTTTATTTTTCCGGTGCAGGTTTATAATACTTCTCAAGAATCTTAGTGTCAACACGGTCGAGTTCTTCTTTCGGAAGCTTTCCGAGAAGTTCCCAGCCGAGATTCAATGTCTCTTCCATGCTACGGTTCTCGTTTGGTCCCTGTCCGATGTAACGCTTTTCGAACTCTTTTCCGAATTCCAGATATTTTTTATCGATCGGGGAAAGCTCATCTTCACCGATGACAGAAGCAAGGTTTCTTGCATCTCCTACTTTTGCATAAGCAGAGAAAAGCTGGTTGGCAAGATCCTGATGGTCTTCCCGTGTATAACCCTCACCGATACCATCCTTCATCAGACGGGAAAGGGAGGGAAGGATATTGATCGGCGGATAGATGGACTGTCCGTGCAGTGGGCGATCCAGTACGATCTGTCCTTCAGTAATGTATCCTGTCAGGTCAGGAATCGGGTGTGTGATATCATCATTCGGCATGGTCAGGATCGGAAGCTGGGTCACAGATCCGTCCACTCCCTGTACGATACCGGCACGTTCGTAAATCGTGGCAAGTTCACTGTACAGGTATCCAGGGAATCCTTTACGGCTTGGAATCTCCCCCTTAGAAGAGGAAACCTCACGCATGGCCTCTGCGAAAGAAGTCATATCCGTCAGGATTACGAGGATATGCATATGCTGCTCAAAAGCAAGATATTCTGCTACTGTCAGAGCTACTTTTGGTGTGATCAGACGTTCAACGACCGGATCGTTTGCCAGGTTCAGAAACATAGCCACGTGGTCGGCGACACCACTTTCTTCAAAGGTATTGCGGAAGAAATCAGCAACATCGTGTTTGACACCCATGGCGGCGAATACGATCGCAAACTGTTCGTCAGATCCTTCTCCCAGAGAAGCCTGTTTTACAATCTGAGCGGCAAGCTGATCGTGCGGCAGTCCGTTCCCGGAGAAGATCGGCAGTTTCTGGCCACGGATCAGAGTGGTCAGTCCGTCGATCGCGGAGATTCCGGTGTGAATATAGTTACGTGGATATTCACGTCGTACCGGGTTCAGCGGAAGACCGTTTACATCCCGACGGAGATTGGTCACAAGAGGACCAAGGTCATCGATGGGCTGCCCGATTCCGTTGAAAGTACGTCCCAGCATATCCGGTGAAAGTGCTACTTCCATCGGATGGCCGGTGAGTTTGGTGTGTGTATTTTTCAGTGACATATTTTCGGAGCCTTCAAAGACCTGGATGATCGCTTTGTCTTCGTAGACCTCGACAATACGTCCGATTTTCCTTTCAGAGCCGTCAACGACAAATTCTACAATCTCATCATAGAATGCGTCCTGTACGCCTTCCAGCGCAATCAGAGGGCCGTTGATACTGCTCAGACCTAAATATTCAATTGACATAAATGTCCCTCCTTATGCATTCTTTTCGAGAACATGCTGATAAAATGCATCGATGTCTCTGTGATACTGTGCAAATAATTCCAGACGGTCATTCGGCACATCATATTTGATAGAAATAATCCGGTCAAATATATTTTCTGATTTCAGCACAGACATAGGGTGTCCCATGGTTACCAGGGTACGTGCCTGTTTGTACAGATAAAGGATCGTATCCATCATCAGAAACTGCTTTTCCATGGAGACGCAGGTGTCGTCAGGGTGGAAGGCATTCTGCTGCAGGAATCCAAGGCGGATGACACGGGCAATCTCAAGGATCAGTTTCTGGTCATCCGGGAGTACATCACTTCCGATCAGTTTTACAATCTCCAGCAGGCTGCTTTCCTGATTCAGAAGTGCCATCAGGCGGTTGCGGTAGTCTACAAATTTTGGAGAAACATTGTCCTGATACCAGTGGCTTAAGTCATTCAGATATTCACTGTAGCTGGTCAGCCAGTGGATGGCCGGGAAATGTCTGGCATAAGCAAGGCTCTTATCCAGTCCCCAAAAGCAGCGGACGAAACGTTTGGTGTTCTGAGTGACGGGTTCGGAGAAGTCACCACCCTGTGGGGAAACCGCTCCGATGATCGTGACAGAACCGTCTGTTCCGTTTAAATTATGCATCATGCCGGCACGCTCGTAAAAGGCTGACAGACGGGAGGCGAGGTATGCCGGGAAACCTTCTTCGGCAGGCATCTCTTCCAGTCGTCCGGAAAGCTCTCGGAGAGCTTCGGCCCAACGGGAGGTAGAATCGGCCATGATGGCCACATCATATCCCATGTCGCGGTAATATTCAGCCAGAGTCAGACCAGTGTAAATGCTGGCCTCACGGGCTGCTACAGGCATGTTGGAAGTATTGGCGATCAGAGTGGTACGGTCCATCAGAGGATTACCGGATTTCGGGTCAGTCAGTTCACTGAATTCTTCCAGTACCTGAGTCATCTCATTTCCACGTTCTCCACATCCGATATAGATAATGATATCTGCATCTGCCCATTTGGCGATCTGATGCTGCGTCATTGTCTTTCCGGTTCCGAATCCACCAGGGATAGCGGCGGTACCGCCTTTGGCGATCGGGAACATCGTATCAATGATTCGCTGTCCTGTAACCAGCGGGACGGAAGCAGGAAAACGATGATGGGTCGGGCGCGGGGTACGGATTGGCCAGTGCTGTGTCATAGTCAGTTCTTTTTCAGAACCGTCTGCAAGCTGCAGAGTGACCAGTGTCTCATCGATCGTATATTCTCCGTCCGGTACAGCAGCAAGTACCAGTCCGCTGACATCGGGAGGAACCATACATTTATGTGTGATCGCCCTTGTCTCAGGGACTTCTGCGATAATATCTCCCGCATGGAGTTCCTGCCCCGGACGAACTGTGATATGTGTGGTCCATTTTTTCTGACGGTCAAGAGAATCTACACTGACTCCGCGGGTGATAAAGGCTCCGCCGGAAGATTCTGCGATTTGTTCCAGCGGGCGTTCAATTCCGTCAAAGATATTATTCAAAATACCAGGTGCAAGTGTGACAGAAACAGGACTTCCGCTTGCAATTACTTTTTCGCCCGGATGCAGACCGGTTGTTTCTTCATAGACCTGTACGGTTGTCAGGTCTTTATCTAGAGAAATGACTTCGCCGACCAATTTTTGATCGCCTACATAGACCATCTCTGACATGCGGAATCCCGTGTTGCCTTTGAGGTAAATGACGGGACCGTTGATTCCGTAAATAGTTGCTGTCTTAACCAATTCCGTCTCCTCCTTCGAATAAGAATTTATCATACTGTTCCTTCAGTTGTGTCTTGAAGGAATTGTCGATCAGGATATTCCGGGAACGGATGACTGCCCGGATTCCCCCCATAAAATCTTCACTGCTGACAGTAAGATGGGCACCGGTGTGCTCTTCCAGTGCAGTCAGTTTTTGTTCATCGGATGGATTGATATAGATCGTAATTCCTTCCTTTCCTGCAAACTGAAGTGCATGTCGGATGCATTTTATAAGAAATGCATCATATGCTTCGGTTTTCATATAGGATAAAGTAAGTTCAGTTGCCTCCTGAAATACTTTGTCTTTCAGTTCTTGTTGAATCTTGCCCTGACGGCGTTTGATCTCAAGCTGTGATTTGGCGGCAGCCTGATTCAGTGCAAGTTTTGCATTGGTTGTCTCGGCTTTGACCTGTGTCTCTGCCTGACGTACAGCCTCTGCTTTGTGATCTTCCAGAACTTTTTCCAGGGCAGTTCTGTGCGTGTCGATGATGACATTTCCTTCTGCACGTGCCTGTTCCATGGAAGTTGTCTTAAGATGTTCAATTTTTTCTTCTAAAGTCAAGAGGGTTCCCTCCTTTATAATTTTAGTCCGATCGCTTCGGTGATATAGGATGTAATAAAGTCTTTTTTTCGTCCGGTTCCATGTCGGTCTGGAATCTCTACCAGAAGCGGCATTTTTCGTTCCAGACGGAATGTGTCGATAAGATCCGGGAATTCCTGTCCAAGCTTTTCAGTCAGAAGAACAATGCCGATGGTTTTGTCGGCAAGGACATCTTCCAGTGCTTTACGAAGTTCTTCGCGTTCATGAATGACGATGCCATCCACACCGGCGAGACGCATCCCGGTATAGGTGTCGACATTATCACTGATTAGATACATTTTCATATGCTGTCAGCTCCTTAGAGGTTACCTAAGATCATAAAGGAAATGATCAGTCCGTAGAGGCACACACCTTCTGCAAGTCCTACGAAGATCAGGGATTTACCAAGCACACTGGAGTCTTCACTGATGGCTCCAAGAGCTGCACTTGCGGCGCTGGCTACTGCGATACCACCACCGATACAGGAAAGTCCGGTAACGAGAGCTGCGGCAAGATATCCCATACCTGTTGCAAGTGTTGCGCCGGAGGCTGCTGTCTCAGCCGCCTGTACGCTGTCAGGACCAGCGAGCATTGCGATGGATGCAATCGCAAGGGCACCGAAGAAGAAAAATGCATTTACACCAATGGTGCGTTTGTAACGTTTCTTATTCTTCTCACCGATCAGGTAGTAACCAAATGGTACGATAATGCTTAAAATAAGTGCTGCGATAAAGATGATTTTTGTTGCGATATTCATAGTGAAATCCTCCTATTTCTTGTTGGTTTTCTTTTTAGTATATGGATCAAATGCGCGTCCGCTTCCGGCATAGAAACGGCTGAACATTTCATAGTACTCAAGACGAAGTACCTGTATTCCGACGATCAGTCCTTCAAATCCGCATACGAACAGATTTCCGAAGATTACGCCCAGCCAGTTTGGATGACCGCTTTCTGCGCCTGCAAGCTGAAGAACGACTTCCATGATTGCTGCATGGCTGACGGCAAACGCGCCAATACGGATAAAGGAAATGGTATTTGAAAAGTAGCTTAACAGTGTCTCGAACATTTCAAATAATCCCTGTACAGCGTACATACCAGGTCCTGTCTCCATCTTGTCTGCCCGTTTTTCAATCATACGGGTCAGAGGTTCTTTCAGGAAAATCAGGAGTAATGGAACCCCAAACATGACTGCCATTACGATGCCTCCCGGAAGAGGATTTCCTGTCATAAACAGAACAATCGTTACAACAACTGCCAGATAGAAGATGAGACCGGCAACACCGTTGGCATCAAACCAGGTGCTTTCAATATCTTTATTACGGGCAGCATTGATAATGTGCATGACCATAGCGACCAGAATCAGGAACATTCCAAAAGCAACTGCTACGATAAATACCGTGTTCAGTTTGCCCAGGAACGGGAGTGTGGTCATATGATCGATCGGCCGGATCCACAGAGGTTGCAGAATATCTTCAAATCCAAAGATACTTCCGAACATAAAGCCGAAGATCGTTGAAAAAATACCAGCGGTTGCAATAATTCCGGCCAGAGGAGCTTTTTTGAAATGATAGATCAAAGCACCGCCGATCAGAAGCAGGAGTCCCTGACCGACATCTCCGAACATAACACCAAAGATGAAGGAATAAGTCAGTCCGACAAAAACGGTCGGATCCATCTCGTTGTGTGCCGGAAGGCCGTACATCTGAATAAACATCTCAAATGGTTTAAAGACTTTTGGATTTTCCAGTTTGGTTGGCGGTTCTCCAAAGTAAGCGTCATGGTCATCTTCAACGACAACAAAGACTTTGTCGTCATCTTTCACTTCTTCGACGAATTTGTTGACATCGTCTTCTGCCATCCATCCGCAGAGAATATAATAATCATCCTTTTCATCCTTCATGCGGGCTGCCATCTTACGGATATCAAAATTCTGAGCAAGTTCTTCCAGACGGTTTCGGGCTGCTACGAGCTGGGCTGCACGGTCAGAAAGCATCTCACCGGCTTCTTTGTCCAGATCCTGGATCTCCAGATTGATCCGGGCGATATCCTGCTCGATCGACTGATATGCGAAAGCAGGAGTTCCCTCAAATTCATCTTTCAGTTCAATACGTTCAAAATGAAGTGAACGGAAGACTGCGTCTACTTTCTGAGCTTCACCCGGTGATACAAAATAAGCTCCGTATACATAGCTTTCGTCACGTTCTCCTTCTACAAAAATGGCACCGAGGTCATCCATCAGATATTTTTGCATCTTATGATAGAATTCTACTGCAATTCGTCCAAAGCGGTAAGTAATAAATCGGTATTCGAGTATTCTGTGAAGGTCACATTCCAAAGGCCGGAACGGAGCAATTGTCTGCTGTTTTGCACGCAGACTGTCAATCTTTTTCTTAAGTTTCTCTTTTTTCTGCTGCAGATCCTCATAGTCTGCACTTGCATTGCGCACCAGTTCAAACATATCATCCAGTCCGAGAGACTCGTCTGGTACGATATCCTCGACATTGGAGAGATATCCGACAAACTGAGTGGCTTTGTTCAGTACATCGCGATATGGGTTGATCTCAACAAAAGGACGCAGATTCTCAACAGTTTTTAATTCTGAAAGTGCGGATTCAAGCTGGATCTCATATCGTGAGAGATACAGATCGGTCACGCGGTCGATGTCATCGCGTGGACCGGATATGTTAATAAATTTCATCTTAACAATCATTGGGTTCTACCTCCAACGTATGCTAACGTTTCGCCGGGTGAAAGATTGTAACGGATACATTCTATGGCGGTGGTCAGCTTTTTCAGTTCTTCTTCCTTCAGGAAGAGATAGGTGTTGACAGCAGCGATGGAGTAAGGATTGCGCCGTCGGTCAATTGTGTAAAGGTGATGCAGACAGTCTGCATACATCTGTTCCATTGTCAGATTCTGCTGGAAATTATAGTGGCGTGCATAACTGGTCTGATTGACCAGTGTATAGAATTCATCCATACCGGGGGCTTCCACCATTTCCTTGATCAGATCGGTTGACAGTTTGTAGTGAATTGGAATGATCATCGAGTAAATATCAGCAGGCTTCATATTGTAATATTTCTTTGCCCTTAAGATCCACTGCATATTCAGCAGATCAATCTGTGATCCGCAGTCACGCTGATAAAGTTCCAGATCTTCTTTCTTCAATAATTTTTTACGGGTATTCCACAAAGTAGTGAAATAATAGAGATCCAGTGTCAGATCATAATCAAACAGTGTCACTTCTCTGGAATCTTTTAATTTTTTCAGAGGTTCGTAATATTCGGTCCCTTTCAGATTCTCGATCAACTCATCGGTTGTTCTGGAAGTGATGAGCCTGTCGATCGATAACTGGGAGTATTTGTCAAAGAAATTCTTCTTATACGCCAGATCGAAAGGCTGTTTGTAGTGATTGATTACGATTCTGAAACAATAGTCGATCAGTGAGATCTCATAAGATTTCAGGCGAAGCTGCATAAAGCGACGCTGCTTCTGTCCGCAAAAGCGATAAAGCTTTGTGTAGTCGTGGTAGAGCGACTGGGTCAGCACTTTTTCGATGTTTCCTCTGTGAATCTGATCCGGATTCAATTGATTCAGTACATAGGCATAACTGGAATTCCGTTTCAGATACTCTACAACTTCGGGGACATTGTGGAGAACTGCGATCTCCTGAAACTGTTCTGGTTTCAGAAGTTTTGCTTCCATTGCGCGTGTCTTTGTCACGATTCCACTGTATTCAAGCAGATTCCCCATAGGCTACACCTCGGTAATCCGCCGCAGGATTTCCTGTGCATAATCTGTATGTTTTCCTTCATACTCTTTTTGCAGGGCTTCGATCGCGGCATTGCTTTCGTCATTCTGACTGTTCAGGATAGAATCTGTCTTCGCCTGGAGTTCATCCCGGATGGTCTGAATGCGCTGTTGGGTTTTCGATTCGAGCTCGGCATTGAAGGCTTTACGCTTTGCATCGTATTTGTCATCAAGCGCCGTCTTTTCTGCCTCGGCATGCTGCACTATTGCGGCTGCTGCTGATTCGATTTCCGTCAATTTGTTTAGAATAGAGTCCATAATCAGCCTCCTTTTTGTTAGAAAATCATAATATCTTTTATAATACACCTTTTACCGAAAAATGCAAGGAACATGGCCCAATTTTGGCACAACAAATGTTGCTTATTTGTTATCTTTTTCGGCTAAATGAGAGGATGTGTAACGAATCTGCTGTTTTGTTTTGAAATGTATTTAAATTTTAGTATAATTCAAAGTGGAGCTATGATATGATATCAGTTGGAAATAAATTCTTATATTGTCGTTTTGTATTGCGGCTATAATAATCAGTTGATAGAAAAAGCTGTTTTGAGTGTAAATTAGAGTTAGAGCATGTCTTAAAATCATTTTATGCAATCAGTGAAAAAATTTTAAAAACATGTTTTAAAGGCAGTGTATAGTAATGAATGAACTTTGAATGCAAATATGGAGCAAGAAAGAAAAATAACAGGAGGTTGATGTATGAGACTTAGAAATATACCAAGAGCAGAGGGAGTAATTGCAGAGCATCAGGCGGTGGTCAGAACACCGGAAGAGCAGAAAGGCTGCTGGAATAAGGTGTTTGGAAATGAGCATCCGTTATATATAGAGATTGGAATGGGCAAAGGCCAGTTCATCTTAAATATGGCAAAAAAATATCCGGAAGTAAATTTTATCGGGATTGAGAGATATTCCAGTGTACTGCTTCGTGCGCTGGAGAAATTTGACACAGAAGAGTATCAGGAACTTACAAATATTCGTTTTGTCTGTATGGATGCAAGAGAGGTGGAGAATGTATTTGCACCGGAAGAGGTGGACAAGATTTTCCTTAATTTCTCAGATCCGTGGCCGAAGGCAAGACATGCAAAACGGCGACTGACTTCAACAGAATTTCTTGCGAGATACGAGAAAGTGCTTCATGAGGGCGGTGTGGTAGAGTTTAAAACAGATAATACAGAATTATTCAACTTCTCTCTGGAACAGGTGGAAGAAGCAGGCTGGAATCTGCTGGCACATACTTATGATCTTCATCATCATGAGGAAATGAATAAAGGAAATATTATGACAGAATATGAAGAAAAGTTTTCACAGAAAGGCAATCCGATTAATAAAATGATCGCACAGAGAAAGTAATAGGTTACTGTTCACAGGTAACCTGCAAACAGTAACGTATCTCGCCATTTAGAATCGCCTACGGCGATGGGCGAGATACATTCAGGACAAAACGTGCATCCTCCATGTCAATCAGCGGAGTGATTGACATGGGAGTGAACAGTAACAGTAATAGTCTGTGCGGTTATTTAAGGATAGTGAATAGTGGCAATTTTATAGACAGTGCATATATTATCATTGTAGCGTATTGATTTTAAGGTAGCTACCTTTGCTAATGATTTGAAAAACAGAGTCTGATCATATAGATGAAAAGTCTGGATATAGCTTGTCAGGTTTTGATGTATCCTGGCTTTTCATCTGAAGGTGATTCCTGAAAAGGAGAGGGTATATGGGCTGTTGTTGCTGGAAAGACAGAATCAGAGGAAAATTGTATTGTCATAAAAAGATGAATCGCTGGATTGTGGAGTTGTGTAATTCATATAAACAGGTGTATCATATTCTCAATTCAGAATGGTGTCATGAAAGTAAAAAGTAGCATGAAATTTTGCAAATTGAAGATAAAATTAAAAAAATACATTTTTTTGAAAAAATTTGTAAAAAGTGCTTGCATTCTTTAAAAAGCTGTTATATAATACAACATGTGCTGAGGACAGCACAGTAAATTAAATAAGCGCGATTAGCTCAGTTGGTAGAGCACCTGACTCTTAATCAGGGTGTCCAGGGTTCGAACCCCTGATCGCGCACTAGCAATCACTGTTTTTGCAGACGTAGGAGCTGCAGGGGCGGTGATTTTTTTGTGCGCTGGAAAGCCTTGATTATAAGGGATTTCCGGGTTTTGAGAATGCAACTATTGATAATCTAAAGTAGTGTAGAAACAATGCAATAAGAACATATGTACGTGTTACAGTGTGTTACACCTGTACAATAAAGTCAAAAGAGGGGAAGTGTTACAGTGTTTTGGCTAATGAATATAGAGACACCTTGCAGTAAACAATAAAAATAGTGCTGGTTTATTTTAAAAATTAGTCTTTTCATATATTTTCTCTAATGGTATAATATTCTAAAATGTTGATTAAATGCGATTATAATATTCCAAAATGTTGATAAACTCACATTTTTATATTACAAAATGTTGATGCGCGATGTTTTCTGGAATAAATGTATTGATTTGAGGTGCCTTATGTTAAAGAGAAAAGCGACAGATGCTATTAAAAACTGGGTTGATTCAAAGAAAAAAAAGTGTCTTGTAGTCCAGGGAGCAAGGCAAACAGGGAAAACATATATAATTGAACGATTTGCAGAAGAGAATTATGAAGAGATAGTGGAAATCAATTTTAAGCAGATGCCTTCGGCAATGGATATTTTTTCCGGGGATCTTATTGTTGACAATATGGTAATGGCTATGCGATTCCGATTTCCTGAAAAGAAAATCATTCCGGGGAAAACGATGATTTTTCTGGATGAAATTCAAGAGTGTCAGGAAGCGATTACTTCTCTTAAATTTTGGGCATTAGATAACAGATATGATGTAATTGCATCCGGCTCACTCCTTGGAATAGACTATAAACGTGCATCTTCTTATCCGGTAGGGTATGTTGATTATTTGAGAATGTACGG
Organism: uncultured Mediterraneibacter sp.; assembly: GCF_934309415.1. Lineage (GTDB taxonomy): Bacteria > Bacillota > Clostridia > Lachnospirales > Lachnospiraceae > Mediterraneibacter. The sequence continues at coordinate 84,020 of NZ_CAKRDI010000003.1, forward strand.
AATTGATTTTGAAGAGTTCCTTTGGGGAATGGGAATTTCTGACGACATGATAAAGAAACTCAGAGATTATTTTGAATCAAGGTCTGTCATACCAGAAGCGATCAATTCTCAAATGATGAGTTATTATAGACAATATATTGCAATAGGTGGTATGCCAGAAGCGGTGCAGAAATATATAGATACAAAAGATTTTAGAGAAGTTGACCGGATACAAAGGAATCTTTTACAGGGATATCAGTACGATATTGCACACTATGCAACTGCGGAAGAAAAGGTAAAAGCAGAGAAATGTTATCTTTCTCTTGCGAAGCAGTTATTGGACAAAGAAAACCATAAATTTCAATATAAAGAAGTTGAGCATGGCGGCAGGGCACAAAAATTTTTCTCGAGCATTGAGTGGTTGCTTCGTGCAGACATGGTGCACTTATGTAGACGAGTGACCGATGTCAGATTTGATTTGGATGATTACGCAAGAGATGATTTCTTCAGGGTATATACGACAGATTTATCACTTCTGATGGCAATGAAGGATTTCTCACTAAAGCAGCACATTGTAGAAAATACCTTATCAGGAAACTCAAAAGGAGGCATCTTCGAGTGTGCAATAGCAGATGCGCTTTATAAAAAAGGGTATCAGTTATATTTTTATAAAAACGAAACATCAAAAAAGGAAATTGATGTGATTATCCAACAAGATGGAAAAGTAGTTCCTATAGAAGTCAAGAGTGGGAATACACGAGCCAACTCATTGAAGTCGCTTATGAGAAAAAATAAAGATATTTGTTTTGGGTATAAGTTCGTAGATGGGAATATAGGTGTAAGTGAAGACGGAATAATCACGTTACCATTATATATGGTGGTGTTTGTCTGAGAGTGGAAGATGACTACGGTAGAATTAGTTTAGAACTAGTTACTGTTTGCAGGTTACCTGTGAACAGTAACTAGAACTATAAATGAGTGATGGTGCTTTTGCATAAAAGAAAGACACCTCGATTTCGTGTGTTGTATAATGAAAGTGATCAAACAAACTTTCTGTATTGTAGACGATATGATAGTGTCAAAAACAAAACCTTCGTCACAGGCTCTGCATCCAATTGAAGATGCGTATTTTCATTAATCCCATTTAAACATTGCAGATCAATACAGCAAATAATATTCTGTTGATGTTTGCAATCCTTGCAGGTGCACTTTTTTGTGCCTTTGGGATTATCAATGTAGTGTTACCAAAGTTTTTGCAGAGTTTCTCATTGTATATGAAGCACGGAAAAAGGCAGTGGACTTTATTCAGGACAGTGATAAATCCATTCTGTTCATCTGAGATAAAACAGATGCCTGAATTGGTGCGGAAAAAGCTGATATGGTAAGTCTCCTGTCTTGTTCAGGATAGTTACTCATGATATGCTGAGAAAGTAAAACTGTGAGAACAGTTCAGGCTATAATAAGGAGGGATTTTATATCAGCCGGAACATGAAATGGTGTGAAAACAGTTGAGAAAATCTGTCGGAAGACAGTAGTGGCAGTAAACAGAAAGAAAAGAGACGGACAGAGAGGTTCGTGATAAGGAGGAATAAAAATGTATTTTGTACCGGATAGAACAAAAGAATGTGGATATTATGAGTGTAAAAAATGTGGGTATCGTTTTCTGTCTATGCAGACGATGAACAAAATCCCATGCCCGGACTGTGAGTCAGAGATTGATTATGAGATCGGACCGGATGAGTCAATGGAAGATATCTTGGATACAGCGGAACTGCTTGAGAAGATTGAAGGAGAAGAGGAAGTAGAAAAGATGGACACACTTCTGAGTCTTGCGATTACAGGCGGGGACGAAAGCTGGATCTGAGAATAACAGCGAAATCGAAAACATTAGATCGGGGTATTGTTTACAGGGATTCTGTGGACAGTAATGTTTGATCTGGAAACAAAGAGTAATGAATGAAAATAAGGCAGAAAATCAAATGAACAGTAGGAGAAGATAACAGATGGATCAGGAAACACAGACACCGCATAAACGAAGACAGAGATATAAGGGAAAATATCCAAGAAAATTTGAGGAAAAATATAAGGAACTGCAGCCAGAAAAGTATCAGGATACAATTGCACATGTAATTCAGAAAGGAAATACTCCGGCCGGAATGCACAGATCCATTATGGTAAAGGAGATACTGGACTTTTTGAAAATCCAGCCGGGTGAAACAGGATTTGATGCCACACTTGGATATGGCGGACATACGAAGGCTATGATGGAATGCCTGCAGGGAAAAGGCCATATGTATGCAACAGATGTGGACCCGGAAGAATCTGCAAAGACGAGAAAACGTCTGGCAGATCAGGGATTCGGAGAAGACATACTGACAGTGAAACTGCAGAATTTCTGCACGATCGATGAGATTGCAGAAGAAGTGGGAGGTTTCGATTTTATACTGGCGGATCTTGGCGTGTCTTCCATGCAGATCGATAATCCGAAAAGAGGATTCTCTTTTAAGATAGACGGACCGCTGGATCTGCGTCTGAATCAGGAAAAAGGAATCAGTGCGGCAGAAAGACTGGATACAATCTCCCGGGAGGAACTTGCCGGAATGCTTTACGAGAATTCAGATGAACCATACTGCGAAGAACTTGCAAAAGCAATTACAGATGAGATTCGCAAAGGGAACCGTATTGATACAACAACAAAACTTCGCAATATCATTGAAAAGACATTGGATTTCCTTCCGAATAACAAGGAGAAAAAGGATATTGTAAGAAAGACCTGCCAGCGTACATTTCAGGCACTTCGAATTGATGTGAACAATGAGTTTGAGGTACTTTATGAGTTCATGGAGAAACTTCCGTCAGCGCTCCGCCCGGGTGGAAGAGTTGCAATCCTCACCTTCCATTCAGGAGAAGACAAACTGGTGAAGAAAGCACTGAAAGCAGGCTATAAAGAAGGAATTTATTCGGAGTATTCCAAAGATGTAGTACGCCCGTCAGCACAGGAATGTGCACAGAACGGAAGAGCAAGATCTACAAAGATGCGCTGGGCGGTAAGAGCAGAGGATTAATAATAAAGAAGTTTCAATCACAGGAGGAACAAGATGAAGATATTTCACCTGTCAGATTTGCATATAGGATTAAAATTATTTAACAGAGATTTGCGAGAAGATCAGATGTACATTCTGGATCAGATTGTCAGTCTGGCAATAAAGGAAAAACCGGATGCAATCGTGATTGCAGGAGATATTTACGATAAAGCGGTGCCGTCAGCTGAGGCAGTAGCAGTATTTGATCATTTCATTACAAGTCTGGCAGAACGACTTCCGAAGACTGAAATTATGATGATCAGTGGAAATCATGACAGTGCACCGAGAGTGAATGCATTTCGACAGATTCTGTCCAGACAGAGAATCCATATGATAGGCGTTCCACCATTCACAGAAGAAGAGCACATTGAGAAAGTAACAGTGCAGGATCAATATGGAACTGTTACTTTCTATCTTCTTCCGTTTGTGAAACCATCGATGGTGAAACAGATTACCGGAGTAGATGAAAATGGAAATAATCTGTCTTATGATGAGACGTTGCATCGTCTACTGGATCGAGAAACAATTGATGAATCAGAACGAAATGTACTGGTCAGTCATCAGTTTTATCTGCCGGTTGGAACAGCGGCAGAGAGTGTGGAACGAATGGATTCGGAAATCTGTACGGTAGGAAATATCGATGAAGTAAAGGCCGATATTCTTGAAAAATTCGATTATGCTGCACTGGGACACATACATAAACCGATGAAAGTGGGAAGTGAATATGCACGTTACTGTGGGACTCCGCTTGCATGTTCTGTCAGCGAGGCGCAACAGCAGAAAGGAGTGCTTCTGGTAGAATTGAAAGAAAAGGGAGAACGTGAAGTTCAGGTTCTTCCTTTACATCCTCTCCGCCAGGTAAGAGTCATAAAAGGTAGTCTGGATGAAGTACTCGAACAGGCATGTGAGGATTATGTAACGGTAATTCTGACAGATAAGGCAGATCTGGATGTGATCGATATGCAGGACCGGTTGCGGATGGCATTTCCGTTTCTTCTGGAAATCAGGAGAGAGGCGGTGCGAAAGGCAGATTACAGGAGAACAAGTGCGGAACAGATGAATACGGATCCTCTGACCTTGTGTTGTTCTTTTCTTACGGATCTGGATGAGGAAGAAAAGGAATTACTGAAAGATGTTATAAACTGTGTGCAGGAGGGAGCGTAGATGAGACCGAGAAGACTGACGATGCAGGCATTTGGATCATATGGCAAACATACGGTGATTGATTTCACCAGAGTGAATCAGAATCTGTTCCTGATTACGGGAGATACAGGTGCGGGAAAAACAACTATTTTTGATGCCATTGTATTTGCTCTTTATGGGGAGGCAAGTTCTGGAAACAACAGGAAAGACGGAGTGGAACTTCAGAGTCAGTTCGCCGGACTGGATCTGGAACCTTTTGTAGAGCTGGAATTTACGGAGAAGATAGGAAATGGAGAAGAGGTGTATCTCGTCCGTCGTTCTCCAAGGCATGCAAGACTAAAAAAGAGAGGAAAAGGAACGGTAGATACTGCAGAGAGAGTTTCTCTGATCCTCCCGGATGGAACGGAGTATCCGCAGAAAGAAACAGATAAAAAACTGGAAGAAATCGTGGGACTCACCAAAGGACAGTTTATGCAGGTGGCGATGATCGCACAGGGAGAGTTCATGGAGCTTCTTCGGGCAAAATCGGATGATAAAAAGGTGATCTTCCGCAAACTGTTTAATACGGAGCTTTTTCAGAAAATTGTAAATGAGCTGGCAGACAGGCGCCGGGCAAAGCAGGGAGAAATGGCGGAGATCCGCACAGTATGTCAGACAGAGACAGCGCATCTTATCGTGCCGGAAGGATATGAAAAACGAGATGCGCTGGAACTTTTAAAGGAGAAGATCCTGAAAGCAGAACGATTGTCTGTTACGGATATGGAACAATTGCTGGAAGAACTGAAGGAATTGAATGAAGAACTGCAAAAGAATTGTGACCAGGCACAGCAGGAATATGAACAGGCTTCAGGAGAAAGAGACAGAAAACGAGATGCCTTCAGATCTGCAAAAGAGCTGTTGGAATTATTCCAGCAAAAGGAAGAGGCAGAGCAGATTCTGAAACAATGTGAAGAAGAAAAAGAAGCAATTGAAGAATCGGTCAGACTGATGAAACAGATTGAAGCTGCTTATGAGATTCAGACTTTATATCAGAGGTATAAAGAGCAGATGGATCGAGTAAACAGTACAGAGAAGATGTTGTCCAAAAAGGAAGAAATACTTCCTGAACTGGCTGCATTTTATAAAGCGGAAGCAGTAAGGGAAGACGAGATAAAAGCTGTCCAGGAGAAAGAACAGGAGCAGTATACCCGAATTGAAGAACGCGTGGGAAAGGCACTGGAAATATTTGAAAGAATAAAGATAAAAGAGGCTGAGGCAGCAAAGAAGGAGAAGGCAGAGAGAAAGGCAGTAAAAGCATCAGAGGATGCAGCGTCTGTATTAGAAAAATATGAGCAGCAGGAAAAAGACTGGAGAAAGCAGCAGGAAGAACTAAACGGAGCAGATCAGTTACTGAAAGTTTTGGAGCTTCAGGAAGAAGAGCTGAATGGAGTACAATCGGAGGTTGACGAGGCAAAGAAGACCGGCAATGCAGTTGCGGCACAACAGAAAAAAGCTATAAAGGCATTGAATGAATATGTAGCTGCACAGGAAAAGTATACAGCTAAAAATACAGAATTTCAGGAAAAACAGATGCTTTTTCTGGATGCGCAGGCAGGAATCCTGGCAAGGGAAAAGCTGCTTCCGGGACAGCCATGTCCAGTATGCGGATCGCTTGAACATCCAAATCCATGTAAGCTTTCAGAAATCCATGCCGAGATTACCAGAGAAATGATTGAGCAGTTGCGAATGGATTCAGATCAGTTATTAAATGAGATGAATCAAAAATCCAGGAATGCGGGAGCCACGGGAGAAGTGGTAAAAGGAAAAGAAGAGAAGCTGAACACAGCAATCAGTAAAATCCTTGAGCGTATGATAAAAAATGATCAGGACAGATTGAAGGAAAAGAAGAACGAAGATATAGAAAAGCTGGCGCTTCTTAAAGAGCAGTTTGAAGTCCTTCTGCTGAAAAATCAGGTTGATATTTTTGAAAAAGAATGGAAATTACTCCTTAATCAGAAAGCGCATCTGTTAAAGGAAATCAGTAGAATCCTTGAAAGCTGGAAGAATATGCTGTCTTCTGAAAAGGAAGAAGTGGTGAAGAAGGCTGAACAGCTGGCTCAGATTAAAGAACAGCTGCAGGGGACAGAAGAACAGAAAAAGAAGCTGAAAGAGAAAGCAGATGAAAAAGCAGATAGGGCAGCGCAGGCCAAAATTGAACTGGAAAAAAGTAAAACAGAATTGGAACAGTTAACATCTTCGCATGATTATGCATCAGAGACAGAGGCAAAACAGATTTTACGGCAGGCGCAGGAGGCAAGGGAGAAAGCGGAAGAGGATTATAAAAAGGTAAGGGATTCTGTACAGAATGCGAGAACGGAAGTTGAAAATACAAAGACTCTGATACAAAGATATCGTCAGGAACTGCCAGAACAAAAGGCGGAAGCTGCTCAGAGAAAAGAAACGTATGAGAAAATCCGGGAAGAAAAAGATCTTACGGAAAATGAATGGAAACATTTCACGGAGAAGTATCAGAAGCAAGATACAGAAGCAATTCAGAAAAAAGCAGAAGATTACAGGACAAGGGTTGTTTCAGCTGAAAATCAAAAACAGACAACAGAGAAGCTGATTAAAAATCAGGAAAAACCGGTATTGGAAAATCTGTTGGAACAGAAGAAACTGGCTGAGAAGGATCTGGAAGCAAAGCAAATTCTGTTGAATCAGTATCAGGGCGAACTGAAAGTGGATCAGGATGTTTATCGTTCGCTTGCGCCTAAGATGGAAACACGTGCAAAGATCATGGAGGAGCATAAACGCCTTGATACACTTTACAATCTTTTGGCTGGTAAGGTGACAGGAGCACGTATGGATCTGGAGACATTTGTACAGAGATATTATCTGGAACAAATTCTCTATGCAGCAAATACCAGATTCCTGGAAATGTCAGCAGGACAGTTTGAACTGAGAATGTATGATATAGAAAAGGCCGGAGAGGGGAAGAACCGTGGACTGGATCTGATGGTGTATTCAAATGTTACGGGGAAAGAACGTGAGGTCAGAACCCTGTCAGGAGGAGAATCTTTTATGGCAGCACTTTCGCTTGCATTGGGAATGGCAGATCAGATACAGGAAAATTCTGCTGCGATCAATCTGGATGTTATGTTTATCGATGAAGGCTTTGGTTCATTAGATGAACATTCCCGCAATCAGGCTGTAAAAGTGTTACAGCAGATGGCGGGAAGTTCAAAGATGATCGGAATCATTTCGCATGTTACTGAACTGAAGCAGGAGATCGAAGACCAGCTGCTGGTAAGCAAAGATGAAACCGGAAGCCATATAAAATGGCAGATTAGTTAAATTTATATTTATTTTCTGTAAGTAAATTTTGGAAGACCGTTTTCCTCAGGAACTTTTACGGTTCCCTGGATCAGAGGCAGTGCATAGTCGATGAACTGCTGGCCGATATCAGAACCATCGGCAGTGATCCAGGCAAGGGGAACGGTCTTTTCCTGATTACAGATCAGGTTAACATCTTCAGGAACGTAGTCAACCTGATAATCAACAGAATCGGTGCGGTGGAAGGCAATCATTTTTCCGGTTATACCTTCCAGTGCGGCTTTCACTCCGAAGGCACCGGAAGCAATGGCTTCTTTCTGATCTGTAGCAGAGATCATGGCAGAAGAACAGCGCTGGTTTACATTCAGCTCGATAGAACGCACCTTTACACCAAGTTTTTCTTTAACAAGATTCTCCAGATACTTTCCGGAACCGGTCAGCATCTTGTGACCAAATGTATCAACGCCGACATCACTGGCAAGTTCACAGATAAAAGTTCCGTTTCCATCGTTAATTCCTTCGGAGACGCAGACAACAAGATTGGATTTCTGTTCCAGTGCAGTTTTTACATCTTCAATGAACTTATCTGTATTAAAGGCTGCTTCTGGAAGGTAGATTAGAACCGGATTATCCCCTTCGAATTTACGGGCAAGAACACTTGCAGCGGTCAGCCATCCGGCATGACGTCCCATAATTTCTACAATAGTGACAGATTTTTTATTGTCATAGACAGAGGCATCGATACCAATCTCACGGACCGTGGATGCAACGTATTTAGCTGCACTTCCGAATCCCGGAGTATGATCTGTCAGAACAAGATCATTGTCGATTGTTTTTGGAAGACCGATAAAGCGGATATCACTGTTACATTTTTCAGCATAGCGGGAAAGTTTGCTGACGGTATCCATGGAATCATTTCCACCAATGTAGAAGAAATAGCCGATATTGTAGTCTTCAAATTTTTTGAAAAGCAGAGGATATACCTCATCATTCAGATCCTCCGGAAGTTTATATCTGCAGGAACCAAGATAGGAGCCAGGTGTAGTTTTGATCAGTTCCAGATCCCCGGAATGTTCCAGTGTTTCCATATCCATGATGTTCTCACTTAAGAATCCTTCAATTCCATTGATCATACCATAGACTTTACCAATCTGATCTTCACGATTCAATGCTTCATATACGACGCCATAAAGGCTGGCGTTAATAACAGCAGTTGGTCCGCCGGACTGTCCGACGATTGCGTTTTTTTTCATGATATTTTATCCTCCTGTTTCATCGAATTACAGTTGATTAGATGAGAGCTTTTTTAGATAAGCTCTGATTTAAAAATAAATAGTAATCTGAATAGCACTATAACTATAACTGAAATTACTGAATTTTACAATATAGTAAAGCAGGTATTAAGATAGTGCTGTTCCCAGGTAGTTACTGTTCCCAGGTAACCTGCAAACAGTAACGTATCTCGCCATTCAAAATCAGCTGCAACGATGGGTGAGATGCATTCAACCCCCAATATATATCTTCCTATCTACTCAGCAAAGTGATTAGATATGGTTTGAACAGTAACGTTAAGATAATGATGTTATGATGTGTCTTGAATAGTGATGATTTTTAGGCCACATGATAAGAAAAGTATGTTATAATAAAAAGAACTACGGCATTAGAGTGGGCAGTTAACAAACTATGCAGGAGGAATAATCATGAAATATATTTCATTCGCAATCCCATGTTATAATTCAGAAGCCTATATGGAAAAGGCAATCAATTCTATTTTGGTTGGTGGCGAAGATGTTGAGATTATTGTTGTAAATGATGGATCAAAAGACGGAACACAGGAGATTGCAGAAAAATATCAGGAGAAATATCCAACAATTGTAAAAGCAGTTAAAAAAGAAAATGGTGGTCATGGAGATGCGGTAAACTGTGGACTGCTTCATGCAACAGGAAAATATTTTAAAGTGGTAGACAGTGATGACTGGGTAGATGAAGAATCACTGAAGAAGATTCTGGAGGTAATCAAGGGATTTATTGAAGCAGACGAGCAGGTAGATATGGTTATTTCAAACTATGTGTATGAGAAAGTAGGAATGACACATAAAAAGGTAATTCGTTATGATAACGTACTTCCGGAGAATAAGATTTTCCGCTGGGAAGATATGGGACGCTTCCATCTGGATCAGTATATTCTGATGCATTCTGTTATCTACAGAACAGAAATGCTGAAGCTTTGCCAGCTTGAATTGCCGAAGCACACATTCTATGTAGATAACATTTATGTATATTATCCACTTCCGCATGTGCGTACCTTATATTATCTGAATGTAGACTTTTACAGATATTTTATCGGAAGAGAAGATCAGTCGGTAAATGAGAAGGTTATGATCAGCAGAATTGATCAGCAGCTCTTTGTAACTAAGAAAATGATTTCCATGTACGAACTGCGTATGATCACAAGTAAGAAGTTGAGAAAATATATGGTGAACTATCTTGCGATTATGATGACAGTATCTTCGATTCTCTGTATCAGATCCAAGAAACAGGAAAATCTGATCAAAAAGAAAGAGTTGTGGGATTATCTTAAAAAGAAAGACTATAAGACTTATATAAAGATTCGTTATGGAATTCTTGGACAGACAATGAATCTGCCGGGCAGATCAGGAAGAAAGGTATCTTCACTGGCCTACAGTGTGGCGAGAAGACTGATTGGATTTAACTAAATAAAGGTTTAACGAGCTTTTGAGCTTATGTGTTACTGTTTACAGCTATGCTGTGAACAGTAACCCTTATGTCGTAAACGATAATAAAATGTACAAAATTACATTGACTAAACAAAATTACAGTGCTATGATTAAGAAAAATGATGTACAGGAGGAATTCACAATGAAAACACTTGAAACAAAAAATGCACCAGCAGCAATCGGACCATATTCACAGGCTAAAATGGTAGGAAACTTCGTATTCGCATCAGGTCAGATCCCGGTAGATCCGGCTACAGGCGAAGTTGCAGGAGACAAGATTGAAACTCAGGCAGAGCAGTCATGCAAAAACGTTGGAGCAATCCTTGAAGAAGCTGGTCTTACATTTGACAATGTTGTAAAGACAACATGCTTCCTTGCTGATATGGCAGATTTCGCTGCATTCAATGCAGTTTATGAGAAATACTTCACAAGCAAACCGGCTCGTTCCTGTGTTGCTGTAAAACAGCTTCCAAAGAACGTTCTGTGCGAAGTAGAAGCAATTGCAGTAGCAGAATAAATCATAAAAGAGATAAAGTAAGAAGGGGATGTTTCGACACCCCCTTTTTGCATTTCAGGAGAATACTATGAAAGACCATCATGTGATATTAACAGAAACAGATCGGGCGATTCTTGAATCTTACAGTGCTATGCTGGAAGGACTTTCTATGTATCTGGGCGAAGGGTATGAACTGGTGCTTCACAGTCTGGAGGATTATTCCAGTTCCGCAGTTAAAGTGATCCATGGATTACACACGGGAAGAACGGAAGGTGCGCCGCTCACAGATCTGGCGCTGGATCTTCTGGAAGAGATGCAGAAAGAAGATGCGGACAGCCGTGGAGTCACATATTATACTCATAATAAAAAAGGAGAACCATTGAAATCAGTGACGATTCCGGTTCGTGGAGAAAAAGCCCGAATCATTGGATTACTGTGCATTAATTTTTATCTGAATACGCCGCTCTCAGAATATATCAGTAATTTTGTGGCCTGTGGTCTTAAATCACAGGAGCAGTATGAAAACCGTAAAGAGAATTTTTCTACAAGCAGTGTGGAACTTCTGGAGGATATGGCAGAAAGAATTCGCCAGGAAGTTATGGCAGACAAAGAAATTACATCTGCCAATCGAAATAAAGAAATCATCCAGAGACTTTACAAGAAGGGTGTTTACAACATGAAAGATGCTGTTGGAAGAACGGCAGAGATTCTTGGAATCAGTAAGAATACAGTGTATATGCATCTTAGAAATCTGGAGGATGTCTGAAAAATCATTTTTGTAATCTGTATGTCCCACTTCGTGGAATAGTTTACCCTTATTCGGCTGACGTAGCTCGTTGCGTCAGCCTTATTTAAGCAAAGATCTTCACAAATTATGACATACATCTTACAGAAAGTATTTTTCAGACATACTTTGGGAAATGAAAGAATCATAAGTATAAATCCTATATTCAGAGTATAAAGTGAAATTCAAAGAATAAATATAAAGAGTAATGAGAAATCAATTGGAGCAGTTTGTTATGCCGAGTCAGAAATTAGAAAACTTATTAAACCTTGCCCTGGATGCAACTGAATCAGAACGGGAGAATTCTTTGAATCTGGATGTTGGATATAATCCGATAGAAAGAGAATGGACGTTGATCGTGCAATATACCGGGAGTCTGGAACGGGTTCGAGAGCTCGCCGAAAGTGTTGTGGAATTATTAAATGGGTATGCGATTATTACAATTAAAGAATCACAGATAGAACGCTTAACACAAATTATAGAAATTAATTATGTAGAAAAGCCAAAACGATTCTATTTTCAAGTGGCAAATGGAAGACGGGTGTCCTGCATTGGGGAAGTGCAGGATACACGTCTTTCTTTGTATGGACAGGGAATATTAATCGCAGTAATAGACAGCGGAATTGATTATGCAAATCTGGATTTCCGAAATGAAGACGGAACAACAAGGATAAGGGCGTTGTGGGATCAGTCGTTAATCCCGAGACCTGGAGAGATGCCGCCTGAAGGTTATGCAATTGGAGTCGAGTACACGGGAGCGCGGATAAACGAAGCATTAAAACAGCCGGATGTGATACAGAGAAGGGCGATTGTGGCTACACAGGATATATCCGGACATGGGACGGTAGTGACAGGAATTGCAGCAGGAAACGGAAGAGTGAGTGGCGGACTTTATGCAGGGGTAGCACCAAGGAGTGAATTAATTGTTGTGAAAATGGGAAATCCGAGTAAAGAAGGGTTCCCGAGGACAACGGAGTTGATGCAGGGGGTAGATTATGCAGTGCGTAAAGCGATAGAATATCAGATGCCGATTGCAATCAATATCAGTTTTGGGAACACGTATGGATCACATGATGGAACCAGTCTGGTGGAGCGATATCTAAATTCTATCTCTGAAACCTGGAAAAATGTGATTTGCGTGGGAAGTGGAAACGAAGGGACAGCGGCAGGGCATGCGGCAGGGCTATTAGAAGTGGGAAAAAGAACAGAAGTACAACTTGCGGTGCAGAATCGAGAGCCATCGTTGAATGTGCAGATCTGGAAATCTTACGTGGATGAGATAGAAGTTGAAATTATAAATCCATCCGGTGTCAGCACCGGGAGAATCAGTGAGATTTTAGGAACACAGAGAATTACATTGGGTGATACAGAATTATTGATTTATTATGGAGAACCTAAACCATATACGGTCAGGCAGGAAATCTATATTGATTTTTTGCCTGGAGAGTCTTATATCAGTCCGGGAGTGTGGAAAATTCAGTTGAATCCGGGAAGTATTGTGGATAAGGAATGGCAGATGTGGCTTCCGGCGCAGGCCGCGCTTAATGTAGGAACGGCATTTCTTTCACCAAACAGTGCTACTACGTTGACGATTCCATCGACGGCATCTCTGGTGATTACTGTAGCAGCATATGATGGCCTGACCTTTACTTATGCGGATTTTTCAGGACGCGGACCGGCGAGAGTGTATGAGGGGAGAGAAGTAACAAAACCGGATCTGGCAGCCCCGGGAGTGAATGTAACTGCCCCGGTTGTGGGCGGTGGTTATGCTCAGTTTACCGGAACTTCATTTGCCACTCCGTTTGTGACGGGAAGTGCAGCACTTTTGATGGAATGGGGACTTGTGCGGGGGAATGATCCATATTTGTATGGCGAGAAGGTAAAAGCGTATTTGCGGCGGGGGGCGAGAGAAATGCCTGGGTATAATGAGTGGCCGAATGGAGCACTGGGGTATGGGGCCTTATGTACAGCCAAAAGTCTCCCTCATATGTGAAAGCTAATGCCGTTCGCATCAAATACAAGTTCAATAACACAAAAAGCAAGCGGCATGTCATTGAGAATACTATATTTTTCCAACAATTCAAGGGGGATTATTTTTTCTGTTTTTCAATGACTGTTGGTGTCATATGGGAATTCTTTGAATTCGGCATGGACTGGTTCTTTGGACTGGATATGCAGAAAGACTGGATCGTACCGGCCATCAACTCTGTGAAGCTGAATCCTACCGGTGCAAATGTTCCGATCCATGTAGATGTTCAGTCTCTGGTCGTTAACGGCGAGACCTGGGATCTTGGAGGATATCTTGATATCGGTATTGTTGATACTATGAAGGATCTGATCGTAAACTTTATCGGCGCAGTCGTATTTTCTATCATCGGTATACTGTATCTGCGAAACCGTGGAAAAGGAAAGCTGGCAGCTTCTCTGATCCCGCAGGTACGCAGCAAACAGGAAGAAGACCATTCTTCTAAAGATCAGTAAGATCCACAGCTACCGAAACTGGCGCACTTTTCTGGAAATATTTTCCAGTTCTTCACTGGAAAGCTCAGGAAGTCTTTCCAGCTGATCCATAAACATGGCAAGTGTTTCTTTTCGCTGCATTTCCACCATCTGGGTGTAGAAATTAACTACTACTCCGGTGGCAATGGCAACTACAAAAAGCGAATAGATTGTCAGAAGAACGGAACACATTTTTCCAATAAAAGTAACCGCAACCACATCACCAAATCCGGCAGTGGAAATCACCGCATAGCAATACCATAGCGCATCTCCGTATCGGTTAATGTCCGGCTCAACCAGCTGGATCACTGCTGCGATAGCAAAAATAAACATAATAAAACCAATGATAATTTTATCTGCACGAGTCCGTTTTAAAACATTGCCTAATACTTTAATTCTTTTCATGCTCCTGTCCTCCAATGAAATAAGCTGTTGTCTGAAATTAATTGAAGTATAGTATAAAACGGTTTTACTTGCAATATGAAAGGAACTTAACAGTATGAAAGATAACAAAACACTAAAATACATCATTTCATCTGCTTTCCGGTTAAAATGTTTATCTGGATTTTCATTGCAGCAGTTGAAAGCAAACTCACTACACTAGAGTGTGTCTGAAAAATAGTTTGCCGAATTAAAAATCAGTACAGTGCCCAGTTTATTTTTTCCGTATCAGATAACAGGCATGAAGCAGATATGCAATTGCAGGAATTAATGCTAACAATTGCCAGTCTGTATAACCGGAATTATTAATTGCGGGCAGCAGGATCAGATGCAGCGCAAGGTAGAGATATGCGCCTGCTGCGACCAGATTGCAGAGCATAAGCCGCCAGCCGACAAGTCCAAAGACAGAGGCGGCGAGGATGATCCCAAGAGTTACATGATCCACGGTAAACGGAAGCTGGATAAAGGAATATTGAGGTGAGAGAAGTTCCAGAATTCCATATATAAAAAGCACAATGTTAATCAGTCCCATCAGTTTGAATGGAACACTGTAATAGCGGCTGGTAGGACAGTTTGCCCACAGTTCCACTTCCAGCTTTTCTGCCAGCTCGGTTGCGGATCTGGTAAAAGTTGTGTTTGTCATTACCATGGCTTTATCGCAGTCATAAAAATTCGCACCTGCATAAGCTTCCTGTACTGCTTTGTTCCCAACAGGATAAGTATAATACTTGCACTGAATGCCATACTTCTTTCTATGCTTATATGCGATGATATCCACGCCCTGATCCCCGGAACTCTTTGTCACTTCTATTTTTGAAAAATGTTTTCTTTTTAATATTGCCGCACATTGATATTCGAACTGATACCCATCCATGTGTTTTCTCCCCTGTGTTGCTAAGTGAAAGATTTGTTACTGTTCACTCCCATGTCAATCACTCCGCTGATTGGCATGGAGGATACACGTTTTGTCCCGAATGTATCTCGCCCATCGCCGTAGGCGATTCTAAATGGCGAGATACGTTACTGTTTGCAGGTTACCTGTGAACAGTAACAAAGATTTTACTCCGCTGCTGTTCGGAATATACCTTGAACAGCAGACATAACTCTCCGAATAGACCATATAGGTTTCAAAAGTAACTTACATAAAATGTAAACAGAAAGATACATTTTACAGTATGAAATCGTTTGAAGTAAATGATCATTTTATACGAAAAATAGGATAGCATATTTTTTGTGCAGGAACAAGCGTTCTGTATTTATTCAGATAAACTTTTTAAAGCATTGCCTTGTAAAACGAATTGATTGATGATACAATACCCTAAAAAAGAAGTCGCCTGTAGTTTCTTATTAAATGTATCTTGCCATCGCCGTAGGCAATTCTAAATGTTGAGATGTGTTATTTTTACAGAGTATCTGTGAACAGTAACCAAAGATTACAGAGAAACTGTAACCGATTATTGACTGTATGTAACAATGAACAGTAATCAGAAAAGGACGACAGAAAGCTGTGTTTGCAGTAATTTTGCAAATGGCAGTAAAGAGACAGCATGGATGTTGTGCGAATTATACACTTTATAAGTGCAACATTTAGGACTATTACATAAAAAGTAAGTGAGGAATAAGATTATGCGTCAGATTATTTATGACAAGGTTAAGTACATTTCAGAGAAATATAAAGGATATATTGATACAGAGGATCTGATGAAGGAAGGACTTACCAATCGACAGATTGGCTTACTGACAGCAGAAGGAAAACTTGAGAAAGTTGCACACGGACATTACTGGGTGAACAGTACAGAATATTCAAAACCGGTGGATTATAAGCCGGTAGAAGTATCCCGTGTGAATGAGAATGCGGTGATCTGTGCAGACAGTGCATGCTATTATATGGGTCTGATCGATGTGGAGCCACCGGTGCTTTCGATTGCGACACGCCGCAGTGACCGTCATAAGATGAAGATGAATTTTAAAGTAAACAGACATTATTTCTCTGAGAAAGCATTTGATGAAGATCAGAAAGTATTTGAGTCAGAAGGTGGATCATACAAAGTGTATGATATAGACAGAAGTGTCTGCGACTGTGTACGTTTCAGAGAAGATATCGATGAGGAGATTTTTGATCTGATCGTGCAGAATTATAAAAAATGTGAGACTCGTCAGATTGACCGTCTTAAAGCATATGCAAAAGCAATGCGAATCAGCAGACAGGTAGAAAAGATTGGACTGGAATAAGCCTAAAATAGTCAGAGGCATATAATTAAAAATAGTTCTGTGATTGTAAAATAACTGTCAGGGTTATGGAGAACACAGATACCAGAGGTGGCTGCCGGAGGGGAGTCACCTTTTCTGTGTTAGATTGTATCTCGCCCATCGCCAAAGGCGATTCTAAATGGCGGGATACGTTAGTGTTTGCAGCTATACTGTGAACAGTGACCTGAAATGTATTTCATTTATTGCCGGAAATAACTTTAAATGTCATTTTTATATTTTTACATCTCAATAAGATAAGAAGTTATTTTTATATGCTTTCGGGTATGATAAAATAGATAGGGAATTTTCAAGATCTCGGAAAGGATTGGAGAGAAATATGAAATCGTTGCTTGTATATCTAAAGGATTATAAGAAAGAATCCATACTGGCACCGTTGTTTAAAATGCTGGAGGCGTCATTTGAACTGCTTGTTCCTCTGGTAATGGCTGCGGTGATCGATGTGGGGATCGCAAATCAGGATAAGCCGTATATTGTGAAAATGTGTTTTGTCCTGATTGCACTTGGACTGATCGGACTCACCTGTTCAATTACAGCCCAGTATTTTTCGGCAAAGGCAGCCTCTGAATTCGGAACGGCTGTAAGACATGCTTTATTTAAGCATATTCAGGAACTGACATTTACAGAGATGGATACTATTGGAACATCAACGCTGACAACAAGAATGACCAGTGATATTAACCAGGTACAGTCAGGTGTAAACCTGGTACTGCGTCTGTTCCTCCGTTCTCCGTTTATTGTATTTGGCGCTATGATCATGGCATTTACAGTAGATGTAAAGGCAGCACTGGTATTTGTAGTAGTAATTCCGTTACTGTCTTTGGTTGTATTCGGTATCATGCTGATTACGATGCCTCTTTATAAAAAAGTACAGGCAAATCTGGACAAGGTACTCCTGACTACAAGAGAAAATCTGGCCGGAGCAAGAGTCATCCGCGCATTTAATAAAGAAGAGGATGAAATCGGGAAATACGAAGAGGAAAATCAGATACTGACAGATGCACAGAAGTTTGTAGGACGTATTTCCGGTCTGATGAACCCAGTGACTTATATTATTGTAAATGGCGGAATTGTGGTGCTGATCTATATCGGAGCACTCCGCGTGGATATGGGAAATCTGACACAGGGAGAAGTTGTAGCCCTGATCAACTATATGTCACAGATTCTGGTTGAGCTGGTAAAACTGGCGAACCTGATTATTTCAGTGACAAAAGCAGTTGCATGCGGAAATCGTATCGAGAGTGTTCTGAAGATTAAACCGGATATGGAAAGTGGAAATCTGTTATGGGAGGAAGTGATCGGAACTTTTGACCAGACTGAGGAAAGTGGAATTCCTGCAGTGGAATTCGATCATGTATCACTGACCTACAAAGGAGCGAAGGGAAATTCTTTGAATGACATTAATTTTGCTGCACAGAAAGGTCAGACAATCGGTATTATCGGCGGAACAGGTTCAGGAAAATCCTCTCTTGTAAACATGATTCCAAGATTTTATGATGCAACTGCAGGAGAAGTGCGTATTTTTGGAAAAGATATTAAAGAGTATAATACGGATGATCTGAGAAAACATATTGGAATGGTTCTTCAGAAGGCAGTACTTTTTAAAGGAAGTATTGAAGAAAATCTTCGCTGGGGAAAGGATGATGCTTCAGCGGAAGAGATAGAAGAGGCACTCAGCATTTCCCAGGCGAAGGAATTTGTGGATGCAAAGGAAGGTCGGCTGGCATTCCAGGTAGAGCAGGGTGGAAGAAATCTTTCTGGTGGACAGAAGCAGAGACTTACGATTGCGAGAGCATTGGTCAGACGGCCGGAGATTCTGATTTTGGACGATAGTGCTTCTGCATTGGATTTTGCGACAGATGCAGCACTTAGAAAAGCAATCCACAATATGAAGGAGAATCCGACGGTATTTATCGTTTCTCAGAGGGCTGCGTCCATCCAATATGCAGATCAGATTATTGTTCTGGATGACGGAGCAGTGGCCGGGATTGGAACACATGATGAATTACTTGAGAATTGTGAGATTTATCAGGAAATCTATCATTCACAGTTCCCAAAGGAGGCAGTAGCAAATGGCTGATAATATAAAAAAAGAAAAGAAGAAAGCGAATCAGAGCAAGACACTCCGAAAAGTAATTCAGCGTCTTGGAAAATACAGGATTTTCCTTGTGTTTTCGATTCTGCTTGCAACAATTTCAGTTGCACTGACACTGTATGTTCCGAAGCTTACAGGTCATGCGGTCGATTATATTGTAAGTAAAGGAAATGTAGATTTTCCAGGTGTCTTTAAAATTATGACACAGATTGTGGTATGCACATTGATCACAGCACTGGCTCAGTGGCTGATGAATGTCTGCAATAATAAAATGACCTATCAGATTGTACGTGACATCCGTAATGAAGCATTTAACAAGATTGAGATGCTTCCGTTGAAGTATATTGACGGACATCCGTATGGAGAAGTGGTGAGCAGAGTCATCGCAGATGTGGACCAGTTCTCCGACGGACTATTGATGGGATTTACTCAGTTGTTTACCGGAATAGCAACAATTGTAGGAACATTTGGTTTTATGTTGTCTGTAAATGTGAAGATTACATTTGTAGTGGTATTGATCACACCGGTATCATTCCTTGTGGCAAATTTTATAGCGAAAAAGACATTCAGTATGTTTAAATTACAGTCAGAGACAAGGGGCGAACAGACTGGTCTGATCGATGAAATGATCGGGAACCAGAAAGTAGTTCAGGTATTTGGAAAAGGGAAGGATGTGACAGAACGCTTTGATGAGATCAATGAGAGACTGAACAAAGCATCACTGCGTGCGACGTTCTTTTCATCTATCACAAATCCATCTACACGATTTGTTAACAGTCTGGTGTATACCGGTGTTGGAATTACAGGAGCATTTTCTGTTGTGGCAGGAAATCTTTCAGTAGGACAGCTTGCGAGTTTTCTGAGTTACGCCAACCAGTACACGAAACCATTTAATGAAATCTCCGGTGTAGTAACAGAATTTCAGAATGCGATTGCATGTGCTCAGCGCGTGTTTGATCTGATTGAAGAAGAACCACAGGTTCCAGAAAAAGAAGATGCAGTAAGACTGACAGAGATTGCTGGAAATGTAAAGCTTCAGAATGTGTCATTCTCCTATGTACCGAAACAGAGACTGATTGAAGATTTTAATCTTGATGTAAAACCAGGTCAGAGAATCGCGATCGTAGGACCGACCGGCTGTGGAAAGACAACTTTGATCAACCTGTTGATGAGATTCTATGATGTAAATAGTGGAGCAATCAAAGTAGAAGACATTGATATCCGGGACATGACAAGAAAGAGCCTGCGTGCTGGATATGGAATGGTTCTTCAGGATACCTGGATGAAAACAGGTACGATCCGGGACAATATCATAATGGGAAGACCAGATGCAACCGATGAGGAAGTAATAGAGGCTGCAAAAGCATCATATATCCACAGTTACATTTCCCGACTTCCGGAAGGATATAACACATGGATCACTGAAGATGGAGGCGGATTATCACAGGGTCAGAAACAGCTTCTGTGTATCGCCAGAGTTATGCTCTGCCGCCCGCCAATGCTCATCCTAGATGAAGCAACCTCTTCCATTGACACCCGAACCGAAATAAAGATTCAACAGGCTTTTGCCAAATTGATGGAAGGAAGAACCACTTTCATAGTAGCCCACCGCCTCTCCACAATCCGCGAGGCAGATATAATCCTCGTAATGAAAGACGGAAAAATAATAGAACAGGGAAATCACGAAACCCTGCTGAGCCAGCATGGATTTTATGAGAGATTGTATAGTAGTCAGTTTGCGCGTTAAGCAATGAGCTGTGCGGAAATAAAAAGATATGCGTTTCCATCATGCTTGCATGAATGGAAACGCATATCTTTTTATTTCCATAGGGCGAATGCCCGCGAGCGAGATGAAGCGAAGCGGAATCGAGCTGCAGCACAGCGGAGCTCCCTATTGTAGTGCGTCTATCATTCAACACATCATGCTTGCATGAATACAGGCTCTTGTTTTTTCATTTTCATAGGGCGAATGCCATATTCTCACTTTACAAATCCCACCCCCGGAAGTATGATACCTTTAGTTACAGAAAAGCGAGGAAACAGCCATGGCAAAGCAAACCACCTTATGTTATATAGAAAAAGACAACCAATATTTGATGCTCCACAGAACAGTAAAAGAGAATGACGTAAATAAAGATAAATGGATTGGTGTAGGAGGACATTTCGAACATGGGGAAAGCCCGGAGGAATGTCTGCTCAGGGAAGTGTGGGAAGAAACAGGATACACACTGACATCATGGAAATACAGAGGAATTATTACATTTGTTTATGGGGAAAATATGGTAGAGTATATGTCACTTTATACTGCTGATAGATTCACAGGAGAACCAGCTGAATGTGATGAAGGCGTACTGGAATGGGTCGATAAAGATAAGGTTCTGGATCTGGAATTATGGGAGGGAGATAAAATTTTCTTCCGTCTGTTAAATGAAAACAGAGAGTTCTTTTCTCTGAAACTTGTTTATAATACAGACGATGTACTTCAGTATGTGGCATTGGACGGAAAACCAATGGAGCTGTTTGATGTGCTTAATGAAGATGGAAGCAGAACAGGAAAGGTGACAGAACGAGGAGTGGCACATATGGAAGGCACTCTCCACGGAACAGTTCATATATGGCTTGTAAGACCAAATGAGCAGAGTGGATATGATGTACTGCTTCAAAAGCGCAGCGCATGTAAAGATTCTAATCCGGGGAGTTACGATATCTCTTCAGCAGGACATGTTGATGCAGGAGATGAAGTGCTGGAAAGTGCACTGCGAGAGTTATATGAAGAACTTGGAATTGTGGCAACTGCGGATGAATTGAAAGAAATCGGACAACACAGAGGTCAGTTTGAAGCTGAATTTCATGGAAAGCTATTCAGAGATAATGAACTGAGTACAGTTTATTTATATCAGAAACCGGTAGACATCAGTCAGTTAAAACTTCAGGAGGAAGAAGTGGAGGAAGTAATCTGGATGGATTTTGCAGAATGCAAAGAAAAAATCCATGATCAAACTCTCCCGAACTGTATCTATCCGGGAGAGTTTGATATGGTTGGAAAAACACTCGGTCTTCTTTCTCAGGATGAAATTCCGTCAAAGAATGAAAAGCGATAAACTTATGGAAGCAGAAATGCATACATGACAACAAAGTGACACATGCTTCCACCCATAACAAAGAGATGGAAAATTTCATGACTTCCGAAGTTCTTATGTTTACTATTGAAGATTGGCAGTTTTAATGCATAGATAATACCGCCAACTGTGTAAATAATACCACCGGCCAGTAACCATCCGAAAGCAGCGCGGCTCATATTATTCAGGATGGTAGAAAATGCAAGAACACAGGTCCAGCCCATTCCGATATAAAGTACGGATGATACCCATTTAGGACAAAATACCCAGAATGCCTTGATCAAGATACTGGCAATGGCAAAAGCCCATACGATGCAAAGTAAGGTGATGCCGGTACGTCCTTTGATCACCAGCAGACACACTGGCGTATAGCTTCCTGCGATTAGTACAGAGATCATCATGTGATCGATTTTTTTCAGGATCGTGTTGACCTTTTCTGATATATCGAAAGTATGATAAGTGGTACTTGCTGCATAAAGTAAGATAAGACTTGCCGCATAAATTGCCAGCGAAACAACGTAAACACGACTTGGTTCGCTGGCTGCTTTGATTAATAACGGCACTGCGGCAAAAATTGCCATCAGCATACCGATAAAATGTGTAATTGCACTTCCGGGATCTTTAATATGATGTTTCTTTTCCATAATGATGCACCTCCAGTATATTAAGTATAATTTTGATTTTGATAAAATAGCACGTAGTTTTAAAAACTACATATAACGGATATGTATACTATAACACATATTTTAACAAAATCAAGAGGAGAGCAACGGATTTTTAAAATATATTTATGTAGATGTAACCGAAAGAATGAAACAAAGATAAAAAGGATGACTTGCAAAATCGGAGAGAACAATCCCTGTTGGTGTTCGTTTTATTGATTTGCAAGTCATCCTTTTTATAAAAGTATACAAAACATCTTAACAGACATTTTGATGAAAAACATATTGCCTGTAGTTGTTTTTGGACAGTTACGGTTTTATTTTCCCGGAATGATCTTATTCGATCACAGTTCCTGTTTTACCGTTCAATGCATCTGTAACTTTATCGAATGCGGTGATATATGCTTTACGTCCTTCACGGCCTTCTACAAATTCAACAGAAGCACGGAATTTAGGAAGCATATTGTAAATACCGAAATGTCCTTCCTCCATGTAATTCTTAGCCTGCTCTACAGAAATCTCTCCGAGAGGTTCTTCGTTTGGCTGACCGAGATTGATACATACTTTTTCAACATTTGTAAGGATGATCAGAAGATCGGCATCGATACCCTCGGCAAGTTTACCAGCAGCGAGGTCTTTTTCGATTACGGCACTGGCACCTCTTAAATGATTGTCCTGTTCAAGAACTGGAATACCGCCGCCGCCTGCAGCAACAACGATCTGATTAGCGTCAAGAAGTGCATTGACTGCGTCAAGCTCCACAATCTGTACCGGATTCGGAGCAGATACAACACGACGGAATCCTTTGCCAGGTTCCTCAATTACATAATTTCCTTTTTTACGTTCTTCATTTGCTTCCTGTGCATTCATGTAACGACCAAGAACTTTTGTAGGTGTATAGAATGCATCATCATAAGGATCAACAATAACCTGAGTCAGAACTGTGCTCACAGTTCTGTAGATTCCACGGTTGAGGAGTTCTTCACGAATTCCATTCTGCAGATCATAACCGATATACCCCTGACTCATGGCAGAGCAGACTGACATAGGGGCAGGAGTGAACTCCGGATGAGCTTTGGCAAATTCATTCATGGCTGTGTGGATCATTCCAATCTGAGGGGCATTACTGTGAGTAATGGCTACCTGATAGCCTTCCTCAATCAAATCAGCGATGCATTTAGCAGTATGTTTAACTGCAACTTTCTGTTCTGGAAGTGTGGTACCAAGTGCACGATGTCCCAGTGCAACAACAACTCTTTTTTTCATGTTATTTATTTCCTTTCTTGTCAGACTTTTTTGAGCAAATTACTATTCTAAAATTTTACTATTTTTTTGCATTAAAATCAATGATAGAAGATATAAAAAATGAAATACTAAATTTCAGTTTCAGCACTGGAATTTAGTATTTCAAATCAGAAAATTCAGATATGTAATGCAATATCAAAAAGAAACAGAGCAGTCAGAAAAATACATACGATAATCTGATGTCTTTTTTTCAGTTTTGTAAAATAATCTGTCCAGCGGGGGGCAAGGTAATACATAAAAGCACAGGCAAGAAGCGCAAATGCCGCTCCTCCGCTGATGTATGTATCTCCGTTAAGATTTAAGAGATAGCTGCTGTATTCATTGAATTTCATTCCAAATCCGAGCTCAAAAAGCCAACTGGCAGCATATTCTATAATCGTATAGATAACAAAATTAATGACAAATATAAGTTCCGGTTTTCGGATAAAATGTTTTAACAGCAGTAACATTGTAATCCCACAGATGCCATACAGGGGAAGCCATGGGAGAAGCAGCAGCTCCGAGTCTACGATCTGTCCATAACGAAGAAGCTGCAGCAGCGCTTCAAGGGTCCATCCAAAGATAGAAAAGGCATGGAAGAGAAACAGATAAGATAAAGGTGTATATTCTCTGGCCGGGTTAATCGGAGATTTTATGGCAGAGAATGGTGGCTGCACAGAGAACAAAAATACAGGATACTGTTCCGGTGCAAAGTAGGAAATCTGTGTATAAGGCCCTTCAGAATCATCATAAAGAGCCTTACTGATCAAAAGTTCATCTTCGGAAGGAACATGTTCCAGATAGGAATCGCTCAGATATTCATACCGGGAGGAACGTGAAAGCACATAATTTCTGCGAAGTGTCAGGTAAAACTCTGCTTTACAGGTCATTATATATGGATTTGCATAGAGAAAATCAACCAGTCCCAATGTAAAAATGGAAAGGATCTTCCAGCCAATGAAGGAAAGATCGATTAGGAACAATTTCCGCTTATTATGCTGCATCAGCTGTTTTGAGAGATAGAAAGCATTTTTTTTGCTTATCTTTGGGTTCTCTGCAAGAATATAAGGAATCATACTATATTCATAATGTTTGTAAATTCCGCCGATAATCGTCAGATTCCAGAGGTACTGATAGAGTGAACGGAAGAACATAACGTAAGCAGGATTCTTTATAAAATGCAGTTTGTAAAGAAAGAAGATTTTTGAAATCCGTGTATCCTTATAGTTCCGTGATTCCAGAAAGAATCTTTTTTCTCCGATAAGCAGCAGATTATTAATAAATATTTTATACAGAAGCGCAAAAATCACACCGATTCCAAGAAAAATGGAAGCGATGGGCAGATGTTCAGAAAAAAAAGTATTTACCGTATGCAGAACAGCAAGGAGTGCAGAAGTGCTGTCGGAATACAGATTCAGTAAAAGATCAATATATTTTGCAGCGGCACTTTTGGTAAAACGTGACAGTTCTGTATTATGAAAAAAATAAGTAATCGATTCATTCAGAATTCCGGAAGCAGTTTCTTCGATAACAGGGGTGGTGGATGCCGATGAGTCAGGAGAAAGAGCCGGAATATGAGTATTCAAAAAAGCCGTGGAAAGAGGGTATGCAGTTGTAAGCATGGCAATAAGAAAACATACAGATACCATGCGCCAGAAGTTTTGCTTCATGGTTGCCTGGGCCTTTTTCTTTAATCCTTTTCGTGTCCACATAACTTAAGCACCTCCGTGCATTTTTTCATGTTCCTTGCGGATTTCTTCAAAACATTCATAAGCAGTCCATTCACAGTTTGTAGGGGTGAGGATTGCCTTATAAGGAAACGGACCTGCACCACACCGGCGCAGAGCTGCCAGTACCTGATCCAGTTTCTGATCTGAGAGAAAACAGAACACGAAGAAAGGCGCTGCAAGCTCACCTTCAGCTGTTACTTTGGGCTCTGAACTGATATTTTGCATGCCGGCAAGACTTCCAATCGGCTGATTATAATATTCGCAGGAAATAGTGCGGATCCGCACACGAAGAGGCAGAAGTGCTTTCTGTATCTTGAGCAGAACCGGTTTTGGCGGGGCATTGAAAATTAAAATTGTTTCAGTCATGATGAAATCTCCTTATAATGATATCTCACCTCACTATTTTGAATCTCCTTTTAGTGGGGGATATGGATTCGAGCAAAAACATGTATCCTTCGTGCTGATCAGCAGAGTGATCACTAAGGGAAGGAACAAGCGCTACCTATCCACTATTGTAAAACAAATGGATGAGAAAAGAAAGAATTTCCTGCATATTATATATGGTAATAAAGCGTCAGGAGGGGTGAAGATGCGGATGTGTGAGCTGAGAGAGAAAGAGGTGGTCAACATATGTTCCGGAAAGTGCCTTGGAAAGATTGTTGACATTGACATCAAGGCCTGTTCAGGTGAGGTAGAAGCAATCATTGTTCCGGGACCTGGAAAGCTGTGTGGGGTGTTTGGAACGGATAGTGAATATATCATTCCATTTTCCTGTATTACTAAAATAGGACCGGATCTGATTCTGGTGGAAATCAAGGAAGAAAAGTGTTTACAGAAATACTAGACTATGTGTATAATGAAGGCAGAAAATTGTTGACAAAATAAAAAGTGGAGAGTATAGAGTGGCTGCCGGTTACAGTTTGTGGGGATCGGGAGTCACAGATTAAGCAGACAGTCCCATCTGCAAAAGAAATATGCAGAGAAATTGTGGCTGACAGGGAAAGGCGGAACAGAGATATGAAATGCCCATATTGCGGAAATCCGGATACAAGAGTAATAGATTCAAGACCGGCAGAAGATAAAAGTTCAATCCGGAGAAGACGTTCCTGCGATGAATGTGGAAAACGTTTTACTACTTATGAAAAGGTAGAGACCATCCCGTTGATCGTAATAAAGAAGGATAATAACCGGGAGCAGTATGAACGAGCCAAGATAGAGAATGGGGTTCTGAGTGCATGCTATAAGCGGCCGGTTCCTGCACAGGAGATTCAGAAGACGATTGATGCGATTGAACTGGAGATTTTTAACCGGGAAGAAAAAGAGATCCCGAGCAGTGAGATCGGAGAGATTGTCATGAATAAACTGAAGGATCTGGATCCGGTGGCATATGTAAGATTTGCATCGGTTTACAGAGAGTTTAAAGATGTGAATACATTTATGGATGAATTAAAAACGTTTTTGAAATGATAAAAGAGTCGGTTAGGCTTTGTGTGAGTGGTTGGGGAGAAAAGGACCAGAATATCACATGAAGAATAGCCGATTTATTGTTACGGTTTCTTTCATGAAAACTACTTTTGGTAAGATGTACGTTGCAAAATCTCCTGCAGAATGGAGAAATGCAGATTGCAGGAAGGAGTTTTAAGCCGGGACCCGGAACAGCCAGGGTACAGGAATGTTTTTTATGATAGACTTCAGATGAAAAGAGGAAAGTATGCGGACGTATAAACTGACAGTTGCGTATGATGGAACAGCATATCAGGGCTGGCAAAGACAGGTGAATACAGATCGGACAATCCAGGGAATACTGGAAAAGACGATTTCAGATCAAATCGGATATGAGGTGGAAGTAAACGGATCAGGAAGGACGGATGCCGGTGTACATGCGTGGGGACAGACTACATCAGTTGTGTTGCGGGGAAAAGTGGAAGAAGATTTTTTTACCGAGACGGTGAATGCAAAACTTCCGCCGGATCTTCGGATCAGAGAAGCAGAACTTGCGAAGAATGGATTCCATGCAAGAAAGAGTGCAGTATGGAAAGTATATCAGTATCAGATTGATATGGCAGAAAAACCAGATGTATTTGATCGGAGATATACTTATCATTTCCCGAAAAAACTGGATCTTGCAGCGATGCAGAAAGCAGCAGATCTGCTGACAGGAACACATGAATATGCAGCATATACAGATAAAAAAGACGAAAAGTCCACAAAACGGACAATTTATGCTATAATGGTGGGCGGACAAGGCAGCAGAGTTAACATTCAATATGAAGGAACAGGATTTATGTACCATATGGTCAGAATCCTGACAGGAACACTGCTGGAAGTAGGGATTGGAGCACGAAGCGTTGAAAGCGTGACGGATGCCTTGCAAAAAAAGGATAGAACACAGGCGGGATTTCTTGCTCCGGCAAGAGGCCTGTTTTTAAAAGAGGTTTATTATAGTGGAAGAAACAGGTAATATTTGTAAGCAAGCTTTGCGAAAGAACATTTTAGTTTGAATACCTGTAAGAATAAGGAGGAACAGTTTGAAACTTATATCTTGGAATGTGAATGGAATACGTGCCTGCGTTCAAAAAGGATTCCTTGAATTCTTTCAGGAAGCAGATGCAGATATTTTTTGTATTCAGGAGACAAAGATGCAGGAAGGACAGCTGAACCTTGAACTGGAAGGATATCATCAGTATTGGAATTATGCTGTGAAGAAAGGATATTCCGGAACAGCTGTTTTTACAAAGAAAGAACCGTTGTCAGTGAGTTACGGAATTGGAATAGAAGAACATGACCAGGAAGGTCGTGTAATCACCTGTGAATTTGAAGATTTTTATTTTGTGACAGTGTATACACCGAATTCACAGAGTGAGCTTGCCAGACTGGAGTACAGAATGAAATGGGAAGATGATTTCCGTGCATATCTGAAAAAACTGGAAGAGAAAAAGCCTGTGATCATGACAGGGGATCTGAATGTAGCGCATAAAGAGATCGATCTTAAGAATCCGAAGACGAATCGGAAGAATGCCGGATTTACAGATGAAGAAAGAGGCAAGTTTACAGAACTTCTGGATAACGGATTCATTGATACATTCCGGTATTTTTATCCGGATCAGGAGGGAATCTATTCCTGGTGGTCTTACAGATTCAGCGCAAGAGCAAAGAATGCCGGATGGAGAATTGACTACTTCTGTGTATCTGAGAGCCTGAAGGACAGACTGGCAGATGCGAAGATTATGACAGATATTATGGGATCAGATCATTGTCCAGTTGAGCTGGATCTGAAATAGGATCTGATGAAGCAATAGAAAAGATACAAAATTTATCAAATCAAAGTCATTAAGGAGGAATTAACAATGACAAAAATTGACATTATTTCTGGTTTCCTTGGAGCTGGAAAAACAACACTGATTAAAAAACTTCTCTCAGATGCATTCAAAGGTGAGCAGGTAGTGCTGATCGAGAATGAGTTCGGAGAGATTGGTATTGATGGTGGCTTCCTGAAAGAAGCAGGAATCGAAATCCGTGAGATGAACTCCGGATGTATCTGCTGTTCACTGGTTGGAGATTTTGGAAAATCTCTTCACGAAGTAGTAGACACATATCATCCGGACCGTATCCTGATCGAGCCTTCAGGAGTAGGAAAACTTTCAGATGTAATCAAGGCTGTACAGGATGTTCAGGATGAAATCGATGCAGAACTGAACAGCTTTACAACTGTTGTTGACGTAACAAAATGCAAGATCTACCGCAAGAACTTCGGTGAATTCTTCAGCAACCAGATCGAGTATGCAGGAGCAGTGATCCTGAGCCGTACAGATAAGGCAAAAGAGGAGAAAGTACTGGAGAGTGTAGCTCTTTTAAGAGAACTGAATGAGAAAGCTCCGATCATTACAACTCCGATTGAGCAGCTCCCGGGTGAGAAGATTCTGGAGACAATGGAATCCAGCAAGTCTCTGGAGGAAGAACTTCTTGCAGAAGTAGCAAATGAAGTGCATGAACATCATCATCACGATCATGATCATGAGGAGCACGAACATCATCACGATCATGACCATGAGGAACATGAGCACCATCACGATCATGACCATGAAGAACACGAACATCATCACGATCATGATCACGAGCATCATCATGATCATGACCACGAAGAGCATGAACACCATCACCATCACGATCACGAACATCATCACGACCATGACCACGATCATGAGTGCGGATGTGGATGTGGACATCATCACCATGATCATGAAGGACATCACCATGCAGATGATGTATTTACAAGTTGGGGTAAAGAGACAATTCATACTTATACAAAAGAAGAAATCGGTGATATTCTGAAGACTCTGGAAGAAGATGCTTCTTATGGAAACATTCTTCGTGCAAAAGGTATGGTTGCAGGAGCAGACGGAGAATGGATCTACTTCGATATGGTTCCGGGTGAACATGAAGTAAGAACAGGAGCACCGGAATACACAGGAAGAATCTGTGTAATCGGAGCAGAGATCAAAGAAGACAAGCTGGCAGAATTGTTCAAGGTAAAATAAACAACAAGGAGATCATTAGAATGAAACAACCAGATGTTATGGTATATCTCATGACAGGATTTCTGGACAGTGGAAAGACACAGTTCCTGAAATTTACACTGGAGCAGGATTATTTCCAGATTGATGGAAAGACACTGCTGATTCTCTGTGAAGAAGGAGAAGAAGAGTATGATCCGATGGAGATGCTCAAATACGGTGTTGTCATTGAGACAGTAGAAGATAAGGAAGACCTGACAGAAGAATGGCTGGAAGAGATGAATAAAAAGCATGAGCCGGAACGTGTTGTTGTAGAGTACAACGGTATGTGGCAGGTAAGTGAGTTTGAAAAGTTGAAACTTCCGGCAGGATGGAACATTGAACAGAAGATTACAACGGTAGATGCAAGCAGTTTTCAGATGTATCTGACGAACCTGAAACCATTATTTGTAGAGATGGTAAAAGGTGCGGAACTGGTTCTTTTTAATCGTTGCGAGGACATTAAACCTCTGGCAGGTTACAGGAGAAGTGTAAAAGTAGTAAGTCCGCAGGCAGAAGTTATTTTCGAAGATGAGAATGGCGAAGTAGAGAATATTTTTGAGGACGAAGTTCCATATGATCTGAAAGCTCCGGTTGTGGAAATCCCACGTGAAGATTACGGTATCTGGTATGTAGACATGATGGAGAATCCAGACCGTTATAAAGGAAAAGTAGTGGAATTCGTTGCAAAAGTAATGAAGCCAAAATCTTTCCCGTCAAAATTATTCCTTCCGGGACGTATGGCAGTGACCTGCTGTGCAGATGATACTTCCTTCCTTGGATATGTATGTAAGAGCGCTTATGCACCAAAACTGAAACCGGGTGACTGGGTAAGAGTAAGAGCAAAGGTTCGTTTTGCTAATCTTTCTATTTACAGAGGAGAGGGACCAGTGCTTGAGGCGGAAGATATCCAGCCGGCAGAACCAATTGAAGAACTTGTGTATTTTAATTAAGAAAATGATAATTTAGGAGGACTTCTCTCATGGAGAAAAAGTATGATGTAATTGCACTCGGAGAGTTGCTGATTGATTTTACAATGAACGGACAGAGTGAACAGGGAAATAATATGTTTGAGGCATGCCCGGGCGGAGCACCATGTAATGTGCTGGCACTTCTGAATAAGATGGGCAAAAAGACAGCTTTTTTAGGCAAAGTAGGAAAAGACCAGTTTGGAACTTTACTGAAAAATACAATTACAGAAGCAGGAATCGATGCATCGAATCTTATGATTGATGACAAAGTGAACACGACACTTGCATTTGTTCATACATTTCCGGATGGAGACAGAGAGTTCTCCTTCTACCGTAATCCAGGAGCTGATATGATGCTGACAGCAGATGAAGTAAATCCTGAGTTTGTAAAAGACACAAAGATCTTCCACTTTGGAACACTGTCTATGACACATGACGGTGTGCGTGAAGCCACAAAGAAAGCCGTTGAGACTGCAAAAGAAAACGGATGTCTTGTATCCTTTGATCCAAACTTAAGACCTCCGCTCTGGAGTTCCCTCGATCTTGCAAAAGAGCAGATGGAATATGGATTTGGTAAATGTGATATTCTGAAAATCTCAGACAATGAGATCCAGTTTGTATCAGGTAAAGAAGACTATGATGAGGGAATTGCATACCTTCAGGAAAAATATAATATTCCGTTGATCCTTCTTACTATGGGTAAAGAAGGAAGTCGTGCATATTACAAAGGAATGCGTGTCGAGAGAGCCGGATTTGCTGTAAAAGCAATTGAGACAACCGGAGCAGGAGACACATTCTGCGGAAGCTCTCTCAATTACATAGTAGAACATGATTTTGAGAACCTGACAGAAGAACAGTTGGGTGAGATGCTGACATTTGCGAATGCGGCAGCAGCACTTGTTACAACAAAAAAAGGTGCGATTAAAGCAATGCCGGTCAGAGAAGATGTCCTGAAACTGATTGATTAATGTTCAGACCATAGCTAATCACTTTGCTGATTAGCTATGAGGATGCACGTTTTGTCTTGAATGTATCTCGCCCATCGCAGTAGGCGCTTCTAAATGGCGAGATACGTTACTGTTTACAGCTATGCTGAGAACAGTAACACTGATTGAAGGCTGACAGATGCTGAGAACAGTAACTGATTGACAACAGAGAACAGAACCGATATAATAAGCAAAGAAACAAGGGCGTTTCTCCAATAGGTGGAGAACGCCCTTTTGCTTTATATGAATTGAAAAAAGGAGGCTGTGTTATGCATAATTATACACGAGATGACATCTTCCGGATTGTAGAAGAAGAGGATGTTGCCTTTATCCGTCTGCAGTTTACGGATATTTTTGGAACGATGAAGAATATGGCAGTAACAGTGGGACAGCTTGAAAAAGCGTTAAATAATAAATGTATGTTTGATGTATCTTCATTAGAAGGAGTGACAGATGAGGAAGAATCCGATATGCTTCTGTATCCGGATCTGAGCACATTTGAAATTTTCCCATGGAGACCTCAGCAGGGGAAAGTGGCAAGATTGATCTGTGATGTTTACCGCAAGGATGGAACACCTTATGAAGGAGATCCAAGATATGTGCTGCGAAAGGCTGTAGCAGAAGCAAAAGAACTGGGATATACAATGAATGTCGGACCGGAGTGCGAGTTCTTTTTATTCCATACGGATGATGATGGACTTCCGACAACGATCACACATGAAAAAGGTGGCTACTTTGATGTGGGTCCTTTGGATCTTGGAGAAAATGCAAGACGTGACATGATCCTTACACTGGAGGATATGGGATTTGAGATTATTTCTTCCCATCATGAGATTGCTCCGGCACAGCATGAGATTGATTTTCATTATGATGAAGCAATGGTGACAGCAGACAATCTGATGACTTTTAAAATGGTTGTAAAGACGATTGCAAAACGTCATGGACTACACGCAACTTTTATGCCGAAGCCAAAGAGTGAGACATTTGGTTCTGGAATGCATATCAATTTATCGCTTTATGATGAAACTGGTGCAAATGTATTTTACAATGCGGAAGATAAGAATGGACTGAGCAGAGAGGGATATTATTTCATTGGTGGACTGATGAAGCACATGAAGGCAATTACCTGTATTACGAATCCTACAGTGAATTCTTATAAACGTTTTGTGCCGGGATATGAAGCACCGGTCTATATGGGATGGTCTGCAAAGACGAGAAGTCCGCTGATCCGTGTGGCAGCAGACAAAGAGCGGAAATCAAGATTAGAACTGAGGAGTCCGGATGCGACAGCAAATCCATATCTGGCACTTGCAGTTTTACTGAAATCTGGTCTGGATGGAATTAAGAATCAGATTATGCCGCCGGCTAATATTGACGAAGATATTCAGAAGATGACACAGGAAAAGAGAGATGAACTTCAGGTGAAAGAACTTCCAAGAAATCTTGGTGCGGCAACAGAAGAACTGGAAAAAGATGATCTGCTGGTGAATGTATTGGGGAAAGCACTGGCGAAGAAGCTGATCACAGCGAACAAGAAAGAATATCAGGAGTATTGTATGCAGGTGACTGACTGGGAGATCGCCCATTATCTTCACAGACTGTAGGGGAAGCCTTACAGTGGTGAGAGAATAGAAGAGAATGCCAGGTATTGATGAACAATATAAAATTCCCGGCAAGATGAATGAAGCGGGCAGCGTACTTCATAGAATGAGAAGTATAAGGTCGGGAATGTCCGGCAGGGTATGTATAGAGGAAAAAAGAGTTCAGCAGGAGGTGAGCAGATATGAGTAATATTATTGTGGTATTTCCAACCAGAGATAACGCAGTAAACATCCGGAATGTACTTGTGCGCGCCGGGATAGAAGTATCTGCTGTCTGCCTGACTGGAGCAAAAGCATTGCAATATGCGGATACATGGAATGAAGGAATCGTAATCTGTGGATACCGTTTTCAGGATATGCAGTATACGGATCTGAGAGAGTCACTGCCAACATCCTTTGAGATGCTTCTGGTGGCATCTCCGTCAAAATGGACGGATGAATTGCCGGATGGAGTTGTGGGGCTTCCATTACCGATTAAAATCTATGATCTGGTCAATACAGTAGAAATGCTGCAGCAAAATCAGGACAGGCGAAGAAGAAAGCGCAGAGAGACACTGCGAAAGCGCAATGATGAGCAGAAGAAAGTGGTCGATCAGGCGAAAGCGCTTCTGATGGAACGTAATAACATGTCTGAGGAAGAAGCTCATCGTTATCTGCAGAAAAGCAGCATGGACAGCGGAACCAATATGCTCGAGACTGCACAGATGGTTCTGACGATTATGAATGAATAAAATACGAACAGTAACAACTGTTATATAAAATACAAAATTTCCTGTGTGGATCAGAGCATTTTTAAACAGGTTCTGTTATAATAAAACGTAGAAAAATGTAAAGATGAAAGGGCCGATAAGAAAAGGCAAATGGGTAGATTGAGATGAAGTTTACAAAGATGCAGGGACTGGGAAATGATTATGTATATGTAAACTGTTTTGAGGAGAAGATAGATGATCCTTCCGCTCTGGCAGTTACGATCAGTGACCGACATTTTGGTGTTGGATCTGATGGACTGATCATGATCAATCCTTCAGATGTTGCAGACTGTGAGATGGAAATGTATAATGCAGACGGATCACGAGGAGAGATGTGTGGAAATGGAATTCGCTGTGTTGGAAAATATGTATATGATTATGGTTTGACAGACAAAACAGAAATTTCCGTAGAGACACTTGCGGGAATCAAATATCTGAAGCTTTTTGTTGAAAATGGGAAAGTAGTGAAAGTTACTGTTGATATGGGAAGTCCGATTCTTACACCGGCAGAGATTCCTGTTGTTGCAGACGGAGAGAGAGCTGTAGATGAGCCAATCCTGGTAGACGGAGAAGAGTACCGTATGACTTGTGTTTCCATGGGAAATCCGCATGCAATCGTATATGTAGATGACGTACAGGGACTGGAAATTGAAAAGATTGGTCCAAAGTTCGAAAACCATGAAAGATTTCCAAACCGTGTAAATACAGAATTTGTAAAAGTATTAGACCATCATACTGTTGAGATGCGTGTGTGGGAGAGAGGTTCAGGAGAGACATTAGCCTGTGGAACCGGAGCATGTGCCACAGCAGTCGCATGTATTTTAAATGGCCTGACAGAAGATGATGTAACTGTAAAACTTCTCGGAGGAGATCTTCAGATCCAGTGGGATAAAGAGAAAAATACAGTATTTATGACTGGTCCTGCAACCGTTGTTTTTGATGGCGTGTGGGAATGAGAATGCGTCAATAGTTTACATTCAGAGCTGTTTGAAAATGGAGAACAGTAAAAAGAACGGAAAATATAGAAATATAAGTTTCAGACAAAAAAGTTCGAATTTAAAGCGTGTGAAAAATTTCTTATGAGATATTTGCTGGATTTACGGAGGAGGTCTTATAGAAAAATTTTTTACACGTTTTTTTTATCCGGAAAACAAAAAAGACTGAAGAAAAACTTCAGTCTCTTAAGTCGGAGTGACAAGATTCGAACTTGCGACCTCTACGTCCCGAACGTAGCGCTCTACCAAACTGAGCCACACTCCGATAAAATAGGGAACTTGCATAAGCAAATTCCCAGCTACGGAAAAGGGACTTGAACCCCTACTAACAGAGTCAGAGTCTGCTGTGCTGCCAATTACACCATTCCGCATCATCTTGTTTATTTGTTTCTGTCTTGCTTGACTCAACAATAGTTATTATAACAGGATATTCAAAAAAAGCAACCCCTTTTTTAAAAAAATTACGTTAGAATTTTTTTAAAAAAAATGCGAATTATCAGACAATAATACATACTGTAATTTACAGGATATATAACTGCTTACAGGTTACCTGCAAACAATAACGCATCTCACCATTTAGAATCGTCTGCGACGATGGGCGAGATGCATTCAGGCTAAAGTGTGCATCCTCCATGCCAATCAGTGGAGTGATTGATATGGGAGTGAACAGTAACAGTTATGCAATTAATATAATGAAAATTAATAAACTCCACCTTGTCCGTATAAGGGGATTTGATTATAATATGAACAGATACATAAAAACTGAAAGATAGCAGGAAAAAGAAATGGAACAAAAGATGGAGAAGATAATAGACCGGAAAAGAATGAGGATGAGAATCGTTCTGGTTTTTCTTATTACATTTTTAATTGCAGCTGTCGGAATGCTTCTTCTGAACAAAAATCAGGAGAAGCAGGAAAAACTGAAAGCTGCTTATACAGCTGAATCAACAGTCAGTCAGGTGGAGACAAGATTGAACCGGTATCTGGCAGAGTCAGAATTACTGAAACAAATTGTCGAGAATGGTTATAAGATTGACCAGGAAGAGTTCAGTACATTATCTGGGATGATGCAGGATGAAAATGGAGTGATCGAAGCAATTGAGATGGCAGAAGGGGGGACTGTCACGCAGGTTTATCCGCTGGAAGGAAATGAAGAAGCACTGGGCCTGAATATGCTGGAGAATCCTGAAAGAAAACAGGAAGCACGTCTGGCAAAGCGGAGCGGACAGTATACCATTGCAGGTCCATTTGAACTTGTACAGGGAGGTGCAGGAGTCTTACTGTTTGATCCGGTTTATATGAATGAGGATAAGAAAGAATTCTGGGGATTCACACTTCTTGTTATTAACTGGGAAAAATTCCTTAAAGAGATCGAACTCGATAAACTGGAAGATGCAGGATATCATTATCAAATCTGGAAAAAGAGTCCTGCGACTGATGAAAAAGTTGTGATTGCCCAATGCGAGAGTGAGGATCTGAAAGATCCGCTGGAAGTGGCATGCGCTGTACCGAATGACACCTGGTATTTTGAGATTGTTCCAGCTGAAGGATGGATTACAGCAGTTCAGAAAATCTTTGATTCGATCATTGTGTTAGCTTTGTCTATTCTGATGACAGCAGGATTCTGGCAATTTGAGGTGAAAGAGTACAGAGATGCTGTGCATGCTCAGGAAATTGAAAAATCTGCAAAAGCAGCAAGGGCAGCGAATGAGGCAAAGACACGATTCCTGTTTAATATGAGTCATGACATTCGGACACCGATGAATGCCATTATTGGATTTTCGGATCTTCTGGAGAAACATATAGATGAAAAGGAAAAAGCCATTGATTATATAGGAAAGATAAAATCTTCCAGTGCATTTCTGCTGTCGCTGATCAATTATGTCCTCGAAATGGCGAGAATTGAAAGCGGAAAAGCAACATTGAAGATGGAGATGGAGTCGCCTAAAGAATTGATGGATTCACTTCTGAACGTGTTTGAACCTTCTATTCAGGAGAAAGAACTAAATTATCGTTGTATTTCTGATATTCAGCATGAATATGTGATAGGGGACAAGACAAAAGTCAGAGAAATCTTTCTGAATGTAATCAGTAATTCAATCAAATATACTCCTTCTGGTGGAAGTGTGACCGTAACTGTAACAGAAACTCCATCTGCAAGAGATGGATATGCAGATTTCACTGTGGTTGTTGAAGATACCGGAATTGGAATGAGTGAGGAGTATCTGCCTCATATTTTTGAAGAATTTACCAGAGAACATACAACTACAGAAAGTAAGATTGTGGGAGCAGGCCTTGGACTTCCAATTGTGAAATCGCTTGTAGATCTTATGGATGGAAAAATCAAAGTAGAAAGTAAAATAGGAAAAGGCACAAAGACAACCATAGAATTATCATTCCCGATAGCAACAGAGGAAGAAATTCAACAGGGAACTGAGAAAAAAAGAGAAGAAATCATTGAAAATCTGCATGGGAAAAGGATTCTGCTTGCAGAAGACAATGACCTGAATGCAGAAATTGCGATGACAATTCTGCAGGAAAATGGTTTTGATGTGAACCGTGTGGAAGATGGCATTATGTGTGTGGCTGAACTGCAGAAGAAGTCTGCAAAGTATTATGATTTGATTCTGATGGACATTCAGATGCCCAATATGGACGGATATCAGGCGGCGGAAGTAATAAGAAATCTGAAAAATGAGCGTGCGGATATTCCAATTGTAGCAATGACTGCAAATGCCTTCGAGGAAGACAGGAAGAAAGCATTTGCAGCAGGAATGAATGGGCATATTGCCAAGCCGATCGATGTGAATGTGTTGTTCAGTACGTTGGAAAACGTGCTGATGGGCAGTTAACATAATCATATTCCAAAATCTATCTTTTTCTAATTTTCAAGCTTTTATATTCAAGTATTCATTTATAAGAAAAATTCAGCGATAAATACAATGGCACAGCACAGGACTGCTACAGGCAGCAGTCCTGCACCGAACCATGCGGCTACAATGCCGACGATCAGTGCCAATGCTCCAGAGGCTGGAGACTGAGTAGCATGTAAAATGGCCGGAAAGGTCATTACGGCAAGTGTGACGTAAGGCACGTAGTACAGGAAAGACTGAAGAAACTGATTCTTCAGAGGTTTTCTTATCAGAGTCAGCGGTAATACTCGAATCAGGTAGGAGACACCGCCCATGATCAGAATGTAAATATAAATATTATGTGTCATAATTTTTTCTCTTTTCTATTTTTAGTTCTGTTGTTTACTGGCAGTGCCTTTTACTGGTACAGGGAACAGAATTGCTGCTCCGGCAGAGAGTACTACTGTAAGAATAATGGTTCTCGTACCGTCTGACAGGGAAGAAATCCATGGCAGGCAGGTGGCTGCAAAGCTGGAAGTAAATGCAAGAATAATCAGTACACCAACAACTTTATTCTGTTTTGCAGGAGGAATGATAACAGCAAGGAACATTCCAAAAAGCGCAACGCTCAATGCACTGACCATACGTGCCGGCATGATATTTCCGGCAATGACTCCGAGTGCAGTTCCCACAGCCCATCCTGGAAGAGGAGCAATTACGGAACCATAGGTATAATAAGGATTCAGGATTCCAGGCTGACTGATTGCAATTCCGAACAGTTCGTCTGTAATATCATAGCTCATCAGAAGACGGTGTCCGAGAGAAAGATGTGGATTCAGACGCTGGCTCATGGCACAGCTCATCAACAGATAGCGTGCATTTGTAATCAACGTGACGATTGCAATTTCCAGATAAGGGGAATTTGCTGCGATTACGGTAAGTCCGGCGTATTCACCTGCAGATGCGTTGTTTAACAGACTCATAAGGAATCCCTGAAATGCATTCAGTCCAACATTTCTTGCAGCAATGCCGAGAGAAAAAGAGACTGCGAGATATCCAAGTCCGATTGGAATTCCATCGCGGAAACCACGGCGGAATGCCTGAAGATTTGTTTGATTCATAATAGACCACCTTAGTTTTTTATCTTATTGTATCAATTTTTTTCTCATAAGTAAAATAAATGATTAGAATAAAAAAATTAGCCCGGTATTGCGCCGGGCTATAATCTATATAAACTATTCGTTATTTTTAGACGAAGTCCGGCAATCATAAAAGGCTTCTAATACAATCACCGTCTTCTATTATTTATGATACGGATGTTACAGAATCAAGTATTGTATGATCAGTAACATGAATGTTTGCTTTTGCAATTCATTTGTATCAACTTGATGATGTTATTATAAAAAAGAATTGTGAACGTCTGGTGTCATGAATGGAAAAGAAATATTAAATTTATAAAGAGATTATAATCTGGAAAGAAAAATACAGTTCTAACCATGAATTGTGCGAATGATAGTTCGGCTATCATTGGTGCTGGAAATTTTTTGTGGCGCATGATATTATAAAAAGGCAAAGCATCTTATCTATAACGGGTTTCGGATGGTGATATACTGATAAGGTGTGAAGATGTTGATATCAGGACTACATAGAAAAACATGTAAGATTTACTGAAAGTTGAGGAAAAAAACACAACTATTTAAATAATGTGAAGAGAGGTAATAAAAATGAGCATTAAAGAACAAATTCACGAATCGACAGAAGAAATGTTAGACAATATGGGAAGACTGGTTGCAATCGATTCCCAGCTTGGAACACCGGCAGAGGGGATGCCGTTCGGGGAAGGACCGGCCAAGGTACTTCACGAAGCACTTAAGATTGCAGAAGAACTGGGATTCAAAACAGTGAACCTGGACAATTACTGCGGTTACGCAGAGATGGGTGAGGGCGAGGAAATCGTTGGAATTGCCGGACATCTTGATATCGTGCCGGCAGGCGGAGACTGGACTTATGATCCGTTCAAACTCACAAGAGAAGGAGATTATGTCTATGGCCGCGGAACGACAGACGATAAAGGTCCTGTACTGGAAGCTCTCTATGCGATGAAGCTGCTCCGTGATTCAGGTGTGAAACTGAATAAAAGAGTTCGTCTCATCATGGGATGTAATGAAGAGACTGGTTCTAAGTGTATGGAGCATTACAATAAAGTTGCAGAAGAGTTATCCTGCGGATTTACTCCGGATGCTAATTATCCATGCATTCACGGAGAAAAGGGAATGCTGACAATGATGGCATATTCCAAGAATACAAAGATCATCGCCATCAATGGAGGATTTGTATCAAATGCAGTATGCGACGCATGTACAGCAGTAGTACCTGCAGAAGAAGGACTTAAGGATAAATTAGAGGCAGCTTTTGCAGAAACAAAACTTCAGGAATATAAACTGACAGAAGAGAATGGGCAGATCAATATCTATGCAAAAGGAGTATCTGCGCATGCAAGTACACCAACACTTGGAGTCAATGCAGCAGGCGTGATTTTCGAGTGCCTTGCAAAAGCAGGATTTGAGGATGATTTTGTAAAATTCTATAACTCACATATCGGCACAGCATGTGATGGTTCTGGAATCGGTCTGAAGTGTGAGGACGAGTTCGGTGAACTTACTTTCTGTAATGGAATCGTCAAGACAGAAGAGGGTGAGATCTCTTGTACAATCGATATCAGATTCCCGGTAACTTACCAGGTAGAAGATATGCTTAAGATGTGTGAAGGACATCTGGAAGATGAGAATGGCCGTATTGAGATTCGTACAACAACAAGTCCGTTATTCTTCCCAAGAGAATCTTCACTTGTAGAGGCACTCTACAAGGCATACACAGATGTGACAGGAGATACAGAGAACAAACCGATGGTAATTGGTGGTGGAACTTATGCGAAATCACTGAAAAATATTATCGCATTCGGACCGGAAAAGCCAGGCGAGGATTATCGTATCCACGGCGCGGATGAGTTTACACTTGTGTCAGAAATGGAAGAGGCGGTGCTGATCTATATGGAGGCAATTAAGAATCTGCTTGAGATTTAAGATATTAACTTTTGGGCTATATAGAAAAAGAGAATCAATGGAGCAGGGAGAAAGTAATTAAGAAGTTACTTGTATTTTAACGATTATTGTGTAAAGTGGTGCATATAATACAAGAAAGTATTGAAATTCTTTCAATATTGATGTAACATACCTCTCAGGGAATGAAGTTCTCCCTAAGTAGAAAATACTTGAACCGCTTATAAAGCTGATGACTTCTGCGAGAAAATCAACGCAGAAAGTGTCAGCTTTTTTTGTGTCAGAAAATTTTATGGAATTTAGGGAAAAAGCTGTGGTATCAGTATTTCCCGAAAGGCACTTTCTGTGAGGAGACATTTTCTGTATTTATGAAGGAGGAAAGGAATTATGTTACTAAGTATTTCGCTGATCCTGCTTGTCGGGATGTCGATGGGATGGATCTGCAAGAAGGTTAAGCTGCCGAGTTTACTCGGTATGATGCTTACAGGAATTGTGCTGGGGCCGTATGTGCTGAATCTGCTGGACGAGAGCATTCTTGGAATTTCAGCCGACCTTAGAAAGATTGCACTGATTATTATTCTTACAAGAGCCGGACTGGGATTGGATCTGTCAGGTCTTAAGAAGATTGGAAGACCGGCAGTTCTAATGTGTTTTGTGCCGGCATCTTTTGAAATCGTCGGAATTGTATTACTGGCGCCCAAGTTGATGGGACTGTCTGTACTGGAAGCAGCAATTCTGGGAACTGTTCTGGCAGCGGTCTCCCCGGCGGTTGTTGTTCCGAGAATGGTGAAACTGATGGATGAGGGATATGGAGTGAAAGAAGGAATTCCACAGCTGATTCTTGCAGGCGCATCGGTAGATGATGTGTATGTGATTGTACTGTTCTCTACCTTTACAGGAATGATGCAGGGAGAGAGTACATCCATTCTTAGCTTTATCAATATTCCGGTGTCCATCTTTCTGGGGATTGTGATCGGTCTGCTGATTGGAATGATTCTTGCTTATTACTTTAAGAAAGTACATATCAGAGATACTTCCAAGGTGTTGATCATTTTAAGTATTTCGCTCCTGCTTGTTGTAATTGAAGACAGCCTGACAACAGCAATTACATTTTCTGCATTGATTGCGATTATGTTTATTGGAATTGGTCTGCAGAAGAAGAGGGAAGTTGTGGTGAAGAGAATTTCTGCAAAGTATGGAAAGCTCTGGGTGGCAGCAGAAGTCTTTCTGTTTGTACTTGTTGGAGCAACAGTTAATGTCGGATATCTTGGAAAAATTGGTGTGAAAGCTCTGCTTGTCATTGTTGGGGCATTAATGTTCCGTATGCTGGGTGTATTTGTCTGCCTGCTTGGAACAAGCCTGAAGAAGAAAGAACGATTATTTGCCATGATGGCATATACACCGAAAGCGACAGTTCAGGCGGCAATTGGTGGAATTCCACTGGCACTGGGATTTGCCTGCGGGGATACTGTTCTTACGGTAGCAGTTCTGGCGATCGTGCTGACAGCACCGCTTGGGGCATTTGCGATTGATTTCTCATATAAAAAATTGTTAGCGAAGTAAAAATATATAGTTGATACCTGTCTGAAGTACGTATTGTCCTGAAAGTATCTCGCCCATCGCCGCAGGCGATTCTAAATGGCGAGATGCGTTACTGTTTGCAGCTATGCTGTGAACAGTAACTAAACAGTAACCATGATAAGCAAGAAAACACGTAAGATAACACGTAAGTTATAGAAAAATAATTAGAAATTTAGTATAATATAGTAAGAAAACAGATAAGAAGATAAGTAAGAAAAATTGTAAAAAGAGAAAGTGGTTACTGCTTACATGTTATTTTGTGAGTGGTAACAGAAAGTATATTTGGAATTGACAAATTAAAAAAGAATTGTTATGATTACAGACAACAGCGAAGATGCCGTTCAAAAGGTATCTTCGCTGTTTTTTGTTGTGTGTAATATTGAGCAGGCATTAGCCTGTTTGAATATAAAATGTTGTTGCAACATAAGAATGAGATAGAGGAGGAAGGATTATGCAGCAGGTATTGGATCAGATTGTGGAAATGCTTTACAGTATTGTAACGCCATTGGACAAGATTGTATGGGGATGGGGAATGATAGTGCTTCTCTTAGGAACGCATATATTCCTGACAATCCGAACAGGATTTATCCAGCGGAAAACCATTACGAAGGGAATCCCATTATCGGTGACAAAAGAAGAAGGTGCGGATGGAGAAGTGAGTCAGTTTCAGGCGCTGGCGACAGCACTTGCTTCAACGATAGGAACAGGAAATATCATTGGTGTTGGAACTGCGATTGCACTGGGAGGACCGGGAGCAGTGCTCTGGTGCTGGCTGACAGGTGTATTTGGAATGGCTACGAAATATTCAGAGTCTCTGATTGCAGTTAAATACAGAGTGAAAACAGAGGACGGCCGTATGCAGGGCGGTGCCATGTATGCGCTGGAACGTGGGCTGAATATGAAGTGGCTTGGAATGATCTTTGCAGTGTTTGCAGGTTTTGCATCTTTTGGAATTGGATGTGCGACCCAGGTGAATGCAATCGCAGAAGTCTGTAATACAAATCTCGGGATGCCTCGTTGGGTTATCGGTGTAATCGTAGCAGTTCTTACTGCATTTGTTATTTTTGGCGGATTAAAAAGTATTGCGAGAGTGTGCGAGAGGCTGGTTCCATTTATGGCTGCGTTTTATGTGCTTGGCTGTATTGTGATTCTGTGCATGAATTATGATTATATTCTTCCGGCAGTAGCAACAATCTGCAGACTTGCATTTACGAAAGGAGCGGCAGCAGGTGGACTGGTTGGTGGCGGAATTCGTTATGCGATTCAGTACGGTGTGGCACGAGGACTGTTTTCTAATGAGTCTGGTATGGGGTCTGCACCGATTGCAGCGGCAGCAGCAAAAACAAAGAATCCGGTACGTCAGGCTCTGGTATCTTCTACAGGTACTTTCTGGGATACAGTAGTTGTATGTCTTATGACGGGACTGGTACTGGTGACTACAATTATGAAAAATCCGGCAATTAATGCAGATGAGATTTCAGATGGAGGAATACTTACAACTCTTGCATTTGGTCAGATCCCATATATCGGACCGTTCATTCTGATTGTTGGAATTGTTTGTTTTGCATTTTCTACAATTCTTGGCTGGGCGTATTATGGAGAACGATGCGTGGAGTATTTTGCAGGAAGAAAAGGGTTGATTCCGTATCGTGTGTTATATATTCTGGTGGCATTAGTTGCTCCGGTCATTGCGTTGGATCTTGTCTGGTTAATTGCTGACATTTTAAATGCGCTGATGGCAATTCCAAATCTGATTGCTGTTTTGCTGCTGTCACCTGTGATTGTAGCTGAGACAAAGAAATACATAAATGATTTGGATAAGGTGGACACAACACCAATTCCGGTGGTGAAGACGGGGAAGCATGATTAGAAA
Organism: uncultured Mediterraneibacter sp.; assembly: GCF_934309415.1. GTDB lineage: Bacteria > Bacillota > Clostridia > Lachnospirales > Lachnospiraceae > Mediterraneibacter. The sequence continues at coordinate 128,873 of NZ_CAKRDI010000003.1, forward strand.
AAATACATGTAACAATAACTTCCCCCTTTCGTTGAATATTCAATAAACGGGGGAAGTTATTAAAATAGATAATTATTTTATTATATGACAAAAAAAGAAATCCTTGAATCAAGGATTTCTTTTTACATTTTATCAATGCGGAAGAGGAGACTTGAACTCCCACAGGATAAAACTCCCACTAGAACCTGAATCTAGCGCGTCTGCCATTCCGCCACTTCCGCTCGACAAGTAGTATACTACCATAAGAAAACGGGTTTGTAAACCCTTTTTCTTAAATTCTTTATATTTTTTGAAAAGAATATTAAATTCTGACAATTTAAGGGCTGATATAGATGAGAAGATATCGTAAATTTTTCCTTAAACATGGGATGAGAGAACAGAAATAAATGAAGATGATACAAAGTGATATTTCTGATAAGAAAATAAAAAGATAAATTTCTAAACTTAAGATCAAAATGCCATCAGACATTGGATGACTTTGTGGATATAAAGTGATAGAATATAAAAAGTTGATAATTTATTTTAAAAATGATGTATATAAAAACAATTGGGGAAAGAAAAAAAGAATTATGAAAAGAGATCTTACAAAAGGAAATGTAACAGTGACGATGCTCTTATTTGCTGTTCCGATGATTCTGGGAAATATTTTGCAACAGTGCTATAATCTGGCAGATACGTGGATTGTGGGCTGGTTCGTAGGATCTGATGCGCTGGCTGCAGTTGGAAGTGCGTACACATTGATGACGTTTCTGACGTCACTGATTTTGGGAATGTGTATGGGAAGCGGAGCACTGTTTTCTATCTGTTATGGAAAAGGCGATATACGGAAGTTTAAAGAATACATGGTGTCATCTTTTGCACTGATTGCAGGGATTACCGTTATTCTTACCGCGATCTCATTTCTGCTTCTGCATCCGATTTTAAAATTAATGCAGATACCGGAGGAGATATATCCGGTTATGTATTCCTATATGAAGATTATATTATGCGGGCTGGTATGTATTTTCTTCTATAATTATTTTGCATTTTTACTTCGGGCCATGGGAAATTCAATGGTTCCGCTGATTTTTCTGGGAATTAGCACGGTTTTGAATATCATTCTGGATTATGTTTTTGTGGCAATTCTCGGCTGGGGAGCAGAAGGAGCGGCAGAAGCTACAGTGCTGGCACAGTTTATATCAGGTGCCGGAATTGCAGGATACAGTTTAATAAAGGAACCGGTATTGAGCATCCGACAGATGAGAGAAGAAAAAATTAAAATCAGAAAAGATCTGTTGCAGGAGATTTTCTCTTATTCCGCAGCAACGGGAGTGCAGCAGTCGGTTATGAATTTTGGGATTTTGATGGTGCAGGGACTGGTTAACAGTTTTGGTGCATCGGTCATGGCAGCTTTTGCGGCCGGAGTTAAGATTGATACACTGGCGTACATGCCGGCACAGGAATTTGGAAATGCTTATTCGATCTTTGTTTCTCAGAATTATGGAGCAGATGAAAAGAAGAGAATTAAAAAAGGAACCCGAAGTGCGGTTTGCATTGTACTGATTTTCTGCGTAATTGTTTCAGTGGCTGTATTTACATTTGCACGGACACTGATGGGAATCTTTATAGCACCGGAGGAAACAGAGATTTTGAAAATCGGTGCGGGATATCTGCAGATTGAAGGAATGTGTTATTGTGGCATTGGAATTCTGTTCTTATTATATGGTTATTTCCGTGCGGTAGAACGACCGAAGATTTCTCTTTTACTGACGGTGATTTCACTGGGGACACGAGTTCTGCTTGCATATGTCTTTGCGCCGATTTTGGGAGTAGAAGCAATCTGGTGGGCAATTCCGATTGGATGGGTACTTGCGGATGTGACCGGTGCTATGTTATTCTTGAAGTCAGAATGTGGTTGAAAAAGAATTTGGAGGAAAAGTATGATTCGATTTTTATGTGTAGCAATATTTCTGATCTTGTATCTGATTTTATCGATACCAGTCTTTCTCGTGGAATGGCTGATTGGAAAGGTGAATCCGCATGCGCGTGACATCAGTTCACTGCGGATTGTTCAGTGGGGATTTAAAGTGATCCTGAAAATGACAGGCGTGGAAGTGACTGTGATCGGTGAAGAGAATATTCCAGATGAAGCAGTTCTGTTTATCGGAAATCACCGTAGTTTCTTTGATATTCTGCTGACGTACAGCAGATGCAAGCGACTGACAGGATATGTGGCAAAGAAAGAGATGGAAAAAGTGCCGTTGCTTTCAACATGGATGAAATTTGTGTATTGTCTGTTCCTCGACAGGGAGAATCCGAAAGAAGGATTAAAGACAATTCTGCAGGCGATTGAATACATAAAGAAAGGTATTTCAATCTGCATTTTCCCGGAGGGAACAAGAAACAAAGGGGAAGAGCTGAGTCTGCTCCCGTTTAAAGAAGGCGCGTTTAAGATTGCGACAAAATCGGGATGCCCGATTATTCCGATTTCCATGAACAATACACAGGCAATTTTCGAGGCGCAGTTCCCGAGAATTAAAAAGGTACATGTGGTGCTTGAATATGGAAAACCGATTTATCCAAATGAACTGGATAAAGAGACAAAGAAACATATCGGCACTTATGTTCAGAATATTATTGATGAGACGATTCATAAGAATGCGGAGCTGGTATAGATAAAAACCGGTATGAAATCATTTTTTTAGTGATTTCATACCGGTTTTTTATCATTAATTTTTCTTGTGTTATGCATCAGCAGTATTACCGTTTACAGGTTATCTGTGAGCAGTGACATTTATTTCGACAGTAAACATAGTGTCTGCTGATACAGACAGTAAACAGGAAAATTTTATTCCGGATAAACCAGATTGCGGTCTTTTAACAGACAATCACGGTATTTGCGGATGTAGTATTTTGCCATATCAAGATTCTGTTCCTGATAGTTTCCACACTGCTCCGGAGCAGCACCGGGAATCTCACCTTCAAATGCGATAATGAAATCGCACATTTCGATGACCAGATCAAAGACATCTTCAGAGTCAAGATTTCCAAACATGACAAGGTAGCAGCCTGTTCTGCATCCCATAGGTCCAAAGTAGATCACGTCTTCTTTTACCTTGCTGTTTCTAAGATAAGTAGCAGCAAGATGTTCGATCGTGTGAAGTGCCGGAGTGTCTACAACAGGCTCTCTGTTCGGCGCTGTGATACGCAGGTCAAAAGTAGTTGTTACGCAGTCTCCTTTTGCATCGCGTCTTGAGACATAAAGTCCCGGCATCAGGTTCAGATGATTGATTGTAAAGCTTGCAATTCGTTCCATAATGATTCCTTTCCAGTTGTTTGAAAGGCAGACGGAACAGCAAGGATTCCGCTGCTTTCAAGTGATAATAGTGATACGTGAGAGAACTGTAATACAGGACTCCGCTTGACTGCCATACATTATACAGCAGAGCCAGAGGAAAGACAATAGTCCGATGGATGAGATGCGTTTTCATATTTAAAGAAGAGGATACATAGAATTATGTGTAACTGATTGCTCTGGAGTGTGGCTTACGCGTATCTCATTCGTTTTTTTAGTGATTTGAAATAGTGAGATAGATTGTTGATCAAAATTGAAAGCGGCAATATGACAGGCTGGTTCTTGTGGAGAAAAAGTTATGAAGAAAAGAAAAAAGAGATGGCAGAGAGTTGCAGTACTGTCACTGTTTCTACTGGGAGTTATACTTCTGAACACGGGCTGCGCGAGCAGGCCGCAGAAGACGAGAAAACTAAGAGATCTGGAATATGTAATTGTGGATAAGGATCTGATCCCGTCAGAGTTACAGCTTTTAATAGAAGAAAATAAATCCATGCCGTTTAAGTTGACTTACTTAGATCGGGGGCAGCTATATATTGTGGAGGGATACGGAGCACAGCCCACAACAGGATACAGCGTAGAGGTAAACAGCCTGTATGAGACGGAGGATGCAATCTATATACATACAAATCTTCTTGGACCGGGAAAGGAGGAAGAAATCAAAGAAATATCCACATTTCCATATGTGGCAGTTCAGCTGGAAGCTCTGGAAAAGAAAGTGATGTTTGATTGAGGAGGATGGAGATGGAACTTAGCAGGATGACATGTCGTTACAACAGAGAAGGAAAGGGAGTTTTTGATCAGTTTTATCTGGATGAGGATCTGAATGTACCAGATGCAAAAGAAGATGTAAAACAGATGATTGAAAGCAGTGCGGAAGTAAAAGTGGAAGATCTGAAACTGGTGGAGAATTATGTGAGGGCTTCCGGCAAGGTGTATTTCAGAGCATTATATCAGACCGCATCGGTGGATTCTATGCCGGAGATTCTGGAAGGAAAGATTCCGTTTGAAGAGATGATCTATATAGAGCCTGAAGAAGGGGAAGAATATTACATCAGGAATCTGCGGTCAGAATTGACAGTGACGGTTGTAAATTCCAGGAAACTTGGTTTGCGTGCTATGGTGGAACTGGAACTTGGAAGAGAGAAAACAGTGGAAGAGGAAATCCCGGTGGATGTGGAATGTGAAATCCCGGTTTATAAAAAATGCAGAAAAATGAATATGCTGCAGTTGCGAACAACAAAAAAGGATACTTATCGGATCAAGGAAGAACTGACGCTCCCGGGGACAAAGGAAAGCATTGGACAGTTACTGATGACAGATGTGACAAATCGAAAACTGGAAATACGTCCGGGGCAGGATGAATTGATCCTGCGCGGGGAATTACTTGTGTTTTGCATGTATCTTTCCGGTGAAGAAAAAACGGACTGGGTATCTCAGACACTGAATTATGAAGGAAGGATTCCATGCGATGGAGTGACGGAGGAAATGTACTATTCTGTCCAGCATACATTGGAAGATCCGCTGGTGGATATCCGGATGGATGAGGATGGAGAAATGCGGATCCTTGGAATCGAAGGAACACTCAGTTTGAGAATCAGCATCTATGAGGAGGAAGAACTGGAGATTCTGGAAGATCTGTATTCTCTGGAAAAGAACTGTGTACTTCAGACCAGGGAAATGACGTGTGAAGAACTTTTGCTGCAGAATCAGTCTAAATGTAAAGTCAATGAAAGACTGGCGCTTCCGGAATTGAAAGAAGATGTCCTGCAGATTCTTCACAGCAGAGGGGCAATTCAGGTAGAAAAACAGCAGAACACGGAGAACGGGGTACAGGTGGAAGGAATTCTGCATCTGTCATTTTTATATCTTCGTGCAGACGAAAATGAACCTTACGGAAGCTGGCAGGGAATGGTTCCGTTCTCACATCTGATTGAATGTGCGGGAATGGAGGAAGATGTGAGGAGTACAATGAACTGGTATGTGGAACAGTTACAGGTCAGTCTGGCAGGCGGAGAAGCTGTGGATATTAAAGCGGTTCTTACATTTGATGCATTTCTGCGAAAGGTGAAAAGGCAGGAAATTATCCTGTCGGCAGAGGAGCAACCGGTAGACTGGGAAGCGATGGAAAAGCGTCCGGGTATTGTAGGGCATATCGTTCAGGAAGGGGAAGATTTATGGGGACTTGCAAAACGGTATATGACAACAACAGAGAGCATAATGGAAGTAAATCATCTTGAAAATGAAAGTGTAAAAACAGGGGAGAAATTATTGATTTTTAAGGAAAATTTGAGTATACTATAGGCATCATGTATACAAGATACAGGTATAGTATGTAGTATAGAAAAAAGAGAGAAATTTACAGAAAGATTATATGGGAGAGGATGAACAACAGGATGAATCAGATCGAATTAAAATCGCTGGCTAAGATCAATCTGGGACTGGATGTACTGGGGCGCAGAGAGAATGGATATCATGATGTACGTATGGTAATGCAGTCGATTTATCTACATGATGAGGTAAAACTGACAAAGAAAGAAGAACCTGGGATTGAACTGACAACAAATCTGAGATTCCTTCCCACGGGAGATACAAATATTGCATATAAAGCAGCGCAGCTTCTGATTGATGAATTTGATATCAAAGAAGGTGTAAAGATTGTATTAAATAAACATATTCCGGTGGCTGCAGGTCTGGCAGGAGGAAGCTCTAATGCCGCTGCAGTACTGTTTGGAATGAACCGGATGTTTGGTTTACATCTCTCTCAGCAGGACCTGATGGACCGTGGTGTAAAGCTGGGAGCAGATGTGCCGTACTGCATTATGAGAGGAACAGTTCTGGCAGAAGGGATCGGTGAAGAATTAAGCGTTCTTCCGTCCATGCCGAAATGTACGGTATTGATTGCAAAACCGGCCATCAGTGTGTCTACAAAGACGGTTTATGAAGCACTGGATTCGAAAGAAATCGTGGAACATCCGGATATTGACGGCATCCTGAAAGGACTTGAAGACGGTGATATACACAAGATCGCAGCATCTATGGGAAATGTTCTGGAAGATGTGACCATCCCGATGCATCCGGTCATTGCAGAGATTAAGCAGGCAATGACAGAAGAAGGTGCACTGGGAGCTATGATGAGTGGAAGCGGCCCGACGGTATTTGGATTATTTGAAAATCGTGCGGCAGCGAAGAAAGCACAGAGGAAGATTCGTGAAAAAGGTCTGACAAAACAGGTCTACGTAACGAATATACACAGCGTAAGGAGGAAATAATATGGGAACCGATTTTGAAGTAACGATGAATGAGTACCTGCCTCTGAGAGACGTGGTATTTAATACGCTGAGACAGGCTATTTTAAGAGGAGAATTAAAGCCGGGCGAGAGACTGATGGAGATTCAGCTTGCAAATAAACTGGGAGTGAGCCGTACTCCGATCCGTGAGGCAATTCGAAAACTGGAGCTGGAAGGCCTTGTGCTTATGATCCCGAGAAAAGGTGCTGAAGTAGCAGAGATCACAGAGAAGAATCTGCGAGACGTTCTGGAAGTAAGATGTGCGTTGGAAGAGCTGGCGGTACAGCTTGCATGTGACCGTATGGATGAAGACGGAATCAGTGAACTTCGTGCAGCGGCAGTGAATTTCGAGAATGTACTGGAGAGCGATGATATTACTCAGATTGCACAGGCAGACGTGGCATTCCATGATGTGATCTATGCGGCAACAGACAACCGGAGACTCATCCAACTGCTGAATAACCTCAGAGAGCAGATGTATCGTTACAGAATTGAGTATCTGAAAAAGAAAGAATGTTACCAGCAGATTTTAGGAGAGCACGGTAAATTAATTGAAACGATTGCTGCAAGAGATAAAGATGCAGCGACAAAGGTAACAGGACAGCATATCAAGAATCAGGTTGAAACAGTAGTGGATACGATTCGTGAAAAAGAGGAAAATGTATAAGCTGTGGCTGACTGGTTATACTCCATATATCAGAAAGATGATATATGGAGGGAATACATATGTGCAGAGCATGGAAGCAGATATATGAAAAAATAAAGAAAGAAGATCGTCGGAAAATAGAGATCAGCCGGAAGAGCTGTTTTGGGTTTCTGGTGACGGTTATATTTGCAACAATGATAACTACGGCTATGCTGATCAGTTCAGAACAACAGGAACGAGTTAGATTACAGCAACATCTTGCAGGAGAAGTTCTGCGTTTTCACGTGCTGGCGAATAGTGACAGTACAGCGGATCAGGAACTGAAATTTCAGGTAAGAGATGCGGTACTTGCATATCTGGAAGCAGAACTCCCGCAGGAGGATCAGAACAGTACAGATGTACAGAAAACAACGGAATGGGTTAGAAAACACACAGATACAATTCGAAGAGTCAGTGAAGAGACGCTTGCGGAAGCCAGATCTGACCAGACCGTCAGTGTGGCAGTGACTACATGTTATTTCCCAGATAAAACGTATGGAGATATTACATTTCCAGCGGGAAATTATGAAGCACTGCGCATTGAACTGGGAGAGGCCAGAGGACATAACTGGTGGTGTGTGCTCTACCCGAATCTGTGCTTTTTGGATACAACGGAAGCGGTTGTGCCGGAAAGCGGGAAGAAACAGTTGAAAGCTGTATTGACGGAAGAAGAATATTCCAGAGTGACAGCGACTTCAGAGTTTGAAATCGACTGGTTTTTCTGGAAAGGAAAATGAGATATGACAGAATTTTTAATCAGACATTTTATAAAAGATTATGAAGATGTTGAAAAGGTGTCCGTGCGGACAGCATATGGTGTGCTGTCCAGTATCGTGGGCATCTTTTGTAATATACTGCTTTTTGCAGTGAAATTTATCGTGGGCCTGGTGCTCCACAGTGTTTCTGTAACGGCAGATGCATTTAACAACCTGTCTGATGCGGGATCTTCCGTGATCAGTTTCGTGGGAGTGAAGATGGCGGAGAAGCCGGCAGATAAAGATCATCCATTCGGACATGGAAGGATTGAGTACATAGCAGCATTGATTGTGGCTTTCCTGGTTCTTGAGGTAGGATTTACATTTTTTAAAGATTCCGTGGGAAAGATCTTCCATCCGGATGTATTAAAGTTTCAGGCAGTGTCTGTCGTGATCCTGCTTTTGTCAATTGCGGTGAAACTATGGCTGGGCCTGTTTAATAAAAAACTGGGTGAGCGAATTGACTCTCAGGTTATGAAAGCAGTTTTTGCAGATTCCATGGGAGATGTCATTACAACCGGAGCTACGATTCTGTCAGTGGTATTCTTTGGAGTGACAGGAAAGAACATTGACGGATATGTAGGTGTGGGAGTTGCGCTGGTTGTAATGTGGGCAGGAATTGGAATTGCAAGGGATACACTGAATACATTGATCGGAGAACCGATCCGACCGGAAGTATGCGAGAAGATCAAGAAGTTCGTTGAAAGTTATGACGGGATTGAAGGTACACATGATCTGCTGGTACATAATTATGGACCGGGCAGAAGTATGGCTTCCATTCATGCAGAGGTTCCGAATGATCAGGATATTGAGAAATCCCATGAGATCATTGACCGGATTGAGCGGGAAGCTGCAAAGGAACTGGGAATGATGTTGGTCATCCATATGGATCCGATTGAGACGAAGGATGAGAGAATATTGCAGATCCGCAGGAAGACAGAGGAACTTTTAAAGGAACTGGATCCGGCTTGCAGTATTCATGATTTTCGTGTGGTATATGGCAAGCAGAAGATTAATCTGATCTTCGACATGGTGGTGCCGATTGAATATGATGAGAAAAAGAGAAATGACAGACCGCTTCAGCTGATGGAACGTCTGAAAGGTGTGGATCCAAGATATGAGTGTGTCATTACAGTGGATTATGATTACGTTGCGCGGGATGAGGAAGAGTAGCTGGATATAGATAGAAAAAGAGGCAGAAGATAAAAGATGGAAAAAGGAAAAGACATTTATGAATTTAATAGCAGAGTAAGGTACAGTGAGATTGACCATCATGGAACCATGACACTGCCGGCATTGATCAATTATTTTCAGGACTGCAGCACATTTCAGTCAGAGGATATCGGCTTGGGGACGAGTGTTCTGAAGGAACAGAAGCGTGCATGGATTCTGTCTTACTGGCAGATTATTGTAAAACGCTATCCACGTCTGTGCGAGCGGATGACAGTAGGAACGTTTGCAACAGAATTTAAAGCACTGTTTGGCAATCGAAATTTTTATATGAAAGATGAAGCGGGAGAGATGCTTGCCTGTGCCCATTCTATCTGGGTATTTATTGATACGGAGACAGGAAGACCGTGCAGACCGGAGACGAAGGATATTGAGCCTTATGGAATGAGCGAACCGCTGGAGATGCCGTATGAAGACAGAAAGATTAAACTGCCGGAAACGACAGAAGATCTGGAAGCATTTCAGGTTCAAAAACATCATATTGATACAAATGAACATGTGAATAACTGCCAGTATGTACAGATGGCACTGGAATATCTTCCAACAGATTATGAGCTGAAACAGGTGAGAGTGGAGTATAAAAAGTCAGCTGTGCTGGGAAATATGATTTACCCGAAAATGGCGGTTGAGGCAGAACGCACAGTGGTTGAGCTGTGCAGTGAAGATCGAAAACCGTACGCTGTACTGGAATTCAAATAAGTTCCTGTGTTTATAAAAAAGAAAACAAACAAATCCCGTATCTGGTAAACTGCCAGATACGGGATTTGTTTTGATTAAAATGCTTTCTGGATTTTACATACGTCTGTATCATTTTTTAGAAAAGACGAACTTTGCCAATTTTATTCAGCAACAGCGTTTTTATTTCCGGCTGTTTCTTTTTCGCAGAAGATCAGTCCGAAGATTTTTCTTACGAACGGACCTGCGAAGCAGAGCTGCCAGAAGAATGCCATTGGGAAGTTCATTGCAGTAGTCTGAAGCCATACAGCAATAAACTGACTTCCGGCGTTCTTGAATAACAGTGTTGCTGCAAAACTCATCAGTGGGCACATACCAATGATAGAAACAACAGAAATTGCAAGAACAATTGCGAACGGATTATCTTTTTGTGGATTTACGATAGAAAATGCTTTCTTTTTCGCAAAAGGTCCAACAATAAAGAAATCAAGAATAAATGCAATTGGTCCCATAATAATCAGTTCATGGAATGCATTCAGAAATACCTGATTGCTCATGCCACCAATATTCAGTGAAATGTTGTAGCAGATCATGGCATAAACCATGACGAATACCATCATAATAGTGAAAATGACATCCTGAAACTTGTTTTTAGGCATAAAAAAATCCTCCTTAGATAATAAGCGTAACAGAATAGTGTTGTTCGTTCATCATTCCGGGGGAATGTATCGTTTCCAATAATAACCGATATTCTATTTAGTTAATAAATTACTTTTTGTGCATTGCGCTTCGAACTAGGCCAACAGGCGTTACCCCAACAGTTAACTCAGCCCAGGCACCCTCACGGCACCCGAGAGGTTCTGCTTAGTGCTGCTCCGTTCCCGACCTGACACGATTCACAGAGTCCCGTCGCGTGAGACCCAAACATCAACGCCACTTATCGGGGGCAGCCCTGCCAGCTGTCGCCCTCTGCGCAATATCACCCCTGCTATAGCGGATTGCAGGTTCAAGGTACCGCTACCACCCCGGCTGCACGAAAATAAATTTTACAGGATTTTTTCTGAAAAGTCAATGGAAATACATGGATGTAATAAAATTTGTGCAAATGCATTAGAATTTAGCTGTTTTTTGTTTGAAAAAATTGTATAATAGAACGGATTAAAGCCTGATTAAAAATATTTCCAGCAAACGATAGTGTATATAGGTTGCGGAAATGAGTTTCAAAACAGGGCTGAACCAGACAAACGAGAAAACTGATTATAAGTCTGGAATGAAATATATATAACAGGAGTAGAAGAATGAAAGTATTACTGTCGGCAGTGAATGCAAAATATATCCATTCTAATCTTGCAGTGTATGATCTTCGTGCTTATGCGAAGAAAGCGCATCCGGACAGCGAGATTTTTATAGCAGAATATACGATCAATCAGCCATTTGATGAAATCCTGATGGATCTTTATCTGCAGAAACCGGATGTGCTCTGCTTTTCCTGCTATCTCTGGAATATGGCAGAGGTAGGGCAACTGCTTCGTGAGCTCCCGAAGATACTGCCTGATACAAAACTGTGGCTTGGTGGTCCTGAAGTATCATATAATGCGATAGAAGTACTGGAAAAGTATCCGATGCTGGATGGCATTATGAGAGGCGAAGGCGAAGAGACATTTACAGAGCTTGTTGAGCATTATAAAGGAAAGGAACCGGAGGCACTGATTGAGATCCGTGGGCTGGCATTTCGAGACAGTCAGGGTGATATTGCGGAGACTCCGCTGCGGGAGACTCTGGATCTGAGCACGGTCCCGTTTGTATATGATCATATTGAAGATTTTAAAAACAGGATCGTATATTATGAATCCAGCAGAGGATGTCCTTTTTCGTGCAGTTATTGTCTGTCATCGATTGATAAATGTTTAAGGTTCAGAGACACAGAAATGGTGAAGAAAGAACTGCAGTTTTTTATTGATCATGAAGTGCCACAGGTAAAATTTGTGGACAGGACGTTCAACTGCAAACATGATCATGCAATGGCAATCTGGAAGTATCTGATCGAACATGACAATGGAATTACCAATTTCCATTTTGAGATTGCGGCAGATCTGTTAAATGATGAGGAGATTGAACTGATCCGAAGTATGCGTCCGGGACTGATTCAGCTGGAGATTGGAATTCAGTCTACGAATCTACAGACGATTAAGGAGATTCACAGAACAATGGATCTGAAGAAAGTCAGAGAAAAAGTAGCGCGGATTAAAGAACGTGGGAATGTACATCAGCATCTGGATCTGATCGTGGGACTTCCATATGAAGATTATGAAAGTTTTGCCAATTCATTTAATGAAGTATATTCTATGTGTCCGGATCAGTTTCAGATTGGATTCTTAAAAGTGCTTCATGGCTCCTGGATGCATGAAAAAGCACAGGATTACGATTTGCTTTGTCAGGAGCGTGCCCCGTATGAGGTGCTGTCAACGAAATGGCTGCCATACAGTGATGTGATCCGTCTGAAAAAAGTGGAAGAAATGGTGGAAGTGCATTATAATAGTGGGCAGTTTCCGAATACAATGAGCAGAATGGAAAAGAGATTTCCGACTGCATTTGATATGTATACTGAGCTCGGAGATTATTATGAGAAAAAAGGTCTGTTTGGACTGAAACATACAAGGCTCGCAAGGTATGAGATTCTGTGGAAATTCCTGCAGGAAACCGGAAATGCAGATGAGGGGCTGAAGGAAGCGTTGATTCTGGATCTCTATCTGAGGGAGAATGTGAAAAACCGCCCGGCATTTTTGGGAGAAGATACAGTGTCAAAAGAAGAAGCAACAGAATTTTATCGCCAGGAAGCGGAAGAATTCCGATATCTGAAAGGATATGCAGGATTTGACAGTAGACAGTTGCGGAAGATGACACATCTGGAAAAAATCGGAGGGAAATTATTACTCTTTGATTATAAGAACCGGAACCGATTGAGTCAGAATGCGACGGTATATGAAGTGAGCACCGTTTGAATGAGAACAGTAAATAGAGATGCGAAGTAGTAAAAGGAAAGGATCAGGAATATGAATTTTTACGACAAAAAGGTAAGACGTGTAATTTCAATTATTATTATGGTAATTATCGTGGCAATGATCGCAACGATGGTGATCCCGTATCTGGTGTAAGGCTATGAGAATGGGGAAAATCACACAGACAATGTGGAAAAGGTCTGTAAAAAAGCAAATCCATGTGGATAAGTCCGGTAAATGCAGTACTCCGGAGTGGGAGGAAAACTGTTCATCAATGGTACTGGATGAAGGACAGGGACAGCAGATGGTTTGGAGCAGCGCTGTGGTCGGTGATGGAACGGAAAAAGCAGGGTACTATGCCGCGATAAAAGCGGCAGGAGATCTGGCTGCAAAAGGAATTCATCCGTCAGCTCTGTCTGCGCAGATTCTGTTTACAGCAGAGGCAGAAGAGAATGATCTGAAAAATCTGACAGTGGAACTGAGAAAAGCCTGTGAAGAATTACATTTGAAATTTGCCGGATTTCAGGCGGAGAGTGTTCCATTTGTGAAGAAAACAGTGGTCCATGTAACAGCAACAGGGTATGGAAAAGAAAAGACAGAATCAGATCTGCAGGCAGGAAATGAAATTCTGCTTTGCGGTTATGCCGGACTGGAGGGAACTCTTCGGATTCTGGATGAAGCGGAGGCGGAACTGAGTCATCGCTTTGTTCCTACGTTTTTGGAGAAAACAAAAAAACTGAAAGAGAAACTGGCGTGCCCGGAACAGATTCTAGAGGTGGCTGCTGAGGGAAAACCAGGACTTGCAGTTCGCCAGATCGGAAGTGGCGGTATTCTTGCAGCACTGTGGGAACTGGCAGAGGCGGAGAAAATCGGATTTGAAGTGAGTTTTTCGAAGATTGCATTAAAGCAGGAAACAGTTGAAATCTGCGAATTCTATCAGTTAAATCCTTATCTGATAACTTCGGCAGGAAGCTTCCTGATCGTGACTGATAGAGGAGAAGAGTCGGTAGAACTTTTGAAGAAATGTGGTGTAGATGTTACCAGAATCGGGATTGTGAAAGATCAGAATGCACGGGAACTGACCGGAGGAGAAGAGGTAAGATATCTGGATCGGCCGGCTGCGGATGAATTAATGAAATGGAGGGAGAAGAGATGTTAAATATTGTTTTATTTGAGCCTGAAATACCGGCGAATACGGGGAATATCGGAAGAACCTGTGTGGCGACAGGGACAAGACTGCACCTGATCGAGCCACTGGGATTCAAAATCAATGAGAAAGCACTGAAACGTGCAGGGATGGATTACTGGGATGATCTGGATGTGACAACATATATTGATTACAATGATTTCCTGGAAAAGAATCCGGGAGCAAAGATTTATATGGCGACAACAAAGGCACATCAGGTATACACAGACGTGAAATATGAGCCGGACTGCTATATTATGTTCGGTAAGGAGAGTGCCGGAATACCGGAAGAGATTCTGGTGGAACATGAAGAAGACTGTATGAGGATTCCGATGATCGGGGAGATCCGTTCACTGAATCTTGGAAATTCTGTGGCAATCGTGTTGTATGAAGCGCTGAGACAGCAGAATTTTGCGGGGATGAATCTGGAGGGACATCTCCATGAACTTCATTGGAAATAGAAAAGAACGCATAAAAAGACTTTTTTATTACATGCTATGATAGAAGGATGAAAAGAAGGAAATTTTATTCTGAAGATCAGAGCATGTAATGGAGAAGTCTTTTTATTTAACAACCAGATTCAAAGAGTTGTCCGAATTTGTACATTCCGGCTGAATTGTCTATAGAATTCGATTTGCGATTACCTTATAATTTTTCCAGAGCGTGGTTAGACCCCATTTTTAACACACTTTGAGGGTGTCTGAAATATGCTGATATACAATTATTGTTTTATGTATATACAAAATGGAGTCGAGTTGTGCAAAATAAAGGACAAAGTGGGTGGAAAATGTTGGAAAATGAACAAAATCCCATAGAAAATAAAAAATTTTTAGGTTTACCTAACAAAAAGTTTGATTATTATGTCGGAATGTGCTATTGTAAGTTTATACCTATTGTGCGAAATGCATAAAATGTCGATTGTATGGAGTTGGAGGACCTCAGAAAATGGTACTGAGGTCTTTACGTTATAAAATTGTTACTGCTCACAGGATACCTGTAAACAGCGGCATAAATTTTCCAATGACGTACAGAATGATAAGTGAAGGAAAGGTGGTGAAGCGCATGGTCGAAGAGACAATCCGCTCGATTCGTGAAACAGAGCAGAAAGCAGATGCAGTAATAAAAGAAGCAAATGAAAAAAAAGAGCAGATTATGAAGGATGCTCAGACAGCGGCAGATGAACTGAGAAGAAAACTGCTGGAGGAAGCGGCCGGCAATGCCAGAAGACAGGGGGAAGAAGATCAGGAAACAGCACAGGGTATAGAGAAACAGGCAGCCAAAGGACTGGAAGAAGAGATAAGCGCACTGAGAAAAGCAGCTCAGGAAAAGAGAAAAGAGGCGGTAGAACTTGTTATAAAAGAACTGGTCTGAAAACGGAGAAAAGCTTACTGTTCACAGAGCATCTGGAAACAGTAACGGGAGAAAGATCAGTTGAATTGTTTTAACAGTGAAGGAGGGATTAGATTATGGCGGTACTTAAGATGCAGAGAATCAGCATCTGTGCCCTGAAGAAAGACCGAAAAGCAATCCTTGAAAAACTACAGCGTCTGGGAGTACTCGAAGTAGCACAAGTGGCGGAAGAGGATGAACTGTTTCAGAAGATGGATACATCAAGTCAGAGAATGCGTTTTGAAAAAGCGGCAGCCTCTGCAGATCAGGCGCTGGAAATTCTTGAAAAATATGTGCCTGAGAAAAAATCCATGCTGGCATCACTGGAAGGAAAGCAGCTCATTGAACCGGAAAAGGAAAAACAGGTTCAGAAAAATGGAGCAGATATGATCCAGACAGCCGGAAGAATTTACAATCTTGATCGCGAACGTGCTGAACAGCTGGCAATGATCTCAAAACTGGAGAACAATATTGAGAGTCTTCAGCCATGGATGAAGCTGGATGTTCCGCTTCGGCCGACAGAAACCAGACGAACCGTTTTGATTCTTGGAAGCATGCCTGGTGAAACAACACTGGAAAGTGTATATACACTTCTTGAGGAGAGAGCACCGGAATCAAAGGGTGTGGATGTACAGATTGTATCAGGCGAACAGAATATGGTTTGCCTCGCAGTAATCTGTCTGAAAGAAGATGCGGCAAAAGTGGAAGAAGCGCTTCGAAGCGCAGGATTTGCAAGACCAGCTCAGTTGTGGTCAGATGTACCGGCTTATCAGAAACAGGAACTGGAAACACAGATTCAGGATTGTCACCAGAAGATCACAGAGATTGAAGGAAAAATCGGAAAAGCAGCAGAGCAGAGAGAGGATCTGAAAGCAACAGCTGATTATTATCGTACACGTGCGGACCGTTATGCAGTATTGGGGGAATTACTGCAGTCAAGACGTACTTTTATGATCAGTGGTTATATTCCGCAGTGTGAAGCGGATTATGTGAAAGAGTATTT
Source organism: uncultured Mediterraneibacter sp. (assembly GCF_934309415.1). Classification (GTDB taxonomy): domain Bacteria; phylum Bacillota; class Clostridia; order Lachnospirales; family Lachnospiraceae; genus Mediterraneibacter. The sequence continues at coordinate 145,416 of NZ_CAKRDI010000003.1, forward strand.
GACCGGTCATTATGATTGTGTGGCAGAAACAGAAGAAATCAGTGAAGATGAAGAAGCACCGGTAATGCTGAAGAATAATCCATTTTCTACCAATATGGAAGGAATTGTAGAGTCTTACGGACTTCCACATAAAGGAGAGATCGATCCGACTGCGATCATGTCTTTCTTCTATGTATTTTTCTTCGGAATGATGCTTTCGGATGCAGCGTATGGAGCACTTGTTGCAATTGTCTGTGCAGTGCTTGTGAAGAAATATCCAAGAATGCCTCAGGGAATGGCAAAATCATTGAGACTGTTCCTGTATTGTGGAATTTCCACTCTGGTATGGGGAGTCCTGTTTGGTGGATATTTTGGAAACATAGTAGATATCGTATCAGGGAAGTTCTTCGGACATACAGTGACGGTTCCGGCACTTTGGTTTGTTCCATTGAATGATCCAATGAAACTGTTGGTATATTCACTTCTGTTCGGTATGATCCATCTGTTTACAGGACTTGGGGTAAAAGGTTATCTGTGCCTGAAAGATGGAAAAGTAATGGACTTTATCTGTGATGTAGTACTTTGGTACCTGTTACTGATCGGACTGATTCTGATGTTGCTTCCGAGTGATATCTTCGCATCAATTGCTCAGGCAACAATCGTCTTCCCGTCAGCGGTCAATATGGCTGCAAAGGTAATGGCAGCAGGTGGTGCGATCGGTATTGTACTGATGTCCGGACGTGAGAATAAGAATCCGGCACTCAGACTTGCACTTGGTGCATACGATCTGTATAACGTAACCGGCTGGCTCAGTGATGCATTGTCTTATTCACGTCTGCTGGCGCTGGGACTTGCAACAGGAGTTATTGCATCGGTTATCAACCAGATGGGAGCTATGCTTCCGAATAATGTAATCGGAGTTATTTTATTTATTGTAATTTTTATTGTCGGACATGTATTAAACCTGGCGATCAATCTGCTGGGAGCATATGTGCATACAAACCGTTTGCAGTTTGTAGAATTCTTCGGCAAGTTTTATGAGGGCGGAGGACGTCCGTTTAATCCATTTAAAGAAAATACGAAGTACGTAGATGTTAAGGAGGAAATATTATGAGTATCGCAAGTGGACTTGGAAGTGTGTATGGTTTATTAGGCGCAGCAGTGGCAGTGCTGCTGGCAGGAGCAGGATCAGCGATCGGTGTAGGTATCGCAGGTCAGGCAGCAGCAGGAGTTGTAACAGAGGATCCGAGTAAATTCGCAAAAGTTCTTATTATGCAGCTGCTTCCTGGTACACAGGGACTGTATGGTCTGCTGGTTGGATTCATTACGTTATCTAAGATTGGAATTCTTGGCGGCGGAGTAGCTGATGTCAGTGTACAGACAGGACTTATGATTCTTGCAGCATGTCTGCCAATCGGTATTGTTGGACTTTTATCAGGAATTGCTCAGGGTAAAACAGCAGCATCTTCCATTGGAATCGTAGCTAAGAAACCAGATCAGTTTGGTAAAGCAATGCTTTTCCCTGCAATGGTTGAGACTTATGCCATCCTTGCTCTTCTGATTTCCTTCCTGGCAGTCAGCGGAATTCAGATTTAAGAACCGGTTGTAGAAAAGAGAAAAGGAGAACATGAGTATGAGCGGACTGGAGAAAATGAAAGCCCAGATTCTGGAAGAAGCAGAAGGTTCCGCAAGAGAAATCCTTTCGATCGCGCAGAAAGAAGCTGATTCTCTGCTTGCAGCAAAAAAAGTGCAGGCGGAGAAAGAGGCAGAAGAAATTGAAGCGGCTGCAAAAGCTCGTTCAAAAGAAAACTGGGAACGCGCAGTGTCAGCGGCTGAGATGAAGCGCAGACGTACACTTCTTGGAGCAAAACAGCAGCTGATCAACGAGGTGCTTGAAGAAGCGTATGAAAAGGTGACCGGACTTTCGGATGAGGCATATTTTGAGATGATGGAGCGCGTGCTGGAAAGATATGTGCTTCCAGAAGAAGGTGAAATCTGTTTTTCACAGAAGGACCTGGATCGGATGCCGGAGACATTCCGTACAAAAGCGAAAGAAATTGCAAAAGGAAAAGGCGGAAGTCTTACTTTTGCTGAGAAAGCGGAAAAGATAGATGGAGGATTTCTTCTTGTATACGGAGGAATCGAAGAAAACTGTACAATCAAAGCACTGTTTGATTCTAAAAAAGAAGAACTTTCAGATCAGGTGAACAGAGTACTGTTCAGTAAAAAATAACTGCAGGGAGGGAGAAGCTTGGGCAATACAAAATATACGTATGCGGTTGCACGTATACGTGCGTTAGAGGTGTCACTGCTGACAGATGCAGTGATTGAACAGCTCCTTGCATGCAAAACTGCAGAACAGGCATTGCAGCTTCTTGTGGAAAAAGGCTGGGGAGATATGGATTCGGGAAATGATGCGGATGCAGTCCTTGCCAGGGAAGAAGAGAAGACCTGGGAAGTGATCCGTGATGTGGCGCCGGATATGAGCGTGTTTGACGTACTTTCTTATCCGAAACTCTATCATAATCTGAAAGCAGCAATCAAAGAAGTGTGTACAGAGATTCGAAATGAACACATCTTCTATGATGACTGCGCAATTCCGGGAGACGAGATGTTGAAGATCGTAGAAAATAAAGACTTCTCAAAATTACCGGGGAAAATGGAACAGACAGCGCAGGAAGCGTTCGACACACTGCTTCATACAAGAGATGGACAGTTGTGTGATATTATCGTGGATCGTGCAACACTGGAAGCGATGATTGAAGCGGGTAAGAAATCGGGAGAACCGATCATAGAAGAATATGCAGATACAATGGTTGCGATCGCAGATATCAAGATTGCAGTCAGATCCCAGAAAACAGGAAAAACTGCAGAGTTTATGCGTCAGGCAATGGCAGAGTGCCAGAGTGTCAGCCGTGAACCGCTGATCCGTGCGGCTCTTGCAGGAATTGATGAGATTGCGCAGTATCTGGAAGGTACATCTTATGCAGAGGGAGCGGAGGCATTGAAAGAATCTCCGTCAGCATTTGAAAGATGGTGTGACAACCGGATGACTGACAGCATGAGATCACAGAAGTATGAATCATTTTCAGTAGGACCTCTGCTGGCATATCTGCTTGCAAGGCAGAATGAGATAAAAACAGTTCGGATGATTCTGACAGGAAAACAGAATGATTTCCCAGAAGAAGCAATCCGGGAAAGGATAAGGGCGATGTATGTATAAGATTGCAGTGATTGGTGAATATGACAGCATCTATGGATTTGCGACACTTGGTCTTAGTATCTGCCCTGTCAAAAACAGCGAAGAGGCGAAGGCAAAGTTACGACAGCTTGCAGAAGGTAAATACGGAATCATCTATATTACAGAGGCCGTAGCTGCACAGATTACGGATGAGATCGAGCGCTATCGTGAAAGAACACTGCCGGCGATCATTCAGATTCCGGGAGTGTCCGGAAATACAGGAGCCGGAGTAGAAGGCGTAAAGAAAACCGTAGAGCAGGCGGTTGGTTCAGATATTCTGTTTGGAGGAGTAAGTGAATGAGCACAGGAGTAATTAAAAAAGTTGCAGGTCCTCTTGTAATTGCAGAGGGCATGCGAGATGCAAATATGTTCGATGTGGTCCGTGTATCGAAACAGCGTCTGATTGGTGAGATCATCGAGATGCACGGAGATGAGGCATCGATTCAGGTATATGAGGAAACTTCAGGTCTTGGACCCGGAGAACCAGTAGAGTCTATGGACGTTCCAATGTCTGTAGAACTTGGACCTGGTCTGATCACAAGTATTTATGATGGAATCCAGAGACCGCTGGATGACATTATGAAAATCTCAGGTAATAACTTAAAGAGAGGTGTTGAGGTTCCTTCTCTGAAACGTGACCTGAAGTGGGAATTTGTTCCAACTGCAAAAGTTGGAGATAAAGTGGAAGCAGGAGATATCATCGGTACAGTACAGGAGACAGTACTGGTTCAACAGAAGATCATGGTACCTTATGGAATCAAAGGTACGATCAAAGAGATCAAGACCGGTGAATTTACAGTGGAAGAGACAGTGGCAGTTGTCAGTACAGAAGATGGAGACAAGGAACTGACACTGATGCAGAAATGGCCGGTACGAAGAGGCCGTCCGTATAAGAAAAAACTTCCGCCGGAGATGCCGCTTGTAACAGGACAGCGTGTTATTGATACATTCTTCCCGATCGCAAAAGGTGGTGTGGCTGCTGTACCTGGACCATTCGGAAGTGGTAAGACAGTAATCCAGCATCAGCTTGCAAAATGGGCAGAGGCAGATATCGTAGTTTATATCGGATGCGGAGAACGTGGAAATGAGATGACAGACGTTCTGAACGAGTTCCCGGAACTGAAAGACCCGAAGACAGGACAGCCTCTGATGCAGAGAACCGTTCTGATCGCAAATACATCCGATATGCCGGTAGCAGCCCGTGAGGCTTCTATCTATACAGGAATTACAATTGCAGAGTATTTCCGTGATATGGGATATTCTGTAGCGCTGATGGCAGACTCTACATCCCGTTGGGCAGAGGCTCTTCGAGAGATGTCAGGACGTCTGGAAGAGATGCCAGGTGAGGAAGGATACCCGGCTTACCTTGGAAGCCGTCTGGCACAGTTCTATGAGCGTGCAGGACATGTGCTTTCTCTTGGAAAAGACGGAAGAGAAGGAGCACTTTCTGTTATCGGTGCTGTATCTCCTCCGGGTGGTGATACATCTGAACCTGTATCACAGGCTACACTGCGTATTGTAAAAGTATTCTGGGGACTGGATTCTGCACTTGCATATAAGAGACATTTCCCGGCAATCAACTGGCTGAACAGTTATTCCCTGTATCTGGATGATATGGAAAAATGGTTTAACAGTGAAGTTGCATCCGACTGGATGGCAGGACGTCAGAAGATGATGACACTCCTTCAGGAAGAGGCAGAACTGGAAGAAATCGTAAAGATGGTAGGTATGGATGCACTGTCACCGTCAGACCGTCTGAAGATGGAAGCTGCAAGATCTATCCGTGAGGATTTTCTGCATCAGAACTCATTCCATGAGATCGACACATATACATCTCTGAAGAAACAGCATATGATGATGCTTCTTGTAACAGCTTTCTATGAGAGAGCAACAGAGGCACTTTCTCAGGGCGCTTCTCTGCAGAAGCTGATCTCTATGCCGGTCAGAGAGAGAATCGGACGTTTCAAATATGTGACAGAGGATGCTCTGGATGAAGAATATAAGAAGGTAGATAATGAGCTGAGCATCCAGGTTGCGGGCGCATTCGAAAAGGAGGAAGGTTAAATGCCAAAAGAATATAGAACCATCCAGGAAGTGGCAGGACCTCTGATGCTCGTGCGTGGTGTAGAGGGTGTCGCTTATGATGAACTGGGAGAGATTGAACTTGCCAGTGGTGAGATCAGAAGATGTAAAGTACTGGAAGTAAACGGAAGCGATGTGCTGGTACAGTTGTTTGAAAGTGCAACAGGAATCAACCTTGCAAACAGTAAGGTACGTTTTCTTGGACGAAGCATGGAACTTGGTGTATCTGAAGATATGCTGGGACGTGTCTTCGATGGACTGGGCCGCCCGATCGACGATGGTCCGGAGATTCTTCCGGATGAACGTATGGACATTAACGGACTGCCGATGAACCCGGCTGCAAGATGTTATCCGGAAGAGTTTATCCAGACTGGTGTATCTGCAATTGACGGACTGAATACACTGGTTCGTGGACAGAAACTTCCAATCTTCTCTGCATCTGGTCTGCCGCATGCACAGCTTGCCGCACAGATCGCACGTCAGGCAAAAGTACTTGGAAATGATGAGAACTTCGCAGTTGTATTTGCTGCTATGGGTATTACTTTCGAGGAATCCAACTTTTTTATCGAGAGTTTCCGTGAGACAGGAGCTCTTGACAGAACCGTCCTCTTTGTAAACCTTGCAAATGACCCGGCGATTGAGCGTATCGCAACTCCTCGTATGGCACTGACAGCAGCAGAGTACCTTGCATTCGAGAAAGATATGCATGTACTTGTTATTCTGACGGATATCACAAACTACGCAGATGCACTGCGTGAGGTATCCGCAGCACGTAAAGAGGTTCCGGGACGTCGTGGATATCCTGGATATATGTATACAGACCTTGCTTCTTTATATGAAAGAGCAGGAAGACAGAATGGCAAAAAGGGAAGTATCACAATGATCCCGATCCTGACTATGCCGGAAGATGACAAGACTCATCCGATCCCTGACCTGACAGGATATATTACTGAGGGTCAGATCATCCTGAGCCGTGAACTGTACAGAAAAGGTGTTACCCCTCCGATCGATGTACTTCCGTCACTGTCCCGTCTGAAAGATAAGGGAATCGGTGAAGGAAAGACACGTGCAGATCATGCGAACACAATGAACCAGTTGTTTGCGGCATATGCACGAGGAAAAGATGCGAAGGAACTGATGGTAATCCTTGGTGAAGCAGCGCTGACAGAGATCGACCTGATGTATGCAAAGTTTGCAGATGCATTTGAAAAAGAATATGTATCTCAGGGATACAATACAGACAGAAGCATTGAAGAAACTCTGGACATCGGATGGAAACTTCTGAGAATGCTTCCGAGAACCGAGCTGAAGCGTATCGACGACAAGTATCTGGATCAGTATTACAATGAATAGGAGGTGGCGGCAATGGCAGGAAAACAGATAAATCCTACCAGAATGGAGCTGACACGCCTGAAGAAAAAGCGTATTACGGCAATCAGAGGACATAAACTTCTGAAAGATAAGCGAGACGAGCTTATGCGGCAGTACCTGGATCTTGTAAAAGAAAATATGGAAGTGAGACTGCGTGTGGAGGCAGGAATCAGTTCGGCAAACAAGAATTTTGTTATTGCCAGAGCCGGTATGTCTGAAGCAGCATTGAACACAGCACTGATGGCGCCAAAACAGGAAGTCAGTTTGATGGCTGATGAGAAGAATGTCATGAGCGTGGAGATTCCTGAATTTACTTACAAGACAAGAACTGCAGATAAGAATGACATCTATTCCTATGGATTTGCCTTTACTTCATCGGATCTGGATGATGCGGTGAAATCACTGGCAGATATTGTTCCGGATATGATTCGTCTTGCGGAGTGCGAGAAGGCATGCCAGCTGATGGCGGCAGAGATTGAAAAGACAAGAAGACGTGTAAATGCGCTGGAACATGTAATCATTCCGGAGACAGAAGAGAATATCCGTTATATTACGATGAAGTTGGATGAAAATGAGCGAAGTACTCAGATTCGTCTGATGAAAGTAAAAGATATGATGCTAGAAGAAGCACATCATTATAAGGAAAACTAAAAATTGACAAACCTATGGAACTGGTATATAATACAGCCTGTTCGTATGGATGAAAAGAAGGGACAGCGGTGGACAAGAGCCTCCGCTGTTCTTTTGCATCATAATATTTGTTTACAGGAAATTTTTCGCAAAGTAAGATGCACACTCTAGAGCCAGTTATTTATGAAATGATGAAGTGTGTATTGCTTCGCGGAGAAGATGGGTTTGGAATCGGATTGTGAACCGATTCGTTACTTAGTTTATAAGGAGAGAAAAATTATGTTGACACAGTTCTCGAGAACAGAACTTCTTCTTGGAAAGGAAGCGATGGATAAACTTGCAAATGCGCGAGTGGCAGTGTTTGGAGTGGGCGGTGTAGGCGGATATGTCTGCGAGGCGCTCGTAAGAAGTGGCGTAGGGGTATTTGATCTAATCGATGATGACAAAGTATGTCTCACGAATCTGAACCGTCAGATTATTGCGACAAGAAAGACAGTGGGACAGTATAAAGCGGAAGTGATGAGAGACCGGATCCTTGAGATTAATCCGAAAGCAGAAGTGAATATTCACAAATGCTTTTTCCTTCCGGAGAATGCAGCCGAGTTTCCGTTTGAAGAATATGATTATGTAGTAGATGCAGTGGATACAGTGACAGCAAAAATTGAGCTTGTAATGAAATGCAAAGAACTGAATGTACCGATCATCAGCAGCATGGGAGCCGGAAATAAGCTGGATGCAAGCGCATTCCGTGTGGCTGACATTTATAAAACAAAAGTGTGCCCTCTTGCAAAAGTAATGAGAAGAGAACTGAAAAAACGTGGTGTGAAAAAGCTGAAAGTAGTTTATTCGGAGGAAAAACCGACAAGACCGCTGGAGGATATGTCCATCAGCTGCAGAACAAACTGTATCTGTCCTCCAGGAGCAAAACACAAATGTACAGAACGCCGCGACATTCCGGGAAGTGTGGCATTTGTTCCGTCAGTTGCGGGCCTGATCATAGCGGGCGAGGTAGTGAAAGATCTGGCAGGAATTCAAAAATAACGGGTGGAAGAACATGAGAATATCAATAGAAGAACTGAATCAGTTGGAAAAAGAAAGTTATCAGATTATCGATATCAGAAGTGAAAGCGAAGTAGCGCATGGTGCTGTGAAAGGTGCGCTCGCCATACCGAAAGATCAGATCGTGGGAAATGAAGCGATTGATTTTGGCAAGCGTCTGGTGATCTGCTGCAGTCGTGGAGAACACAGTGTGGAAGTCGCGGAACATCTGACAGAGCAGGGGATTGATGCGGTCAGCCTGAATGGAGGATATGTGGCATGGCTGATTGACACGATGAAGCAGAAAGAAGCGGCAGAAAAGGCAGCAGGCGCGAATGAATATGTGAAAGAGGTGGAGCAGAGCCTCAGAAAGAAATTCAGAAAAAGCATCTGGTGCAAATTTACAAAGGCAATCAATGAATATGAACTTGTAAAACCGGGAGACAAGATCGCAGTCTGTATTTCCGGCGGAAAAGATTCTATGCTGATGGCGAAGCTGTTTCAGGAACTGAAGCGCCATAATAAATTTGAATTCGAAGTAAAATTTCTGGTTATGGATCCGGGTTACAGTCCGGCCAATCGACAGGTGATCGAGGAAAATGCAAGAAGACTGGAGATTCCGATTGAGATTTTTGAGTCAGATATTTTTGAATCTGTGTACAATGTAGAAAAATCTCCGTGCTATCTTTGTGCGAGAATGAGAAGGGGATATCTCTACAGTCATGCAAAGGCAATCGGATGCAATAAGATCGCTCTCGGACATCATTATGACGATGTGATTGAGACCATTCTGATGGGAATGCTGTATTCTGCTCAGTTCCAGACAATGATGCCGAAACTGCACAGCACAAACTTTGAAGGAATGGAACTGATTCGTCCATTATATCTGGTGCGTGAGGATGACATCAAGGCGTGGAGAGATTACAATGATCTTCACTTTATTCAGTGTGCATGTAAATTTACAGATACATGTACAACCTGCAATAATGAGGAGAATCTTTCCAAGCGTATTGAGACAAAACAGTTGATCGCGAAACTCAAGAAGGTAAATCCGTATGTAGAAGGAAATATTTTCAAGAGTGTGGAAAATGTAAATCTGGATACAATCGTTGCTTATAAGAAAAACGGAAAGAAACATCATTTCCTGGATACTTATGATCTGTAACAAAAAGAGTGAAATAACTGGAATAAGCAAGAAAACAGGCTTGACTTCTCTGCCTGGACATGATACAATGTTCGGGCGAATGGAAGTAGGCCTTTTTTTTATGCCTAAATTTTGATGGCTCGCAACCATCAGCAACACGAAGGTGAATATATTAAAAGCGAGGTGGAAGTTGTGCGCACAAGAATTACTCTGGAGTGTACGGAATGCAAAAACCGTAACTACAACATGACTAAGGATAAGAAAGCTCATCCGGAACGTATGGAAACCAAGAAGTACTGCAGATTCTGCAAATCACACACACTGCACAAAGAGACAAAATAGTCGTTGTCGAAAGGAAGTGGCGTCATGAGTGAAAATACAAAGACTCAGAAAAAGAGCTGGTTCAAAGGACTTCAGGCTGAGTTCAAGAAGATCTTCTGGCCAGACAAGAAAACACTTACAAAACAGACCACGGCAGTTGTTGCTGTTTCCGTAGTGCTCGGAGCGCTGATCTCTGTGATCGATGCGATTCTGAGATATGGGATTGACTTTTTAGTGAAATAGTTGACCGCAGCAGAAAGGTGATTTTATGTCAGAGGCAAAATGGTATGTCGTTCATACCTATTCAGGGTATGAGAACAAAGTAAAAGCGAACATTGATAAAACAATCGAGAACCGTCACCTGGAAGACCAGATTCTGGAAGTCAGAGTTCCTCTTGAGGAAGTGACTGAGGTTCGTAACGGAGTTCAGAAGGCAGTTCAGAGAAAGATGTTCCCGGGATATGTTATGCTCCATATGATTATGAACGATGACACATGGTATGTCGTAAGAAATACCAGAGGTGTTACCGGATTCGTAGGACCTGGATCAAAACCGGTACCGCTGGATGAGGCTGAGATGGAAAATCTCGGAATCAAGAATGATGATATCATTGTTGATCTTGAGATCGGTGATGTGATCACAGTACTCAGCGGAGCATGGGAAGGCACAGTCGGTGCAGTTCAGACAATCAATGAACAGAAGAAGACGCTGACGATCAATGTCGAGCTGTTTGGCCGAGAGACTCCGGTTGAACTTGGTTTTTCAGAAGTGAAGAAAATGGATTAAAGATGAGTGGGAGGGATGAGAATCCCGCCAATACCACAAGGAGGTAATTGAAATGGCAAAAAAAGTAGAAGGATATATCAAATTACAGATTCCTGCTGGAAAGGCAACTCCGGCACCACCGGTTGGTCCTGCACTTGGACAGCACGGTGTAAACATCGTTGAATTTACAAAACAGTTCAATGCTAGAACAGCAGATCAGGGAGATCTTATCATCCCTGTAGTAATCACTGTTTACAATGACAGAAGCTTCAGCTTCATCACAAAGACACCACCGGCAGCAGTTCTTATTAAGAAGGCTTGTAAAATCCAGTCCGGTTCTGGTGTACCGAACAAGACAAAAGTTGCTACAATCACAAAAGCTCAGGTTAGAGAGATTGCTGAAATGAAGATGCCAGACCTGAACGCAGCTACAGTAGAGGCTGCTGAGAGCATGATCGCTGGAACATGCCGTTCCATGGGTGTAGTTGTAGAAGACTAATCCAGATTTTATAACGATTATATTGTAGGATACGATCAGCCGACCTTTTCCGGTGTCCTCGGGGGAGAGAGCGCTGAAAGTTCAATTGTTTAGTAAATTCATAAAGTGGGAGGGGCAAGTTCCCGCCAATACCACAAGGAGGTTATTGTAAAATGAAACGAGGAAAAAAATATATCGAAGCTGCAAAACTGATCGAAAGAGGAAATCTCTATGATCCTGCAGAAGCAGTAGCATTAGTAAAGAAATCAGCAACAGCAAAGTTTGACGAGACAATCGAGGCTCATATCAGAACAGGTTGTGACGGACGTCACGCAGATCAGCAGATCCGTGGTGCTGTAGTTCTTCCACACGGAACAGGTAAGAAGGTTCGCATCCTTGTGTTCGCTAAGGACGCTAAGGCTGAGGAAGCAAAGGCAGCAGGTGCTGACTTCGTTGGAGGAGACGAACTGATCCCGAAGATTCAGAATGAGGGATGGCTTGACTTCGACGTTGTAGTTGCTACACCAGACATGATGGGTGTTGTTGGACGTCTTGGACGTGTACTTGGACCTAAGGGACTTATGCCAAACCCGAAGGCTGGTACAGTAACAATGGACGTTACAAAAGCTATCAACGATATCAAAGCTGGTAAGATTGAGTACAGACTGGACAAGACAAACATTATCCATGTTCCGATCGGAAAAGCATCCTTTACAGAGGAGCAGTTAGCGGACAACTTCCAGACGCTTATCGATGCAATCAACAAGGTTAGACCAGCCGCTGTTAAAGGTCAGTACCTGAAGAGTGTAACTCTTACATCTACAATGGGACCTGGCGTGAAGATTAACCCGGTTAAACTTGCATAATAAAATGTAAAACAGACGGTCACGAGACTGTCATAGAGGAGGATCTGCTTTCGGCGGATCCTCTTTTGAAAAGAAAAATAAAAAAGATGAAAAACAGGCTTGACATATGATGATTATCATGGTATTATAGTCTAGCAACTGCCGAAGACAGTAGGTGCTGAAAAGCGTAAGTTATGAACGCCTACCGAGGAAGAATGAATTTTTACATGCGTATGAATTTATAGAACCTCCACGTCTTTGGACCTGGAGATTTTTTTAGTTTCAGCAGTATGATCTGCTGGGAACTTTGGCAGTACACGAATAATATAAGGAGGTGTACCGAAAAGTGGCAAAGGTTGAAGTAAAACAGCCAATCGTTGACAAGATTGCAGAAGAGATTAAAGACGCTCAGTCAGTAGTTCTCGTTGACTACCGTGGACTTACAGTTGCTCAGGATACAGAGCTTCGTAAGCAGCTCAGAGAAGCTGGTGTGGTTTACAAAGTTTACAAGAACACAATGATGAAGAGAGCTTTCGAGGGTACTGAATTTGCAGCCCTTGATGACTGCCTGGAAGGACCAAGCGCTATTGCGATTTCTAAAGATGACGCAACAGCACCGGCAAGAATCCTTTACAAATTTGCACAGGATGCTCCGGCACTTGAACTTAAGGGTGGTGTAGTTGAAGGAACAGCATATGATGTAGCAGGTATTTCTGAACTTGCTAAGATCCCTTCAAGAGACGAACTGCTTTCCAAGTTGCTTGGAAGCTTACAGTCACCTATCACAAACTTTGCTCGTGTTATCAAACAGATCGCAGAGCAGGGTGGAGAAGCGGCTCCAGCAGAAGCAGCAGAGGAGACAGCAACAGACGCAGAGTAATATGCGTCAGCTGATCTGGATACAGACAGCATATATGAGCAGATGCTCATCTAATTAATTAAGAATGAAAGAAAAAATGGAGGATATTTAAAATGGCTAAATTGACAACAGCTGAAATGATCGAAGCGATCAAAGAGTTATCAGTATTAGAGTTAAACGAGCTTGTTAAAGCTTGTGAAGAAGAGTTCGGCGTATCTGCAGCAGCAGGAGTAGTAGTTGCAGCAGCAGGAGCTGAAGGTGGAGCAGCAGAGAAAGATGAGTTCGACGTAGAGCTTACATCTGCAGGAGCTTCAAAAGTTAAAGTTATCAAGGTTGTTCGTGAAGTAACAGGACTTGGACTTAAAGAAGCAAAAGAGCTTGTTGACGGAGCTCCGAAGGTAATCAAAGAGGCTGTTTCTAAAGCAGAGGCTGAAGAACTCAAAGCTAAACTTGAAGAGCAGGGAGCAGAAGTTACACTGAAATAATCATTGTAAATAATGCGATAAGAAGGACCGCAGAAGATAAAATACTTCTGCGGTCTTTTTTCATTCAGCGTAGAAATAATTTTTGGGGAAGGTATCATGATGGATGCAATTGAGCTGACGAAAAAATTAGTACAGATAGAAAGCACAGATCCGGGATGTTATGAAGGAAATATCGGTGAGTTCATTCTGGATTATATGAAGAAAAGTGGTGCGGAAACGGAAAGTTACGATGTAGAAAACGGACGAAAGATTGTTCGTGGAATTCTTCATGGAGAAGAAGAACATCCTGCATTGATCTATATCTGCCATATGGATACGGTAGTTAAAGGTGATGGCTGGATAAGAGATGCTTTCGGAGCTGAAGAGGATGACGGGAAGATCTGGGGAAGAGGTTCCTGCGATATGAAATCAGGACTGGCATGTGCATTGACAGCATTTACAGAAACAGCTGAGGCTGTGAGAAAAAGTGGAAAGAAACTGAACCATACATTGATGTTTATCGGAACAGTAGATGAAGAGGCAGATATGAAGGGATCAGAAGCTGCCATTCAGCAGGGATGGATAGACAAAGAGGATTGGGTGCTGGATATGGAGCCGACATCAGGAATGATCCAGATGGCGCATAAAGGACGTACCTGGTTTGAACTGGATGTAGATGGTGTGACTGCACACGCCAGTATGCCGGAAAAAGGAGCGGATGCGATTGCTGGAATCTCATTTATGATCGCTGAGATCCGCAGCAGGATGGATCAGGCACCAAAACATGAAGAACTTGGAAACTCTACAGTGACATTTGGACAGATTTCCGGTGGATACAGTCCGTATGTTGTATCAGATCACTGTAAAGTTACGATCGACATGCGTCTTGTACCGCCGATGAATACAAAAGAGGCAGAGAAGATTGTAGAAGCTGCGATCAAAACCGGAGAAAAAGCTGTACCGGGTGTAAAAGGAAGTTACCGGCTGACAGGAGATCGTCCTCCGGTAGAGACACACAGAGAATCAGGACTAATGGAGAACCTGATTGCTTCTGTAGAAAAAGTGACCGGAGAAAAAGCGGTTGTATCTGCATTCTCAGGCTATACAGACACGGCGGTTGTTGCAGGAATGACGGGGAATCCGAATTGTATGTCTTATGGACCCGGAAATCTTGCACAGGCACATAAACCGGATGAATATGTGGAAATCCGTGATATTGAACGCTGCGTGGAAGTTTACAGAGAACTGATCTGTCGATTTGAAGAGGCATAATAACATGTTTTGCAATGTCTTTAAAGACATTGGGCTGTATCTGAATGATTTGAAGTATGTCTGGAACATACTTTGAAATGCGATACGGATGTGAATAATCACAAAAATCTTCAAAGATCAACAAATTGAGTCGGCATAATAGCATAATTGAGGAAAAAAGTCAAGGAAAATATCAAAAAAATGCAAAATTATTATTGACAATAAAAAGAGCTTTGTGGTATAGTAGAAAATGCGCTATTGTGGAAAGGTATGCCAAATAGTGACAGAAGTCGCTGTCGCAGGGCTCTTTTCAATTTGATTAAATTTAGAACTCAACAAAGGCAGATAAGCCAGGTTTCGGATGAGTCATAAATGTCCTGTTTCTATAATAACAGGCTGATACAGTATGACGCCGGGACCGCAAAATAATATATGAGGAGTGAAACGTCAATGGAGAAAAACAGAATTCGTCCCATCAAAACCGGAAAAAGCTTTCGCATGAGCTATTCCAGGCAGGAAGAAGTATTAGAGATGCCAAACCTCATTGAAGTTCAGAAGGATTCCTACAAATGGTTTCTGGATGAAGGCCTCAACGAGGTATTCGATGATATTTCCCCGATTACTGATTACAGTGGTCGCCTGAGCCTGGAATTCGTGGATTTTACACTCTGTGAAGAAGATGCAAAATATACCATCGATGAGTGTAAAGAACGCGATGCAACTTATGCTGCACCTCTGAAGGTCAGAGTAAGGCTTTATAATAAGGAAACTGATGAGATCAATGAGCACGAGATCTTTATGGGAGATCTTCCGCTGATGACAAAGACAGGTACTTTTGTAATCAATGGTGCAGAACGTGTTATCGTCAGCCAGCTTGTTCGTTCCCCTGGTATTTACTATGGAATTGCACACGACAAGTATGGTAAGAAACTCTATTCATCTACTGTTATCCCGAACCGTGGTGCATGGCTTGAATATGAGACAGACTCCAATGACGTTTTCTACGTTCGTGTAGACCGTACAAGAAAAGTACCAATCACAGTCCTGATCCGTGCACTTGGTGTGGGAACTAATGCTGAGATCATCGATGTATTCGGTGAAGAGCCGAAGATTCTTGCAAGTTTTGGAAAAGATACAGCAGAGAGCTATCAGGAAGGTCTGTTAGAGCTGTACAAGAAGATCCGTCCAGGCGAGCCGCTGGCAGTAGACAGTGCAGAAAGCCTGATCACAAGTATGTTCTTCGATCCAAGACGCTATGATCTCGCAAAAGTAGGACGTTATAAATTCAATAAGAAACTCATGCTGAAGAACCGTATTTCAGGACAGGTTGTTGCAGAGGATGTTGTAAGTGCCATCACAGGTGAAGTTGTTGCTGAAAAAGGAACAAAGATCACACGTGAGATCGCAGACGCAATCCAGAACGCTGCAGTACCGTACCTGTGGGTTGAGAGTGAAGAGTCTTCAAGAAATATCAAGATTCTTTCCAACTTAATGGTAGATCTTCAGGCAGTTGTTGATATCGACCCGGCAGAAGTCGGAGTTACAGAACAGGTATATTACCCTGTACTGGCCGGAATCATTGAAGAATCTGCAGGAGATGTAGACGAGATGAAGAGACTCATCAAGAGAGACCTTCATGATCTGATTCCGAAACATATTACAAAAGAAGATATCTTCGCATCCATCAACTACAACATGCATCTTGAATATGGCATGGGAAATGATGATGATATCGACCACCTGGGTAACAGACGAATCCGTGCGGTAGGAGAACTTCTCCAGAACCAGTACAGAATCGGTCTGTCCAGACTGGAAAGAGTTGTCCGTGAAAGAATGACAACACAGGATCAGGATGGTATTTCACCACAGTCCCTGATCAATATCAAACCTGTAACAGCAGCAGTGAAAGAATTCTTTGGTTCTTCCCAGCTGTCACAGTTCATGGATCAGAACAACCCACTGGGTGAGCTGACTCATAAGAGACGTCTGTCTGCATTGGGACCAGGAGGTCTCTCAAGAGACCGTGCTGGATTCGAGGTCCGCGACGTACATTATTCTCACTACGGAAGAATGTGTCCGATCGAGACTCCTGAGGGTCCTAACATCGGTCTGATCAACTCTCTTGCATGCTATGCGAGAATCAATGAGTATGGTTTCATCGAGGCTCCATATCGTAAAGTTGACAAGACGGATCCGATGAATCCGATCGTTACAGACGAAGTTGTATATATGACTGCAGATGAAGAGGATAATTACCATGTAGCACAGGCTAATACACCTCTTGATGAAGAAGGTCATTTCATCAACAAGAACGTATCCGGTCGTTACCGCGAGGAGACACAGGACTACGAAAGAAATAAATTTGACTACATGGACGTATCACCTAAGCAGGTGTTCTCCGTAGCTACAGCATTGATTCCGTTCCTGCAGAACGACGATGCCAACCGTGCGCTGATGGGATCTAACATGCAGCGTCAGGCAGTACCTCTTCTTACAACAGAAGCTCCGGTAGTCGGAACAGGTATGGAAGTAAAATCAGCGGTTGACTCAGGTGTTGCTGAGGTCGCTGAAAAAGCAGGTGTAGTTGAAAGTTCTACATCTACAAGCATCACAATCAAACATGATGATGGTACAAGAAAGACATACAAACTGACAAAATTCCAGAGAAGTAACCAGAGCAACTGCTACAACCAGAGACCGATCGTTGACAAAGGTGAACGTGTTGAGGCTGGTCAGGTTATCGCAGACGGTCCGTCTACATCCGGTGGAGAGATGGCTCTTGGAAAGAACCCGCTGATCGGATTCATGACATGGGAAGGTTACAACTACGAGGATGCCGTTCTTTTAAGTGAGAGACTGGTTCAGGATGATGTTTATACATCTGTTCATATCGAGGAATATGAAGCAGAAGCCAGAGATACAAAACTCGGACCTGAGGAAATCACAAGAGATATCCCGGGTGTTGGAGATGACGCTCTGAAGGATCTGGATGAGAGAGGAATCATCCGTATCGGTGCTGAGGTTCGTGCAGGGGATATCCTTGTTGGTAAAGTAACTCCGAAGGGAGAGACAGAGCTGACAGCAGAGGAAAGACTTCTTCGTGCAATCTTCGGCGAGAAAGCCCGCGAGGTAAGAGATACATCTCTGAAAGTACCTCACGGAGAATATGGTATTGTAGTAGATGCCAAAGTATTTACAAGAGAGAATGGTGATGAACTTTCACCGGGAGTAAACCAGGCAATCCGTATCTATATCGCACAGAAGAGAAAGATCTCTGTTGGTGATAAGATGGCCGGACGACATGGTAACAAGGGTGTCGTTTCCCGTGTACTTCCAGTAGAAGATATGCCATTCCTTCCAAACGGTCGTCCGCTGGATATCGTGTTGAACCCACTGGGTGTGCCTTCACGTATGAACATCGGACAGGTGCTGGAGATTCATTTGAGTCTTGCAGCAAAAGCTCTTGGATTCAACGTTTCAACACCAGTATTTGCCGGTGCAAACGAGAATGATATTATGGATACTCTTGATCTCGCAAATGATTATGTAAATCTTGAGTGGGAAGAGTTTGAAGCAAAACATGGAGAGGAACTTCGTCCGGAAGTACTTCAGTTCCTTTCTGAGAACAGAGCACACAGAGAGCTCTGGAAGGGCGTACCGCTTTCAAGAGACGGTAAAGTTCGCCTCCGTGACGGACGTACAGGAGAGTACTTCGACAGCCCGGTAACTATTGGACACATGCATTACCTGAAACTGCATCACCTGGTAGATGATAAGATCCATGCACGTTCTACAGGTCCTTACTCCCTCGTTACACAGCAGCCGCTGGGTGGTAAAGCTCAGTTCGGTGGACAGCGTTTCGGAGAGATGGAGGTATGGGCTCTTGAGGCTTATGGTGCATCTTACACACTGCAGGAGATTCTGACAGTTAAGTCTGATGATGTAGTAGGTCGTGTGAAGACATATGAGGCAATTATTAAAGGGGAGAATATTCCTGAGCCAGGTGTTCCGGAATCCTTCAAGGTACTGTTAAAAGAGCTTCAGTCTCTTGCACTGGATGTGCGCGTGCTGCGTGATGACAACACAGAAGTTGAGATCATGGAGAGCGTTGATTATGGCGAGACAGATCTTCGTCATATCATCGAAGGAGACAGAAGATACCGTGATGAGAATGAATCCTTCGGAGATCACGGATTTACTGAGCAGGAATTTGTAGGCGAGGAACTCGAGAATGTTGAGCCGGAAGATGAAGAACCGGATGACAGCGATCTTGAAAATCTGAGCTTTGACGATGATGATTATCTGGGTGACGAGGAATAATAAGGAGGAGCCGTTTTTATGCCAAATAACAATGAACAACAATATCAACCGTTAACATTTGATGCGATAAAGATCGGCCTGGCTTCACCTGAAAAGATCATGGAGTGGTCCAGAGGTGAGGTTACAAAGCCGGAGACCATTAACTATAGAACACTGAAACCGGAAAAGGATGGACTTTTCTGCGAAAGAATCTTTGGACCTAGCAAAGACTGGGAGTGCCACTGTGGTAAATACAAAAAGATTCGTTATAAAGGTGTAGTTTGTGATCGTTGTGGTGTTGAGGTTACAAAGTCAAGTGTTCGCCGTGAGCGTATGGGTCACATCGCTCTGGCGGCACCTGTATCACATATCTGGTACTTTAAGGGAATCCCGAGCCGTATGGGACTGATCCTTGACATTTCTCCAAGAACACTGGAGAGAGTACTTTACTTTGCATCCTATATCGTGCTTGACAAGGGAGAGACAGATCTGGCATACAAACAGATCCTTTCCGAGGCTGAGTATCAGGAAGCAAGAGAAAAATGGGGAAGACATGCATTCCGCGTAGGAATGGGTGCAGAGGCCATCAAAGAACTGCTCGAAGCAATCGATCTTGAAAAAGATTACGCAGAACTTCAGGCAGGACTTGAGAATGCAACAGGACAGAAACGTGCAAGAATCGTAAAACGTCTGGAAGTTGTAGAAGCATTCCGTGAATCTGGAAACAGACCGGAGTGGATGATCCTGACAGCAATCCCGGTTATCCCACCGGATCTTCGCCCTATGGTACAGCTGGATGGTGGACGTTTTGCAACATCTGACTTGAATGATCTGTACAGAAGAATTATCAACAGAAATAACCGTCTGAAGAGACTTCTTGAGCTTGGAGCTCCGGACATTATCGTTCGTAATGAGAAACGTATGCTTCAGGAAGCAGTAGACGCACTGATCGACAACGGTCGTCGTGGACGTCCGGTTACAGGTCCTGGAAACAGAGCATTAAAATCTCTGTCCGATATGCTGAAAGGTAAATCCGGACGTTTCCGTCAGAACCTGCTTGGAAAACGTGTTGACTACTCAGGACGTTCTGTTATCGTTGTTGGACCGGAACTGAAGATTTATCAGTGTGGTCTGCCGAAAGAGATGGCAATCGAGCTGTTCAAACCATTCGTTATGAAAGAACTGGTTGCAAACGGAACAGCACACAATATTAAAAATGCTAAGAAGATGGTCGAGAGACTTCAGCCAGAGGTATGGGATGTGCTCGAAGAAGTAATCAAAGAGCATCCGGTTATGCTGAACCGTGCCCCTACTCTGCATAGACTTGGTATCCAGGCATTCGAGCCAATCCTTGTAGAAGGTAAGGCAATCAAGCTGCATCCACTGGTATGTACAGCTTACAATGCCGATTTCGATGGAGACCAGATGGCTGTCCATGTACCGCTGTCACAGGAAGCACAGGCAGAGTGCCGTTTCCTTCTTCTTTCACCAAACAACCTGCTGAAACCATCTGATGGTGGTCCGGTAGCCGTTCCTTCACAGGATATGGTACTTGGTATTTACTATCTGACTCAGCTTCGTCCTGGTGCAAAGGGAGAGGGCATGTTCTTTAAGAGCGTGAACGAGGCTATTCTTGCATACGAGAATGGATATATCACACTTCACTCACAGATTAAAGTACGTGTGACAAAGACTCTTGCAAATGGAGAAGAGAAGACAGGAACTATCGACGCAACACTTGGCCGTCTCCTGTTTAACGAGATCATTCCACAGGACCTTGGTTTTGTAGACCGTGAGGTTGAGGGAAATGAACTCAAGATGGAAATCGACTTCCATGTTGGTAAGAAACAGCTGAAGCAGATCCTTGAGAAAGTTATCAACACTCATGGAGCTACACAGACAGCAGAAGTTCTTGACGATGTTAAGGCAATCGGATACAAGTTCTCTACAAGAGCAGCTATGACAGTATCCATTTCCGATATGACTGTACCACCGCAGAAACCGCAGATGATGCAGGAAGCACAGGATACAGTAGACAAGATCACAAAGAACTACAAACGTGGTCTTATCACAGAAGAAGAGCGTTACAAAGAAGTTGTTGAGACATGGAAAGCAACCGATGATAAACTGACAGAGGCACTGCTGACAGGTCTTGATAAATACAATAACATCTTCATGATGGCAGATTCCGGAGCCCGTGGATCTGACAAGCAGATCAAACAGCTTGCAGGTATGCGTGGACTGATGGCTGATACAACTGGACGTACAATCGAGTTGCCTATCAAGTCTAATTTCCGTGAAGGTCTTGACGTACTGGAGTACTTCATGTCAGCGCATGGAGCACGAAAAGGAATGGCCGATACAGCACTTCGTACAGCCGATTCAGGATACCTTACAAGACGTCTGGTTGATGTATCACAGCAGCTGATCATTCATGATCTTGACTGTGCACAGCCGGGACAGCCGATTCCAGGAATGTATGTACATGCATTCATGGATGGAAATGAAGAGATTGAGAGCCTCCAGGATCGTATTACAGGACGTTTCTCTGCTGAGGACATCAAAGATAAAGATGGCAATGTCATCGTAAAAGCAAACCACATGATTACACCACGTCGTGCTGAGCGCGTAATGAAGAAGGGTGTAGATGAGAATGGAAATGCACTGAACAAAGTTAAGATCCGTACAATCCTTACATGTAAGTGTAAAGATGGTGTCTGCTCCAAGTGTTATGGTGCGAACATGGCTACAGGTGAGGCTGTACAGGTTGGTGAGGCTGTTGGTATTATGGCTGCTCAGTCTATCGGTGAGCCAGGTACACAGTTGACCATGCGTACATTCCATAATGGTGGAGTTGCCGGTGACGATATCACACAGGGTCTTCCTCGTGTCGAGGAGCTTTTTGAGGCAAGAAAGCCGAAAGGACTTGCGATTATCACAGAGTTCGCCGGACGTGCCACAATCAGTGATACTAAGAAGAAACGTGAAGTTATCGTTACAAATGAGGAGACAGGTGAGTCCAAAGCTTATCTTATCCCTTACGGATCACGTATCAAGATTCAGGACGGCGTAATGCTTGGTGCAGGAGATGAGCTTACAGAAGGTAGCGTAAATCCGCACGATATCCTGAAGATCAAAGGTCTTCGTGCAGCTCAGGATTACATGCTTCAGGAAGTACAGCGTGTATACCGTCTGCAGGGTGTTGAGATCAACGATAAGCATATCGAGGTTATCGTTCGTCAGATGCTCAAGAAGATCCGTATCGAAGAAAAGGGTGATACAGAATTCCTTCCGGGAACAATGGTAGATGTCCTTGACTTCGAGGAAGTAAATGAGAAACTTGTAGCAGAAGGCAAAGAGCCGGCTACAGGAGAGCAGATCATGCTTGGTATCACAAAGGCTTCTCTTGCAACAGAATCCTTCCTGTCAGCAGCATCCTTCCAGGAGACAACAAAAGTCCTGACAGAAGCTGCCATCAAGGGTAAAGTTGACCACCTTGTAGGTCTGAAAGAGAACGTTATCATCGGAAAACATATTCCGGCTGGTACAGGTATGAAGAAGTATCATGATGTAAAACTGAATACAGACATCAAGATGGAAGATGAACTGGATCTGGATGAAGATGTAGATCTGGACGAAGAACTTGACATGAACGATGATCTGGATTTCATAGAAGCAGATGATATCGAAACAACAGATGTT
Organism: uncultured Mediterraneibacter sp.; assembly: GCF_934309415.1. Taxonomy (GTDB): domain Bacteria; phylum Bacillota; class Clostridia; order Lachnospirales; family Lachnospiraceae; genus Mediterraneibacter. The sequence goes on from NZ_CAKRDI010000003.1 coordinate 167,886, forward strand.
GCTGAAGATGTAGCAGAAAATACAGACGATGCAGATGATGTTGAATTCGATGCAGCTGAGGATGATACAGAAGTATAAATCAGTAAAGAAAGCCGCAGACTGGTTTGCGGATAAACATTAATAAGAAATGATGTTATAAAAAGCTTTCAACAGTACAAGATACAGTGTTGTTGAAAGCTTTTTTGTATATTAGGAAAGTGCTCTTTCCTAATATATAAAAACGCTCCGCGAGGATGCGCACTGCGGCGTACAAGGAAGATGTCGCAAGCGACCGCCGCAGGCGCTAGAATGTGCCAAGGCACATTCTTTGTTCTTGTATATTAGGAAAATATTCTTTTCGAATATGAAAATGCTCTGCGAAGGTGTACCTTGTGGTATATAAGGACGAGTTCATTTTATACAAAAAACACTTCCTGCAAGCTGTAATTACAGGAAGTGCCACAGTATGTCTGAAATCGCAGAGGTTCACAGAAGCGCTGTAAACGGTTACGCTTTTTATAATCTACAAGGTTTGAAGGCGTAGAATTTCAGACACAAAAGTATGAAGGGGAAGTATATGTCAGTAGTTTGCTGATAATGTAACTTCTTTACATGGTGAGCGGAATTCCATGACGAACTTTCCGCATAATCTTATATACGATCATTACAGGTAGGGAAACAAGTATGTAAAGGGTGGAAAAAACTCCAACAGATCCTCCAACAATCATAAGCAGAATTAAGCCGATATTCATAATGTTATACACTCCTTTTTAACTACTGATGTATTCTGTTTTTGATACTCGATATATCAATTTCAGAACAGTTTATATTGTAGTGCATAGTTAAGAAAATGAAAATGAATCTGCCGGCTTCTTAACATTATTTTAGCGGGAGACGTGATAGGATTCAGAGTAAAAGCAGATATTCCTCGCATCAATCAGAAGAGACCTGATTGATACGGGGAATATTGGATTGCGTTCGAGATTATTTTATGATAATTCATCATCTTCAGCCATCCGGTAACCAACACCAACTTCTGTGAAAATGTAGCAGGGCTGGGCAGGATCCTTTTCCAGTTTTCGACGGATATTGGCCATATTTACTCGTAATATTCGGTTATCATCATCGGCATAAGGACCCCATACATTGGAAAGGATTGCGCTGTAAGTAACCACCTTACCGGAGTTCTGCGCCAGATAAGCCACAATTTTGTACTCAATAGGAGTCAGATGAATCTCATTTCCGTCAATTGTCAGAAGACGTTTGGAAAAATCCAGAAGCATTTTTCCGTGGACATAGGGACGGATATAAAGCGTACTGTCTGTCTGCAGTCGGTTGCTGTGACGCAGAGAAGTGCGGATTCTGGCAAGCAGCTCAGAAGTTCCAAACGGTTTGGTAATATAATCGTCCGCACCGAGATCCAGTGCCAGCACCTTTTCTTTTTCGGCACTTCGTGCAGAGATGACAATGATCGGTGTACTTGACCAGGCACGGACATCTGTGATGATATGATTTCCGTTCATGTCGGGGAGGCCAAGATCGAGAAGGATTACATCGGGGCACTGAGAACGGATAAGATTCAGTCCTTGTGTTCCATTGTCGGCACAGAGGACACGGTAATTGTGCTTGGTAAGGATCTTTCTCATAAATGTCTGGATATTTTTTTCATCTTCAATAATCAGTATTGTAAATTTTTGCATTATCAATCCTCCTCTTCTTTTGGAAGTGTAAATATAAATTCGGCTCCATCTGGATGACTGACTGCAGAAATAGTTCCACTGTGCGCCTGAATGATTGTTTTGCAGATGGAAAGACCAATTCCCAGTCCTTTGTGACTGTCGCTTGATTTAGAAGAAATAGTTCGTGGCAAAGACTGCTGATCTTCAAAAATACGTGAAAGCTGACTCGAATCAAGTCCGATTCCATAATCTCTTACAGAGAAAGAAATCTGATCTGTATGATCCTGAATCGTCAGTTGAACTGGCGCGGTGCTTTGAGAATGAGTTACTGCGTTTTCAATCAGATTGATCAGAACCTGTTCGATCAAAGTAGGATCCATAGGGATCATCAGAAAGTTGTTTGGCATTGTTACTTCGATGCTGAATTTCCCAATACGCTTTTGGAGACGCTGAATAGCTTCAGAAACAACTTCTTCAACTACCTCCGGGGATTTCTTTACCTGATTACCAGAAATGCTGTTGATACGTGTTACAGTGAGCAGATTCTCAACCATATTCAGAAGCCATTCAGAGTCATCTTTTATATTGGAGATGAGTTCTTCTTTTTCTTCTTCAGAGAGTTCCTGACTGTCTTCTAAATAGGAGTCGGCAGAACCTATAATACTTGTCAGAGGGGTTCTCAGATCATGTGAGACAGCGCGGAGAAGATTGGCGCGGAGTTTTTCTTTATCAGCTTCCATCAGAGCTTTTTCACGTTCCGCGATGGCTTGCTGCTGTCTTTTCATGGAGGTAGTCACTGTGCAGGTGATCAGGGCAATGGCAAGCATGCCAAGGAAGGTAACCGGATATCCGTCTAGAATAAAATTTAATTTCATATAAGGGTAGGAGAATAGATAGTTGACTGCAAATACACAGAATATAGCAGAGAGTATTCCCCATCGATAACCGGTTGTTTTCAGAGAAATCAAAATAAGTGTCAATGTATATAGGATAGTGACATTGGCAGTGCTTTTGTTGCCAAGATGAAAAAAGCCAAAGCAAATCAGTGTAGTAATTGTTAAAAGCAGGACAGATGTTAAAAGGTCAGATAGTTTTTTTCTCATAAGTAGTTCAATCCATTCATTATTTACATTTGTCGTTTATTGATGTAACCGTCTGTTTTATTGCAATGCAATTGCTACAATAAGTATAAAATCTACCGCAAAGTGGGCGTGCGGATTGCTGGAACGATTTTTCGGACAGGTTCTAACATTAGATAAATGGAAGTAGTTATAAAATTAGCACAACTATGCAGTTGTGCTAATAAAAGAAATGCAAAGAATCTGTTGTGACATATATCTTGCAGAAAGCATTTTTCAGACACACTCTAGGGTGCGTCTGAAAATCAGATAACAGATTCATAGATGCATTCCCGATATTCAATTCAATTAGATTGTTTCACCATTTCTGTACTTGCGAAGTACATTCTGAATTCTTTCATTCGGGCTTAAGATCTGGCTCAGAGAACCATCGTGGTTCAGTGTGTCGATGATCAGCGCGATATATTTACTCATATCACAGTTGATATAGTATGGTTTGGAAAGAAGGTTCGGTGTCTGGTAGATCAGGTTTGTTGTAAGAATACCAGTGATAAGACCTTCTTCATAAGCCTTGTCAAATTTCTCCATACCATTTGTGAACAGACCGAATGTAGCAGCAGCAAAGATACGGTTCGCTTTTCTGCGTTTTAATTCAGTTGCAACTTCAAGGATACTCTCACCGGAAGAAATCATATCATCGATAATGATGACATCTTTTCCTTCTACAGAGCTTCCCAGGAACTCGTGTGCAACAATCGGGTTACGTCCGTCTACGACTCTTGTGTAGTCACGACGTTTATAGAACATACCCATATCAAGACCAAGAACGTTGGCGAGATAAACGGCACGGTTTGTACCACCTTCATCCGGGCTGATCGCCATCATATGATCGCTGTCGATCTTCAGATCCTTATAAGTGCGCAGAAGACCTTTGATAAACTGGTAAGTCGGTGCTACAGTCTCAAATCCGCTCAGTGGAATTGCATTCTGTACACGAGGATCATGTGCATCAAATGTGATGATGTTATCTACACCCATGCGTACAAGCTCCTGAAGTGCCAGTGCACAGTCAAGAGATTCACGGGATGTTCTCTTATGCTGACGGCTTTCATACAGGAATGGCATAATTACGTTGATTCTACGGCCTTTTCCACCAACAGCAGCAATGATTCTCTTCAGGTTCTGGAAATGGTCATCTGGTGACATGTGGTTTGTATTTCCGGAAAGAGAGTAAGTTACATTATAGTTCAGTACGTCTACCATAAGGTAGAGGTCTTTACCACGAACAGATTCTTCAATAATACCTTTAGCTTCACCTGAACCAAAACGCGGTACTTTTGTGTTGATAAGAAAGGTATCTTTCTCATATCCTGAGAAAGCAACATCATCTTTATGCTGATGTCCGCTTTCGTGACGCCATTTTACAAGATAGTCATCTACCTTTTTACCAAGCTCCTCACAACCGCTGAGGGAAATGATTCCAAGACTTCCGACAGGGATGTTTTCTAAGATTCGTTCTGATCGAGTTAACATGAGAGTCCTCCTAATGTTCTAACTTCTTTTTGATTCGTATATCATCACCGACTATCCGCAACAGAGTATAACTGCTTGTGATTCTGGAAAAGGCACGTTCCGTGTAAAGATCAGCAAGTGCTTCCAGAGAAAGATTTGTTGAAATAATCGTTGATTTCCTGTGTAACAGCCGTTCATTAATGCATGCAAAAAACTGAGATGCAATGAAGGCATTCGTATATTCTGTCCCAAGATCATCAATGATCAGAAGATCACAGTCAAAGATATATTCACTCATATTACGGGCATTGATATCTTTTTTGTCAAATGTGTTCTGGGCCAGAGTGTTGAAAAGCTGCGGAGCAGAAAAATAGAGTACAGAATACTCTTTTTTCATTAGTTCTCTGGCAATGCAGGTAGAAAGAAATGTTTTTCCGACACCGACATCCCCATAGAAAAAGAGATTGTTAAAATCTTTTCCGAAGCGATCAACAAAATTATAGCAGATTTTTACAGTATCTTCCATAATTGCCCGGGCAGAACGTCCGGTTTTTTTATCGTAATAGGAAGTGGAATAATAGTCAAGTCTGAAATTAGAAAAATTGCCTTTTGACGGGAATTTTTTCATATTAGACTGCTCATAAAGCAACTCAATGATTGCATTTTTGAAGCAATGACATTTTTCGTCTCCCACATAACCGGTATCCTTACAGTCCGGACAGTCATAAACCGGTTCCAGATAATTCTCCGGAAATCCGGCGGACAGAAGCAGTTCTTTTTTTCTGCTTCTTAAAACTGCAAGCTCTTCCTTGAGTGAAGCGATTGCAGTATGATCTCCATTCAAAAGTTTTTTTCCGTGTTCCACGGAAAGAACAGAAATCGATTCGTCAATTTTCTTGAATTCAGGGAGTTTATTATATACTTCCTCATAACGCGCTATCTGAATATCATGATTCTTCAGCTGCCGTTGTTCATATTCTCGCATAATTGCCTGATATTGAGAAGGTTTTAATCCCATGGAAGTAAATGCTCCTTTTAATTACTAATTACTATTCAAAAGTTTTTCTTCAAGTGAGTCCATATCGTAATTTCTTCGCTCAAAGTTATTCAGATTCTTTGTAAGATTTTTTTGTCTGGAAGGAAATCTGTAAGCAGGTTTTTCCTTCTGATAAGTTTCATCTAAAGTAACGATGTCTTTCAGATGATGCACATTGTTCTGATACCACTTGGACAAAATCTTGTCTGCATATTCAAAACTTGGCTGATGAGTTGCTGTAATGGTACGACGACAGGCTTCCTGAATAATATCAGCAGAAAATCCGTATTCATCGCCCCATTTGTTAATGAATGCAAGCTCTGATACTGCAGGTCCCCGGTTCTTGATTCCAAACGCATTCAGTACAGTATAACAGTTACGGCTGTAAGCGGCAGACTGCTCTTTCGCCTGAGAGATTGTGCGGACACCATTCTCAGTCCAGGAAATAGCCACTTTCTGAATATAATGCATACTTTTATGATTGTTCTCAACGCAGGATTCAATCAGGTATTCGATCAGATCAGCGGACATATGAAGTGTATCATAAAAATATGTAATCGTATCAACATCGGTATGTGTCAGTGTCTTTCCGAGATACTGTTCAGCAATAAAGAAAAGAGATTTCAGTTCTTTCTGTGCTTTCATATCATCTTTGCGAGCTTCCTGCTGAACTGAGGAAGAGCCTGCTACAGCAGTATCGGCAGATACAGTAGATTTTCCAGGCTTTGAAGCATCTGCTGCTACCGCTTCCCTGGAAACAAAACCAGCTCCTTCTGTCGATATGGAAGGACTGTGGGAAATGAAAGCAGCACGTGCGGTTGCTGTAGTATTATTTGTAACCTGAGCAGCAGAGCTTCCTGTTGCGTTTTCAGAAACCGGATCAGCCTGGGCTGCTGCGGTAAATTCCAGTCCTGTGATTGCTCCGGTCTCATCATAAACAAGTGAGAGGAGTCCAACGGATTCCCAGTAACGGAATGCACGTAACACATCGTTCTCGGTATTATTCAGACAGTCAGCAATCATAGAAATTGTCAGTGAAGAACGAGAATCGTCCATATGACGGAGAAGAAAAAGATAAACTTTTACAAATTCTCCGTTTGCACTGGCCATGTAATGATCGATAAAGCTGTTCGGCAGCATGGTCGAGTTTGTCTGAAAATGATTCGTTATAGTTAATGCATTCATTTATTTATCCCACTTTCTGTTTCGTAAAAATTATTATATCATTCCCCTTAAGTGTGAATATTATACCATCTTATTTATATAGGAAAAAGGACTTTCGTGTGGGTAAGTACCGCTTTTTTGTCGATAACTATGTGGATAAAATGTGAATACATTATAAATCTATGTGGATAAGTAGTGGATAAATCCCGTGTCCTGTGAATAGCACCGTTCCTTACAACCTATTTGGCTAACAGTTCTTCTCCGACTTTTACAACATCTCCTGCCCCCATAGTGATCAGCAGATCTCCCGGCTTACAGTTCTCTTTCAGAAAAGCTTCGATTTCGGCGAAACTTGGGAAGTAATGAGCATCTGTTCCAAGTTTTGCAGCTTCTTCTGCAAGTGCTTCGGAAGAAACGCCCAGTGTGTCTGTTTCGCGTGCTGCATAGATATCAGCAAGTACTAAATGATCTGTATGTGAAAGTGCCTCAGCAAATTCATTGAAAAATGCTTTTGTACGGGTATAAGTATGAGGTTGGAATACACACCAGATCTTCTCATGTGGATAATGCTGTGCTGCTTTCAGTGTAGCGGCAATCTCTGTTGGATGATGTGCATAATCATCTACAATAGTTACACCGTTGAAAGTACCTTTGTATTCAAAACGACGGTCTGTTCCACCGAAAGAGAGAAGGCCTTTCTGGATTGTCTCCATTGGGATGTCCAGCAGTTCTGCAGTAGCAATAGAAGCCAGAGCATTGGAAACATTGTGATCTCCTGTAACAGAAAGCTGAATACGTCCTTTACGCTCACCGTGTTTGATTAGTTCAAAAGAAACAAAACCTTTGTCATCGTAAGCAATATCAGCGGCGCTGTAATCAAAAGTATCAGCGGTTCCGTAAGTTACGACATTGCAGTCAAGTCCTTCGTAAATCTCAGGATAGTTTTCAATCTCTCCGTTGATTACAAGTGTTCCGTCAGCAGGAAGAAGTCCGGCAAACTGATGGAAGGAATGTCTGATGTCTTCCAGATCTTTGAAGAAGTCCAGATGATCCTCTTCTATATTAAGAATGACACTGATCTTCGGGAAGAAGTGAAGAAAACTGTTTGTGTACTCACAGGCTTCCGTAATAAATGTCTCAGATTTACCGACACGGATGTTACCACCGATTGCTTTTAAAATTCCACCTACGGAAATAGTAGGATCAAGATCAGCAGCAAGCAGGATGTGGGAAATCATAGAAGTTGTAGTTGTCTTTCCATGTGTTCCGGATACTGCGATTGGCGTGTCGTAATTTTTCATAAGCTGTCCAAGCAGCTCGGCACGTGTCAGCATAGGGATCTTACGGGAAACAGCTTCCATAAGTTCAGGGTTGCTTCGGTTGATTGCGGCAGTATATACAACACAGTCGATCGTGTCAGTAATATTCTCAGCACACTGTCCATAATGAATTACGGCACCTTCGGATTCCAGCTTTTTCGTAAGCGGAGATTCTTTGGAGTCAGAACCGGATACAGTAAATCCTTCTTCAAGAAGAATCTCTGCAAGACCGCTCATGCTGATACCACCAATACCGATAAAATGGATGTGGATTGGTTTGTCAAAATTAATTTTATACATTGATTTACCCCTTCTTTAATAAATCTGATTCAAAAAAATACACAAAATGTGATTCCTTTGTCATAAAACAGCTTTGCATTTTATATTATACTATATATAAAAAAAAATAAAAGCAGTTCTTTTTGGCAAAAATACATAAAAAGTGTTAGAAAAACGAAAAAAAACTGTAAAAAATGTTGGCTTAATATAAATATATGGTATAATATTGATAGCTAACTAGAAATGAGGTGACGCAATGTATAAGAAGGAAATGATTGCCATGCTGCTGGCGGGCGGACAGGGCAGTCGACTGGGAGTACTTACATCAAAAGTGGCCAAACCAGCCGTATCTTTTGGTGGCAAGTACCGCATTATTGATTTTCCGCTGAGTAACTGTATAAATTCAGGGATTGATACTGTGGGTGTTTTAACTCAGTATCAGCCGTTGCGTCTGAATACCCATATTGGAATTGGTATTCCGTGGGATTTGGACAGAAACGTAGGAGGCGTTTCAATTCTTCCACCGTATGAAAAAAGCTCCAACAGTGAGTGGTATACGGGTACGGCGAATGCTATTTATCAGAATCTGAATTATATGGAGACATTTAATCCGGATTATGTGCTGATATTATCAGGTGACCATATTTATAAGATGGATTATGAAGTAATGCTGGATTTCCATAAGGCAAATCATGCGGATGTGACGATTGCTGCCATGCCGGTTCCAATGGAAGAAGCGAGCAGGTTTGGAATTGTTGTAACAGACAGTGACAGCCAGATCAGGGAATTCGAGGAAAAACCGGAAAAACCAAGCAGTAATCTCGCATCTATGGGAATTTACATATTTAGCTGGCCGGTGCTCAGAGATGCATTGATCCAGTTAAAAGATCAGCCAAACTGTGACTTCGGAAAACATATTATTCCATATTGTCACGAAAAAGGAGACAGGCTGTTTGCTTACGAGTTTAATGGCTACTGGAAAGATGTCGGAACACTGAGCTCTTACTGGGAAGCGAATATGGAGCTGATTGATATTATTCCGGAATTCAATCTTTATGAGGAATTCTGGAAGATCTATACAAACAGTGCGAATATCCCACCGCAGTATATTGCAGAGAATGGAGTAGTGGACAAGTGTATCATATCTAACGGATGTGAGATTTACGGTGAAGTTCATAACTCTGTGCTTGGTGGAAGTGTAACGGTCGGAAAAGGCAGCGTGATTCGCGATTCCATTATCATGCAGGGAGTAACAATCGGTGAAAACTGTGTAATTGATAAAGCAATCATCGCAGAAGATACAAAAATCGGAAATGATGTATCGATTGGAATCGGAAGCGAAGTGCCGAACAAGATGAAACCGAATATTTACAGTGGTGGTCTTGCGACCATTGGTGAGAATTCTGTAATACCGGGCGGTGTTCAGATTGGAAAGAACACAGCTGTAAGTGGAGTGACTTCACCTGATGACTACAACAATGGAGTGCTGGAAAGCGGAGAGACATTAATAAAGGCAGGTGACAGAGTATGAGAGCAGTAGGAATTATTTTAGCAGGCGGTAACAGCAGAAAGATGCGGGAGCTTACTTCCAGACGAGCTGCAGCAGCAATGCCGATAGCAGGAAGTTATCGTGCCATTGACTTTACTCTGAGTAATATGACAAATTCTCATATTCAGAAAGTCGCAGTGCTGACACAGTACAACGCAAGATCGCTGAATGAACATCTGAATTCTTCCAAGTGGTGGAATTTTGGAAGAAAACAGGGGGGACTGTATGTATTTACTCCGACGATCACAGATGACAATGGTTACTGGTATCGCGGAACAGCAGATGCGATTTATCAGAACCTTGATTTCCTGAGAAGATGCCATGAACCGTATGTGATCATCACATCCGGCGATGCAGTCTATAAGATGGATTATAACAAAGTACTGGAGTACCATATTGCAAAGAAAGCAGACATTACAGTTGTGTGCAAGGAACTTGGACCGGGAGAGGATGCAACAAGATTTGGAACAGTTAAGATGAATGAAGCATGCAGAATTGAAGAATTCGAAGAAAAACCAATGGTTGCACATTCCCAGACGATTTCTACAGGAATCTATGTCATCCGCAGAAGACAGCTGATCGATCTGATCGAGCGCTGTGCAGAAGAGGACAGACATGATTTTGTAACAGATATTCTGATTCGCTATAAGAATCTGAAGAAAATATATGGCTATAAGATAAACAGTTATTGGAACAATATATCAAGTGTTGATGCATATTACCGGACAAACATGGATTTCCTGAAACCAGAAGTACGGAATTATTTCTTCAAAGAGCTTCCGAGTGTTTATTCTAAAGTAAGTGACCAGCCGCCGGCAAAATACAATCCGGGCGCAGTCGTTAAGAACAGTCTTGTAGGAAGCGGAAGTATCATCAATGGTACAGTGGAAAATTCTGTTATTTTCAAAAAGGTTTTTGTTGGAAATAACTGTGTGATCAAAAACTCGATCATTCTGAACGATGTATATTTGGGGGACAATACATATATTGAAAACTGTATTGTAGAGAGCAGAGATACGATCAGAGCGAATACGAGACATGTGGGCGAAAATGAAATTAAAGTAGTTGTTGAAAAGAATGAAAGGTATGCATTATAAATGATCCAGCCCGATAATGCAAATGAGAAAGGAGACCAGTAATATGCAGATTACAGATGTACGAGTGAGAAAGGTAGCAAAAGAAGGGAAGCTTAAGGCGGTAGTGTCTATTACAATAGATGATGAATTTGTAGTTCATGATATTAAAGTTATTGAAGGAGAAAAAGGACTTTTTATTGCAATGCCAAGCAAGAAAGCACTTGATGGAGAGTACCGCGATATTGCACACCCGATCAATTCCGGCACAAGAGAGCGGATTCAGACAACAATTCTTGGAAGATACCAGGAAGCTTTGGATGAGGAAGAAGCTGTAGTTGATGAAATGTAAAGTGGTCAGCCTTTAAAAGGCGGGAACAGGGGAATGAAAAAGTAAAGGATGGGGAATGGACGTAAAATCTGTTCCCCATCCTTTTTCGCGATCATATAACTTCCGGGAGTTCAAAACAAAGGAGCTTTCCGGTTGAAGGATGCTTAAATTCCAGACGGTATGCACAGAGCATGAGCTGAGAATATGCAGTCTCTGTTGGATGCGTGTTATATTTTTTGTCTCCGACAAGTGGACAGCCGGCATGTGACATCTGAACACGAATCTGGTGATGACGTCCGGTATCAAGATGAATGACCAGATGACTGAGTGTTTCACCGGAAGTAGTCAGCTCTGTACGTGTTACTTTATAATGAAGCCGTGCAAGTTTGGCTCCTGAAGCATCCTTTGAGCAGATATGTGAGACATTTGCTCTGGCATCTTTGATAAGGTAATCTTCCAGATCAGCTTCCGTTTCCGAAGGAACGCCGTGAACAACTGCGCGGTAATATTTCCCAAAACCGGAAGTGGTGAGCTGCTGGTTCAGATTTTTGGCAGCAGCCGGAGTTTTTGCGAAGACCAGAAGCCCTTCTACCGGCTGATCAAGACGATGGATCAAAGCCAGATAAGGTTCCTTTCTGGCAGTCTGTGGCTGCGTGCGTCTGGCAGAACCGGAGGTGGCAGGAGTATTCGAAGCACGTTGCTGTGCAGAAGGCTCTGCTTTCAGATTATGTGGCTGAGCAAGATAAGTTTTTAAAATGCTGACCATGTCCTTTGTACCGATTCTGCTGCTCTGGGTGGGTATGCCGGCCGGCTTGTGGCAGACAAGAATTTCGGAATCTTCGTAAATAATTTCAGGTGAATTTGATCTCATAAATAAATCCTTTCAGGAAGAATTGACAATTTGTTCTGTTACGTCTAAACTGAATTATAATGCAAATATCCTCATATCTGATCAGTGGAGTGAGCAGATATGGTGTGAATAAGAACTGTAAATGTACTGTGAACAGTAACATAAATGTAGAAGAAGGTCAAGTATTTTAAGGAGATAATACAGACATGAATAATGAATGGGAACGCTTTGGAGATGAGATAAAGCGTACAATTCAGGATGCGGTGGATTCTCAGGATTTCAGCAGACTGAATCAGACAATTACGAATACAGTAAATATGGCGATGGAGAATGTGTCAAGAGGCCTGAAGAATGGAGGCTGGTACAGAAAACCTTCTCAGAACTATGGCACAGATCAACGGCAGCATCAGAACGCCGGATCGGAACAGTATAATTATGACTACAAGGAAGTAAATACACCGAACACAGGAAAAACGCAGAACAGACAGGGCAGTGGAACCATGCAGCCTCCTGCACCGGTGAAACCGCGCTATTTGAAAGCAACAGCTCCAAAGATCGGTGGTGTATTCCTGGCGGTTACAGGCGGGATATTCGGAGCGGGAACATTGATCTTCCTGCTGTTTATGATTATTGGCCTGGCAGTTACTACAATTGATCTGGCCGGTGGAATTGTTACGGGAGTATTTGCTGTTGTTCTGGCATTATTTATCGGAATGACGGCAACCGGCATTAATATGGTAGGAAGCGTATCAAGATTTAGAAAATATGTTTCAATCATTCAGGAAAGGGAATTTTGTGACATAAAAGAGATTGCAGAAAAGACAGGAAGAAATGCAAAGACAGTTCTGAAAGATGTGAAAAAGATGATTCGTAAGGGTTGGTTCTGCCAGGGCCATCTGGATGAGAAAGAATCCTGTCTGATCGTCAGTGATGATGCATGGAATCAGTATACAAGCCTGATGGATCATCTGCATCAGGAAAAGGCAGAACAGGAAGCAGCGGCAGAACGGGTGCGTCAGCAGTATGAGAGTCTGTCACCGGAAGTTCAGAAGATCGTGGAAGCGGGAGACGAGTATGTGAAACGAATCCATGAAGCCAATGACAAGATACCGGGCGTGGAGATCTCTGCAAAAATCTCAAGAATGGAACTGCTGGTAGACCGTATCTTTGACCGTGTGGAACAGAATCCGGATTCGGTGGAGGATATCCGAAAACTGATGGATTATTATCTGCCAACGACAATGAAACTGCTGGAAGCTTATGAAGAACTGGATGCACAGCCGATTCAGGGAGAGAATATCGTTTCTTCTAAAAAGGAAATCGAAAGTACACTGGATACATTGAATGTTGCTTTTGAAAAACTTCTGGATGAGCTGTTTCAGGATACAGCGTGGGATCTCTCGTCCGATATTTCAGTGTTGCATACAATGCTTGCACAGGAGGGACTTACAGAAGACGGTCTGAAGAAACGTAAATAAAATCTATGGAGGACATAAGATTATGAATGATGCATTTAAAGACATGGACACAGCTCCAACACTGACACTGGATCCGTTTTCGGCAGCGGAAGAAAAACAGGAACCGGCTGTTCAGGAAGAACCTGCAATGGATGAAACAATTCTGAGTGAAGAAGAACGAAGAATGGTAGATGCCTTTGCACAGCAGATCGATCTGACGAATTCGGCGATGATTCTTCAGTATGGGGCGGGAACTCAGAAAAAGATGGCAGATTTCTCTGCATCGGCACTTGAGAACGTCAAATCAAAGGATCTTGGTGAAGTAGGAGATCTGTTAGGTGGCGTTGTAAAAGAGCTGAAAGATTTTGATGCAGAGGAAGAAAAAGGATTTTTAGGTATCTTCAAGAAAGCATCTAATAAGATTGATTCCATGAAGACAAAATATGTGAAAGCGGAAGCAAATGTAAATCAGATCGTGAAAGTGCTGGAATCACATCAGGTGCAGCTGATGAAGGATGTAGCGATTCTTGATAAGATGTATGAATTGAATCTTACCTATTTCAAAGAACTTTCCATGTACATTCTTGCAGGAAAGAAGAAGCTGAATGAAGTGAAAAACGGTCAGCTGGCAGAAATGATGGCAAAGGCAGAAGCGAGCGGACTTCCGGAAGATGCACAGGCAGCCAAAGATCTGGACTCCATGTGTAATCGGTTTGAAAAGAAACTGCATGACCTGGAACTGACTCGCATGATTTCTATTCAGACAGCACCGCAGATCCGTCTGATCCAGAATAATGATACTATGATGGTAGAGAAGATTCAGTCAACCGTTGTAAATACAATCCCGCTGTGGAAGAGTCAGATGGTTCTTACACTTGGAGTACAGCATTCTACACAGGCAGCAGAAGCACAGCGCCAGGTGACAGATATGACGAATGAATTGCTCCGCAAGAACGCAGAGAAGCTGAAGCTGGCTACCGTGGAGACTGCGAAAGAATCTGAGCGAGGAATCGTAGATATGGAGACATTAAAGGCAACGAACGAGTCCCTGATCGCAACTTTTGATGAGGTGATGAATATTCAGCGGGAAGGAAGACAGAAACGTCAGGAAGCCGAAGCAGAACTTCAGAATATGGAGAATGAGCTCAAAGCAAAACTTCTTCAGATCAGTAACTCTTGACAGCTGCCAGAATATCAGTTAGAATCACATTTGATAACTGACGTTGAACGGGAATAGTAGATACGCTGCATGCTTCAGAGAGAAGGCGGCTGGTGAGAGCCTTCGCATTACGGTATGGAACCGGCCCGGGAGTCTCTGTATGAAAGTACAGCGTAGAGCCTGCGTTAAAGGAGAAGCAAGTGAATGTAGATGTGACATTAAAAATCTCAGCATTTACATTAATTAGGGTGGTACCGCCGAGACATTCGGTCCCTATCGTGGGGATGAATGTCCCGGCGATTTTTTTTATATCAGGAAAGTACTCTTTCCTAATATGTAAAAACGCTCCGCGAAGATGCACTCTAGAGTGTGCCAAGGCACATCTTTTGTTTTAAGCTCTGAGGGGGAAGGGTATAAAAACAATGTAAGTCTTTTCGGAGAAAAATGATGGAAACAGAGTGTTACTGTTATACTTCGAAACAAATTAAAAAAGATAAAAGAAGATGAAAAAGGAGAAAGAACAATGGCAAAGAAATTAGTACAGAATATCACTGCCAGAGAAGAAGATTTCGCTCAGTGGTATACAGACGTTG